>VHAX01000006.1 GCA_016872215.1 Sphingomonadales bacterium | reverse complement strand
CCCTGCAAACCATTTTCGCGTGCCAGAGGGGGGTACTTCGTGTTCTTGGCCATGTACTCTAAAAGTGCCTGGTCGCCCCCGGGGAAGGTAGGCATCTCCTCAACAATGGTGAAAATTTCAGGTTCCTTACGGATATTACTTATGGTTTGCCCGAGAAGCGCTGAAGGCAAAAACAGCAAGAAAATGAATATCCAATGCATCCTATAATTGATTAGCGGAACTTCCACATCTTCCAAACATCGGCAACCCCGTCGCTGAATAAAACCTGGGGATCCTGCTTGGTATTGTTGGTGCGCACCGATTCGAGGCCAACCTGATGGGTCAACCGCTCTGCCAGTTCTCCATACGAACCGTCCCCCCTGCGATCCTGCCAAAACTTGAGCAGGTGGTAGGTAAACATCCCATGGTTTTGGGCCGCCCAGGGTAGAGCCGATTGCTCGCCCGATGTGGCGGTAAATACCAAAAGATTACCTGGAAGTGAATTGGCACGGGGCACAATCTTCACACCTCGGGCCATGGCCAAGAGTTCGGTGCCGCGGGCGCCACCAGAAAAACAAGCATCGAGGAAGACCGTTACCCGCTTCGATGGAAACTCACTCAGTTTTTGGTACCAATCGGCCAGTCGCACGCCCATACGAACATTGGCACCCGACACATCCACCGGAATCAAATACGATTCGCCCCCTTCATCGGGAAGACCGTGCCCCGCATAGTACACAAACACTTCCGCTTCCCCTTGGGTATACTTAATCAGGTTCTTCAGGCGTTCCATGGCCTGCTCCATTTCCCCACCCGTAGCATCGAGCTTAAGGTCAATCTGCGTGGCAGGCACCCCCATCGTGCGCTGTAGGTAGTCGCGCACCATCTGCGCATCGTTTCGGGCAAATGCCACGTTGCTTTCTGATGCCAGTCCCCTCTGAAACTTGGAGTAGTCCTCGTTTCCAATCACAAGTGCATAGCGGTTGGGGTAGGTCGGCTCGATTGTGGGAATGTTCCGATCTACATCAGAGCGCAAGGCCTGATCGGTAATGGCCACGCTCTTTGCCTGTTGCCCGGCAATCTGAAGCGTCTGGGTCTTGGCCAGCGTCTTTTCGAGCGACACACGTTGGGTTTGCTTCAAACCATACGTCCCAAGCGATTCCGTAGCTTGGATCTCGATGGCAATCTCTGTTCCCATGTACATTTTATTGGCAAAAAACTCATATGTGATGCGTCTGCTCTCATTGGGTGCTAATTCGCCTAAAACAAACTCTGATTCACCTGCGGGGAAGACCTGGGCGGGACAAGTCATCTTAACGCGGACACCGCGCGCTGTGCCTTGTCCACGGTTCTGAATAAGTGCCTCCATGGTCACGGTCTTACCGAGTGTGATTTTTCCCTCCCCGTCGTTGTTGGTGAACACCGCATCTACCAAAGCCAACTGCGGATTGCGAAATGCAGCGGTATTGAATCGCACCTCAGCCGGATCTGAATCGAATCCATTGGCCTCGCGAATGGTGAGCACCAACCAGGCTTCTCCGGTTTGGATACCACGGGATCCGCTGACCGATAGGGTCACTTGCCGTGACTGACCGGCTTTTAAGTCACCCAAGTCTTGGGTGGCGTTGAAATTCACCCCTGTAATGCTGTGGCGCGATTGGGTGCTCAACCGGGTTCGGTAGGCATCGCCCCGCCCCTTGTTCTCGAGGGTAAATCGCACCTCAACGGTTTCATCAGCATCGAGCAGGTCGTTGCGGTCGCCCAGTGCATCGCTGAACCTCAGGTCGGTGATGTGTAATTCTGCAGGGGCCGTTGGACGGGGGATCTCCGATATCCTAACCCGTTGGGTGTTGCTGCGGAAGGATTGGGCGTGTAGGCTCGATGGAAATTGAAGCAGACACGTCAGAATGACAACACTGCATGCCATCCATAACTTGATGGCGGAGAAGTTGAGTTTCATTGCTTTCATATGTTGTAGGGATTGAATTTGGGAACGGGTTCTATGATTGGTTAATTTGGTTGTTTTGGTTGACTACAAAAATAGGTTGATCTATTCGTTTATAAGTGCTACCTCCTGCGGGTTGTGGTGTAGGCAACGGCCTCTTCGCGTCTGTCGCTCAAGTCAATTTCGAGCAGGAGTCGGTTGAACTCACTTAGCGTATATTCCTTACCCTGCTTTATCATTTCAGACTCTATCAATGGGCGTTCTCCGAGGTAGAAGAGGGCGAAAATCAGGTCGGTCTGTGATTCCATTGAGGTGGAGGTCGATGACGGCTTGCTGTTGTCGGAGGGCATCAACTCCGTAGCTTGGTTGATTTCCGCCACAAATGCATACCGATGATCAGCGGAAGGCAGATTTCGCTGACGACCAGATAAAAGTGTATTGTCGCGGTCGTAGGTGTTGGGCCATATAAGGGTAAAGTGCCCATCGCGCCCCACATTGAAGACATACAACCAGCCCGCTCGTTCGCTTTGGGCTGTCATGCGCAAGGTATCGCCCTCCCGGTAGCTGTCTTGGTTCAACACAAACGACACCCGAAAGCCGGGATCCCGTTTGCCTGCATCGCGGGCCACCCGCGCCCTGTAATACAATTCAAGAATGCGAGACTCACCAGATCCGGATTCGGTGAAGCGTTGCTCATCTTCCTGGATAATGCGGCCCGATGATTCCTGCTTGCTGAGGGAGATGAAATCTTCTACCCACAAGGCTCTTGTAGGCGTTCCTGTCCCTGAGCCGCGACTCAAATACTCACCCTGTACATTTTGCTCCGTGGTTTGTACCCTGATGCCGACTTCTTGTTCCACTACCTTGCTCCGGGCTTCGTCGAGCAGTTGCTGTTCAAGGCGCGCTCGTGAGTCGTCGCGTCCAAATATCCGTTTACCCCTATACTCCTGCACATTCCCCTTCTGGGCAAAGACCAAGGCGGGTAGGCTTAAAATGCCCACGAGCGACATTATGCGGAAAGGGGAGATGAAACACATACAATCCGCAAATATAACATCTATTGATGTCTATAATGTTTCTGCCTGATCTTTGGAATAATTTGGCGGTTTTTCACGCGCCTTAAAGGCACGTGAAAAACCCCATCCCGCACCCACCGCACAAACCCAAAAAGTCAAAATTCGAGGTTCAATCCCGGGCGCAGCGAACCGAAAAACCAGCCCGGTGGGCGTTGCCGTAGCGGGTCGCACTTGCATCGTCGTTGCTCAGATTACGGGACCAGGCACGTTCGCATATCTTTTGACAGACGTTGCAAGAGAGATATTTGAAGACAACCGAAGAGAATATGGTAACGGACTTTAAAAATTTGAACCTAATGACCTTAACAAAGCGATGATGCCTGACCTAACATTGCTGGACAAGAAAACCGAAAATAAAATCATAGAGCTTTACAAGAAATTTAGGGAGACAGCTATAAACAAATCACCAGACGACAGTTTATTGGTTGAAATAAATGACATTTTTAAAACGAAATATTCCCAATGCTAAACATCCACACACATTGCCAAGTCGCACCAGCCGACCCGCAAGCCAAAACTTGGCAAAGAGTGTGTCTGTTCCAACGCACAACCGACAGACAGACAGGAAAAAAGAAGAACACCGAACGCACAACAGCGGTTTGGCGTAATGGCGGGTTCAGTGCTTCGTATGACAGTTTTGTGGTAGGCTCAAGTGCAGTTCTTCGATTGAACTTTTGTGCTAAAAAGCCGCCACCTTCGTCAAGCCCGAAAACGTTATGGGCAAGTTAAAGAGACATAGCGGACAAACAAGAGAACCACCAAAGGACAACTTTGATAGTTCTTAAAAATTATTTTGTAAAATTGACAAACAAAAGTGGAGTCCAGAACCCACTATAAAAAACGGGGTGTATTCCGAAAAGCCTTATGAGTAGGAAAAATTAAAATGTCAAAATATGAAAAAATTTTTTAGTTCTATGGAGGAAAAATTTGTTTTTCCGATTGGACGAAAAACGTGGCAGATTTTATCACTGTTTGCCTTACTCGGACTTGCAATTTTCATTATCAGGTTTTTGTTTAATTTGACTCCAACCAACAGAGACAATGTAAAAGTATCTCGAACAGAAGTTATAAACAATCAAGTTGATACTGTCGCTGTAGTTAAATTTGAAGAGCATTCGAATGGATGCGATCCGAAACAATATAAACAATATGAAGACTCATTAAAAAGTGATCTTCCAAAGGCTGAATGGACAAATCTTGGCGACTCCAGCGAGCTATTTAGCGAATACTACTTAAACGATTATGGCGACTATGTCACAGACGAATACGGAAACTATATTGTTGTTCAAAAAAGGACTTTCTATCCCAACCCTGCAGCCATCCCCAATATTCTCGAGAATCTTTTCAAAGATCGCTCACTTGACACAAGTCAAATTTGTGAACGAGTTGAAATATTAAAATTGATACATCAGTTAAATCTATTCACAAATGCTGAGTATTTAAATAAGGAAGCATTTGAGACTTACGTTTATTGGATTTCTCAAGGCAGTGAAGCTAATCTTGCCTTGGTGCTAAAGTCAGCCGAATTGAAAAGCAAAATAGATGGGAAGAAATTGCACATTCAAAACAGGAAAGATTTATCACAATTTGTAGAATATTTAGAATATGTGAATCGACATAGCATAACAGAGGAAAAGGTTGATATTTGTTTGTCACTATTGGATGAACATAGAAAAATAGATTCGCCAAAGTATGATAAAAAGAAATATTTTGAATTAACTCATATCATTTTTGAATCAGATATATCAACTCAGGACTTAATAGCAGCCGTTGAAGATTTTAAAGACGATTTGGATTATTATGATAAAAATGATCTTAACAAATCACTTAAAAGATATCTTAATTTATATGAAGAAAAGCTTAGCATTGCTGAGTTGGAAAAATCAAGCATAGAGACAGAGAAAGCAGCCAATCGCTCATTTTCAATTCTTGCAATCGTAATTTGTTTTGCAAGCATCATTTCTATTGCGACAATTTTGCTTTTATTTTCTATACAACAGCTCTTGAAGGACCATACGTCTTCTAAAGAAACTATGTCATAAGTATAACTATGATTGCTGTTTGTATAACACTATATCAATACGTTTCACTTTTTGCAAAGTGTAATGGATAAGACACAAAAGTTAGAAGTAACCAATATGTGTTCTGATAACTGTTAATCAGGCGGTCATAGGTTCGAGCCCTACAGGGTGCTCGCATCAATACTGAAAGCTACTGCGTTTCGTGTTGGCTTTTTTTATGCATATGGCTTTTTTGTTTCTCACTTGTTCCTAATGGTTCTCCAATGGAATGAAGAGATACTTTCCTGTTTGGCAATATTCTCAGCCCTTAGAACCCAATCAGAATCCGGAAGCCTGTGTTGCGACGACTACGGCTATCGAATGATATAAATCCATCGATTCCGATGGCTTCGAAGGGTGTAAGAATACTATAGCCTAGTTCAAGGTGTCGTATTCGATCGGTGATGAGCCCCGAAATAAAAACTTCTTCCCCCAAACCGATCTGGCGCAGTGACTCCGTTCGATTCAACAGCATTCTGCCGGTGCTGAACCTCATGAAGCAGGTTGCCCAGGGACCTGTGGTGCTGTTTGCGTAAATGTCTAGATCCCTGAAGCGGTTGTCGCCCCGGGTTTGCACAAGCGACAACAGTCCATTGAAATGCCGGAAATCGATGAGTTGTGCGGGTCGTCGCAAGAATGCCCCGCCGTCCAATTGTAGCCGTAGGCTTCGCCCCCCAGGTAGGTTTGGCGACCAGCGCATTCCTGAATAGAATTCCGCAAAGTTCTTGCCATAATAGGAGCCCAGAAGGCTGTCGGCGAGCCAACCAGTGATGATGCTGCCACTGCGGAGACCGGCTGAAAATTGAGGAAGGCCAGAAGATTCCCACCGTGTGCGGCCGTTGTAGCGCGACAACCGCGTGCCTGGCATCCATTCCACCCCCAGATCAAACAGCAGTGCATCGTGTACGCAAAATTGCGTTTCTCCCTGGCGTTCTTCATTTTTGGGGTGATTGGGTGTGAGTCCCCCCCGCATCAGGTAGCCAGGTAGTTGCCCGAGGTTCTCCAGTGGTGATCTCCGTTGCCAGGCGGTACTGATGTTCCACTTCCACTCAGCTGATGCGCGAAGGGTGACCTGCGATTCGAGTGCCGTGAGGTCATAGAGATTCAGTAGATTTTGTCCGTCGAATATCGTTCTCGTGAGGTTCGTGGAGGGCGAAACCGGTTCTGTCGCGTTGTATTGCGTTACCCTACGTCCACCCGAGATCTTCACACTATGTGCTCCCAAGTTGCGTGTGTGCTGCGCAAAAAGTAGCAATCGATCGCGTCCAAACGAATACCGCAAATCGGATTGGGTGATGTGTTCGTAACCCTGTTTGCTGTTATCGGTGTAGGTGAGCGAGGGTCTCAGCACCCATCCCTCTACCGTATTGAACACGTCGCCTCTTCCGAGTCCACTCAACAATCCGCGCAATGCCCATATCCGGGGGTAAAATCCGTCTTCCGTCCGCCTACCCAGCCGGTAGGTGTGTCCCGTTATCAGTTGATGCCAGCGAAAACGTGGCAACTCTTTCAGGCTATCGCGTTGCCATTTTTCATATCGGGCCTCATAAAGTGACTCCGCCTCTTTATAGGCTGTCACCTCCTCCGCTTCGAGGGGTAACATCCTCATCTGCATCCACAGAGAATCCGGACTCCTCGCCGCATTGCTATCGATCCGGTAGGTATAGTCGCGGCCCGTTATGCCCACATCGTCCGAATCGGATGAACTATCTTGAGCCGTTTCTTTGATTTGCCGGATTATTTTTCTAACCTCCCTATTGGTTTGCCGGTTGGCCTTCCCCCCCTCTGCTTCATCCGAATCGGCTTGTTTGAATGAACCTGTCATAGTAGTGTCCTCCCCCTGATCAGGTGCACTCTGGTTGCCCTTATGCGGCCTGGTTCGTTGTCCGCCATTTGTCACCCCCCCTTGCCCGGCATTTCCATCCCTATGTCGACCAATTTCCATGCTTTTCTGTACCCCCTCCTTCTCCCCTTTCAACATCTGGGCTGGTACACTATTTGATCCTGCCTTCCGTGCATTCACCCTCATAGCCTTAGTGGTGCCCGATACAACTTTTTCATCCAAATTGCTCTTGGCTGTGCCCCGTGCACGCTGAAATATCAGGGTATCCACCTGCAGGCGGTATTGGCGCAGTGATGTCACATAACGCATATCACCCGAAACGCCTAGAAAGGTGGCCTTTAATTTGATTTCCTGGGTCGAAGGCATCCACCAGCCCTGAACAGGCTGGTACTGTTGGTTGACCGAATAGTTGATGCCGTTGTCGTCGGTAAACGTCAGATTCGTCGCATAGATTCCCATATGGGGTTCACGGAGGTATATTTCACCTTTGAAGAGGAAGGGTAACTTCGAGCGGGGCTCTACCTCAATTCGGTGAAGGATTTGTTCGCCCTGTCGACTCTCCCCGCGGTATCGGAAACGGTAGTGGGTAAAAGATCCGGGGGCAAAGGGGGAGATGATTTCCCCATTCCTGGGCCTATATAAATTGAATTGGGTATAGCGGATCTGGTTTTCCGTTCCTGGAGGCAGGCTCGACCGCAGGGAGCGCACCTGTTCGGTGAAGGTTGCGGGCGCCTGGTAGCGCAGATCACTCATCGACTCCAACACATAGGCCGTTCCCACCTTAAAATTCTCCCGTTCGATTGCCTTGCGCATGAGATAAGGGGCTGAAAGTATTCGGAAGGTGCCCTTTACATAACTCTGTGCGGTGTAGGACTGAAGGGCCTGAATGTGAAGAGGTGCGTTCCGAATAGCACGACGCATGAGCGAGTAGGCCGGATCCTCTGCGCCCGCTTTCACTTTCACTTCTTGCAGGTTGAAGACCTGTGGCGTTAAAACAAATTTAGTTTGTAGGCCTTCCCTGCCGATCTGAAGGGGTACTATCTTTGGTTCATATCCCAGAAAATGGATCTGCAAGCGGTACGACCCCGTGTCGAGTTCCAGTTCGAAGCGCCCCTGCTCGTTGCTCATCGTGCCCACTGGTCCGGGTGTAAATTGCAGACTTGCGAAAGGCAAAGACCTTCCCGCAGCATCTGTGATTTGTCCACCCAATCGCCCCATACCCGCTGCTGTGGCAGCGCTTCGACCCGGTGCCTGAGCAGGGTGAGGCGACTGAGAAAAGGACAGAAGGGGACAAAATATTATAGCTTTATATAAAATAACATTATACAATATATTTAGGATTTGTTCATTTATCCTGTATCGACCCAGCGGGCCCATGAAATGCAGGAGGAGATACACGCAACTAAAGTAACGGGCATCAAATATCGAAGCTTTGAGGGCACAAGGATGCACCTAATCATTGTGTATGCATTTCTCATGTATTTCAGTGCCCCACCGATCATCTATCCTATTCTTTCTCCCCTTACTTGAGCTGATGTCGACCCACCTTCATGCCCAGTCAAACTAGACCATCTCAATGTAAAATCGACCAAAGCTAAATAAAATTCCAAGCATCGTCACATGGGGTGACGTCGTTATGGCTTTATTTATGGAGTCGATTCAATCCTTTTATCCAAAGTTTTATCGCTATTTGAAGTTCACCGCCCCGCTGAGGTGTGATTACTGCGACCAAGATGACTGCTTGGTTTCTGAGGACATTGTTTATCACCAATGTACAATGCCATTGTTTGTGCCCCGATATCTCTGGCATATCACCTACAGAGGTCGCGATAAGTCAATCGGCCGGTTCGGGCTTTTGCGCAACAGACCCTTGCAGGACATCAGCTGCGAATTCGAACAGCGTCAGTTATTTCGGGCAGAATGCGCCAAGAAAGGAAAGAAGAACTTGTACGCGAGCGACTATCCTGAATGGAAGGTCATGTATGAGGGTTACGTTTATGCACACATCACACCCGCCAACTTTCTCTCTTTATGCCCAATATATATGGATCAGTATGAGTCAAATTTCAGACCAGGCCTCTACTCAATTTGGCGAATTGATACATACGCATTTCCTTATCCTTGGTACAGATACAAGGATCCCTATTTCAGCGAAAAAGAGGACTGGATTTACGGAAATTCCGTACGAACCCCCAATAACATCCCCTTCACCGCATTGAAAAAATTCAGATTTGGCGATATTTATGAGACAAAAACCCTAAAGTACTTTTACGAAGTATATTTGAAAGGGAATTTGGATTCGGTCCTATGATCTTGCTGAAGTGAGCTATAAAAACTCAACCCCCGAATGAACCAAAGAGACCTAAATTCATTTCGGGATTTTCTCCAATTAATAGTGGCTGATACACTACCACCTACTACATTCAAGTTGACATATGGAAAACTACATCCGCACCCTGCAGGCCAAACCGAGTTTCCCACATTCCAACATGAAAACAACAAAATTTTTAATAAAAATTATACTTTTGCATTGAGCTGATTTGGGGAAGGCTTCAACCTGAGGTTTGTGTAGATAAACTCACCATACGATTGAGACGACAAGGCCCGGGAGTCGACGAGCATAAATTGCTGGTGCCCATGGCCCGTATGGTGTTGCGTCAGCTCACATTCCCGACCAAATAGTACGGCCGTGGCTACTTCAGCAACAAACTGCAGAACATAGCATGGCTTCGGGGGATGCGGAAGGAGGGTAGGTGGCGGGCATAAAGGCCATAAAGTGCCTGGAGATAGGCCTCGTTGCTTTGAAAGTTGTCGGGCCAACGGCTTTGTGACAGGTAAAACGCCATCTCGAAGCTGCTTTGGGGGTCGGCGTAATCGCTCTTGAAGTCAACACTACCCCGTTCGGAATGCGCGCTTGCGTTGGGATGCGGAGCGTTAGTTGATGGTGAGGCAGTTCCGGCGACGAGCCTGGGTTTTTGAATGGGGATGGTCTGACTGCTGCTTGAGGACTGTGCGCTTGTTTTGGGATGTGCGGCGGAATCGGGCTCCCCCAAAGTTGTAGGGTGATTAGTGGATGTGGGTTGACCAACAGCGGTAGTGGAATCAGTTGAACTGGCCCGTATTGCAGAGGTAGCATGATCAGTTGAAGAACCGTGACTGAAAGGAACTACATATCGGTCTACATCCGCAGAATTGGTGGTGACGGGAATCACCCCGGGGCCTACAAATACCCCATCCACAAAATTCAGCCGGCTTCCCTGGTGGTAGGTCGACTCATCGACCGAAAAGCCAAGCCATCCCGGCAATTCGGTTAGAATTGCGAAAACAATTTCAGCTGGCTTAGCGGCGCCCATCAGAGCCTCCATTCGATCAACGAGCCAATCGAACAGGTCAGGCTGGGGGTCGTGGTCATGCACCGATTGGGAGAGCAACTCTGCTATTAATCCAGCCGCCAACAGCTGTCCGGCTGTTCCATACCCGCCCGGGCCGGAGGGTAGGGGTTGCAACTCCGGTACGCGCTGCAGGTCGGAATCGGGTCTGTGGAGTACTTCAGCCTCCAGGAGAGCCATAGGATGCAGCATGGCGGGTGTAATGCGCGCCTTCTTGCTCCTTATGCCATGCAGCATATAAGAATAGGCCCCCAATTCGCGGGTAAGGAGTCGAGCCACCACCGCATGATCCCCGTATGGAGTACAGCGCAGCACCAGGGCCCGGGTTTTGGTCAACATCCCCGATCGGGTCAGTTAACGATCACAAACACATCCATAAGCCTGCGCATCTGCATGATTTATCGGATCACAACCACCTTGGACGCGAAAGTATCCTCCCCCAGATCAGTTGAGGAATAAACCAGATATACCCCAGACGGCACCATTTCACCATTGAGCGTCCGCTGGTTCCAGCTGATTTGTCCACCATCCGCCCGGGTCTGGTAGAGAAGCGACCCCCTCAGATCAGTGATTTTGATCCACGCATCCGTGGGGAGCCCGCGAACCGATACATAACCCTCAAAACCGGGCTCTACCGGGTTGGGGAAAACCTGCACATTGGCATGTACTTGCCCCCCCTCGGTGGCCGTGGCGCGGTATGAGATGAGACCCCGATCGGTCCCCACGAATACTTCGCCCGTAGTGGGGTGGATGGAGAGGGATAGAATGACATTCGAGAGAAGTGGACTATTCTGGGTGGTGAAATGGTGGATTTGTCGCGTGCCATCGGGTGAAAAACACCATAGTCCATTTGTGGTTCCAAACCATTTGCGGTCGGCCCCATCTACTGCTAGTGCAGTGATGACCTCATTGCCCAGGAGAAAACCCACAAATTGTTCTTGTTGTATTTTGATGCGTTGGGCATCGAATGTAGTGCGGAACACGGCGTTGGGGTTGTAGAAGAGTGCGGGGCCCTCGTTGGTTCCGATCCAAAAGGTGCCGCTGCGATCGGAAACCATGGCATTCACCCCTGCACTGGGAAGGCCTCCCTGACCCGCGGCGGCGAGTACCGACACAAACCTGGTGCCATTGGCCTCCAGTACGATGAGTCCGCCCGCCCGCATCCGGATCCACTTATTACCCGATACATCCACCCGTATTTCGCGTACTTCCGTGGCCGTTCCTAGCGAATAACTCTCCCAGTCGCCATTGCGGCGACGCACGGAAACGGGTCGCCCCGCACCATAGTTGGTAACCCATAAATTGCCCTGTGCATCGAAGTCCATCCCCCCAATCCGCACAGAGCCCACCCCATTGCTGCCCACGCTTCCGGGAATATACTGTAAGGAGGAGTTGGATGGGTTGTAGGCCGACTGAAACCGTCCGTCGACCAACTCAATGAGCCCGGCGCCCCATGTGGCCAGATAAATGCGATTGCTTTGGAAGGGGTCATGTATAGCCTGCATCACATCCACCAGCGGATAATTGCCAGTGATGAGAGAATCGGGAAGGCCAGAGATGTTGTAGCGACTCAATCGTGACCATTTTTCCTGTGCGAACACCAGGCATCCATCGCTGTTGTAGAGTGGCTCGAGCGTGGTTTTGACCCCACCTGTGGCGACTAGTACGCCTGAGCTATGGGTCGAAAGTTGCAGGGCGTTGTCGCTGTACGGACCTTCGGGAAGAATCCGCTGACCGAATCCCTCAAAAAAGCGGAATAACCCCCCGCCTTTGTCGGCCACCCATAGGTTACTGCCCACGCGGATGGCCATAACGGGCCGAACTATATCGTCGTTGGCGAAGGTGAATGTGCGTTGCTGCCAGTTTTCGCTAAGGCTGTGGACCCGAAACACGTTGGTGATTTGAAGTTGACCGTTGCGGGCTTCGAGTCCGGTGTTGGCGAAGCCGGTGTCGAGCCGAATAGCTGTCCACATACTGTTGTAGTGGCGCATCAGGGAGTCGCCCTGTAGGGTGGCTACGCTACCAGCGAAGTAGGCCACATGCCGCAAAGCCTTACCGCGCAGGTAGGGCTCGAATTGCCAGGCGTTGAAGTTGGACAGGTTGGGTTCGCTGAGGGAGGCGACCAGGAGGCCGCTGTCGGTAGCGGCGTAGAACGAATCACCATCGTCGGTCAACGAATAGACGGGTAGTTTACTCCCTCCAGGCCCCACCACGAAGGTGTTTCGGATTTCTTCGCGTTCCAGGTCCAGTTCCACGATCCCAAAGCTACAGCTCAGGTATGCAAAGCGTCCGCGCAGGTATATGTGATTGATGTTTTTGAGTCCGATAATCTGGTTGCTGCGGAAGATATCGTCGATCAGGCGGTATTGTCCCCCCCGAAACAGGTCTATTCGTCCCGACGCATAGCCAATCACCATGGTCTGGTACTCTTCGCTATAGCGCATACTCAGAATGTTCTGGTCGTTCATGCCGTCGATGCGCGATCGGATTTGGATCGACTGATCGTCGAGATTATAGAGAAACAACCCGTGTTCGGTACCGCACCAAACAGCTTCTGGGGTCACCTCCAGGCAGGTAGCCGAACTATAGGGTAGGTGCGTCCGCCATTGTCCGACCGGGACCTGTGCATGCGAAGGGGAAAGGCAATGCAGGAACGAGAAAAAAAGCAGGAATGGGAACCCACCAACGAAAAAAGGGGGGCGAATTCCGAGGGCGTGCATCAGAACAAAACGTCCATTTCTGTGTGGATATTGTGTACCTTTGGCTGCGTGAACGGTCAACCCGAGAGTATTTAGCAATGAGCGACGGACTACACCACGAATGCGGCATTGCCCTGCTTCGGATACGCAAGCCATTGTCATTTTTTCGGGAAAAATACGGAAACCCCTTCTACGGTTGGAACAAACTCTATCTTTTGATGGAGAAGCAACACAACCGTGGACAAGATGGCGCGGGGGTTGCCAGCATCAAACTAAATATGCGCCCGGGTCAGCGCTACATCAGCCGTGCCCGCAGCGTTTCGGCTCAACCCATCCGCGAGATTTTCGACCGCATCTATGCGAACCTGGAGGAAGTGAGGCGACAAGACCCGACGCTGCCCAACGATTTGGATGCGTTGAAATCGCGACTGCCCTATTTTGGCGAATTGCTGTTGGGCCACCTCCGCTACGGCACACATGGCAAAAACAGCATTGAAACCTGCCACCCCTTTCTCCGCCAAAGCAACTGGCGTGCACGGAATTTGGTGGTGGCTGGTAACTTCAATATGACCAATACCCCCGAGTTGTTTGGTCGACTCGTGGACCTCGGTCAACATCCCAAGGAGCGGGCCGATACGGTGACGGTCATGGAGAACATCGGTCATTTTTTAGACCTGGAACATGAGGAACTGGGGCGACAATTCGCTGCTGAATCTGACAACGCACCTTGGATCCAGGCTCAGATCGAGTCTGCACTCGATCTGGCCAAGGTTCTCACCAAGGCTTCTCGGCATTGGGACGGGGGCTACGCGATGGCCGGCATGCTGGGACATGGAGCATCTTTTGTGTTGCGCGACCCGGCGGGCATTCGTCCCGCCTATTTCTTCGCCAACGAAGAGGTCGTGGCCGTGGCCTCCGAACGACCACCCTTGTTCACAGCTTTCGGTGCACAACCCAACGAGGTGCAGGAAGTACCGCCCGGTCACGCCCTCATCATCGATCCGGATGGCGACTATGCGTTGCATCGCATCATTGCGGCAGAGGCGGTGGAACGTCGTTCCTGCAGCTTCGAGCGAATTTATTTCTCAAGGGGCAACGACCCCGACATCTATTTAGAGCGCAAAAAACTTGGCGCCCTGCTGGTGCCCCGGATTCTGGAACATGTCGGCCACGATTTCGCCAATACTGTGTTCAGCTACATTCCGAACACGGCCGAGGTGGCCTTCTACGGGATGATGGAAGAACTCAACCGCCACCTGCAGGCCGATACCCTTCGGCAGTTGCGGGAGCGGGGTGCGCAAGCGAGCGAGGAAGAACGCGCCGAATGGGTGGGTCGTCGGGTTCGCATGGAGAAGGTGGCCATCAAGGACGCCAAACTCCGTACTTTCATCACCGACGGGCAACAACGCGACGATCTGGTGGCGCATGTCTACGACTCAACTCTTGGCATCATCCGACCGGGAGTCGACACCTTGGTGGTTGTCGATGATTCCATCGTTCGGGGCACGACACTGCGGCAAAGCATCATCAGCACCCTGGCTCGACTGCAACCAAAACACATTGTGATCGTGAGCTCGGCTCCACAGATTCGCTATCCCGACTGCTACGGCATCGATATGAGTCGCCTCGGCGAGTTTGTTGCCTTCCAGGCTGCCGTTTCCCTATTGAAGTCGCGTGAGCAATCCACACTATTGGAAGAGATACGGCTGCGATGTATGGAGGTACTGTCACGGACCGATGCGCATCCCGTGAATGAGGTCGCCCGCATCTATGAGCAACTGGACCGCCATGAGCTCGATGCTGAAATCGCCCGGCTGATCACTCCGGCAGGGCTCGACATACCGGTGGATGTCATCTACCAGGATTTAGCCGACCTGCATCGTGCCTGCCCCGGACACCGCGGCGATTGGTATTTCAGCGGCCACTACCCCACACCAGGGGGCAATCGCGTGGTGAACCGTGCCTTCCTTCAATACATGAGCGGCACCAACGGCCGCCCCTATTAAGGGCTTTAGTAACCTATACCTTCAGGCAAAGTACATTTTTGTATTTCGAGCGGATTATACTTTGGCCGACAGCCTTGCAGGGAGTACAGACAAGTTTTGATGTTTTTCAAGGGGATTAGACCTGGATCGGCAGCCAGGTAATGTGCTTTTCGATATAAATTCCATTTTATTAAGGAGGATTAGATCTGATCAGACGACCTTGGAATGAACATGGATTAGACCTGAAAAGGCAGCCTTGCGGTAGATGCATGAACATTTGCCATCGAATGAAAGATACAGAACAGTCAAACTAATTTCAAAATAACAGGTCATTAAAAGGATATAAATATATGTATTTGACCCCAATAAGACACATTACATGAAAACCGCACCCGCCATTTTCCCAAAGAACCTGAAGATTATGAAGAGCCTAGGTGAGCACATTCAACTGGCTCGACTGCGCCGACGTTTGAGCGCAGAGCAAATGGCTAAACGAACCGGTGTCAGTAGAAAAACCATATACAACATCGAGCAGGGTAGTCCCACCATCGCAATCGGTAGTTATTTGCAGGTGCTGTTCGTTTTGGGACTGGAGCGGGTCCTCTTGCAGGTGGCTGCCGCCGACCCCCTGGGAAGAAAACTACAAGATGCAGGGATTCTGACCCCGAAGCGGGCACCAAAACTAAAATCGGACCAGAACAATCTTGATTGCGATGAAAAACGACATAATGATTTGGGTGTATTCCGATTGGGAAGCTGATGGCGCCACTCAACACAAGGGGATTTTAACAGTTCAACGCATCAGGGGTAAAGAGATTTATTCCCTTGAATACAACGAATCCTGAATGAATGCCAACCATGAGGTTCTATACCTTGACCCCCATTGGGTTTTTTAAAAGGAAAGCAGTACCTGCCGGATGATCAAAGTAATTTCGGTCTGTTTTTAGACTCATCCCCCGATCGATGGGGTCGATTGTTAATGCACCGGAGAGAGGCCTGTTTGGCCAGAGAAGAGCAACGAGAAGAGCGCACCTTAATGGAAAGTGATTTTTTATTGGGCGTTTATGAAGGTCATCGATTGGGCGCGCTGAGATTTAAGTTGCAACCCGAAGGCGAGTTCATGAACAATCAAAAGAGGATGGCCACCCCCCTGGACATCTCTACGCGAATTGAAATATGCCAGTCTACAGTTGGAAAGAGACGACGTCATACATGATCCAAAATATGCCGACTGGTTACGGCTATTGACCTACCCTGGTTCAACTCTGGGCGAGGCAAGGCCAAAGGCGTGCATCATAGATGAAAACGGACATTTATGGATTGCTAAATTCCCAGTTACAGAGACGCTAAAAATAGCGGTGCATGGGAGATGGTATTGCACCAGTTGGCCCATGCCTGTGGCATTACAGTTCCGGAGGTGAGGCTTCAAAAATTCTCTTGAAGGCATCACACGTATCTGTCGAAACGCTTTGACCGGGGTGACAAAGGCCAACGCATTCATTTTACTTCGGCAATGACCCTTTTGGGTGAGCAGGACGGGGCTGATCATCATGATGGGGTTGGTTACCTAGACTTAGCCGGCTTTATTGTTCAGCACAGTCCTGCCACCCGTGAGGATCTGGAACAACTCTGGCACAGAATGTTGTTTAACATCTTGGTGTCGAACACCGACGATCATTTGCGCAACTATAGCTTTATTCTTTCACCGCAAGGATGACGGTTGTCACCCACGTATGACATGAACCCCAATGAACAGGGTAATGGTCTTACTTTGAACATCTCCGAAAGCAGCAATGAAAAGGAGATCTTCATTGCCTTAGCCACCGCCACACTCTATCAACTGAATAAGAACAAGGCTGAAGAAATTCCTGGCCATATGAAAAAACCATTTCAGGATGGCGGGTGGTAGCCCGGCGTTTGGGCATCGAATCCCGTGAAATTCAGCAAACCAAGCGGGTGTTTCGATTGTCAGACCTTTAACTTGCATTTCTTACAGATGTGTAACGCTTGTGTGACATTCATGGAAAAATAAGCCTTTTCTTTTTCGGTGAATTTTACCTATAAAATGGATTTAGGTAAACTCATCGAATACATCCGGCGGAAGCGCGGGATGAGTAAGGCCGAGTTGTCGCGCCGACTTAAAGTATCCAGACCGACCATCGATCGAATCATCAAAGGAGGCAAATGCGATCACCAACTACTCCTCCGCATGGGGGAGATTCTCGATTATCCGCTCACGAAAGACACATTCAGCATGAATCAGGAAGATCTTCACTACCACTCAAATCTGGTGCTAGAGCCCCAGAGCGGAGATCACTTTTATGGGCAATTCATTCTTGAGCGTGATAAAAGGATTTTTTGGGAGACCAATTGCCTCAAAATGGAAAGGGAATTGAAAACTTACAAAGAACGACTCGAAAAGGCTCTGAAAAATCGGGCATAGGTTGTTGGGGACGTACAGTTCCCTTATTATTGCAGGTATGAATGTGAATTGGAAGAGTCTTGTACACATAGCCGGTAAGCATGGTCTCTTTCGGGTGTTGTCGACCTCCCGCTCGGGCTACTTTATGGAATCGCTGAATGATCCAGGCAAGCGAATGTTCTTTTCGGCCTCAACACGCGTTGCGTCGCTGGGTGACATCATGCTGTTGACGAAATCGGGCGAAAAATCCCTATCGGATACCTACGAGAAAATGTGGGGCGATGGCTACACACCAGAGCCCGTCGATCCGCACCAGGCGGATGAAGAAGAGATCCGAGGACTGTTCGCACGGGTAGTGCCCGACTACGATGAGTCGCGCGTGTACCTCAGCGATATGCGCAAAATGCTGCGCTGGTATGAATGGCTTCGCCCATTGATGACCAAACAGGCCGATACACCTAAAGAATGACACTTTTTCGGCCGAAATGCTATAGTTAAGAATCTATTCCAGAGGATTCGCCCATGTATTAAGTCTATTCCGGCCGTTCCACCCCGTACTTGTCGGAGAACTTTCGGTACAGCCCCTTTTGCTTGTCACCCAAGCTCATCCGCCGGCCGTCGACAAACGCATGGGTGAGCCGATTGCCCATCACCTCAAAAGCATCGCCCCGCGACACAAACAGGGTGGCGGATTTACCCACTTCCAGACTTCCATACCGGGCATTTACTCCCGTGATGCGGGCAGCATCGAGTGTAAGGGCCCGTACCGCCTCCTCATAGGGTAGCCCGTAGCCCACAGCTTGGCCGGCCTGAAACACCTGCACTCTTTGTTCCCATGCCCCCTCGAGCGAAAAGCTAAACGGAATGCCAGTCGAGTCGAGCAGATAGGGTAGTCGGTAGCGCGCGTCGACTCGATCGCCTGCGCGATTGGGTAGCGACTGTGTGCGGCCCAGCACCAGCATTACCCCCCGTGATTTCAGCTCGCCGAGTACCTCATCGGCCTCTGCGACACCCACCAATATGGGTTTGATGCCATAAGTGGAGAAAAAATTAAGAGCCGACAACATGCCCCGTGCTTCATCAACCCGCACGTAGAGGCGTGACTGACCGGAGAACACGGGACGCATCGACTCCAGGATCAGGTTGATGTCGACCGCAGAAGCTGCGTCGCCCCCCTTGCGTACGTCCACCGGCTTGCGGGCCGAAACATAGGCGCGGGCGTCGTCAAATAACTTCGTGAGGCGCTCCATGGTTTGTTGTGTCGACTTCATCTGCTCTTCTGCGGGGGGTGCCCAGGGCGCATCATAAACCCTTAGTGAAGGCCAGTTAATGTAGATGCCCTCATCGGCGGCCACAGCGGCGTCTTCCCAGTTCCATGCGTCCATTTGAACCACACTCGACCGGCCGCTCACCAGTCCCCCCTGCGGAGCAATCTGTTGAAGCAAAACCCCCATGTTGCGCACGGTAGGGATTACACGGGAGTCGGTGTTGTAGGCAATCAACGCCCTAACATGGGGGTTTATGGCACCTGTTTCGGCATCATCGCGTGTGGCCCGCACCGCATCGATTTCGTTGAGACCCAAGATACTGTTGAACGCAAAAAATCCGGGGTACACGTGCGCCCCGGAGGCGTCGATGATATCGGCTTGGGTGGGATCGAGACGAATTTCGGCTCCCGTGCCCACATATTGTATGATTCCATCGGAGAAGCCAATCAGGCCGGGTGACAAAACTCCGCCGTTGCCCAGATGCAATGTGGCACCCGTGATCCAGACCGCGCGCTTTTGTGGCGGTCCGGGACTCGGCACAGATTCCTGGGCGGCAGCCGGACAGAGGTAGGACAGGAGGCTGACAAATGCCAGACAGATGAAGGAACATGCCCTTCCTGGATGGTACAGATACTCATTCATAAGTTCAAATCGAGGGGTGAATTGCATAGAAATAATTATTCGCCGATGTGAAAATACAGCAAAACAGGCTTTAGCAGATATACTACCGCTCAAGGTCGGTGCTCAGCTTATAGCGCATGATCCGGCCATTACCGGTGTCGGCCACATACACCACCCGGCGAAAATAGGCCAGGCCATAGGGTGATCGGAACTGAAAAGGTCCCGAACCGCTTCCCCCAAAGGATGCGATGATTTGTTTGGTGAGTCCACTTGCAGGTGGTGGGTTGACTCCCTCAAACCCAAGACGTGTGAACTGATAGAGGGAGTCGCGCTCGCGGTCAACCACGAAAATGTAGCCGGTCTCATCGGGGGCTACACATACATCGGAAGGATGCCCGAATCGAAAACTTTGGTAGAGGAATCGGGAGGCGCGACTGGTGTCGAAATTCAGAAGCGCTCCATTCTCAAAGTAACTGATGCCATTCTCCGGGCTTTCGCTTTGGCGAATCCAGAGGGTTTTGTACTCCGCGGCAGGAGCCGATTGCAGCATCAGGAAGTCCATGGAGTTACTCATACCGAAAACCAGTTGTGGGGGCGAAAGAAAACTGGCGAGACCCGATAGGTTTAGTCCCGACCGAAGGCTCGAAAGGGTGGGGTTGAGGTTGCGCATGGCTCCGTTCTGAGTGCCATCGGGGCGGAATACCAGGAGGGCATTATCAGGAAGAGCAAGTGAAGTCAGAATATTGGTCGGGCCGCGGCGTGCCAGGTAAAAGCCGTTGTCATGCGTGGTAGCGATGCCGGTGAATTCAACCTGCTCATCGAACAACCCACGGAATGCCGTGTTGCTGCGGGTGTTGTCGTTGAACGGATGGATGAGTGTGTCGACGTAGCTGTAGGAGCTTGTTCCTGTTCCCTGGAGAACATAAACAGCGGGAAGATTGTATGTCTCACCCTGCACCTCCACATCGACCCGACCGAGCACGTAGGTGCGGAGACGACGGTCCTGGGTCATTTTACTGGCACCGGTTACCGGGATAAACTGCTGCCGGTCGCCCTTTAAATCGAGTACCCACAAACCCTGCGACGCTGCACCTGAGTCGACCACGTACACAAGCTCATCATAGCCCACGAACACATCCATTGGTCGCTCGAAACCCGACCAGATGGGCAAAATGGGCACGTACCCCACCACGCCCCCGGTCAGACTGGGGTCGATGGCGCCCTGTTTGAGCACATCCTTTACGGTTTCATCGTCGCGACTACCAAACAGAAAATCGCATCCCGTGCTCAACAGCAGTAGGGAACCGAGGAGGATTCCAGGGAAGAATGTTCCCGATATGCGCCTGAACCAAGTCGATGTTTTCAAAGTGCGGAGCGTTACTGTGGGCGTCGTTTTCATCATTGCAGGGCTATGCCAAGGGTAAATCGGTGAACACTGCCGAGGCGGGTTTTGTTGTTGAAGCCGTAGTCGAACCGCAACGCCCCAAATCGTCTTGGCAGCAAGAATCCAACCCCAAATGAGGGCAAAAGTGCCTCATCCACTCCTAATTCGTAGCCCATCCGACTGAAAAGGAGGTTTCTGTAGGTGTATTCTCCCCCAAGTCCCAGCGATTCGCGGTTGTCGGTCGGGTGATTGAGCTGAACAGCGCCCCTAATGCGGTGGTTTTCCTGATTCAGCACATCGAATGCGAGTCCCACCCGGAAGAGGGCGGGCACGGATATTTCCTCAAATTCAGTGAGGGTATCGCGACCTGTCAGCCGCAGTCGCTGCAAGCTGCCATCCGGACGAACATTCACTCCGAAATTGGACACGCAAACGGCCAATGTGGCATTCCTGAGACCGATCTGGTAGGTAAAACCGAAGTCAGTGAGCAGGTTTTGGGTGACCACCCCAGCCGCAGTCGCTGCAAGCTGCCATCCGGACGAACATTCACTCCGAAATTGGACACGCAAACGGCCAATGTGGCATTCCTGAGGCCGATCTGGTAGGTAAAACCGAAGTCAGTGAGCAGGTTTTGGGTGACCACCCCCGCCAGATTCTCGCGCGCCCACTTCGCTGAAATGCCGAATGAAAACATATCGGTGAGGGAGCGGGCGTAGGTCAGGCCCACCAAACTGCTGTTGGCGGTGAACGTTTCTCCCGTTCCAAAGGGCTGGAATTCGGTGGTGACCGGCATTTCCCCGCTATTGAGTCCCACCACACTCAACCCAAGGGCGCTCCCTCCCGAAAAGCGGCGTACCACGCCCAGGTAGCTGATGCCGATGTCGGCCCAATATTGGGTCTGCCCCATTTGCACATGAAACCGTTGGGTGTCGAGCAATGCTAATCCAGCCGGATTCCAATAAACCGCCGACACATCATTAACCAGGGCCACGAAATTTCCCGACAATCCGGCGGAGCGGGCATCGGGACCAATTTTCAGGAACTGCATACCCGTAGTGCCGGCGCGAGTGGTTCCGAATGCGGGTAACACCTGTGCGTGCAAGGAGTCTGGTATTCCAAACAACAGCAGTATAATGACTACCACAGAAACCCGAATCGACCTGAACAAGCAGCGCCCGATTTCGATCGAAACGGATGCATAAACGCTAACCAACATCAACTTAAAAAGAGTTGCAAAATAAGTAATCTCTATATTCTTTGGCATCCGGTCAATGCAATCGCTGGCTCAATTTCTGGAATTCGTCGCGCGGCGGGTTGCCCTCATACAAAATCCGGTAGACGGTCTCTGCTATGGGCAATGAACACATTTTGATTCGGTTGATCTCGTGTATGCAGCGCACGGCATAGTATCCTTCTGCTACCATATTCATTTCCAACTGGGCAGAGCGCACAGAATAGCCTTTGCCGATCATCGTGCCGAATGTTCGGTTTCGGCTGTATTGGCTATAGGCCGTCACCAGCAAGTCGCCCAAATAGGCTGAGCCCTTGATATCGCGCCGCACCGGATAGATGCTCATCAAGAACTGCTTGAGTTCAATAATAGCGTTACTGACCAGAACGGCCATAAAATTATCACCATAGCCCAATCCATTGGCTATACCACCGGCCACTGCATAAATATTCTTCATAATGGCGGCGTATTCCGTGCCCTCCGTATCTTCACTCACCGATACATTTATGTAGCGGTTGCGGAGGGCCACTGCCAACAACTCCGCCCGTGCCGCGTCACGACCCGATATGGTAAGATAACTCAGTTTTTCCTGAGCCGCTTCTTCGGCGTGACATGGCCCGCCAATCAGCAAAAAACGATCATCTGGCAGATCGAAGTGTCGAAGGAAATACTGACCGATCAGTAGATTCTCGTCGGGGATCATGCCCTTTACGGCTGATATCACGATTTTATCTTGAAATACCTCCCGGGGAAGCGACGCCAGAGCCACCTTCAGGAAGGCTGATGGCACCGCCACCACCACATGCGTCACCCCTTTCAAACAAGCGTCAAGGTCTGTTCCGATGGCCGACGACTTCATACGAATCGTGGCAGCCGGCAGATAGCGTGGGTTGTGGTGATACTTGCGGATGAACTGCACTGTTTCCGAATTGCGCATCCACCAGCGTACATCCACTCGGTTGTCGAGCAGGATTTTCACCAATGCAGTAGCCCAGCTGCCCCCGCCCAAAACAGCAATTCGGGGAGCATCTCCTACAAAACAATGGGATGAATCCGACGAATTCCTGGGTTGGCTCATTCCTCGGTGAACAACTGATCGCGCTCCACACGCGTTACTTTTTGTCCGTCGTTAAGTGACTTCGACAAGGCGGTGAAGGGTGCCGTCACCACCTCCTCGCCCGATTTGATGCCCGATATAATTTGAATAAACTGATCATCCTGAATTCCGGTTTTTACCTGAACGGCTTTTACAATCCCCTTTTCATGCACAAATACCACCTCACGTATGTCGGTCTCCTTTTCGCTTTCCAATTTTTCCCCCTCTTTTTCACCTTCCCCGCCTGAATCCCCAAAACGCTTTTTGACCTTGCCGTCGACTCCGAACATTCGGGTGGTGACGGAAGTGATGGGTACCGATAAAACGTTATCGACCCGATTGGTGAGGATTTCAACCGATGAACTCATGCCAGGTCTCAGGGGCGGGCGACCGCCAACCAGTAAATCGGCATAGGATTCATTCACCAAACGGATGCGCACCTCAAAATTGGTTGCCTGGTCACCCGTGGCCCCCATAGCCAGTCCCGCCTTACTGGAATGCGCCACCTCCCGTACCCAACCACTGAATACTCTGCCGGGATAGGCATCCACCTCCACGCGAACGCTGTCGCCCTTTTTGATGCGCACAACATCTCCTTCGCTCACCTCCACCAAAGCCTCCATTTTCCCGAGGTCGGCAATTCGAATCATCTCAGTACCTGTCATTTGCATGGTGCCCACCACACGTTCTCCCACCGCCACAAAAAGGCGGGTAACGATCCCGTCGATCGGGGCATACATATTCGTGCGCTGCAGCTGCTCGCGCGCTTCTTTTTGTCCGGCCGCCGCGCTACCCACTGCATATCCTGCTGCCAGAAGTGTTTGTCGCGCCGCCTCTAAATCCTCTAAAAAAGCATCGTGTGTGGCTTTCGAATTCTGAAATTCGGCCTCGGAAATGACTTTATCCTGATAGAGCTTGCGGTTGCGCTCATAGGCGGGCTGAATATTGACCTGATAGGTGGCTTTCAGTTGATTGAGCCGTGCTCTGGACGTGGCCTCCTGGGCTCGTGCGCTGTTCAACGCGGCTTCGCTGCGGTCTAGTCCGGCCACCACCAGCTCGGGGTTAATCCGCGCCAACAGCTGTCCCTTGCGTACAGAATCGCCCTCGGCAACCAGCAGTTCGATAACCTCCCCGGATATTTCAGACGACAACTTAACCTCCGTTTCGGGTTGTATTTTTCCATTGGCCAGTACGGTCTCAATAAGTGTCCGCACTTGCGCAGCTTCAACGGCCACCTTTTCGGGTTCTGTTTTTCCAATCCAACCCATGGCGCGTGCCAGCAGCATCGCCAGCAACAGGATTCCCGCCACCAGCAGGATGCGGTACAGGGGTTTCATACGTTTCCAAAATTGCATAGGGGGGTAGTTATTCTAAAATGATGGGGCGTCCGAGGTAAAAATCGATGACTTTGGCGCGGAAGAGCATTTCATAGCGCGCCTGTTCGAGGTTCACCTCCGCAATTTGCAGTCGGTTTTTGATGGTTGTGTATTCGACCGGGTTGATGAGGCCTTGTTCCTGTCTCCGCTCACTAAAACTATAATTCTCGCGTTGGGCTTCCACATTGCGGCGGTTGGCCTCTACCCTGGCCAGAGCGGCGCGGTATTCGGTGACAGCGCGGGCCACATCTGAAAAAAGTTGGTTGCGCGCCGTTTGGGTCTGCAGTCGTGCCTGTGTGGCGGATTGGGCGGCCCTTCTGATTTGCGTCTCCACCTGGGCGCTGTTAGCAATTGGAATGGAGAGCGACAAGCCCAAACCATACCCCAGATTATCCCCCCACTGGTTGAAACGGGGAACGAGCTCTGTGGGGTAATTATATACCGGTCGAACCACAATCTGGGTGGGGTCATTTTCCAGGTAGCCCAAAGGAGCGGTACCCGTAACGACGGGTGGCTGATCGGTCAGAAAGCGTCGGTTGGTGCTGGAATATACGGTACTCATATTGGCGAAGCCCCGCAAACTCGGGTACCGTGCTGCCCGTGCTGCGGATAGTCCATGCAGCGCCTGTTTTTCGCGCAGCTGTGCCGCCTTGAGTTCGGGTATACGCTGCTCCGTCTGGACAAACAACGCCTGTATACCGATTTCCATAGGTGCCTGTAGATCAAACTGCGTGGCTTGCTTAATTTGGAATGAGCCTGGGTCAGGCCGCTGCAATTGAAGCGCCAGATTCACCAGCGAATTGGTAGAGTTATTGCGGGCGTTCACCAGACTCAGCTCCTCGCTAGCCTCTTGTGCCCTGATGTTGAGCAGGTTGTCGATGCTCAATGCCCCGGCGTCGACCAGCTTTTGGATCCTTTCCCGCTGCGCACGGGTCATCTCCAGTTGTTTCAAGGCCGACTCTTGAAGTTTTTCCGCTAAAAGCGCCTGCAAATACAAATTGGCGATGTTGAGTGCTATGTTATTCCTGGTACTGTTTAAATCCTCCCGACTCGCCTCATAGGCCATTTCCTGTGACTTAATACTCTGTCGCAGCTGACCACCCCCATAAATCAAGGCTCCGCTCTGCAGACTCAGCTGATTGGATTCGATGGTTTGCTCATCGAAGGTATTGGTGAATGGGTCGATGACCCGGCCGTTGTTAAGACTGAGTGAACTGCCCGCGTTGGCCGTGGGGTACCGACTCAACTGCAGCTGACGGAGATCGTTGCGGTTGTTGGTGACTTGAATAGCCGCTTGACGTATGCTCAGGTTGCTGTCGAGGGCATGCCTGATGCAACGCTCCAAGGTCCAGGCCTCATCTAGTGGTCCACCTCCTGTCGATTGAGCCTTCGCTGCAGGGATGAACAGCAAAATATAAAGCAACAGAAACCCACCGGATGTAATATGTTTGATCCATTCGGATCTAAAAGTGGGTTGACTGATCTTCACGTCTACAATTTAAGGGGTTGGGAGCAAAAAGCTTGCAAAAATACGGGGAATTAGCCCAAATTCGGCCTTAGCGACCCGCGTTCAGTCGCCCACTCAGCCACTGGAAATACATAACAAAATCGGAGGCCAGGCTCCAAAGCGGATACTGAAAGGTAGCCGGCTTGTTTTTTTCCACAAAAAAGTGTCCAATCCATGCACAGCCATAGCCCGCCAAGGGCAGCCAAAAAAACAGGTTGTAATTACCCGATAAAACTCCGGCGATCAGCAACATAAAAAAGGCTGTTGTACCGATATAATGCCATATTCGGGTGCCCTTTTTCGAATGTTCGCTCAAGTAATACGGGTAAAACTCCCGGAACGATTTGATGCGGTTTTGAATCATATTTTTCAAAAATTTCGAACAAATCTATTTAAAACCACATTAGGTGTGGATAACTTTTTGTGCCCCGCAATTGTCCCGATTATTTTCCACATTACCTTTGTGTTAATAAATCTTTGGAGTCAAGAAAACCAATCAAACAGGGCGTGACCGAAAAGCCTTATGAGTAGGAAAATTAAACCCTTTTTTATGAAAAAAATCTTTTCACTGATCATCGCTTCTCTTTTGTTCACTGCTACTGCCTGGGCACAAGATCGTTTACCTGCCGCTGGAGATTACTCTATCGGATTTAACGCTGCGCCCGCCTTGAATTACATCGGAAATTTATTTTCTGACGGCAATTCGGTCGAAATGGATTGGCAACGTGAAAATACCTTGGTAGGCACATACATGAAATCGGATGATCTTGCTTATCGGGCAGGAATCGGAATTGGGATGGCTTCATCAAAGCCCAACGACACCAGCACTATTTCAGCGTCAAACATTAGCCTGATGGCTGGGATGATGAAACTGCGCAGAGGCAATAGAATCATGGGATATTATGGTGCTGAGGCAGGATTAGGGATTTCAAGCGACAAAACCGAAGTAGGAAGTACCAAAACCGAAGAGAGCGGCACAGAAATTATGGCACGCGGCTTTGTAGGTGCACAATACTTTATTTGGCCAAAAGTTTCCATCGGTGCCGAGTATGGATTAGGACTTATGCTTGGCAGCACTAAAATGGGTGATGCCAAAAGCAGCCATACCATCATTGGAAACGACAATGCAGGCGGACAGATTGTACTGTCTGTTTACTTCTAGCGCGCAAGTTTTAAATCAAATTTTTCAAAAGGCCTTGCAGGAGTTTAATCCTGCAGGGCTTTTTTTTTACTTAAATATTTTTATACCTTTACAGGTTTTCAACCTTTTTTACCCTAGTTTCAACCTTTCTTTTTTACCCTAAAACCAAATTATGAACACAAACAAACTTTTTCTCTGCTTGGTTTGCTGGCTTGTGCCTATGGGGTTAGCCTCAGCTCAATCAATAACGGCAACCGGAATTATTCGTGATGCCGTCCGAAAAACACCGTTGTCGGGCGTTGCCGTGGTGGAAACAGGCACGACCAACGGCACTATCTCCAATGCGGAAGGTCATTTCCGTCTGCGTGTGGCTTCGGCCGACGCTACTATTAGCTTTACCTATTTGGGTATGCAAAAGCTCTCGATGAAGGTCACATCGGCGCCCATGGATGTCCTGATGTCGCCTGATGCCGAGCAATTGGGGGAAGTGGTGATTACCGCATTGGGCATCAACCGCGAAAAGAAGGCTTTGGGTTACAGTGTAGAACAGGTCGGAGGGGCCGAAATCCGGGCATCTGGCGAAAGCAATATGGTATCCGCCATGTCAGCCAAAGCCGCCGGGGTTCAGGTAACCGCTTCGAGTGGTGCCGCCGGAGCTGCCTCCTACATTAAAATCAGGGGTAACGCCTCGTTCAGCGCGAATGACAACCAACCGCTATTTGTGGTGGATGGGGTGCCAATCGATAACTCTCAACTAAACACCGAGGACTTGCGCGCCGGGGTATCTCTTTCAAATCGTGCCATCGACATCAACCCCGATGACATCGAGGATATTTCAGTATTGAAAGGCGGGGCCGCCGCTTCACTTTATGGCACCAGGGGTGCCAATGGTGTGATCCTGATCACCACCAAGAAAGGCAAGTTCAATCGCCCGTTCACGGTCGACTATTCTTCCTCCATGGAAACCATGTCGCCCAACAAACTCCCCGAACTGCAGGACACCTATGCACAAGGGCTGGGCGTTTATCGTTCATTCGCCAACGGAAACTCCACACCCTTTTCATGGGGACCAAAAGTCAGCGATTTGGGCTTCACAAGCAGTGGCAGCATCACTGGGGTTGACTCCCTCATGGCACCCGGCACGAAAGGAACTGTACCCAAATTCGAGCAATACGATTTCTTCCGCACGGGATACCGGTTCAACAACAATTTGAGTGTTTCGGGAGGAAATGACCGCACCACCTATTATATGTCGGTTGGTAATCTCCGCGAGTCGGGGATCATTCCCTTGAATGAGTTCAGCAGAACTACCGTTCGCGCAAGCGGTATGGCTCAAGTTTCACAAAAAATGAAATTGTCATCATCCGTAAATTTCTCTACCTCCGGTGGTCAGCGCATTCAACAGGGTTCAAATACCTCTGGACTCATGCTGGGATTGCTGCGCACTTCGCCCACATTTGACAATTCAGGGGGCGCCACGGAGGCCGATGATCCTGCATCATTCCTTTTACCAAACGGAACACAACGCAGGTACCACACCACCTATGATAACCCTTATTGGACCATAAACAAAAACCCATTCAACGACAAAGTGAACCGTGTGCAGGGATATGTACAAGCCGATTACAATGCGAACGATTGGCTATCTTTAATGTACCGTCTGGGTACGGATAACTACACCGACCGCAGGACACAAATTTTGGCCAGGCAATCACGTACAGCCGTGAATGGCCGGATCATAGAAGACGTATATACCTGGTCGGAATTAAACAGTGATCTGGTGGCCCGAGCCAAAAAGCAATTCGGCGACCTCGATGCCAATCTGTTGCTGGGCTGGAATGTGAACCAGCGCAACTTGGATAACGTTTATGCACAAGGAGATGGCTATGCGTTAGAAGGATTCAATAACCTATCCAACGCTTCGAACATCATTGCCTCACAAAGCGTGGAGCGCCGTCGACTCGCCGGAGTTTATGGAGAATTGTCGCTCGGCTACCAAAACCAGTTCTTCCTGACCGCTACCGCACGGGGCGACCAAGCCTCCACTTTTGGAGATGTGTCTCAGGTTATCTTCTATCCATCCGTTAGCGGAAGCTGGATGTTCAGCGAGACATTTGGCATGAATACGGGCACCTTGAGCTCAGGTAAACTACGGTTCTCTACAGCCAAGGTGGGTCTTGAGCCAGCCTTTGGTTCCAACCGCACCTATTACAACAAAGCCGGCTCCTTTTCAGGCTGGATCGATGGCATACAATTCCCCTTTGGCACCACAACGGGCTTCTCCCTGTCGGATGTACTGGGTAACCCCAACCTGCGACCTGAGTTCACCCAAACCAATGAAATCGGCCTGGAATTGGGTCTGCTCGACAATCGCATCACTGTCGACCTTACCTATTACAACCAGCAGTCGAAGGACTTGATCGTTGCGGTGCCCGTTGCTGGTTCGACTGGATTCACGAATATGTACCAGAACATTGGTCAGATGGAAAATAAGGGTATCGAGTTGAACACCCGCATCAAGCTGGTCGACAACAATTCGTTGAAATGGAATGCAGGCGTGGTGTTTACCCGAAACCGCAACAAGGTAGTTGAACTAGCCCCTGGAGTGGATGTCATCGACTTGCCATGGGGCTTTTACGGTGCCAATCAGCGCCTTGTGAAAGGCGAGGCCTATGGAACCCTGTATGGGGATGACTGGGAGCGCGACGCCAATGGCAATGCTTTGGTTGATGAGAATGGCTACCCAATCTATTCATCAACAGAAGTTGTGGTGGGCAATCCGAACCCCGATTGGCTGATGGGCATAAACTCAGACCTCAGCTGGGGCAATTGGAGCATGGACATGCTTTGGGACATTCGTCAGGGCGGCGACATATGGAACGGTACCCGCGGTGCGCTCTACTATTTCGGCACCCATGCCGATTTAGGCGGTGATCGCTCTGGCGAGTTTGTTTGGACTGATGTAAAAACTGGAAACACGGGTGTTTATGCACCTGGAACCATCATCAATGGCGAAGACGTGAGCGGACAGGCCAACAATACTCCCATTCCGGCAGACTACACTTCATATGCAACGGGTCCACTCAGTGGCTTCACCGGTGCCTCAAGTCCATTCATCGAGGACGGGTCCTGGGTTCGCCTGCGTCAACTTTCTTTGAACTACCGCTTGCCTTCCGATCACTTTAAATCGGGAAGTACCCTAAAAGGCATCACACTCGGTGTATCCGGAAGAAACCTATTGTTGTTTACCGACTACAAAGGCATAGACCCAGAAACGAACCTTTCGGGTGCTACAAATAGTCAGGGCGCCGATTACTTCAACATGCCCAACACTAAGGGCATTATCTTCAGTCTGAAAGCCAACTTCTAAAAACAGATAAGAAACATGAAAAAACTAACTTATTTTTCACTCACCTTCCTGCTTTTCGTTCTTGCGGGGTGCTCTAAGGAATGGTTGGAAGAATATTCCACCGATCCTGCCCGCCCGTCGGACGTATCAGTTCAGGTTTTGCTTCCCTCCGCCCAAATCTCCTTCGGGATGGCACAGGGCGATGCGGTGGCCCGCCTCACTTCCATTTTCATGCAGCAAATGACCGGCACCGACCGGCAGTCGCTCGCCCATAACCGCTACGCGCAAATCGGTGAGGCTGATTTCGATCAGGTGTGGTCCGACAATGGATACGCCGGCGGCTTGTATGACTTGAAAATCATCATCGACAAGACTGAGGCATCGTCCCCACATTATGCGGGTGTTGCAAAGGTGATGACAGCTATGTACCTGGGACACTTCACTGACATCTGGGGTAACATCCCCTATTCCGATGCCATGAAGGGTGCCGATGGCTTGAATCCGTCCTATGATTCGCAAGCGCAGATTTATGCAAGCATCATGACCTTGTTGGATGAGGCAATCGCCAATATGGCGGCCACTGCATCATCTACCAAGCCAGGTGCCGAGGATTTGGTATATGCGGGCAATCTGACCAGGTGGACCAAACTGGCGCATTCCCTGAAAGCGCGCTACATGAACCATCTTTCGAAGAAACCTGATTACAACCCAGCTGCGATTCTGACAGAAGTTGCCGCAGGTTTGTCGTCGAACGCCGATGATGCGCGCATTACCTTCCAGGTGTCGCCCAACACCAATCCCTGGTATCAGTTCAACACCCAAAGAGCTGGATATATTAGTCAATTTGGCACCATGTATACCCTGATGGAGGGTAAAAATGACCCGAGAATATCTCTTTATCGTTCGGCCGACTCTTCCGAAATGCCTGCTTATGGTTCGGAAACCTCGCCGCTGAATTTGATGACCTATGCGGAATTGAAGTTCATCGAGGCTGAAGTTCGCCAGCGCCAGTCATCGGGTGCAGGCACGGCGCTTATCTCTGCGGTGGACGCCAATATGTCGGCTTTAGGCGTTCCCTCAGCAGCTGCCACAACCTATTTGAACGCACTTGCTGCCAATCCAACTCTGGAGCAGGTTATGAACGAAAAGTACGTGGCGATGTTCTCACATGTGGAAGCGTGGACCGATTGGCGCCGCACCAATTATCCAACGCTCGCTGTCTATCCAGGCGCCCAATACGCTGAAATTCCCCGTAGACTTCCTTATCCTCAGAATGAGCGCCTCTACAACAGCAATTTTATCGATTTACAGGGTGCTGATGGGTTTCTGCAACGTCTTTGGTGGGATCAATAACCCCCCACAGGTAAAAAAAGCCGGTTTTTGCGAACCGGCTTTTTTTTGAACATAATAAAATAATGAGAATTAGCGTGCCGCAGCGTATCGTCGGCTGACCTCATCCCAATTCACCACATTCCAGAACGCTGATATGTAGTCGGTGCGGCGGTTCTGGTATTTGAGATAGTACGCGTGTTCCCATACATCCAATCCCAATACTGGAATGCCGTTGCAATCCGTAACCACATCCATCAGGGGATTGTCTTGGTTGGGCGTACTACAAATCGATAGTTTTCCTTTTTCCGAGCACAGCCAGGCCCATCCGGAACCAAAACGTGTGGCCGCGGCCTGCGCAAACTTCTCTTTGAAAGTCTCAAAAGACCCGAAGTCACGCTGTATGGCGTTGGCCAATTCTCCGGTTGGGGCGCCACTGCCTTTGGGCGACAAAACTGTCCAGAACAAGCTATGGTTGTAGTGACCGCCACCATTGTTCCGAACAGCGGGCGACAACTGACTCACGATCGACATCAGCTCTTCGAGTGACTTGCCCTCATGTGGCGTTCCTGTGAGGGCTGCATTTAGATTGTTGACGTAAGCCGCGTGGTGTTTACCATGGTGAATTTGCATGGTGGATGAATCGATGTGCGGTTCCAGCGCGTCGTAGGCGTAGGGGAGGGGAGGTAATTCAAATGACATTTTATTGGATTTAGAATGAAGAATATGTTGGTTTAAGATGGATTCGTTAAAGGAGTTGGGTAAGGAAGATCTAGGCATGGCAGGTATTCCGACAGCCCAAATGGCTGGGAGGAAGATGCGAGATGCGTAACGGTTTACACCACCAGTCAGGAGCCGTCCGTCTGATTTGGGTGGATCAACAGCCAGAACGTTGACGACTACAGGAGCGGCTGGGGGTGAAGGCGGCAAGAAAAAGAACATAAGCAGTAGAAATTTGAATACGCAAAATAAACACAGAATTTGCGGAAAGAGTTTGGATACCAAAATTTCATTTGTGAATAAACTTAACTTATGCGATTTAAGACACATCGAAATTAAATATTAGACTAGTCTAAATTCTGTATTTTTGCATTTCCCCATGAGCGCTGTTCGTCGACCTATTTTGAAGCGGATGCCCCGATTACGGTCATTCTGGCGATTTTTCATCCTATTTCTAACAATCTCGCTATTTATTGTTACCGCCAGAAGCAACGATGTGCCTACCACTTCCAGTAACGCTCATAACACGTTTTCGAGCGTCAACATGGAGCACATTACCCTTAACACATCACTAGATGCCAACGGGCAAAATGGTAAAGGCACTCAATCCGCATCCTTAAAACAACTCGATCAAAATTCCAAACAGCGGTCTGCTTCTCCTAATCCTGAATCCACATCCCACCAAACAAGTAACAAAAAAGGCCCGGGGCAACGCCCCTTGGTGGTGGCCACAACCGGGTTCCTGGCCGATATAACCGCCAACCTCGCCGGTGATGCCTGCGAAGTGGTGTCGCTGCTCCCCACAGGTACCGACCCCCATACCTATGAAGCCACGCCTGGAGACGCCGCGCTGCTGGCAAGGGCAGACGTGGTCATAGAAAACGGACTCACACTGGAGGGCTGGCTGGAAAAATTGATCCGAAACACCAGTAAACAAGCCCTTAGGGTGACCGCCACACGCGGAATCGTGCCCATCCAAAGCATTGAACACGCAGGAAGCGTAGACCCCCACGCCTGGATGGACCCCATACACGGCCGCGCATACGCCCGCAACATCTGCGAAGCTCTTATCAGCATTCTGCCCGAGCATCAAGAGGAACTGGTGAACAGGTGGTATCATTATGATCAACAAATTCAGAAAACCGACGTCTACATCCGGCGAATCTTGTTGACCATTCCCCCCGAACATCGGGTCATCGCCACCACTCACGATGCGTTCCGTTATATGGGTAACCGCTATGGCTTTGGGGTTCTATCGCTACTGGGCACCACTACCGATGCTGAAATACGGGCGGGTGACCTGCAGGAAATGATCAGAAACATCCAAAGCCGGCAACTACCCGCGCTGTTTGTAGAAACCACACTCAATCCGCGACTCATGCAACAAGTGGCCCGAGATTGTGGAATTCGCCTGGGTGGAAAGTTGTATGCCGACAGCATGGGCCCGAAAGGAAGCGGGGCCGACACATACCTGAGCATGCTCAAACACAACGCAAGGGTACTGGCAGCCGCACTTGCACCGGAGGGAATAGATTCCGGCGCGCAACAGGAAACAGGTTCCGGTGCGCTGCAGGAAACAGGCTCCGGTGCGCAACAGGAAACAGGTTCCGGCGGGCTGCAGGAAAGGGAGGGCCAGACAACGATTCCAGCAGAAGACCCCTCAGACAAACATTCACAAAACGGCAACCTCGCTTTCCTTTTAATCATTGTGGCCTGCTTTTCCGCCGCAGTTTTTTTCCTGATCCTTCGTATTCAACGCCCCGCCCCGAAAATCGACCTCCGCAGCCACCCCCTGCAAATCGACGGCCTATCGGTCTCATACTCACAAACCATCGTACTGCAGCATTTCTCGCTAGACCTGCCCGCAGGTGCCTTCTATGGCTTGGTCGGTCCCAATGGATCCGGAAAGAGCACCCTCTTCAAGTCGGCCCTCGGACTCATATCAACAGACAGCGGGAGTGTGCAGCTGGCAGGCCACCCCCTCCACCACCACACAACAGGCGTTGCCTATGTGCCACAAAGGGAGGAAATTGACCTCAATTTTCCCGCCACCGTGCAAGATGTGGTGCTGACGGGACGCTATCCGCACCACCGGCCTGCGGAGTTCCTCAACCCAAACGACCTACAGGAGGCGGAACGAGCTATGAGTGAACTCGACATCCTTCATCTGCGCCACCGCCCGATTGGAGGCCTCTCCGGTGGACAACAACAAAGGGCATTTCTGGCCCGCACACTTTGTCAACGCCCCCAATGGTACCTGCTCGATGAGCCCTTCACAGGAGTTGACCAATCTACCGAGGATAAAATTCTACAGGTACTGCGCCGTGAGGTGGAAACTGGCAAATCGGTGCTCATGATCCACCATGATCTGACCCGTGCCCGCAGCATCTTTGATCAGATTATACTCATCAACCGGCGATTGATTGCATTTGGTCGACCCGAGGAAGTCCTCACCGAAGAGAACATCCTGAAAACCTATTCCGGACTCCATTCACTCTACGACGAAGCGGGAGTGATTCACCACAACCAACTGGGACCCAAATGAACGGCCATAGTGAACTCATCGAAATCCTGCAGCAGGCCTACGCCCAACGTGCCCTGCTAGCCTCCGTGCTCGTTGGCATTACCTGTGGCCTGCTTGGGGTGTTCATAGTACTTAGAAATATGTCGCTCATCGGAGACGCTTTGTCGCACGCTATCCTGCCTGGTGTTGTGGCGGGATTTCTAATTGCCGGCCATAGTCTGGTCGCCTTTTTCACAGGTTCGGTGGTGGCGGGACTTATAGCCGCCACCGCGATCACCTGGCTACAGCGCAAAATCAAAGCCCGCGAAGATGCCGCGATCGGTATCATATTCTCGGCCATGTTCGCCCTGGGGATTATAGGAATTTCCGCGGTAACCCGCCGACAGGGGGTGCACCTCGACATGAAGGACTTTCTGTTCGGGAATGTCTTGGGAATAGGCAACGAGGATTTATGGCTTGGGGCACTGATTGCATTATACACAGTGGCCTGCATACTACTATTCTATCGCTTTTTCTTCATCACCACCTTCCAGGTCGTAACCGCCCAAACATCCGGCATTCGGGTCGACTGGATGCATTATTTTATGATGTTGCTCCTGAGCTTTGCTGTAGTTGCCTCCCTGCAGTCGGTGGGCGTGGTGCTGGTAGTGGCCATGCTCATCATACCCGCGTCGACGGCCTTACACCTGAGCAAGCGACTACCCATGGTTTTGTTGTTGTCGGCCGCAACCGGAGTGGCTTCCGCCGTGGGTGGACTAATACTAGCAATTCTGATGGAATTTCCTCCGGGTCCTGCAATGACCCTGCTGGCGTTTGTCCTATATCTGCTCGCCGTACTATTTTCCCCCGATAACGGTCTCATCCCCCAATTCCTGCGCGGTAGAAGTCGCCGCCACACCCGTCAACTGGAGGACGTGCTGAAACTGATCGTAAAACTACAGGAACGGGAAGAGTTCGATACTCATACGCTCACGGGTAAACTCAACCTCAGTGAAAGTGTTGTGCTAAGGCGTCTCCAATCATTGAAAAACAGGGGATGGATATTGCAGGGGAGTCGCGGGAGTTGGAAGTTGACGGATGCCGGGCTCGAGCGCGCCTACGAACTTATTCGGGCGCATCGCTTGTGGGAGAGCTATCTGTGGCGTGAAATGGGTCTTTCAGAAGGTCAACTGCACGCGCAAGCCGAGCGTTATGAACATAGCCTGCCTCAAGGCTTTATCGATGCGGTAGATGCCCGCCTGGGTTACCCGGTCACCGACCCACACGGCTCCTCAATTCCCCAACGGGAGGCTACAAATGACCTGCATCTGGAAGACTTATCGTTTATCCGGCTCACCGAACTGGAACCAGGCGAAGCGGGCATGATCCTATCCGCCCAACCCGATGAAGGGGTGCGACTGAAATTGTGGGACGCAGGCATAAGCGCTGGTCAGCCCTTCACCCGTATCTATGCGGATCAAGCCGATGTGGTTTGTTTGCAATCGAGTCGTGGTGACTATACGCTACCAACCACATTGGCCGCCCGTGTACGGGTCCGCCGGATCACCCAAAAATAATATACTTTTAAGGGATCCAACCAGGCAGGTTTCGCTCGCGAACGAGTTTGATGAGCCGGTCGGGGTAATCGGTGATAATCCCGTCTACGCCCATATCGATCAGCAGTTCCATGTCGCGGATCTCGTTGACCGTCCACGGCACCACCCGAATACCCTGCTTGTGCAACTGGTCGACCTTCTTTTTGTCGAGTAGGTGGAACAATGGGCTGTAAACCGCAGGCATGAACCCCAGCTCCTTTAGGTGAATCGCCGCATCCTTTCCTTCCTCCACCAGAAATGCAAGTGGAATGCGCTGATTTCCCCGGTTTCGGTTGATGTACTGAAGGGGGCGGGCGTCAAAACTCTGGATCATACACCGTCCGCCCAGTCCCGCCCGGGCGATCTCGGCCAGAACCGCGTCTGCAAACACAGAAGGGGTGGGCTGTGAAATGTTGTCTTGTCCCGCCACAGACTTAATCTCGATGTTATAACGCACTGGGCTCAAACTGAGCTCCTGGGTGTATTGCTCGACTGCTGCAAAAAGCTCCGAAAGTAGGGGCTTGTAGACCGGCATGAGCCGCTGCTCGGGAAAGCGGGGGTGAACCTTACTCCCGCAGTCGTACTGCCGAATTTGATCAAAGGGAATCCTGTACAGATTGATGGCCTTGGGGGTCGTTGGGTCGAGTGTGCGGCCGTATGGATCCAGACAAATCTCGGGGTTCATATAAGGCTCATGGGAAACCAGGATCTGTTGATCGCCGGTCATCACCACATCCAGTTCGAGGGTGGTAACGCCCAATCGAACCGCCTCCAGCATGGATGGGATGGTGTTTTCGGGGAGCAGGCCCCGGGCACCCCTATGGCCCTGCACATCAAAACGGGGCGTTTGTGCTGCCATCTGTGTAGCGTTTTGCGCAATAGCTTGTGTAGTGGTTTTTGCTATGGTTTGCGCCATGAGTTGTGTTGCGGCGGCCGGGGGCATCAAAACGGAAAAAAGGGGCGGTATCAACCAGCTGAGAAATGCAGGCAATCTCCAACGCACAACTCAAGAAATCTTTATACCGAGCATACGACTGCGTCGGTCGAGCACCTCCGCACTCAGTTCGATATGGTACTTCATCCGCAGGTAGCGAACCAGCACGGCACGGGGCGTACCCCTTTTGCGCGCCTTTTCGAGTACAATTGACAGTACATCCTGCATGGGATAAAAATAGGAGTTCAACGAAAAGAAATACTACTGTTAAAAAAAAAATTCATCCCATTCTGCGCAAGTTTTTATGCCTTTGACCCGGAACCGAAAAGCTTTTGCACGGGGCGTACCCCTTTTGCGCGCCTTTTCGAGTACAATTGACAGTACATCCTGCATGGGATAAAAATAGGAGTTCAACGAAAAGAAATACTACTGTTAAAAAAAAATTTCATCCCATTCTGCGCAAGTTTTTATGCCTTTGACCCGGAACCGAAAAGCTTTTGAAATTGACCGCCTGAAGCATCCCCCATCCCTTATTTTTGCAGGTCATACCACCCCACATGGAGTTCCAAATCCAATCACCCTACCCCCCCGCGGGCGACCAGCCCGAGGCGATTCGCGCGCTCAGCGAGGGCATCACCCGGGGTGATGACGCACAGGTTTTGCTGGGGGTTACAGGCAGTGGGAAGACCTACACCATGGCCAACGTCATTGCCCAAATCAACCGACCAACCCTTATCCTGACACATAACAAAACACTTGTGGCCCAGCTGTATGGTGAATTCCGGCAATTCTTTCCCCACAACGCCGTGGAGTATTTCGTGAGCTATTACGACTACTACCAGCCAGAGGCTTTCATCCCCACCACCAACACCTATATAGAAAAGGATCTGGCCATAAACGAGGAGATCGAAAAATTACGCCTGCGGACCACCTCCTCCCTCATGAGCGGTCGACGCGATGTATTAGTAGTGGCCTCGGTCAGCTGCATCTACGGCATGGGCAACCCGAAGGACTACACCGAAAAGGTAATCCGCCTGTCGAAGAGCGAGCGCATCACCCGAAACGCACTACTCCATGCACTGGTCGACATCCTCTACACGCGAACTACGGCTGAACTGACGCGGGGACACTTTCGCGTACAGGGCGACAATATCGAGGTATACCCCCCCTACGCCGATCATGCCTACCGAATTGAATTGTTCGGCAACGAAATCGAACGGATGTCGGTGACAGACCCCCTCAAAGGAAGCAGTAGCGAGGTCTTGGAGCACCTCGCCATCTTCCCCGCAAACAACTACATCACCCCACGCGAGCGCATGCATTACACCTTATGCGCCATACAGGACGATATGGTGGCTCAAGTGAATTACTTCAAAGATGTGGGTCGATTTGAAGAAGCCAAGCGACTAGAAGAGCGGGTGACCTTCGACCTCGAAATGATCCGCGAGTTGGGCTATTGTTCCGGCATCGAAAACTACTCGCGCTACATCGACCAGCGCAATCCCGGCGAGCGCCCCTTCTGCCTGCTCGATTATTTTCCTAACGATTTTCTAATCTTTCTGGATGAGAGCCACCAAACCCTACCCCAACTGCGTGCCATGTACGGGGGTGACCGAAGCCGCAAGCTGAATCTGGTTGACTATGGTTTTCGGCTACCGGCCGCCCTGGACAACCGTCCCCTTCGTTTCGAGGAATTCGAGCAGCTCACTGGTCAGGTCGTCTATGTGAGTGCCACGCCGGGTGACTATGAACTCATAAAAAGCGAGGGCGTTGTGGTGGAACAACTGGTTCGTCCCACTGGCCTGCTCGACCCCATTATAGAAGTGCGTCCGGTAGCCACCCAGGTTGACGATTTACTGAATGAGGCACAAAATACCATCGAACGGGGACAGCGGGTGCTGGTAACGACCCTCACCAAGCGGATGTCGGAGGAACTGACCCGCTATATGGGAGGTCTGGGGATTCGTTGTCGCTACCTGCACAGCGAAGTCGAGACCCTAGACCGCATTGAAATACTCCGCGACCTGCGCCTTGGCAAATTCGATGTGCTGATTGGGGTGAATCTCTTGCGAGAAGGGCTTGATCTCCCTGAAGTGTCGCTCGTGGCCGTGCTGGACGCAGACAAAGAGGGATTTCTACGCAGCGAACGTTCCCTTACCCAAACAGCGGGCCGTGCCGCTCGAAATGTAGAGGGTCGGGTGATTTTCTATGCAGATAAAATCACAGATTCGATGGAGAAAACCATGACCGAAACCACCAGAAGGCGCGAAAAGCAAATGGCCTACAACACAATGCACAACATCGCCCCCCGTGGAATTACCAAGAGCCGTGAGGAAATCATTGGACAATCAGCGGTACTCGACATCCGCAACTATGAGGCGGCGACTACATCACCGACCGATTGTAGCGAAGGCCAAACCGACCTCGCTGCAGACCCTTTATTGCCCTACCTCAGCAAACCCCAGATTGAAAAAATGCTGCGCGACACCCGCAAGAACATGGAAAAGGCCGCACGCGAACTCGACTACCTTGAAGCCGCCCGCTACCGCGACGAAGTTTATGCACTCGAAAAACGTTTAAAGGAATTCTAATTCTTGCCTACCCATTGAGAATTTCGTTTACGTCCCGTATATTGAGCAATTCCTCGTCATGTCTGAGCCTGTTCTGATCGAAACCGCCAAATCCGAAAAAATATGGAAGTATGCCAAGGCACCCCCATTGGCGTCTGTGGCAGTGCTGGCTGAAGCCTTGCAGGTCGATGAAGCCATAGCCTGGCTACTGTGCCACCGAAAGGTATGCTCATTCGAACAGGCACGCGATTATTTTCGTCCCGACCTGAACAAGCTCCACGATCCGTTCCTCATGAAGGACATGGACAAAGCGGTTGACCGCCTCACAGAAGCGTTACATCGACAGGAGCGGATTTTGGTGTATGGCGACTACGACGTGGACGGTACAACATCGATTGCTGTTCTGTACCGTTTCATCGCCTCAATCAATCCATCTGTGCAGTTCTACGTTCCGGACAGGCACAAGGAAGGGTACGGCCTCAGCATGACTGCGGTGGAATGGTCGGCCGAACAGAACATCGACCTGATCATCACCCTCGATTGTGGCATTACTGCAGTTGCGGAGGTGGAGTGGGCCAAAAAATTGGGTATCGATGTGGTGGTGACCGACCACCATTTGCCTTCGGTATTGCCCGCGGCCTATGCCATTCTCAATCCCAAACAGCCTGGCTGTACCTATCCCTTCAAGGAGCTGAGTGGCTGTGGAATTGGATTTAAACTGGTTCAGGCCTACATTATGAAGCATGGCATGTCGACCGACTGGCTCACCCAATCGCTCGACCTCGTGGCGGTGAGCATTGCCGCCGATTTCGTCCCCCTCACTGGTGAAAACCGCATCCTTGTGTATTTCGGACTCCAAAAACTCAATCAGAATCCATGTCCCGGCCTAAAAGCGGTGATCCAACTCTCGCGGCCTAAAAACGAGCTCACCGTGAACGACATCGTGTTTTCGATCGCACCACGGATCAATGCGGCTGGCAGAATGGGAGATGCCCGACAGGCTGTAGAGTTGTTGCTGTGCTGCGACATGAACGATGCCGATGTGCGGGCGGCCGCCATCAACACCACTAATTCCGACCGCCGCGATGTGGATGCCGTAATCACCCGCGAAGCCATTGAAATGGCCCGATGTGCTGAGAATTTCTCCGAGCGCAAAACCATGGTGGTTTACGGCAAGAATTGGCATAAAGGGGTTTTGGGCATTGTTGCCTCCCGCCTCGTAGAACAATATTACCGCCCCTCGGTGGTTTTTAGTCAGGCCGACGGCCTGCTCACTGGTTCGGCCCGTACTGTCAACGGCTTCAACATATATCAGGCCTTGTCGGGCTGCTCCGAGTGTATCGAACAATTCGGGGGTCACGAAGCAGCGGCGGGCCTAATCATTAAGGAGGAAAACCTATCTGCCTTTTGCACACGTTTCGAGCAGGAGGTAGACCGGTTGATTCTCGACGAGCAGCTTGTGCCTTCCCTCGAAATTGAGCGACAAATCCGTTTGTCGCAAATCACACCTAAATTCTATCGGATCCTCCGACAATTCGCCCCGTTTGGTCACGACAACCCAAAGCCGGTGTTCGCTTCAGAAGCAGTATTTTCCGATGGTTCGGCTCGTGTGGTGGGCGAAAACCACCTGCTTCTAAGGGTGCAGCAAGACGATGGACAGGCAATTACGGCCATCGCCTTCGGTTCCGCAATGCACCTAAACCGGATAGCTAAGGGGCTTCCCTTTAATATGGCCTATACAATTGAGGAGAATACTTTTCGTAAGCAATCCGAGATTAAATTGATCATCAAAGACATCAAATTCCTTTGACTCACGCATGATTCTTCGCTCTGAGCAACTGGTCAAACAATATCGGCACAGAAGGGTGGTCGACCAGGTTTCGGTTTCCGTTACCCGTGGCGAAATTGTTGGCCTGCTTGGCCCGAACGGTGCTGGCAAAACCACTACTTTTTACATGATGGTGGGGCTCATACGAAGCGATTCGGGGCGCGTATTCCTCGACGAGCGCGACATCACAGACTTGCCCATGTACAAGCGTGCACGTTTGGGCATTGGCTATCTGCCCCAGGAAGCTTCCGTGTTCCGGAAACTCTCGGTTGAAAACAACATTCGGGCGGTTTTGCAATTCACCCCACGCACTCAGGCCGAACAAGCCGCCCGTCTCGAGGAATTGTTGGAAGAATTCGGCCTTCAGCACGTACGCTGCAATCCGGGCGACGTATTATCGGGTGGAGAGCGCCGCCGCACCGAAATTGCGCGTGCTCTCGCCGCCGACCCTTCTTTTATCTTGCTCGATGAGCCCTTCGCCGGGGTGGATCCGATTGCCGTGGAAGATATTCAAGGCATCGTTTTCCGCTTGAAACAAAAGAACATCGGCATTCTGATTACCGACCACAATGTGAATGAAACTTTGTCGATCACCGACAAGGCTTACCTGCTCTTCGAAGGCAAGATCCTTCGTTCGGGCACCCCCGAAGAGCTATCGGTCGACCCTGAAGTGCGCCGCCTCTACCTAGGCCAGCATTTTGAACTGAAAAGAAAAATTCCCATCTGAGTCATGTCAGTTTTGAATTCGCTGATCAGCTGGTGGATGAAAAAACGCCTCCATCAGGTAGAGTTGTTTATGAAGTACCCCATGGAGGTACAAAACGATGTTTTTCGTCAACTACTCTTCAAAGCCCGCGACACACAGTGGGGGCGTACGTTCGGTTACGCCCAAATTCACAAGATTGAAGATTACCGTGAACGGGTGCCTGTTTCGGGCTATGAGCAATTGTTTCCATGGATCGAAAGGGTCATGAAAGGTGAACAGCAGGTGCTCTGGCCTACCGAAATCAAGTGGTTCGCTAAATCAAGCGGCACCACCAACGACCGCAGCAAGTTTATACCAGTGAGCGAGGAGGCATTCGAAGACTGCCATTTCAAAGCGGGAAAGGATATGCTGGCCATGTACTGCTCATTGGTGCCCGACACACATATTTTTTCCGGCAAAGGACTCACCATTGGGGGAAGCCACAAGATCAATTCGCTCAAGGAAGGCACCTATTATGGTGATTTATCAGCCCTGTTGATGCAAAATCTGCCCTTCTGGGTCGAATTTATTCGCACACCCGAACTTTCCGTGGCCTTACTCGACGATTGGGAGATTAAAGTAGAACGAATCGCCCGGGAAACCATGCAGCAGGATGTCACCAACATGACCGGCGTTCCAACATGGTTTTTGGTCCTGTTCCGCTGGATTCTGAACCACACCGGAAAATCCAATATCGGCGAAATATGGCCTAATATGGAGGTCTACTTCCATGGCGGTGTGGGTTTCTACCCCTATCGCGAAACATTCCGGCAAATGATTCCATCCGACCATATGAACTATATGGAGACCTACAACGCCTCGGAGGGCTTTTTTGGTTTCGCCGACCGCCTCAATAGCCAGGGGGAAATGCTCTTGCTCCTCGACTACGGCATCTTTTTCGAGTTCATGGACCCGTCAGACGTCGGGCAGTCCCATCCCCGTACGTACACCCTCGATGAAATAGAACTCAACCGCCCATACGCTCCCGTTTTGAGTACCAACGCGGGCCTATGGCGCTATCTGATTGGCGACACGATCCGGTTTACACAGAAATACCCTTTCCGATTCCATTTCGTTGGCCGCACCAAACACTACATCAACATTGTTGGGGAGGAGGTGATTATGGAAAATGCCGAACGCGCCCTGGCAGATGCCTGTACGCGCACCGACGCACGCGTTCGTGATTACACCGTGGCCCCACTCTTCCTAACCGGTACACAATCGGGTGCCCACCAGTGGCTGGTGGAATTTGAAATAGTACCCAAAGATCCTCAGGATTTTATCGCGACGATCGACCAGGTTTTGCGCAGCATCAATTCCGATTACGACGCCAAACGTACAGGTGACCTAGCCCTTCGCGCTCCGGAACTTATCAATCTTCCATCAGGCACATTCTACACATGGCACAAAAAAAAAGGGAAACTTGGTGGACAAAATAAAGTTCCCCGCCTCAGCAACGACCGCCTCCTGGCCGACACCCTTCTGAACAATATTATTAATTCACCTTGATAGCTCAAGGGCCAACTCCATGATATTCTTTGAAATTCTAAATCCAATAATCCGCAATTTCGTGGTGTAAGAGTCTAAGCCGGCGATATAATTTCCCCTTTTGCTCTAACTAAAACCCCAAGTGCTCCGGTCAACCTAATACCGATTTCCTTGGCTTCCCCTCATCCAGGTAAATCATCCATGCTGACTATTGCCTCGGGATTCTCCAATGCCAACACCAAGACATAAGCTTCTCCGGGTCAACTACTTCCTTTAGCACTCGATATAAATTCAGGTTTATAACATCGGGGCTTTCAATAAAATCCGGCACGGGTAGCTCAAGCTCAGCTAAAACCATGGGTGTCATGCAGACATTGCCATAAATACGTTCAAGTATCCAAAATGTTTCTAATCTCTAAGACGCAATCAACAAATTCAAGACTAGATTAAATCACCGGTTTCGGTCGACCGTGAAGGCCACCAGGTCTGCCAGACTCGTGCGACACGGATTATCGGGGAACTGCCGGAGCAAGCGAAACGCCTCATCGCGCAGTCCATTCATCTGATTCTTCGCATATTCAATACCCCCCCATTGGTGCATGAATCGAACGACCTCCCGCGTTTTTGCGGGATTCGATTCATCGCTGCGTACCAACTTCATGATTCTTCTTTTCTCGCCATCGCCCGCCCTTTCCAAAGAAATTATGAGCGGGAGGGTCATTTTCTTTTCCTTCAAATCCACCCCAGACGATTTTCCGGTTGGATCATTACCCAAATCCAACAAATCATCCTTAATCTGAAACGCCAATCCTACCTTTTCCCCAAATATTCGGGCTCTTTCCACACAGTCCGGATCCGCCCCCGCCGAGGACACACCCACGGCACAGCACCCCGCCATCAGGCTCGCGGTCTTATTGGATATGATGTCGAAATACACATCCTCTGTGATATCCAGTTTCCTGGCCTTTTCAATTTGCAGAAGCTCACCTTCACTCATCTTGCGCACGGCATCTGAAACCAGATCCAATAACTGATGTTCGCGGTGATGAAGCGCGTGAAGCAGCCCTTTACTTAGCAAATAATCACCCACCAACACAGCAATCTTGTTTTTCCACAATGCATTGATGCTGAAAAAACCACGTCGGAGATGAGCATCATCGACCACATCATCGTGCACCAGAGTAGCCGTATGCAGCAACTCCACCAAAACCGCGCCCACATAGGTGGATTCCCGTACACCACCGGCCAAACCTGCCGATAAAAAAACAAATAACGGCCTTACTTGCTTACCCTTTCTCCTTACGATATAGTGGGTAACCTTATCGAGCAGGGGCACCTTACTGCTCATAGCCTGTCTGAACCGTTGCTCAAAAGCCTCCATCTCCCGCTGCACCGGGCGCCTGATCTCGTCTAAACGGCTCATAAATAATATCTAGACGGGGATAGCCAGGGCGACAACAACCCCATCCGACTAATTGTAGACTTCGGCGCGCTTACTGGAAGAATAATTCAGTTTCAGTGCATTGCATTTACGCAACTCCTGTTTCACATCCGTAACAATCCCCATCTTTGCCTCTTTATCGGCCTTAATGGAAGTCGTGAGTAGAGGAACCTCGGCCTCTGACCGGGCGGCTCGTTCTTTCTCGATAAATTCAATTACCTGATTGGGTGAAGCAAATGCATCGTTCAATTGTATTCGTGGAGCAGTACCGAATTTTGCCCGATAGGTTTCCGTAGGCGTTCCGATATAAATGTAGCTGACCAAGGATTTCTTCTCCAATTTTTGGATCTCCGTAGCCTGAGGCACCACCACCTTAACTTTCAAATCTGTCTGCCTCATTACAGTTGTCACCATAAAGAAAAACAGCAACATGAAAACAATATCCGGTAGAGATGAGGTTGAAATGGCCGGTGCCGGCTTCTTTTTCTTTTCCAGTTTCATATTAAACTCCTCCTACATTTTCAGGTTCAGCTTCGGAAATGACCTGACGATAATAATCCTTGATCTCGTTTTGCTGTGTTTCATTCAGCTTTTCAAAAGGCTTACCAAAATCTGCGTTGGCCTTGGCCTCTCTGAGTTCGTTGTATGCTGCTTTCAACTCGTTGTGCACCGTAATGTAAATGTTGTAAGACGTACCCCGGTCATTTTTTAAGGAAATCACAGCTTTTGTCGGGCTCTCCGACAAATTTGGATCTTTGCGCGGATTATCAATAAACTCTTTTGCCCTGCGCTTCAACTCTTTAACACTCAAGAGTTCGCCATTCACCAAAAGCTGGTCATTGGCGTTCACCAACACTTTCATCACGTTCCGCTCCTTGATTCTGATGTCATTTTCTGGTTGATTTTCCTCTGGCATAGGCGGGAGTCGGATGGAAATACCCCGATCTGTGTCTATGGTTGTGGTAACCAAGAAGAAAATGAGCAGCAGGAATGCGATGTCGGCCATCGATCCAGCATTGACTTCAGGAGTGGTTCGATTTCGTCTCATTACTTAAAAGCGTTGTAAACCTCCCCAAGTAGGGCAATTACAATAACTCCGACGCCCAAAATGTAATTCATAACCAGTGACGATCCAATAAATTGAGAAAGCACCGGTGTGATGTTGAACTTCTCGTAAGAAGCCATAACTTCATTGTCCGATAGAACAAAACTAATCCCGAACAACAAGCCAATACCCAACACACCCATCAGAGCGCCTTTGGCCTTCGAAAAGTCAGTTACCATATGATATAGTGGAAATACAATGGCGCCGAGTATACTGACTGCCATCAGTATGTAAGAAATTATCAACAATATGTTGATGGTGGATTCAGTTCCCATATCTAATTAGCGGATTACTTTTTCGCTTGATTTTTAACCAGTATGTCTACCAACCCAATGCTGGAGTCTTCCATATCAATCACCAAACCGTCCACTTTAGACAGCAGATAATTGTAAAAGATCTGAAGAACAACCGCCACGATGAGTCCCCCCACTGTGGTCAACAACGCCACCTTGATACCACCGGCTACGAGCGATGGACTAATATCACCTGCAGCTTCGATGGCATCGAACGCCTGAATCATTCCCACAACCGTTCCCATAAACCCAAGCATAGGGGCAAGTGCGATAAAAAGCGAAATCCAAACTAATCCGCGCTCAAGCTGTGCCATTTGTACGGAACCGTACGATGTAATTGATTTCTCAACAATTTCAATTCCCTCATGTACACGATCCAAACCCTGATAAAAAATACTGGCAACCGGACCGCGGGTGTTGCGGCATAGTTCTTTTGCCGCCTCTACTCCGCCACTCTTCATGGCGTCTTCGATTTTACCCAACAATTTCTTCGTGTTGGTGGTGGCCAAATTGAGGTAAATAATACGCTCAACAACAATGGCCAATCCGATAATCATGCACAATAAGATGGGGCTCATCCATTCCCAACCTCCTTCTATAAACTTCTGCTTAATGACCTGGTGAACCGACGGCTCAGCAACAGGGGCGGCGGCTTCCTCTTCGCTGGCCATAGTGTCGGCAGCCGGAGGTGCAGCGGCAACTGTATCATTCTTTTTGGTATCTCCGGCAGGTGCATCCTGAGCGAATGTCAGGCTGCCTAATGTGCAAACTGCCAAAATCAGCAGAGAAACGAAAAGTGACTTTCTTTTCATAAGTCGATGTGTTTAAGGGGTGGTTTATTGGGGTTAAGTATGAATTCAAAGATCAAGCTTTTATGTACCGTTGGAGGTGGCGGAGAGGGCGGGATTCGAACCCGCGATACCCTTTCGGATATACACACTTTCCAGGCGTGCTCCTTCAACCACTCGGACACCTCTCCGGAACCACAAATCAGCGTGCTAATATAGATAAAAAAGAGTCACGCAAAAGTTAAGAATAAAAGGAGGGAGATTCACAAACTTAAGCTTCAGTTAACTCTCCCCTGAGGTTTTCAACGAGGGTCTTTTCCAGTTCCGTGCCAATGTAATTGTTGCCCAAGAGCCACATAATCTTGGTGACTGCAGCCTCGAAGGTCATATCGCGCCCGCTGACTACCCCCATTTCGCGTAGGACGGTCGACGAATGGTAGCGCCCCATGTCGACATACCCCCCGCGACATTGGGTTACCGACACTACGGTTCGTCCACCTCTGATGTACTGCCTGAGCGCATCAAGCAACCATCCGTGCGTGGGGGCATTACCCATACCGAAGGTCTCCATCAGTAACACCCGATTTTCGGGCGACTCCAGCAAGGGAACCACCACTGACTTTGACATACCCGGGAACAACCGGATACCTGCTACACCCCGGTGAATACCAGTTCGCAATTGGAATGTCGAGGGAGTGGCCGAACGAATGAAACGATCCTGAAATCGGATGGCTGTTCCCACCTCTGCCAAGGCAGGATAATTGGGCGATTGAAACGCTTGAAATTTGTCGGAGTCGAACTTTGAAGCGCGATTTCCGCGAAATAAACGGTAGTCGAAATAAATGCCCACCTCCGGCACGCGGGGATTGCCATTCGTATCTGTAGCCCCCGCCAATTCAATGGCCGTCACCAAATTCTCACGCGCATCAGTACGTGGGAAGCCCAAGGGTAGCTGTGAACCGGTCAGAACCACCGGCTTCGTTAGTCCATCTAGCATATAACTCAGGGCACTGGCGGTGTATGCCATCGTATCGGTACCGTGCAACACCACAAATCCATCATAATCGTTGTAGTGATCCGACACGGATTGCGCGATGCACTGCCAATGGTCGGGCTCGACCTCTGATGAATCGATGGGATGAATGGGGGTGATGGCATCTATGTGATAGCCCAAAGCCTTCAGTTCGGGCAATTTGTGCGCAACATCATTTAAGGCGAAAGAGATGAGAGCCCCCGACTGTTCATCGCGCACCATGCCCAATGTACCTCCCGTGTAGATCAGCAGAATACGCCTGCTCATCAAGAAAACAGGGTTTTGGCGTTGCGGCTGCAGATTTTAGCTACTTCTTCGGTGGGCATCGACCAGCATTCCGCCACCACGCGCGCCACCTCAATGATCCGCGCGCTTTCGTTGCGCTGACCCCTGTAGGGATAGGGACTCAAATAAGGACTATCGGTCTCCAGCAGGACTCGGCTCCGGTCCACTTCCCGCACAATCGCCCGCAAATTATCCGCATTTTTGTATGTAACGACTCCACCAATGCCCAAATGCATCCCCCGATCGATAATGCGTTGAGCCTCCTCCTGAGTTCCGGAGAAACAGTGGAACACCCCCACTATCGTATTACTTCCTAATGCATCTAAAATCACCCTCGTGCTCTCCCTGGAGTGGATCACAACTGGCAGTGACCTGAACTTCGCCTGATCCACCTGCCATAAAAAAGCCTCTCGCTGCTGGTCTAAATTGTCTTTACGCCAGTAGAGATCAATTCCGATCTCCCCGATAGCCACATATTTTCGTCGATCCAACCAGGAAAACAAATCTTCTACGACCCCTAGCCAATCATCACCCACCGAACAGGGATGTAGCCCCATCATGGATCGAACCTCATCGGGATACGCATCTTCCAGTGCATGCATGCCCTCCACACTTTCCTGATCTACATTAGGCAGCAGCATCATACCCACTCCAGCTTCCCGGGCCCGCTGCATCACGGCATCCCGATCGGCATCGAATTGCCGGCTGTAGAGGTGCGTGTGGGTGTCGGTCAGAACCACTTCGCCATCAACTAAAGAACCGAGTACCGGTCAGAACTACTTCATTAACAATAAAAAAATCGATTAATCGCGGCGCAAAAACAGCAAGCTGGCGTAGTATAATAATGTGGCCAGCGAGCTCAGGGCTGCAATCACATAGGTCATGGCGGCCCAATGCAAGGCGTCTTTTGCCATTGTATGTTGACGAGAGGTAGTTACGTTGTTTTGATCGAGCCACACCAAAGCCCTACGACTGGCATCGAACTCAACGGGCAGGGTTACGAAGGTAAATATAGTGGTGAGGGCAAAAAGGGTTACCCCCAAAAACAATAACTCGGGAAAAATGTGAAGGGTAAAAACACCTCCCAACAGCAACCAGGGAATAAATCGATTGGTGACGCTTAAGGCAGGCACCATTTTAGATCGGAACTGTAGCCACGAATAGGCGTTTGCATGCTGTACGGCGTGCCCCACCTCATGAGCCGCTACGGCAGCCGCAGCGACCGAATTGCCATAATAAACCTCACGGCTCAGGTTCACGGTGCGGTCGATCGGATTGTAGTGGTCGGTTAATTGTCCCTCCGCAGAAATAATCTGAACATCCCGTATTTGATGGTCGTGCAACATCCGCTCTGCAATATCACGACCCGACATACCGCCATCGAGTGGTGTAGCTGCGTACTTATTGAAACGATTTTTAAAACGGGCGCCGACGATCCAGCTGGCAACCATCATGAGAAACATCAAAATATATAACATATAGAGTATTGTTTAAAATTGGATATAAAACGGATAAATAGCGGAAAAGTTCATCCCCCACCACTACCAAATTTTCTCGATCAGGTCATCCGCCGTAATCCCCTCCGCTTCCGCCTTGTAGTTGAGCACCATACGGTGACGGAGAATGTTCTTCGCAACAGCCCGTACATCTTCAATATCGGGCGCATATTTTTGGTTGAGAGCCGCATGGCATTTGGCTCCGATGGCCAGGTATTGAGATGCCCGCGGGCCCGCGCCCCAGCTCACCAAACGATTCGTTTCGTCGCCTGCGAATGTTCCACCGGGACGGGTTTTGTGGGCCAGTTTCACCGCATAGTTCAGCACAGTATCGCTGATCGGAATACGGCGGATCAGCTGCTGGAAATACAGGATTTCATCGGCTCCCATGACCTTATTGGCCGATGGCAGCAGATCGGTGGTGGTGTGGCGCACCACCTCCAGCTCGTCCTCAAATTTGGGGTATCCGAGTTGAACGTGAAACATAAAACGGTCGAGTTGCGCCTCAGGCAAAGGGTATGTTCCTTCCTGCTCGATGGGGTTTTGAGTAGCCAACACAAAAAATGGGGCGGGAAGGGTATAATGCTTGCCGGATATGGTAACCTGCTTTTCCTGCATGGCCTCCAGTAAGGCACTCTGCGTTTTGGGCGGGGTTCGGTTGATCTCGTCGGCCAGCACCACATTTGCAAATAGCGGACCCGGAACAAACTTGAAGTGGCGTTGATCGTCGAGCACCTCCGAACCAGTTATATCGCCCGGCATGAGGTCAGGTGTGAACTGAACACGACTAAAACTCAGGTCAAGCACCTGGCCGATGGTGTGCACCAGAAGCGTTTTGGCGAGTCCGGGCACCCCCACCAGCAGGCAGTGGCCATTGCTGAAAATGGAGATAAATACCGACTCCACCACCTGATCCTGGCCGATCACCACCCCGAACACTTCTTTGCGGCATTGCTGGTAACGCTCATACAGCGCATCAACGGCTTCTTTGTCGGAGGAAAAGTTTGTGGACATAAGGATTTAAATTGGAGGTGCAAAAGTACGAATATGTTGGCTCAGGACGTAGAATTATCATTTTTGAATCAGGAAACGGGCATCTTGAACCGTGAGGTCATCAGACAGAGAATAGACCCTGGGAACGGCCGTCGGGATCTCGAATTGGAGAATTTGGACGGGACTCATTCCTTCGAGTTGCATGACAAGCGCCCGCAGACTGTTGCCATGCGCCGCAACCAGTACATTTTTTCCGGAGCGAAGGAGCGGGAATATCTCCCGGGTCACATAAGGAATAACCCGGGCCGCGGTGTCTTTTAAACTCTCCCCGTCGGGAGGGGCCACGTCATAGCTACGCCTCCAAATCTGCACCTGTTCATCGCCATACCGCTCTGCAGTTTCTGCCTTGTTGAGGCCCTGAAGCATCCCATACATCCGCTCGTTGAGGGCCTCGTTGGCCGTCACGGGAAGGTCCTCCACCCCCATCTCCTGAAGCATGATGCGCAGCGTACTCTGTGCCCGCTGCAGCGCACTTGTGAAAGCAATATCAAAATGATAGTCCATCAGCAGACTACCCGCACGTGCGGCCTCTTGTTCGCCTTGGGGTGAAAGGGGCACATCGACCCAGCCTGTGAAGCGGTTCTCGAGATTCCATTGTGATTGTCCGTGCCGGACCAAAACCAATGTTGACATGATATCAGAATATTTAATGGCTGTTGTCGGATTGTTGAAGAACTAATGCCTGAGCATAGAAAACCTGTTGAATGATTGCTTTTTGAATACTGTGTGATCGATGTATGGATTTGTGACTGCTGTTTTGATTGTTCATGTCATTTACCGTTTCGGGCATCAAATAAATAGTAATCGGCTGATCCGGTGGCGGCCGCTGATGCCGGCACAAGCATTCAGCCTCTCGATAATGTCAGACTGATTCAGGTGCAGTTCAGATCGTAGCGATGCATCACTGATGCGAACCATGAGTTTTTGTCCACTTACCAGAAACGATTCGGTTTGGGCCGCCACGGCATCGCCCATCAAGTTATCCCAGCATATGCGGAGGCGGGCCTCATCGAGGGGCGCCCGTAATTTATAGGTCTCCACCAGGTCACCCAGTACCTTAGCCAGACTGCTGGCATCGCCACCCCTTAAGCTCATCCTAACTGTCGTTCTGCATGATACGATGAGCGAACCAGCGGGCCGCTTTCCACGAAATCGAAACCGCGGTCATAGCCCATTTGCTTGTACTCTTCGAAACGATCTGGGTGCACGAATTCCGCCACCTCCAGGTGACGGGCTGTGGGCTGTAGGTATTGACCGATGGTGACAACATGCACGTTTGCTTCGACCAATTCATCGAGCAACCGGGCAACATCCTCACGCGTTTCGCCCAATCCTACCATAAAACCAGTTTTGGTGCGGAGTCCGGACGCGCTGATGCGCGACAACTGCTCCAAACTCCGGCTGTAGCGGGCCTGGGGGCGCACCAATCGGTAGAGTGGTTCCACCGTTTCCATATTGTGTGAAACCACCTCCGGCCGCTCAGAAATCATCAGTTCCAGGGCTTCCCAGTTGGCTTTCACGTCGGGAATCAGCGTTTCGAGGGTAGTGGAGGGCGATGCATTTCGGATTTCACGAACGGTGGCGGCCCAAACGGAGGCCCCCCGGTCCTGCAGTTCATCGCGGTTGACCGATGTGAGCACCGCATGCTTCACCCCCATCAGTCGGATGGCCTCCGCAACCCGGTAGGGCTCATCGAGATCGAGTTCCGTGGGTCGTCCCGTGGCTACCGCACAAAATGAACACCCTCGCGTGCAAATATTTCCCAGAATCATAAAAGTGGCTGTGCCGGCCCCCCAGCATTCGCCCATGTTGGGACAATTGCCGCTTTCACAAATCGTATGCAGTTTGTATTGGTCGACCAGTCCACGAACTTTTCGAAATGCCTCACCCGATGGCAACTTAACCCGCAGCCAATCGGGTTTCTTGCGACGCTCGGAGCGGATGTCCAGTACCAAATGATGGTCCATTCTGCAAAAATACGCTTCAATCGATCAAGGTGGGAAAATATGTGCCTACCATTTGTTGCCGAGGTGTACGGCAACATAAAGTGATGGGTACACAATCGGGTTTCTCAGACTTCCAGGAATTCCCGGAATATTCTCGGCCATAACAACTGGTCGAAAAGGCAGGAGATCGACCGATAGTCCGGCCTCCAGCACCCTAAGTTCTTCTGCCGTGGCACCCCATTCAAAAAGCAAGCCCGTCCGGCCATACACACCTGCCTGAAGGCTCATTTCGTCGAGTCCCTCCTGAAAGCGCGAACGCCCATAAATATCGCTTTTCCCGTGCCGCCCGGGGTCGTAGCGCTCCGATCGCACTGTTACATACTGGGGATCTGATGGGTCGATGGGATAAAGTACATCGAGGTAAACCGGCTTCAAGAAAACTAATGATAGTCCACCCCCATACCTCCAGCGCCACTCCACGCCATTTTTGGGTCCCTTTTCGAAAAGCAGGCGTTCCCAACTGTAACCACCACGCAACAGGATCAACTCGTTGAGTTTACCAAAAACGAACGGCCGCGGGTTGATGAATTGTTCGTTGGTGATGCGCACCTCCTTGGGGTGCTTCAACCGCCACAATTCCACCTCCCAGGCTCTGTCCTCCACGCGCGTGGCGCTGCGTCCATAGCGTGCGTTCAGAAACCACCCCAGGTTGTGGACTCCGCCCCCCAGAGTGTAGTATCGGAAATAGTTGATGTCGTTGCGGCCTTCGGAACCCGATGGGCGAACAGTTGATAGCGACCCATTCTGGGCGATGAGGTTGAGTGGTGTCAGGAATAAAAGCGTGGTGGCGACCCAAATAAACCCAAAGGAGTCGAGAGGGTTCCCACCTTTTCTACTTTTATTATTGGGTATGGTTGAAATCATGAAAAGAGGCCACTTTTATTCTCAAACATCAAAGATAAGAAACAAACAATGCTTATAAATGTTGTGCGCCTGCAAAAATGGTATTTTGCGTGACTGAATCCCCCTATCAGGGTAGATTAAACTCTAACTGAATTGATTATGACCAAAATGGATGTATATTATTTAGGTAATCTGCGTTGCTCGGCGCGCCACATGAGTTCCAACGCCGAACTGCTCACCGATGCCCCCCGCGACAACCAGGGACTGGGGTCCTCTTTCTCGCCAACTGACTTGTTGGCCACCGCATTACTGACCTGCATGCAGACCCTCATGGGCATTACAGCCCGATCGCGGGGATGGGATCTGGACGGCATGAACGGTTCGGTGAGCAAGGAAATGTCGAGCGAGGGGGCCCGAAGGGTGGCGCGGCTAATCATCGACCTACATATACCCGGAGAATGGGAACCCCATGATCGAGCGATACTCGAACAAGCCGCGCGTAGTTGTCCGGTCGCTAAGAGCCTTTCACCGGAGATCGAACAGGTTGTTCGCTTCAGCTACGGTCTGAAGACTCCGTAGGAGCCGGGCTGTTTTGTCCGTAGGCCGGACAGGAGCGGTGGCATGAAGAAGCAAAAAGCGCAAGAGCCAAAAGCGACAAAAGGAAAAATGACTTTTTCATAATTCATATTTGTCTGCGAAAGACCGAAAAAAAAGTGAGATTACCAAACCCAGGCAAACATGCTTGAACCTGAAAAACTCGTCGAATTCTTGTGCGGTCAGCCTTTGCACGAATTTCTACAAACGGAAGTGATGCGCACAGAAAGCGGTAGAATCTCGCGGGCTCAAAAGGCTTTTGGACCATTGGCCTCATACGCTTTGGAACAACTGCATGTGCACCAGAAGGCCAGGATTAAAGTGCCCTGGTTGCATAATAACGGATGGCTTTTTACCCAGCGCAGCTTGGAGCAATGCACCTCCGAGGCCGTAGCCCGGGTGAAATCGACTTGGTTGCTGGCAAGCAGTTTCACGGACCTCACAACAGGGGCCGGGGTGGATGCCTACTTTGCATCGCGCTCTGGCATACCGCTTTCCATGGCCGAAAATGACCCTGTACTCAGGTCCATGCTTGCTTATAATTTTAGGTGTGCAAGGAACCACCTAAACATATGCGACGATGGCATTGCCTATTTGCAGGGTACCGAATGCCTGAAATCTAACCCAAAACTGGGCAATCAAACCCTCCCTATTAAAAGTGAGTCGGACGACTTGCTCAATCCTATTGACCGTCACCCCATCGGATCGGTGGCTTATATTGATCCGGATCGACGACCGGGCGGGCGGCGCACCTTCTCCTGGCAAGATTCCCTTCCGAATGTGGTTGCTCTGATGCCGCGACTTTGTTCGGCATTCAACAGTGTTTGGGTGAAATCATCGCCTATGACCGATCCCGCCGCGAGCATGCACGCATGGGATGGCCACACCACGGATGTTTTCGCCATCTGCTGGCAAGGGGAATTGAAAGAAATCCTTTTTAGGGTTCAGCAGGAGGCAACAGATGAATGTCGGCTGCATGCAGTACACATCTATGAGGGTGACCATCACGAGCCTATCGTTGAAATGGACGGACATTCAACCCTCCCCCAGGCACACGAGACTAAGGATTCGCTGGAAATACCTATTTCACATAAAGTATCTGCTTCACTCAACACACTTATTTCACCCGATGCATTTTTTCCCCAAAAAGAACCTCTTTCACTCGAAATAACCGGGCCACCCCAATTTCATTTATTTACCCGCAACCTGTCTGAATCGAGTGCCATGCACATCAACCCATCCCAAGCCAGACCGGGTGACCTCCTATTCGAGCCACACGCGGGACTCACCCGATTGAATTTGTCGGGACACTATGCTGCCGAAATGGGATATGCTCAACTAACTCCCCATGTGCCTTATTTTCTGATGAATTCGGCTACTATCCCCCCATGCTCTAATCAAGTTCCGGGCAGGATATTTAGAATTCGCGATGTGCTCAACTACCAACCCAAGACCTTGGCGACCCAATTGAAGTCGATGGGCATAAACCGTGCTATGATGGCCAGCAAGGGTTTTTACCTCGCCGTTGCTCAGCTCAGGTCGACCCTCAAAATCCCTGATGGGGCCGATGCCTACCTGATTTTCACCACTTTGTCCAGCAATAGGCCAGTTTGTATCGTGGCAGATCTTGGGTAGACCTCCATCCATCTCAAATTTGTATGCTTAATAATATCTCTGCAGTATATACTTTATGTATACGCTTATTGACATTAAATCCCACAATCTACCATGTATGAAGAGCCTATCCCTGAAACTCGACGAAGATGTTTTTTTTTTAAAACCGTGGAGGCGTTGAAGTCACAAAATTTGGCTTGCGGATTTGAATCCGGCTATTGGCACCGAATGGGCCATTGATTGGCATTAGCCAAGGCAGGTGTGCTTATGGACTAACAAAGTTGATGCCCAACTGGAAGTAGGGGGTATTCCCCAGGCTGTTGATCATAGCAAAAGGTTGATCGCCAAAAAATCCCCTGAAAAATTCCTTGCCACCTTGCAATTCATCCGCATCGAAGCTGTAGTCGAGTCGAATCCCTGCCTGAGCGTGCATCCACCAATACCCTTTTAACTGGCGGAGGTATTCGAGGCGTGGGCGCAGTTCACCCCTACGTATTTCGAAGCTGATGGGTGGTGATATCTCACCGCGTTCAAACAATGAAAGACGCTCTATTCGGTAGCTTTGTCCCTCCAACTCAAATCCTCCCAAAAGCATACTGTTTCGATCGATGTTGTAGCGTATCGAGGCCCGTGCCGGAAGGAGTGATTCGAAACCCCAGCGCCTGTTTGGTGCCGTCCAGTTCAACATATAGACTGGTAAATAATTCAGTGCGCCAACCCGATAGGTACGCACGAGGCCCACGCCCCACTGTTTTCGTTCATGGGGCCGCTTTCCCCAGATGACCGCCGCGGAAGTGCGCACAACAGGCTGCAATTCGATTCCAAAATCTCCACTCATGTCGACCGAGGCCTGAACGAGCAGGAACTGCTCTGCATTGAGCGGCTTGTAAATCGTTGTATTCAAACCCGCCGTACGCAATCCCCCTTCCTTAAGTGCTGTTGCCACAACATTCCGCACCGGAGCCAGGATATCATTCACAATGGGTTCCTCCATTTGGTAGCGACTTTCCCAATAATTGCCTCCCAATTGCCATACCAGGTTGTTCCGGGATATAACAGGAATGCTGGCATTGAATCGGAGTCCACCCGTCGACTTCACCCTTTGGGCGCGCCCATATTGGGGGATGCTATCGTCGGCGAATTCTCCCCAATCCGACAAATTCATGTCGTAGCCCAGTTGGTGATCGAACGCTAGGGTTATGAACCTCTGGGGTGACGTGCCCACGATCCGTGCGCTGGCGTAGCTTCTGCTGCTGCCACCACCGGCCAACTCAGCCGAACCATAGTCTTCGTCATCATCGACCCGACTGCTGTCGGTGCTTTGTGCGCTGGCTTGCAGGCCTACAAGAAAAAGTAAAAGAGAGACCAATAACTGCCGCATAAATAGACAACGCATACTATTTCTTTATCGTAACCCGCTGCCAAACATCAGTCCTGCCGAAGGTTTTCACCCCAACATACCCCCGGATGTCGAGGGTATTTTCATCGCGCGCCTTGATGACACACGAATATGTATTTCCGTTTTCTGGATCGTAGATCGTGCCGTTTCCCCATTCTTTTTTTCCCGAATAGGTAAAATCCTTGAGCAAACGATAACCTTTGAGGGGAGCTTGGCGCATCGACTCATCGGGGTTGTTGCGATCGACTTTCGGCTGACCAGTATTAGGGTCATTTGGCTCGCGCAACCAAACAATCTTACCGAAGTACTTATCAGCGATTTTTTCAACCTTCACCCGAGCTTTGCCATGGGAGGGCTCCCATACGCCCACAAGCAGATCACCTTCAGTGGATTGCGCTGGCAAATGTTCCACGCTGAAAAGAAAAGTCACAAACCAGAAACTCACCAGGATTTTTTTCATTTTTGATGTTTTTTTTGTATTATTTTTTATTTTCTGTTTCAAAAACTACTTCAGCAGTCAGATTGAGGTCAGCCTCCAAGTCACGCTTGAGGTTGACGTCCGCCACCAAAGTAATGGGTTTCCCCTTGAAAAAATCCTCGATGTTCTTCTGCTCATCAGCTACCTGAAGCTCCCAGATGCTATCGCCCACAGCCACCGGATTCAATACACCCACCCTGCGCATATCCGCGCCGGGTGCCGCCAGGGAAAAGGTGATGTCGGAAAATAAGTCAGCATACTCCCCCGATCCCATCAACCGAATCTTAGATACACGCGCCGAGGTGATTTTCTTTCCTGAAACAGCCTCAGGGGCTGGGATCCATTCCACAGTGGCAGTATTAGAGCCTTCATACAGCGGTCCCGACGCCAATAAAACCACTTTCCCTGTTTCCATACTCAATTTCTCTCCACCACCCGTGCAGGCCAACAAGGCCGCTGATAAAATGACAAACAATAGACTGATGCGCAACATGGTAGGTATTTAGGTCGACAAAAATATCGGGCGGGCGGCAATGCGCCAAAGATTCAGCTACATTATTATTGCCATACATTAACCCTCCGTGCCTGAAGAGCCTCAAAGTAACCCGTCAAGCGCACAGAAACCTCCTGAACAACGCATAAAAATCAACAAGAACATCGCCATTAGTGAGAGCGGCTTTATTTTCAATCCGGGTACGGGCAACTCATTCAGCACCATTCCCAATGGACTCAGACCCTCAATCAGTTCAATGAGTACTCTGTGAATCTGAGGTTGGGATGGCTGGCCCACCATGCCGGACAATATGTGCGGGCGATCGCCTACTACAAAGCGGTGCAGAGGATCTATCCGAAAGCCACGGAACCCTTGTGGGGACAACTTCTACCACTGAATGCGCAGGAAAATTGGATCGTAGCAGAAAAAGTATATCTGTCAATTTTGGCTCTGGATCCCAAAAACAGCTCTGCTATCTATCATTTGAGACTGATCTAATACTACCGCGAGGATTACGCGCAAGCCAAAAAATTTTTGGATATCTCCCTTGAGCTGTCACCCTTCGATTATTACTCCATACTGATGAGCGCTTGGACCCGCCTATTTCTGGGCCAGACTGATGAGGCGGCACGTTTGTTTGATCGGGTATTATTAAATACACCTGACGATCAGTCGGCACAGGAAAGACTAGCCTGCATTCGGTAAAACCTTCGTCATTTTGCCACCGATTCTTTGGCGGGACTAGCAGTCACGCTCAGGAGAAGAATAAGGTTTTTGACGCTAGAAAATGGTAGCGCCCAGAGTCCCCTATGGATGCCATTTCGGTGGCGTCGATTTCTCTCTATTTTTGAAACCTAATCTTACCCCATGAACCGAATGAACGAACTGACGGCTTTCAGTCTATCAATCTTATTTTCCTGCACCCTCAACCCAGTAGAGGCTCAAAAGAATTCCAAAAAACCAGCGCCAGAGCCTGCCAAAATGGTGGTGGAGCCAGCAAGAATCAACCGTTTCAACATCGGAACCCTATCCGGAATCGATCCAAAGAATTTTGATGTGGATGTGGTGCCGTGCGATAATTTTTATCGCTTTGCAACGGGCGGTTGGATGAAAGCCAATCCACTCCCATCCACGGAGAGTCGCTGGGGAACCTTCAACAAATTGGGGAAAGACAACGACGAGAAAATCCGGGTAATCCTGGAGCAGCGTACCAACAGCGGCATTGAATACCCGAAAGGAAGCCCGGATCAACTGGTATCCGACTTCTACCGTTCGGCATTGGATGAAGCGGTGCTGAACAAAAGAGGATTCGAACCCATTCACGGACGCCTCAAGGCCATCGACACATGGACCGATCGTGGAAGCCTCATGAATCTGCTCGCCGAGATGCGTTGGGAGGGCTTTGCCCCTTTCTTTGGCTTTTATGTAGGTTCAGATGCCAAAAAAAGCGACGAGAACATCGTGAATTTAGGACAAGGTGGCCTTTCTCTACCAGATCGTGACTACTACCTTAAGACCGACTCGAACTCTTTATCCATTCAAGTCGCATTCCGGGCCTATGTCGACCACCTCTTCACCCTCAGTGGCGACCGCGCCGAACAACAAGCCGGTGCACGCATCTTTGCCTTGGAAAGGCAGCTGGCCGAGGCCAGCATGACCCGGGTTGACCGGCGTGATCCCGAAAAAACCTACAACAAATACGCATACACCGACTTCAAGCGGCCCGATCAATTCGGTTTCCTCGCTTGGGATGCATTCTTCTCCGGTTTCGCAACGCCAGCGTTCGACTCGCTCATCGTGGGGCAACCCGCCTACCTCAAAAGCCTTAATACATTGCTATCGATACTATCCGACGCCGACCTTCGCCTATATCTGAAATGGAATGTATTGAACGGAAGTGCAGGACTCCTCGGCACGGAGGCTGAACAGGCACGATTTGATTTTTATCAAACCACACTCAGCGGAACCAAACAAATGAAGCCCCGCTGGGAACGGGCCATCGACCTCACCAACGGCAACATGGGTGAAACCGTCGGACAGCTATTTGTGCGTGAGCATTTCTTACCCGAATCGAGAGCCCGCGTTGAGGAAATGGTCGAAAACCTTCGCGATGCTTTTCGTGAGCGCATCCAAAAGCTTAGCTGGATGAGTGTGGCCACCCAACAGGAGGCCCTGAAGAAGCTCGAGGCATTTCGCTATAAAATTGGTTATCCCGATCAGTGGAAGGACTACAGCATGCTCGATATTCGTCGCGATCGGCTCTACGAAAACGTGCTACAGGTTCGCCGAAGAAGCATGGAAATCATGCTCGCCCGCATTGGTAAACCTGTTGACCGCAACGAATGGGGCATGACCCCCCAAACGGTCAACGCCTATTATTCACCGAGCCTGAATGAAATCGTGTTTCCGGCAGGTATCCTACAGTCACCCTTCTTCAACGCCCAGGCAGAAGATGCGGTGAACTATGGAGGCATCGGTGCCGTAATCGGCCATGAATTCTCGCACGGATTCGACGATAAGGGCAGCAAATTCGACGGCAAGGGCAATCTGAGCAATTGGTGGCTGGATGATGACCGGCGGCGGTTCGACTCCATTACAGCGATGATTACGCAACAGTTTGAGGCGTTCCAGCCGCTGCCCGATCAGCGTATCGACGGCAAGCTCACGCTGGGGGAGAACATAGCCGATTTAGCGGGCTTGACTATGGCCTTCCACGCCTACAACAAAGCATACGGCGGGCAAGCTACCTACCTCGATGGAAGGAGCTGGCAACAGCGGTTTTTCGTGGGATGGGCCCAGGTTTGGGCGCAGAACATATCAGAGAAGGAGTTGAGGAAGCGCCTGATCACCGACAGCCACTCACCTGGTGAGTATCGTGTGCTAGGGCCTTTATCGAACTTGAAGGAATTTCAGGAGGCCTGGGGATGCCCCGGCACCAGCCTACGGATGGATATACCAGCATCGGGCAGGATTACCCTTTGGTAGACAGGCCAATGCCTTTCGGTTATAATCTAAAGAACCTTTCGGTTTTGACAAAAGAATTGGAAGCGAAAAAAATAGGCTAATAAGAAGACACTAAGCTAATAATAAGATTGAACCAGGACGATCAACCCTAAGCGAGGTTGTGGAACACATTCTGCACATCATCGTCCTCTTCCAGAAATTCGATCAGCTTCATGGCCTCTTCCTCCTGTGCCTCAGTCAGTTCAGTGAAGCTTAGGGGGATGCGCTGCAATTCGGAGCTAATGACCGGTAATCCATGCGTCTCAAGCGCCTTTTGCATTTGTCCGAAATCAGCAAAGGCCGCCACCACCACAACTTCATCGTCCTCTGTTCGGATGTCTTCGGCCCCATAATCGATCAACTCAAGCTCCAAATCTTCCATCGATAGATTTTCGGCCTTGATTCGGAAAATTCCCTTGCGTTCAAACAGAAACGACAGCGAGCCTGTGGTGCCCATAGAGCCCCCGTATTTGCTGAATAAGTGGCGGACATTCGCAACGGTGCGGGTTGGATTGTCGGTGGCCGTCTCCACCACGATCGCCACCCCGTGTGGTCCGTAGCCCTCATAAACCACCTCCTCATAATCCTTTTCATCCTTGTTGGTTGCGCGCTTGATGGCCGCTTCCACGCGGTCTTTGGGCATCAGCGCCCCCTTCGCATTTTGGATGGCCACCCGCAGGCGCGAGTTATTTTCCTGGTCTGGGCCACCGGCTTTGGTGGCCATGGTGATTTCCTTGCTGATGCGCGGAAAAATGCGCGACATCTTACCCCATCGGGCCATCTTTCTGGCCTTGCGGTATTCAAACGCTCGTCCCATTCGTATCTGAATTAATTCCCAACGCTTCTTCTATATAGGCAAAAGTAGAAAGGATTTCGGGTTTGCCTTCTACGATTGCCACATCGTGCTCAAAGTGTGCAGAGGGTAGTCCGTCGGCCGTCACAACCGTCCATTGGTCGGCCAGCGTTCGCACTTGTCGACGTCCCATATTGATCATGGGTTCGATGGCGAGCACCAGACCTTCTTTCAGAATGGGGCCACTGCCTTTGCGGCCGTAGTTGGGTACCTCCGGCTTTTCGTGCAGGCTTTTCCCCAATCCATGCCCGACCAGCTCACGCACCACACCATAACCATGGCGCTCGGCATGCTCTTGTATGGCGAAAGAAATATCCCCAACCCGGTTTCCCGCCACCATTTGTTCGATTCCCTTATAGAGGCATTCGCGCGTAACACTTAGCAGGCGTGCTACTGGTGTTGCCACTTCACCCACCGCAAAGGTGTAGGCATGGTCGCCATAAAAGCCATGCAGTCTGGCCCCGCAATCAACACTCAGTATATCGCCCTCGCGCAAGGGTTGTTGATCGGGTACGCCGTGCACCACCTGGGCATTGCGCGACATGCAGAGGGTGTTCGGGAAACCATACATTCCCTTAAAGGCGGGCTCGGCGCCTTCGGTGCGTATGAACTCTTCCGCCATGCGATCCAGGTTCAGTGGGATGGCTCCCACCCGAATTTCACGAGCCAGCATACCCAGCGTTCGGCTCACCACCTGGGCCACTTCGCGCATCAAGGCAATTTCTTCGGGTGACTTACAGATGATCACCCTTTCCTCCAGCGCGAAAAAATGCCGCCACCGCTGCCCGTGGTGCGTTTTTTTCCTTTTTGATTGTAGTGGGCCTCACGATCGATCAGCTGGTGGCGATATTCCCTATCGTCGGGGTGCAGCATCATGTAAATCTCACCCCATCCCCTAAATCCGCCCACATTCCGATCGTCGATAAACAGGTCGGCGTTGACTTTCCTCGAGGTGACCTCAGCCTCGAATACTTCATCCGGGTAGTTCTTGTTGACCGCGTAGAACTCTATGCCGTTGGAGCGACAAAATTCGACGGCCTCTTCAAGGGCTTTCCCTTCTCTTATGGTCCAAAGAATCAGTTTGTGGCCTTTTGACTGCAATCGTTTCAGCGTTTCAAACGCAAACAGCATCTCTTCACCAATGGAGGGGTAGGCGTGCTCGACAATCGTACCGTCGAAATCGACCGCTATGATTTGTCCGTTTTCGTGAATCATATTCCGCTCTGTGTATACCGGATGGGTAGAGTTTTAAGCACAATTGGGGCTCAATTACATCGTAAATACGCTGCCGTACTGGGCGTCTCTGGGTTCAATGCAGAGCACCGGAATCTGATCGGAGTTGTAAACAATGTGTTCTTCCTCGCTGCCAGTGAACCGGTCGAGCAAGCCGCGGTCATCGTCGGTCATGATCACAATCAGATCAGCGTCAACCCTCGCCGCATACTCCAGAATCTGCTTGTCGTACGCCTTGCCGGCCGCCTGCTCATATACCAAGGTGGTTTTAATACCGTGATTGTCGAGCATTTTTTTAGCAAACTGAATATTTCTTTGAACAGAGGCCGACAAAAACTCGTCGGATTCGGTGGCGGCAAAGAGGTGTGCTTCTCCCTGAAACAAGGAGGCCATGGCGGCGGTCTGACTGATTTTTTGCTTGCTTTCGCGGGTGGAGTCGATGGGCACCACTATTGTTTTGTAGCCCCTGGGTCTCATGGGACGCTGCTGAACGATGATATCGGGAACACTGCTCAATTCCGATACTTTTAAGGCATTGGGTCCGATGATGTGTTGCAGGCCATGAATTCCATGTGTGCCCATGATGATGAGCCTGGCCCTGGATTTTTCTGCAAACTCGGGTATAGTTGTAAAAATGCTACCCTCCTCCATCTCAAAATCTGCAGACACTCCATGTTGGCTGCTGATGGAATCGGCCAGCCGGCGCAGCTTGTCGTACAAATTTTTCAGCGTCAACTGCTCGCGCTTCATCATATCTTTCGTTTCACTGTTCACCACATGAAGCAAGAGAATACGATCCTGAGCGGCTTTGGCCACCGCCACAGCGTGTTGTAGGGCACATTCCGAAGGAGCGGAGAATTGAAAGGGCACTAAAATCAAATGTTCGTCGACGTGGTTCATCGCGTTTCAGTTTTTTTAAAGAAGTGCAAATTTACGGAAAATTCGGCGGAGGTTGGCGCAAGAAAGAACCTGGAACCGATAGTAGTCTCTTATTTCCTCGCTCTGATTCGGGGGTAATAAATATTGCAACGGCACACTTTAATTATTCGATTCGCTCTAAAGCGCCAAGGGTAGGGCTTTGTGCCCTTGGACGGTCGATGAGATCCGTCATAAGCCGTCCCCCATGTAAACCGCGAAGGTCGACACCACGCTGAAAAGCGGGCGATAAGGTGTCGATGCTAAAGTCGTTATCCGACGGATTCTTGAATTTGGGGTTACTGTATCCCAATTGAACCCCCGGTCGTTGGATCTCCGACTGTATGATGCAGTGACTTAAATAAGTATTGATGGATCCATTTCCCGAGCTATCGAGCACCAATTCGTTTGAACGGCCACCCCAAACTAGGCTGTTTTCCAACTCGAGGCGCGTGGGACTGGGAGAATTGTTGTAGTCGCGATTCGACAATCCGAAAACGGGGTATCCGCGTTGAAAACCAGAATTCAGATGTACAAATGTGCAATGGCGGAAGCGATAGGTGCCTCCATAATCGCCCAAAAAATTATACAAACCGCAGTTGCTGATCAACATATTGTAGGCATCGATGCGTGCTGTATAGCCCAAAAGACCTACAACCGCGCAATTGTGTATGCGCATTTTGTTGATGATGAGGTTCAGCGAGTCAGCATCAGCCGGTAGCGAGTCGACCCGTATTCCGATGGTTCCGTTGCGCAAGTCGAGGTTTTCGATTCGGTGGCCGATGCTCCCCCTGAGCAGGTGAATGCCGTTCCAGCCCCCGGCCAGGTCGCGGTATAATGGATCGAGGCGGTCGCCCCTCATGCGAACCGGATTCGCGGGTGTTCCTTCCACGCGCAAGGTGCCCAACACGAATAGTGATGAGTTTTTGTTGAAATAGACGCGTGTGCCTTCGCGTATGGTGAGGGTGCATCCACTGTCGACCAGTACCGAATTGTAGACCACAATCGGCAGGGTATTGTCCCACACCAAATTACAATCCAACACCGAATCATTGAAAAACACGGCGTTTTGTCCGTATGCCACCAATTGCACGGCCTTGGTGCGGTTGCCCGATCGGAGCACCACGGAATCGGTTACAAGAAAGGGGGTGTTTTGCTGGTTGGGGTCGATGGTGACCTCCACGAATATGTATATGCTGTCGCGCGCCCTCAATTCAACCTCGGTGAGGGCGTTGACGGGACTACCATTGATGTTGATCCTGTAGGCTGATGTGCCCGATAATTTTCGTCCCGCCAGGTACACTTCATCGATCAGGATGTTGCGGCCCTCGTCGTTGTAGACCTTAAACCGCTTGGTGATGCTACCGGCCTGAACGAGTAGAGTGTCGAACAAAACAGTGTCCGTTTCGCACCGCAGCTCTAAGCCCGCGTTGGCCACAAATCGTTCGGGTCTACATCCCCCGATTCCCAAAAAAACACTTGATACAAGTAGACCGGCCAGAAAAAAGCCGGTGTAGTTGGGGTGATACCAGACAGAAAAAAGTCGAAAAAATTTCATTTTTTGATGAACGAGCATATTACACCGTGTTTAGAGGCTATGGGCAACGCCCATTCAACTGCAATAGTATGGCCCGAAATCCAATCTTTGCCCGTCAATCGTGGATGCCTTTAAAGGCAAGAATTTGGGGTGTCCATTTTTCTATGCGCTTGATCCGGGTCGACTCCTGCTTGGCTGAAGAAAAATGAAGTAAATAACCTCGCTTCCTCCCGTGCGTGAGTGCCTCAAATGCCATTGCTAGTTCGGGCCGACTTTTAAGATACTCATACCAGCCCGGGACTTCGGGCAAATCTGCATCTGTCGGCGCACGATGGACCAGCCTCCCTTGCTCCTCCAAAACGATGGCCTCGGCCAGCCAGTGCCGTATGTCGTTCTCATGCTGAATAATCTGTTGCTGCTCTGTGGCCCGAAACAAACGACCCGAACGTGTATTGGGACCCGCCGCTTCCAGTCGATTCATGGGATCGGAAAGCTCATCGCCCCTGAAAAACGACAGGCCACAGCTCTCCTTAAAAACGAACAAGAGCGCCACATTTCTTTCGGCGAATGAAAAGCAGGGGCTTCCCCACTTGCACTGTTCAGTGAGTCCGGCTTGTAGAGCCATCGTCCGCAACTGCTGCAACATCGCCGACCATCGGTGGACCTTACAATCGGGTGTGCCACCGAGTGCACAGCGGCCACATCCAATCGAAAAAAAATCATCAGCGTTGCGGGTCACGCCTAAAAATACAGAAAATGACGATGAAACTAACGATCGTTCATAAAAAAATAATATTTCTGCGTTCTATCTACACACGGGAGCTTTGATTTCACTACTTTTGCTAACGATTGTTCGTATAAGCATCCATCATGAAGCTCAAATCAGTACCAATCCGGGGAAGTAAAGAGAAGATTTTTCGAGCAGCCATTCGGTTATTTCGCGAAAAAGGCTTTTCCGCCACCTCTATGAGGGATTTGGCTGCGGCCAGTGGAATGGAAGCCTCGTCGATCTACAACCACTACTCATCTAAGGAGGAAGTCCTCCAAAACATACTCTTTGAACGGGCTACAGAATTTTTCACCCAACTCGAGCCCATTATGCGAATGGACTTGCCCGCGCCCATGCAGTTGAGAATGGCCGTAGATCGCCATGTTCGGGTGGTGACGGGCAATGTCAACGCATCGATGGTATTCGCTCAGGAGTGGAGGCACCTCACGGAACCCCATTTGGGGCATTTCATCAACCTGCGCCACCAGTACCGCGACTACTTCATCGAAATCCTGCAAAAAGGAATGCGCGATGGACTGTTCCGCCCCATCAATGAGAAGCTCGCCGCCGCCGGCTTGTTGTCGACCTTGAACGCCCTTCACGAGTGGTACCGCCCCGACGGACCGCTGAGCATCAGCGAAATTGCCCGGCAACTCAGCGATCAGCTGCTGTTTGGGTTTATGTCGACCGGGGAAATTGACCCCGGCATAGCCATTCAAAACGAAGAATGGCCGAAAAACATTCATTTTAATCCATCCAACCCCAGTTTGTAATACCTTTTATCCCCCAATAATTTAACCCCCAATAATATGTACGGAGGAGGCTATATCCCAAAAGAAGAGTCCCGCAAGACCGTGTCGAACGACGACCCTGAAATGCTTGCAACCTTTGAAGAGCGCGTGACCCGGGGTGAAAAAGTAGAACCCCGCGATTGGATGCCCGCCGAATACCGTCGGCAGCTGATCCGCATGATCGAACAACATGCCCATTCGGAGATCATCGGCGCGCTTCCGGAGGGCACATGGATTACGCGGGCACCCGGTTTTCGCCGCAAGCTCGCCCTTATGGCCAAGGTGCAGGATGAGGTGGGGCATGCCCAGTTGTTGTACAGCGCCGCCGAGACCTTGGGTAAATCGCGCGAGGCTATGACCAACGACCTGATCAATGGCAAATCAAAGTATTCGAATGTATTCAACTACCCCGCCAAAACATGGGCCGATGTGGCCGTCATCGGATTTCTGATCGACGCCGCGGCTATCGTGAACCAGGTGGCCAACAGCAAGGGCTCATATGGTCCTTATTGTCGCGCCCTGGAGCGGATCTGCTATGAAGAGAGTTTTCACCTTAAGCAGGGGCACAGCGTGTTTGTGTACCTCGCCACCGGCACGCCTCTTCAGAGGAGCATGCTGCAGGATGCGCTCAACCGCTGGTGGAAGCCCATCATGCATTTTTTTGGTCCATCCGACGAAATGAGCGAGCACACACTTACCCTCATGAAGTGGAAGGTGAAAATGGCCACGAACGATGATATGCGGCAGCAGTTTTTGTCGCTCTATGTGCCTAAAATACAGGAATTGGGACTAACACTTCCGGATGCTGAGCTCCGCAAGGATCCTGAGAGTGGCAAATGGCTGTTTGGCGACCCCGATTGGGCGGAGTTCTTCGCCGTCATTCGTGGCAATGGCCCTTGTAATGCTGAACGATTGGCAGTGCGGAAAGCGGCGGAAGTAAACGGCGCCTGGGTACGTCAGGCCCTCCGACAAGCCGATGCGCAGTACGTTACCCCACTGGCTTAAACAAAACCAATATGTCTGTAGAGATTCGCTCACTCGACCCGCGGGTCAACCGCCTCGGCTTACACATCCACGAACCGGGGGCAGCTGATACCCTGCCGCCCCACGACCATTGGGGCACTTATCAGGTGTTTCATCAGAAAAAGCGTGGCGACCGCCACGGTGCGGTGGGGATTGTGCATGCACCCAGTCCGGAGTTGGCCATGGTTTATGCCAAGGAACAATTTGGTCGCAGGGGTGAAACGGCCAATCTGTGGGTGGTGGATACCCGTCACGTACTGGCCCTCGACTACGGGGATCAGGATATGTTTGCCACCACCCCCGAAAAGTCGTATCGCGACCCTGGTGGCTACAAGGTAAATGATAAAATTGATGAGTACCGAGAAAAAATGAGCCATGAACTTACCCCTTAATAGCGTCCCCATCGAGGAGACTCATCTAGAGCCGCTTCGACATTTATTAACCGCCCTGGCCGATGATCACCTGATTCTGGGTCACCGCCATTCGGAATGGACCGGCCTCGGGCCGATTTTGGAAGAAGATATCGCCTTCTCATCGATTGCGCAGGATCAGATGGGGCACGCTCTTGGCTTTTATACCCTGCTCCATGAGTATTTCGGCACCCCCGACCCCGATATTCATGCCTTCACCCGCAATGAAGCCGCATTTTCCTGCTGCCAGCTCGTGGAGTGGCCGATTGGTGAATACGATTTCAGCCTCGTGCGTCACCTGTTTTTCGACCTCGCGGCGGGACTGCGTATGGAGACCTTGTCGCATTCATCCTTCAAACCCCTGGCCCAATTAGCCACCAAAATCAGGGGGGAGGTGAAATATCATATGTTCCACGCTAAAACTATGGTGGGCCAGCTGGGCAACAGTAGCGAAACCGTACGTTCCCGACTGCAAACGACCATCAACAGGCAATTTGGCTTGGCATTGGGTATGTTTGAGTCACGCCCAGACGAGCAAATTCTCGATGATGCAAACATCGCCCCTATTGAAGCGAAATGGAGGGAAAGGTGGCTGGAAGCCTTGCATACCATTTTGGAGAGTGCCGGATTACACCTCCCCGACCCCGATCGGACGGAGCCCGTGTATGGGGGACGTAAAGGCTACCACACTGAATTCCTGCAACCGCTGCTCACCGAAATGACTGAAGTATTTCGTCTCGACCCCCAGGCCGAATGGTAAACCAGCCCAACACTCTCCCCAGCGCCGCATCGGCAGCGAACAATCCGGGTCTCGATGCTATTTGGGATGCCCTGCACACGGTTATGGACCCGGAAATTCCCACTTTGTCGGTTGTTGATCTGGGCATCATCACCGCGGTAGAGCTGTCCGGCGACAATTCGGTTTCCGTTCGGATGACCCCCACCTTTACCGGATGCCCCGCCATTCGCCTTTTGGAAAAACAAGTGGGAGAGGCGGTCGGGCTTCTGGGCTACCGCGACGTGCGGGTTGAAACCGATTTCAGTGTTACCTGGAACAGCAACCGCATCAGCGAAAAGGGGCGGGAAGTCATTCGTAATTTCGGCCTGGCGCCTCCCCCCAGGCACAACGGCGAGCCCGACCTCGACCGGTTGAAGCATACAGAATGTCCCTATTGCTCATCGGTCAACACCACTCTCAAAACCCCTTTCGGTCCTACCTTATGCCGTTCGATGCACTACTGCTTCGACTGCCTGCAGGCCTTTGAGCAGTTCAAGCCAGTCTGATTTGAACTACCCGTTTGTCCTCTATATTTGTTGGTATGGTATCGTCGACCACCGGCTCTATTGAGGTTCGGGTTCAACCCGAGTACAAGCCCGAACACTCCACCCCGCAAAGCCAGGGTTATGTATTCGCCTACCATGTTTGCATCATAAACCATGGGTCTTTTCCAATCCGCTTGACACGCAGGCAGTGGTTTATCGCGGATGGACCAGTCATTCGCCGTGAAGTTTCGGGTGAGGGACTGGTGGGCGAATACCCGGAAATCCCGCCAGGGGGTCGGCATGAATACAGTTCCTACTGCCCGATTGTTCACCCGTTGGGACGAATGCATGGATTTTTTTTAGGTCAACTCCCTTCTGGTGAAAAACTAAGGGTGGAAGTACCCGCATTCACGTTGGTGGCCCCATTTATACTGTCATGATCCACTCCAAAATGAATATCGCTTTGCACTCGTTTGACAGCGAAGGGTGATTCTTAACAAAATTATAATATTTCAAAGGCCTTCCAATCAAGTGAATGTGGCATTTTGCACCCGAATCACCCTATGAAGGGCAAAAAATCGAAAGGTAAAAAATCGTCCACTGCGCCTGCCCTGGTAACCGGCAAATCTGCGGGCACCTTGATGGTGCACCTGCACGCTGAGCGTAAATTCTACCTGCTTGTTTTGGTGCTGCTGTCTTTGTGTGCGGCCCTTTCTCCATATCCCCAGCTCGCCATGTGGTTGGGATTTATGCTTGCAGGCTATTCGGCCGTAGCCAACGACAGCATTCAGACAATCGGTACATTCATATCATCGAATCACCGCTATCCCTGGTATTACCTTTGGCTCTACATCGGAAGCCTTTTTGTGGTGGCCATAGTAGTCAGCTGGTCGCTCTACGATGGGGATGTATCCTACCAGAGATTACAGAGCAAAGGACTAACAGAGTCTCCAACTGAATTTTCGTTTTTACAATTGACGTCCCCATTAATGCTTTTGGTTATTACCCGACTGCGCATCCCTGTGAGTACCACTTTTATGTTGCTCACCTCCTTTTCCGGAACTCTGGGAACGGTAACGGGTATGCTGCAGAAAAGCGTTTCCGGATATTTCATCGCATTTTTTATTGCCCTTCTGATTTGGTGGCTGCTGTCGAAACCCTTGCGCTGGCTCCAGCGCGGTGAGGCTAGTCACATTTGGACAGGCTTTCAGTGGATCACCAGTGGCACTTTGTGGTATCTCTGGATTGCACAGGATGCGGCCAATGTGGCCGTTTTCCTTCCGCGCAGTTTATCCGTTGAGCAACTTATCTTTTTTTGCGCATTTATTTTCGCGGGATTGGCCCTGCTTTTTTATTTGAGGGGAGATAAAATCCAAAATGTAGTCGACGAGAAATCGGATGTTACGGATGTTCGGGCCGCCACCATGATTGACCTGGTGTATGCTGCGGTTCTTTTTTGGTTTACGCTTGTGAATACCGTACCCATGAGCACCACCTGGGCCTTTATCGGACTGTTTGCCGGAAGAGAAATCGGTATGACGCTGTCGGGCTACCATGGTGAGGTGCGCTGGAAGAAAACATTCAGGTTAATTGGCAAAGACATCCTGATGGTGGGCATTGGCCTTCTGGTCTCCATTCTACTGGCTATAACAGTGAACGCCACCATCCGTAAGGATATCCTCGACCTGTGGGCGGAACATCTTTCTCCCCTCCTGTTTTAGTAAACACAGAACAGCTTTCTCCCTGCTATCAACGATCTGAAAAAACGGCACCTTTCAAAATTGGCCTCCATCGTCTTATAGGATAACGAAACACAACTCAACACAAGCCATAGGAAGCCCTTATGCGCTTATCTTTGTGCCCTTATATTTTCTCTTCCCTATGCAGCTACATTTTACCGAAGAACACGAAATGATTCGTCACGCCGCACGCGATTTTGCACGCAATCAATTGTTGCCCGGGGTTATTGAGCGCGACAACCTTCAAAAATTCCCGACCGATGAGATCCGCATGATGGGAGATCTCGGATTGATGGGCATGATGGTAAGTCCGCAATATGGTGGAGGGGGTATGGACACCATTTCCTACGTGCTGGCGATGGAGGAAATATCCAAAATCGACGCTTCTGCTTCTGTCTGCATGTCGGTCAACAACTCATTGGTTTGTTGGGGCGTTGAAACTTATGCCAGTGAAGAGTTGAAGATGCGCTACCTACCCGACCTCACAGCCGGCCGGAAAATTGGCGCTTTCTGCCTTTCGGAGCCTGAAGCGGGTTCTGATGCCACCTCACAGCGCACCACAGCCATCGATATGGGTGACCATTATCTGCTGAATGGAACAAAAAACTGGATCACCAACGGTAATAGTGCGGCGGTTTACATCGTCATTGCCCAAACTGATGTGAAGAAGGGCCACCGGGGCATCAATGCCTTTATTGTGGAGCGTGAATGGCCTGGTTTCCAGGTGGGGAAAAAAGAGGACAAGATGGGCATTCGGGGTAGCGACACGCACAGCATTATGTTTACCGATGTGAAGGTTCCAAAAAGCCACCGCATTGGCGAGGACGGCTTCGGCTTCAAATTCGCCATGAAGGTTTTGTCGGGCGGACGGATCGGTATAGCAGCTCAGGCGCTCGGCATAGCCTCGGGAGCCTATGAACTTTCGGTTCAGTACGCCAGGGAGCGCAAGGCATTCGGCACAGAAATCATGAACCACCAGGCCATCCAATTTAAGCTGGCCGATATGGCCACAGAAATCGAGGCGGCCCGACTGTTGTGTCTCAAGGCCGCCTGGTTGAAGGATCAGGACCTCGACTACGACAGTGCCAGTGCGCAGGCCAAATTGTTCGCCTCATCGGTCGCTATGAAGGTAACCACCGAAGCGGTTCAGGTGCACGGTGGCTATGGCTATGTGAAGGAATACCATGTGGAGCGTTTGATGCGCGATGCCAAAATCACCCAGATCTACGAAGGCACATCGGAGGTACAGCGGATTGTGATTGCCCGCAGCCTCTACAAACAGCTATAGGCGACTGTGAGCAGTCACCACTTTGTACGCGAACTGCAAGAACCTGCCCTCGTGGTGGCCAACGGCGATGCGTGCAGTCATGACCTGTTGACCGCCCTGCTTGAATGGTGTCCCTACCTTTTGGCTCTGGACGGCGCCTACGATCGCCTGAGGGAACTAAACATCACAGTGGATGCGGTTTTGGGTGATTTCGACAGCACTAAAGCCATCTCGTCTACCGGCCTACCCCATACGGCTGAACCAGGCAAACCCGAGATTTTATTCCGCCCCGACCCCAATAAGACCGATTTACAGAAGGGTCTCGATTTCCTGATAGAACGGGGTCACCCTTCAGCGCACATCATCTGGGCCGGCGGGGGGCGCAGCGACCATTTTCTGGCGCACTTCAGTGTTTTGGCAGAGTATGGAGATTGCATTACCTTAAACCTGATCGACGATCAATCCCGAACGTTTTTGTTGCCCCGTGTTTTTCGAAAATGGTATGCGGCCGGAACGACGCTTTCTCTTATGCCCATGGGCAGGGCCGGGGGCATCGTGACCCAAAACCTCGTTTATCCGCTCAATTGCGAGGCGATGGAAATGGGCGGACGAATCGGCTGCAGCAATGAGGTGGCCGGGGATGGATGGGTTGAGGTGCGATACAGCTCAGGTTCTCTGCTGATGACGGAGGTCTTTAGCCCTGCTTAGTTATTACATTTTTTGCCCGATTAGATGATGGAACTGGTTACCCGCCTATAATTGGTGGCGGATTCATATCTGTTTTGGCAATAGTTCTGATTCAGTTTTGCCGGCGGTCAGCATTACGGGCGCGGAAGCTCCAGAGGGCACGCACCTCGGCTATTTTGTCGCCCCTCTCATTGTATGCGCGGGTGATGGCCAGGTAGGTGGCGCCCTGGTCGGGCGACAGTTGTGCGGCATCGACTGCTGCCCTCATAGCGGCCACTTCTTCGAAGCGGAACGTGATCCGTCCGACAGCCTTTTTGTAGAACGACGCCTCGATTTGGGTCACGAGCATGGCGCTGTTGTAGCCCCTTTTCCGTATGTGCAGGAGTGCTGGTAGTCCACCCGCCATTTCGCCGGCCATCATAAGGGCGGCAAAATAAATGGAACGGAAGGGATTCTGGTTCAACCACCCATGTCTTAGTGATATTGTACACTTAAGATCATCGCACGATTGTAACTGCAGTCCCGCCAGCCAGGCCAGGGGGAGACGCCTGAAAATCATCCACCGAAAAAAAAACCTGTATGACCATTTCATTTAGTGAAAATAACCAAGGTTGTTGATGCCCCCAAATATTAAAGTCATCTTTTAATTTAGATTAGTCTAAATATTTATTTAGATTGTTCTATTTTTGTAGTGTCAAATCGCTCTTTTTGAGGATTCCCATTGCAGTTAAACCATCAACCTAAACGAACCACTTTTACCTGATGCCCATAGTACTTCTGCCATCAACCTAAACGAACCACTTTTACCAGATACCTAGTTATACTTCTGCCATCAACCTAAACGAACCACACGAACCGAATGCTCAGAGGGATCTCATACCGTTACATCGGCTTGCTTGCGGGGCTGTTGATGACCCAGATCAGTCAGGTGAGTGGGCAACAAGCTGCGACGGGGTCTGATTGTTCGGGCCGCGTCTGGCTGCGCATAAACATAGGCGAACGAATCGATTCCATACCCGCACCAGCGGCAAGCGTTCAAACATCTACGGGCGCTGCCACCACGACCGACGGCGGCGGGGTGTTTCAATTGCAGAGTCAACATCCTCCAAAACAACTGATTTTCAGAAGCGTTGGCTACCAAACCCTGCGCCTGGATCTGGGTGATAGGGGTTGCCAGGGCGTTTCGGTGACCCTGCGACCCGCAGTGGTAGAGTTGGAAGAGGTTCAGATTGAAAGTGCGATAGACATTAGTTGCGGTGCACCGGCCGAGGTCAAATCGATCGACGCGCGGCGGATTGAACAGGTCAACGCCACCCATTTGGGTGAGGCATTGCCCTACACACCGGGTGTGCAGGTAGAGAACAACTGCCAGACCTGTGGATACACTCAGGTTCGACTGAACGGACTGGCTGGTCCGTACACCCAGATATTGATCGACGGGCAATCGCTCGTGGGTGGACTCAACACGGCGTATGGGCTCGACCACCTGCCGACTGCCCTGATCGACCGGATTGAAGTGCTCAGGGGGGGAGGATCCGCTGCCTACGCAGCAAACGCCGTGGGTGGAGTGGTGAATGTGGTGACACGCAGGGCGCAAGAACGGGGCTGGGGGGCGCTCCAGCAATCGTCGATCCTGCATAGGGGAAGTGCAGACGACCACCTCTGGCGTGTGCATGCCGATTGGGCCCAACGACCGCAACCTACCACGGGCCGCGACAAGATTCACAAGCGGCCGACAAGCGCAACGGCTTTCATCAACCACCGTTTGCGCTCCCCCTACGACCACGATGGCGATGGATTCAGCGAGGTGGCGCGACTGAGGGGCACATCCACAGGATTTTTGATAGAGAAGCGCCTGTCACGCACCTGGAACATCCGTCTAAACAGCCTCGCCATTGAAGAGGAACGGCGTGGAGGGAGCGACTGGTATGTAGCTGCGCCACAGGCACGCCTCACTGAAGAGATCCTCCAGCGATCCCTTTCGGGTCACCTCGAGGCCACATACCGCAACGAGCTCACCGACCGCGAGGCCCGGTTCTACCTATCGCGGCAGGCGGCGCAACGAAAGGCATTCTACGGCGGTTCGGGTGATAGCCTAGCTCCGCCCCATTCCGGCACCGGACGAGAGACGGGCCCGATGGGCGTATGGTCGGGCTGGAATGACAGTCACATAAGCCAGTATGGACAGTCGAATGAACAGATTACACAGACTGGTTTCCGATGGAACACCCGTCTCTTTACGGGTTGGCGACTGCTGGCGGGTTCGGAGCTTAACCGAAAACACTTGACGGATGCCCTTCCTGTGGTGGAACGAAGCATAGCGCAACAAATGCTCACCTGGAGCCGGTTTGCGCAGGTTGAGGGACAACCACATCCATCATGGCGATTGCATCTGGGATGGCGGAGCGACGGCGTGAACCTGTCAGGTGAATTTCGGCAAGATACGGGCAGAGTAATCATAAGCTATATAAGGCAACCTGGAATTTGGCGGAGTTCGATCCGTTGGCAGGCTCCGGAAAACCGTTTGGCCCTATCTCTGGTGCGGTCCGGTGGCTATCGCGCCCCTCAGGTGTTCACCGAAGACCTGCATGTGGAGCTGGTGGGCGGTTCTATACGCAGCATACGCTGGTCGCCCCAACTGCGCGAGGAGCGATCGGTGGGCTATTCAATCACGGCAGAATATGCACTGGCGGAGGGCGAAAGCAACTGTATGATTACCGCAGAGGGCTTTCATACCCGTTTGATGCGGCCCCTGCTGCTGAACAATCTCGACACTGCATTGGGGGGCGCCATAATTTGGCAAAAATCGAATGGGCCCGATGCGCGGGTGCTTGGAATGGTGCTGGGGGCACGAGGATCGGTGGCGGGGGGCGGCTGGCAGTGGGATGCATCCATTAGCCTGCAAAAGTCCCGATATGAGTCGACCTTGCGCCTGTCCAATGGTTCGAATGGCGAGTTGTGGAGCCGGGAAATGCTTCGCTGTCCGGTGTGGAGTGGCTACTTCACCATACGACGTGCCCTCAGCCGGGGGTGGTGGCTGCAGTACAACCAGCAATTCACCGGGTCAATGTGGACAACCCGTACGGATGCCACCACACAAGGAGAATTGACACTCATGCGAACCCCTGCCATGGGTCAGCATGATTTGTGGATCGAGAAACTATGGAAAGTAGGTGCACGACTGCGTATGGCCACGGAACTGGGGTGCCAGAACTGTATGAACAACTACCAAAACGACCTGAGTGTAGGGCCCGTAAGGGACGCGTCTTACCGATACGGTCCCTCCATGCCCCGCCGCCTGAGTCTGCGCATCAGGCTCATGGGTTGAAAAGGAGATCGATCGCTGATTAGCCTCAGTGGGCGACACCTGCTTCTCCCTCCTCACCGAGGGTTTCACAATGCCATTGCGGGTCGATTATCCGCCGCGGCTTGTTGCCCTCCTTAACCTCTCCTTTTTCCTTCAGAAGTTCCGCAATCAGCCGTTGGCGCTCCCTCTCACGGCTCATTTGTGCCGCCTCATCACGATTCAGATCAAAATAGGGTATGCCTTCGATTAGGGTGAGCAGCGGACGGGCATACATGCTGAGGGGATGGGCACTCCAAAGCACCAGATCGGCCTGCTTGCCCACCTCTATGCTCCCCACCTTGTGGTCGATACGCAGGGCGCGGGCGGGGTTGATTGTGACTGTCCTCAGGGCCTGCTCCTCGGTGAGTCCGCCATACTTCACGGTCTTGGCCGCCTCCTGATTTAAGCGACGCGCCATCTCGGCATCGTCGGAGTTGATGGCCACGTTCACCCCCACGCGATGCAGGATGGCCGCATTGTGGGGGATGGCGTCGATAACCTCGTATTTGTAGGCCCACCAATCGGCAAAGCTGGAGGCCGACACCCCATGCTGCTTCATTTTATCGGCCACTTTATAGCCCTCCAGAATGTGTGTGAAGGTATTGACCTTGAATCCGATTGAGTCGGCCATCTTCATGAGCATATTGATTTCGCTCTGCACATAGCTGTGGCATGTTATGAAACGCTCAGCACGCAGGATCTCTACCAAGGCATCGAGAGTGAGGTCGCGGCGGGTCGTCTGCGGCTGGGTCTTGCGTTTCTCGGCATATTCCCGCGCCCTGAGGAATCCGTCCATCATAACCTGCTCCACACCCATACGAGTCTGCGGAAAACGTACCACATGTATGTCGCCCCAATTGGATTGCTTAACGTTTTCGCCCAGAGCGAATTTTATGAAACCGGGGGCGCCGCGAAATTTCAGTGAGTCGGGGTGGGTAACGCCCCAGCGCATCTGCACAATTGCGCTTTGTCCACCTATGGCATTGGCCGATCCGTGCAGCAGTTGGGCGGTGGTTACGCCTCCCGCGAGCTGTCGGTAAATGTTGACGTCGTCGGGGTTGAGTACATCGCCGATGCGGACCTCAGCGGTGATGCTTCGTGTGCCCTCGTTCACGCCTCTGGTGATGGCAATGTGGCTGTGCTCGTCGATTATTCCCGGGGTCAGGTGTAGTCCCTTCCCCTCACGGACGCTGAATTCGACCCCCTTGCCAAACAAGCTTGCAGGATCTGTCGTAGCGGTCGTACGAATGGCCAGTATTTTCCCGTCGCGCACAGCCACATCCGCCTCTTTGATTATTCCCGATTCGCTGCTGGTCCACACGGTGACCCCTTTGATCAAGAGATTGGTGTGACGAGGGGACTCCTCATGCCCCAGGTCCGCAAATGGATACCGCATGATTTCGGCGGGAAGGGGTGGAGTTGACTTAGCCTTCTTGGTGGTGGTGTCGGCCGTGTGGGGTGCTATGGAGTCGAATCCGAGTCGCCAAATGCTGCCGTCGGGCAGTTCCAGACGTGCGTTTAGTCCCGCTACCCCATCCCGCCATGCGCTCAGGCGTATCATTTGTGCGCCACTCACACTACTGTCCTGCACCGATAGACTCAGAAATCCCTGTCGATAGCGCACTTTCATGCCCACCGATTTTGCCGTATCGCTGCTGCGTAGTCCGACTTCGTAGTTGGCGCGACTACCGCCGACAACGAGCTGCATCCCCTTCAGTCCTTCTACAGTTTCGGTGGATGCGACCGAGGCTTTAGGCGTCACCTTACCCAAACCATCATTGGGGGCCCATTCAACCCGGTTCAGCCGGTAGATGCCCCTCAAATCCACCTTTATTTCTTCTTTGATGTTGTTGTATGGAATCCCCGATGTCCAGGTCTCAATAATCTGGTTTTCGGGATCAAACAGGGGGTGCGAACACACAATGATATTCCCCAAATATCCCTTCTCAATCTTCCCCATCCATTGCCCGGCGCCGAACAATCGGGCCGGTGCCAGGGTGAGGGCCTCCAATGCTGCAGTTGCTGGTAGTCCACGCTCAATGGCCGTCCGCAAACGTGGCAGCAGCTCATCCGGTGATTTTAGTCCATTCCCCGTTATTGCAAATGGGACCCCCGCCCTGTACACCACGGCTGGGTTTCCGGGGGCCATCTCCCAGTGCATCATGGCCGATAGGGAGGCCTCTCGCGCATCGAAGGGGTCCTGAACATCCATAGGTTCAGGGAAATTGAGGGGCAGCAACAGCGTCGCTCCTGTGGATTTAATGTCTTGAATGTACTGGTATTCCTCCCCTGTTCCGGTTGCCACAAAGGGGAATCCAAATTCCTTGGCGATGGAAGCCACACGAAGAACATCATACTTACGGGGGGTTTCGAACACCTTGGGGAGTGATGCCGTGCGCTGCATGGCGTCGAGCACCTGATCATACACCCTACCCACCGCTTCCTGCCGTGTGTACCACTGCAAATCATAATGTGTTTGTCGCAAAAGGGCAATACTGCCCATAAGCGATGAGGGGTAATCCTGCCGGCTGCTTCCCTTATCGAAGCTGTAATGCGTACTGGCCGATGGCAACAGGAGGGCGGAGCCTTCCGGCCCGTCAGCGGTCGACACCCACGCACCGGTGCCGCGCATAATTCCATCGCGGGGATGGGTGAGCACAGCCCCATATCCCGCCTTTCGCCACTTTTCGGCCTCCTCCGACTTCACAACAAACAACTCCGCAGCGCTTTGATCGGCCCGGATGGCATCATTGGCGTTCCAGGCGCCCTCTCGTTCGGGCAACAGCACAGGGCTTTCTTCGCGGCGCGATCCTTTGGGTGACCGCTGGGTTTTCAGAGAATCCATCCCATAATTGGCCGCGGGCTCAAGGAATGCGGGGTACACAAATTTTCCTTTCAGATCCACCACACGGGCATCAGTCGGTTTGGGTATTTGCTTACCCACCGCTTCTATTCGTCCGTTTCGGATCACCACAACCCCATCTCTGAGGGTGTCGCCCGCCGATTTAATGACCGTTGCCCCGCTCAGATACCATATGGCGGGACGACTATCGCGCACTCCGTTGTAAGGAAAGTGGGGCTGAGCCTCTGAATAGCTGGGGATGTAGAGAGCAAGAAGCATCAATAACAATCCCCTGAGGGCACTGTTTCGACATTCTGAATTTTTGAGGGGGTATGGGTGCTGCATAGTTGAAGGTTGTGGATATTAGCACTACGCCTTTTTGCGTTTGTCAACCGACAAAAATGATAAAAAAAACCGCTGGGCAACACGGCGCGGGCATGGCCCTTGTTCTTTTACATGGTTTTTCAGGCAGTCGTTCGTCTTGGCAGCCCCTGGCAGATCATATTTCCTGGGATGGGCCCATTCTCATTCCCGACCTTTCTGGTTCAGGTTCCGAAGCCTGGCCTGAATCAAGGGATGCGAATGCCATAACGAGTCATTCCGCTCAACTTGATGCGACGCTATCTTTTGGAAATAGTCCGAATCTGGGTATTGGTATCACAGAAGGTCATTCGGGTGCAAGTATGGAGACCACGAGAAGCCGGTTCGATACGGGTATGGCCACCACTGGAAGTCGCTCAGATGCAGGGTCAGGAGCCACGGGAAGCTTGTCGGATTCTGGAATGGGCACCACTGAAAGTCATCCGGCTACAGGGACAGGGGACACGGTAACCCGTTCCGATGCAAGAATGGAGACTGCGGGAAACCGGTCGGATGCAGGGATTGGAATCACGGAGAGACAATCGGATAGAGGTTTGGGCGCCACGGAGAGCCGGTCTGAAACAGGTATAGGCATCATGGCATGTGCTTTAGAAGTTTGGCTCGATGCACAGGGGGTTGGGTCGTTTGTGGTGGTGGGACATTCCATGGGGGGCTATGTGGCGTTGGAATTGCTGAAACGCATACCGGACAGGATAGCGGGCCTTGGCTTGTTTCATTCGCACCCACTTGCCGACGACGACGACAAGCGTGCCAATCGTCGCCGTACCTTGAATCTGATCCGCGATGCCGGGCACACGCGCTTCATGGATGCATTTGTGCCCTCCCTGTTCGCTCCCGAGTCTGTAGAACCTTGCAGCGAACGCATCAAGCAACTCCGTGCAGTCGCCTCGAGTCAGCTCCCGCAGCACATCTGTCACCAGATAGAGGCCATGATGAACCGCAGCGATCGACTTAACCTGCTTCTCGAGCACTCTTCGCTGCCGAAGTGGGTGGTGCTGGGTGAACAGGACCCGGTGTTACCCTTGGCCAGAGCGTGGGATTGGATATCCCGGCTTGACAACCTTCAGCTCGACATTCTTCCCAACACTGGTCACATGGGCATGGAAGAATGTCCCGACCGCTGTCTTAAGTTATTTGAGGAATTTAACGAATTTGTGAATCGCTCCCAGCACTCCAAAGATTGATTTATTCCTGAACGCATGAAAACCTGAGTAAACTTCCGCACGAATCCTGACTATTTTTGCAGTTCACCCACGCCCATTTTTTGGGTAACGTAGATTCCTCTGAACTCCAACCCCATCACTCATATGTATACCGGACTATTACACACACACACCCTTGTTGTTTCCCTTTTCCTGCTGCTCTATCTCATAAAAACGGTTTTATTGTATTTAAAACCCGCTTTACTTGAACCATTCGGACGAAAAACCCGCATCGCAGAAATCATCGTGAGCACCTTGTTTCTGTTGACCGGAATCGGATTGGCCCTTCAAACCCCATCGGTACAGGTAGGCGTTTGGTTTTGGGTGAAGTTGCTTGCTGTTTTCGCCTCCATTCCCCTGGCGGTCATTGGATTTCGAAGGGCCAACAAAGGCATGGCGTTGTTGTCGCTGCTTCTGATCCTCTATTCATGGGGCATATCGGAGACCCGCAGCCCACGGATGAAGAAGTCCGATTACTTCGAAAACCTTGGGCCGCACAAAGCCCTTGAGGGAGTCAAGGCAATTAGAGACTCAACAATAGCTGGTAAAGCGCTAAATGACAACGTTTCTCAGGGCAAAGCGCTTTATACCTTCTACTGTGTGGCTTGTCACGGCTCTGACGGCGCCTTGGGCGTAGCTGGTGCCAAAAATCTGGTCCACAGCACCCTCGACCGCGATGCAACCAAGTCCTTCATCCGCAAAGGCAAAAACGCCATGCCCGGTTTCGGTACTGATGTGTTATCTGACCCTGAACTAGATGCTGTGGTGGCCTTTTTGAAAGCTAAGATGGCCGTGCATCAGCATCCCCACTGATAGAATACTGTAGTGCTCTTACTCGCTTATACCGCAGGTTTCATTTTATAGAACAACTGTACTAGCTGTTGTCGCTCCTCCACCCGATCCTAATCATACTAAAGATTTAATCAAAAACTTTAGCCGGGTTTCAGTCGCGTTTCACTTAGACATCACTCAGGACATTGACCTCGGGCTCGATCATGATCCGGAAGTGCTCGAATACGGATTGGCGGATTTCTGTGGCCAATGCCCATAGCTCAGCACCTGATGCCCTTCCGTGGTTCACCAGCACCAAGGAATGCTTCTCATAAACCCCGGCATCGCCCTTGCGCGCGCCCTTCCATCCGCATTGCTCGATCAACCATGCCGCCGACGTTTTGACGCGTTCCGATGCCGTTGGATAGCCCGGAATTTCGGGAAATTCATCCTTTAACGCGTTGTATTGTGTGGTAGAGAGCATTGGATTTTTGAAAAAACTGCCAGCATTGCCGATCACCTCCGGGTCGGGCAGTTTGCTGCTTCGGATGGCAGCCACCCAATCGGCCAATTCAGCCGGGTTTGCAGGTTTGAGTCCCCTTTTCTGTATTTCGCGTTGCAAGGCATCGTATGACAGATTGAGTTTAGACTGCTTTTGCAGACGGAATCGTACGCTGCAGATCACAAACGCATCTTTGAACTCGCCTTTAAACACCGAGTCGCGGTAGGCAAATCGACAAGCACCGGCATCCATCACCATCCGCCCGTGTTGGCGGTGGAACCCCAGCAGATCCACAAATACGTCTTTCAATTCCACCCCATAGGCACCAATATTTTGTACGGGCGCAGCGCCTACCGTGCCCGGAATGAGGGCCAGATTTTCCAACCCACCATACCCCCGCTCCACTGTGTAGCGTACCAGCTGATGCCAGTTCACCCCAGCACCTGCCTCCACAATCACATCAGCCCCATGGTGGTGCTCCTGTATGCCCTGCAAATTGGGGTTAATCACCACTCGGTTCAGGTCTGAGCAAATCAACATATTGCTTCCGCTCCCCAACACCATCATTGGATAGCCCAGGTTTTCGGCCATTTCCATGGCTGACGGCACTTCCTCTTCCCTTTCGGCTCCCAAAAAATAGCGAACATATGAAGAGACCCTAAAAGTGTTGTGGTTTCGTATGTCGAAGTGCTTGTGTACTTTCATAATCCATCAAATCAGGCGCACAAATCTATCCAAAAAAAAACCGACACCCCTTTCGGGATATCGGTTTGTTTAAGGATCTCTAGGGTCTTGAAATCAACCCATAAACCCGGGGGATGAGCTACAATCAGCGGTTCACCACCAGGCGAAGCGTGCGGCTACCACCGAGCATATTCACGCGAACCTGATATAAGCCTGTATTCAATGCGCTGATGTCGAGGGGCAAAGTTTCGCTCATCCCGGAAATTTGACTGCTCTGGGTAACCACGAGGCGACCGGTCATATCCGAAATTTCGCAGGTTACTTTACCCGCAGGTCTTTCAGCAGCGATTTCGAGCATAGCGTAGTCACCCTGAGCCGGGTTTGGGTATAAGTTCAAACGAACATCTGCAGCCAATTCCTGTACCGATACTCCAGAGGAGGCACGTCCGAAGTTCATGAACATCCGCATGGCATTACCATTGTTGTACCAATCATCGGTATACAAAACAGAGGCAAACCAAGGCATAGTGAAAGTCACATCGTCGAGGAAGCGAATGCGATTTGCTCCATTGTTTGAAAACATTTCAGCCACCAGCCAGTGATCGCCAGGCTCCACCACCCGGTCCTGGGGTGATCCAAAAAGGGTTGCCGGGAAGGGAACCACAATAAAGCCGCGAGCGATGTCCTGCGAGGTGATGGTGTACACATCGCTCTCAAACAGAACTGTTGTGAGATCGCCCGGGAGTCCGTCCGTGCCGGGAGAGCGAACCGTAAACACGACAGACGATCCTGCTTGTGTTCCAGTTGCGCCGGTCTGCAGATAAGCGGTGGCACTGGTTACCGTATCAGCAGTTAGAATCTCAAACAAATTGCCCAGAGAAATTTGTTGAGCAGCAGGATTGCCCCATTGACCGGTTCCGGAATACGACTGTGAAACGGGAGCAATTACAGAGGGCGAAAATGCCGAGTCTGTGATCGCAAACTGGCGTGTAGCGGAGTTGTTTAGTGTGTATGCGTCGGTACTATCGGCTGTCACATTGAAGCTAACATTCATTTTGGCGATGGTCGTAGCCGGGAAAATGGTGTTCAGGCTGATCACCTGTTCAGTACCAGGGGCCAAAGAAGGGATGGAGCTCGTGCTTGTATACAATGGTGCGCCACCAGAGGTGGGCGTTGCATTTACTGTCAGGGTCACATTGGTCTGGCTAAGCGTGCCCACGTTGCGTACCAAAGCTTGAAACACAACGCCACCCGTGTTGGGGGCGGGCACCATCCCATACTCCAGAAAACGGCCGTTTGCGGTATCGGGGAGAAAAATCGACTGAACAAGGGCCAAATCATGGTTGGGCGCCTGGGTGATCTTCACGTCATCAATCTGCCAGAAGTAATAATCGCCATGGAACATAAATGCAATTTTTGCATTGGCCGCACCACCGATATAATCCGAAACATTCACACGTATGAGTGAGTTGCGCGCGGTGGCCTGATTCACCGCGATGTTGGAATTGATCATAAGGGTATCATCCCAGGTAGCACCTCCGTTGATCGAGAACAACACATAGGTTGCTGGCTGGGCCTGACTGGTTGGACCAGCAAAACGGCGGTAATACTGATAGAACTCCAGGTTCAGATAAGGATATTGTGCCGAATTGAAACTTGGGCTGATCAGCATAGCTCTGTGCGGAGCGGGGAATATACCCTGACCAAAAGCACCTTGCACTCCATTGTTATCGAGCCAATCGGAGTCGAATACCATAAAACCATTGGCGGGCGTAGACGACTGCACGGTTAGGTTGGCTGTTCCGTAAGCACCACGAGAACCTGTACCGGTGTTGGGGGTAGTGGCCGGGCCACGGTATTCCCATACACCTGTGGTGTCGGGCGTGCTGCCATTATTTGTCCCTTCAAACCCCTGATTGGTCCATGAGGAAGAGCCAGCCGAAAAGTCATCCTGAAAAATGATGGTATTTTCGGGTGTTGCAGCGGGGGAGGCGGGACGATTATGCTGCTCCAGAGTTGCATCCACACCACGCAGGTAGGGCAACGGCTGTGCAGTTCGAACGCTTTGCTGGGCAACGGCAAACGAGGCGGTGAGGCCCATTGCCAAAGCGAGAGGTAAAATTCTTATGTTCATATATGGATTTTTGGGTTAAAATTTCCGCAAATATAAACGAAAATAAATCAATAAGACACTAAAACCATTACGCACGGATCAATGCCCGCTCCGTACCAGCTTTTGAATGGCAACGACACCGGCGGCATGCCACTCCAGCAAATAGACCCCGGCTGGCACATCATCGAGCGAAATGGAAGCCCGATGTTGCCCAGGCTCCTGAAAGCCCTCATAGATGCGTGCTACCTCCCGGCCCGCGATATCCCGCAGCACCCCCTCCACAACTGAAGGGCGATCCAGAGTATAGTCGATGGTCGCCAAGCCGCTGTTTGGATTGGGAAAGACCGACTGCAGACGTACGGGAAGCGACTCCTCATCCACAGAAACCCGGGAGAAATGGTGGCCGAAAACCGGATTCACGGCGAGACCAATGCCGTTGGTGTACCAGCGCGCATCGGATGGGGAATAGATAATAGAGGTATAGTAGGGTAAAAAGCGCTCGTAGGTATAATCATTAAATACCCGAATATCCTGAGCACCCTGGTTGGAAAAGAGCTCTGCCGCCGCAAAATAAGCACCTGGCTGCAAAATCCGGTTTTGGGGTGCACCAAACAAGGAGGCGGGCATCAGTATCTTCACAAATCCGCGTGCCAAATCTTGTGCCGTCAGTGTATACAAATCACTTTCAATGAGGGAAGAGAAGGAGGTCTGCTGGGCATATTCATCATTGGCTAGACCGTTGGTGTCGCGCACACTCACAATGATCTGGGAGCCAGCCACGGATGTTCCCAATCGAATCTGTATGGCCGACAAGGTGTCGGAGGCCGACAACTCAAACAAAGTAGCGCAAATGAGTCCATCTTCATCGCCGGTGAACGAGGCTGTACCCAAACTTCCCGAGGAGGAAACCACAGGCGAAACCACCGATATAATGGTGTCGCGCACGGCAAAAGGCACCGACGCACTGTTATCCGCCGGATTCTCATCCACACTGTCCATGGTCAACTCAATGTTAAGCGCATAAACACCTGTATCCAAAAGCAAAGCCTGCGGGAAATTGGTGACCGACATCACAGTATCGCGGCCGCCCGAGGCCAAACTCAGTTGGGCGGTACTGTCTCGCCACAGAGAATTGGCCGAACGGCCAACGCGGCTGCGCATGCGGATGCTCGATTGTGCATTGGATCCAAAATTTTGAATGGCCCCCTCCACTTGCCATTGGTCGCCCTGCTGTCCCTTCATAAGCTGACCGGTGAACGTCAGGAAATTGACCGGGTTGATTGAATAATCCTCCAGCGAGAGGTCGTTGTTGGGCGGAATACTCAACTGGATGTCGTCGATGCACCAGAACCAGTCCCACGCCCCTATATAATGGAAGCGAATCCACAAATTCGGCTGGTTGCCGGCGATCGACGAAATGTTAAACCGCAAGGTCGATGGGTTTGGTATAGTTGTGCTCGCGGGCACCACATCCGCAGAATTGTAGAGCTCCGTCCAAACCAGAGAATCGGTACTGATTTCGATGATGTGGTCTTCCTGAAAGCGACGGAAAAACTGCTGCACACTCAGCATCACAGCCGGATGACTGACCAAACTGATGCCTGCTTTGATTATCAGGTAGTCGTCCTGCGTGCCATTGCTGAAGGAATCCGAGTTGATCAGCGCAAAGGGCGCACCTGAGGCCGATGCAATGGGTGGAAAATTCTGCGACACCAGATTGGGCTCCATGGCCGACACCACCTTCCAGGGGCTACTACCGGAGGCTCCGAGTCCCCGTACCACGCTCATGCCCAAAGTGTTACTAAAATCGAAGCTCCAGAGGGGATTCAGTCGCGCCGTGGGGTCAGTCGCTTGGGAAGGATCATAGCGAACATCCACAATGGAACGATCGGCAAGCCTCTTCTCATGCCGGCCGTCGTAGGGGCGCGACCACTGGGCCTGAGAGGGTGAGAAAAAGCCAATAAAGAGGGTAAGGAGGAGAAATCTTTTCATATTATTAAATAAAATAAAAGGGATTATGATGTCTAAGTTCAGATTTCATGCAGAAATGAGGCAAATGCGAAAATTCAGGTCTCAATAATAAACAAAAACTCCCACAATATGTCAACTCACCGAATCATACAATTCGATGGGGGGACAAACACAAAACAGATTACGGTCGCCATGGGTGTTGTTGACCCGCCCAACGGTGGGCCAAAACTTCGACTCGCGCACCCAGGGAAGGGGAAACACCGCCTTCTCGCGTGGGTAGGGGTGCAACCAGTCACCCACCAACTCAAATGCCGTGTGCGGGGCATGTTTCAGGACATTCAAATCGCGGTCGTAGATACCCATTTCGATCTCACGGATTTCCTCACGGATGTGCAGCATGGCGTCGCAGAATCGATCCAACTCGGGTTTGTCTTCCGACTCCGTTGGCTCGATCATGATGGTGCCCGCCACCGGAAACGAAACCGTAGGCGCGTGAAAGCCGTAATCCATCAACCGCTTGGCCACATCCTCCACCTCAATGCCCGCGGATGCTTTGAACGGACGCAGGTCGATGATCATCTCGTGTGCGCAGTGCCCCCCCGGACCCGTATACAAAACCGAAAACGCACCTTTTAGTCGCGCCATGATGTAATTGGCGTTTACAATTGCCATGCGTGTTGCCTCGGTCAACCCCGCCCCGCCCATCATGCGGGCATAGGCGTAGGAAATAGGAAGAATGCCGGCACTTCCCCATGGTGCCCCCGAAACCGGGGTGATGGCCGACTTAAAGGGGTTCACCGCCACCACGGGGTGACTGGGCAAAAAAGGTGTGAGGTGTGCTGCAACGCCAATGGGGCCCATTCCAGGTCCGCCCCCACCGTGGGGGATGCAAAAAGTTTTGTGGAGGTTTAGGTGACAAACATCAGCGCCGATGAGGGCAGGACTCGTGAGGCCCACCTGCGCATTCATGTTGGCTCCATCCATATAGACCTGCCCACCATACTCGTGAATTACACTGCAGATCTCGCGAATCGTTGTTTCAAAAACACCGTGTGTAGAGGGATAAGTCACCATCAAGGCTGCCAATCGGTCGGCATTCCGTGAAGCTTGCGTTTTCAGGTCATCCAGCGAAATATTGCCCCGTTCATCGCAGGCCACCACCACCACCTGCATGCCTGCCATCACCGCCGAGGCCGGGTTGGTTCCGTGGGCCGAGGAAGGGATCAGAGCTATGTTTCGGTGTCCCTCACCCCTGCTCAGGTGATAGGCACGAATCACCATGAGTCCGGCATACTCTCCCTGAGCACCCGAATTGGGTTGCAGGCTGATGCCAGGGAAGCCGGTCACCTGCCTCAGATCCTCGGTCAACATATCAAACATGCTCTTGTAACCCATGGCCTGCTCCACCGGGGCAAAGGGATGCAGATGCGCAAACCCGGCCCATGTTACGGCGATCATTTCGGTGGTCGCGTTCAACTTCATGGTGCAGGAGCCCAGGGGAATCATACTGTGGCAGAGCGATAAATCGCGCGATTCCAGGCGCTTGATATAGCGGAGCATTTGGTGTTCGCTGCGGTATGAATGGAACACCGGGTGCTGCAAAATCTCATCCTTACGCATAAAATCGGGATGAATATTCGGTGTCGTCTCCCTGTCGAGTGCTACCAAATCGACACGCTTTCCATTGGTGATGGCCGCAAACACAAGGGCCACCTGCACAAGTTGCGCAAGGCTGGTGGTTTCATCAACCGAAACGCCGACTTGTCCGGGCACCAAAAAGTTAAGGTTGATACGTTTCCCCTCTGCTATGTTTTTAAGTTTCTGCAGCTCCTCCTCGGGCAGTTCCACCTGCAGGGTATCGAAATACTGAGGATTGACCTGCTTAAAGCCCATGATTTGCAGGGCCGCATCGAGCACAGCGGCGTGGCGGTGGATGCGCAGGGCGATTTCTTTGAGTCCATCCGGCCCATGGTATACGGCATACATCGATGACATAATGGCCAGTAGCACCTGAGCGGTACAAATATTCGAAGTTGCCTTTTCGCGGCGTATGTGCTGCTCGCGTGTTTGCAGTGCCATTCTGAGCGCTACACGACCCTGGGCATCGCGCGAAACCCCAATCAACCGGCCGGGAAGATTGCGTTTAAATGCGTCGCGTGTGGCGAAATACGCCGCATGGGGACCGCCATAGCCCATGGGCACACCAAATCTTTGCATACTGCCCACCACCACATCGGCGCCCCATGATCCGGGTGACTCAAGCAACACCAATGCCATGGGATCGGCGATTACCGCCACCGAAATTTGCTGTTGAGCCGCTTTTTTGGTCGTTTCCTTATAATCACGTATACGTCCGTATCCTTCGGGGTACTGAAAAATCATCCCAAAAAAGCCCTCATCGAATGCGAAATCATCCACCCGTCCGAATACCAACTCGATGCCCAGGGGTTCGGCGCGGGTCTGCAAAACGGCCCGTGTTTGGGGGAAGACCTTATTGGAAACGAAAAACTTGCGGTTCTCGACCTGATTTCTTTGGGCAAACAGCATCAACATGGCCTCTGCCGCGGCTGTTGACTCATCGAGCAGGGAGGCATTTGCGATGTCCATGCCGGTGAGGTCACACACCAGGGTTTGGAAGTTGAGGAGTGCCTCGAGTCGACCCTGTGCAATCTCGGACTGGTAGGGTGTGTATTGCGTATACCAACCCGGGTTCTCCAGAATGTTGCGTTGAATGACGCCCGGCACTTGTACGGGGTAGTAACCCATACCGATGTGACATTGATACACCTGATTTTGATCGGCCAATCCTCTTAAATGCTCAATCAGCTCCTGTTCATTCATGGGGGCTGGCATTTCCATGGTATCCATCCGGCGAATGCCCTGAGGAATGGTTTGATCAATCAGCTCATCGACCGATCCTACCCCGATGCTGTGTAGCATGGCATCGACATCGGAAGGACGCGGACCAAGGTGGCGTGATTGAAAATCAGATGGGGGCGTAT
>VHAX01000005.1 GCA_016872215.1 Sphingomonadales bacterium | reverse complement strand
TGTCTTAAAAATGACGTCATGTTGAACCTGCTTTCAGCTTTCCGAAGGTCTTCTTTTGTCGCACTGGTGATCTTGAGTGTTGTGTTCACGGGTTGCTCATCCTATGAAATGACCCGGTTGAAACGGATGAGTTTTAGCGATGATTTGTACACCGATGCTGGTGCGGGTCAGTCGGGAAACTTTATCAGGCCAAATTCGGACAGCGATCCGTACAACGATTACCTGTCTGACGGGCGTAGTGTTCGGCGTTTGTCGCGCTCGGGCCGTTTGAATCGCTATGATCCCGATCTGGGCTGGGCCGGTCGGTTCGGAAACCCCCTCTGGAGCAATCCGGGCTGGAATTATGGAATGGGTGGATTTTATGGCTGTAGGAGCTATATGCTCTACAACCCATTTTTACCCCCTTATTGGGGCATGAACCCGGGTTTTTCTATGGGTTGGGGTTCCCCATATGGCATAAATCGTTCGTGGGGCTATGATCCTTGGATGTATGGCGGAATGGGGTGGGGTGGATACGATCCATGGGGATGGAATTCTTGGAGCAGTCCGTGGTGTAACAATTGGGGCATGAATTCGTATTGGGGATGGAACAACGGGTGGAATAATGGATGGAACGGATGGAATCATGGGGGTTCGGGCATCTGGGTTTCGTCGGTCCCCGCGCTTAAGCCTTCACCAACCCGTGCCACTTTGCCTGGGTCTTCCTTGCCCGGGTTTGTTCAACGCGGGAAAACCCGTGCTCCGACCCGGCAGCCCAATGCACTGGCTGGCGGTGGTTTTTCAGGTCGTATTTCGGGCGCAGGTAGTCAAAATTTATCGTCAGGTACATTGCCATCCAATACGACGGAGACGGGTGGGAGCTCCCGGAGGACTCAAACGCGTCGATTGGCCGGTACAGAATCTACCATATTTGGCTCTTCACAAGGTAGGGTTTCCCGCAGCCTACGGTCAGCGGAAGTCCCACAACGAAACGAAGTACGCTTTCCGTACGCTACTCCTGGCACCGGTATTCCCGAAGAGGCCGAGGTGAAGGGTTCCCATACATCCACTCGCTATTATACCCCACCGCGCTCGGGTTCGTCGGGTTCCTTCGGCTCGTACACGCCTTCCCGTTCATATACCCCATCGCGCCCGGGTTCGTCAGGTTCTTTGGGAACCTACACCCCGAAATCTTCGTCGTCCAGCACTCCATCGAGATCATACTCACCCTCAGGGTCATCGACACCATCTCGATCGTATTCTTCGCCGCGCTCTTCGGGTTCCTCCACGCCTTCGGCTTCTTCGAGAAGTGGATCCTCCGGATATTCGCGACCTTCCACACCTACATCAAACGGAAGCAGACCCACCTCATCTGGTCGTCCACGATGAGGATAACAATTATCCTCTCTTTCATGGTTGCCGGCGGTCTGCTTTTTTCGGGCGCAGTACATGCTCAGTATGCTCTGGATATGTTGCAACTGAGTCAGTTTCAGCCGGTGGGTTCGGCTCGATTCACTGCATTGGGCGGGTCATTTGCAGCTTTGGGTGCCGACTGGGGGGGCGCGACCATGAATCCGGCCGGTTTAGCGGGCTTTCACACCTCGGTGCTTGGGTTATCTGCCTCATTAGGGTCGGAAGGGGCTCGTTCTGAATACCTGAGCAACAGCGTTCGAAGCGGTCGGGGAGACGTACGTATCCCGTCGCTCGGAATCGTGGTGGCAGAAAAGCCCCAAGAGAGCGGTTCCGGATGGAGGCGGGTTCATTTCGGTTTCACGCTCAATCAGACTGCGGTGTATTCGGGTCGCTGGCAGCTCAATGGACTCAATCTGAAAACGAGCCTGGTCAACTATTTTCAGGAAGAGGCTAATTCGGGAGTGGCTTTTGTGGCTGCACAGTATCCGTTTACCGCTGCACTTGCAGCACGAACCGGACTCATTTATCCCCAGAGTCCGGGTGACAGTACCTCATATTATTTTTCGATTGTTTCCGGGGGAGGAGTACGGCAGAAGGAAGAGGCCCGGAGCGGCGGACAAATGTCGGACTATCAATTTACACTGGCTGGAAACTGGCAAAATAGGTTGCATTTTGGGGTATCACTCAGCATCCTCAGTGCACGGTTCGATCGGGTAACCGAGTTTTCGGAAACGGATGAGGCCGATACCATTCTCAAATTTAAGTCATTGCGCTACATACAAAGCATATATACAGTGGCTGATGGGTTTGAATTGAAGCTCGGAGCCATTTTCAAGCCCACAGAAGCCTTACGTCTGGGCTTTTCGTACGTTCCCCCGTCACGACTGACAGTAGAGGAGGATTTTCAAACAGATTTGGAAGCCACCCTCGATTCGGTGCCCACTTATGCGTACGCTTCCTCTCCGGTTTTTGCACCATTTGAGTATAAATTTCGAAGACCGGCACGCACCAGCGTGGGTCTTGCCGTGGTGGTCCGCAACAAGGGCCTGATCACAGCGGGCTACGACCATATGTCGTTTCAGCGCATGCGGGTTCGTACCGAAGGTCTCGACGCCGGAACATCGGAATGGGCCAGAGGGGTGAACAGCGACGTAAACGCTTTGTTTTCGTCGACCGGCACCTTCCGCCTGGGGGGAGAAGGCCTGCTGGGACCCTACGCGTTTCGGGTCGGTATGGCCTACACAACATCGCCCTTTCTGCGCGAACTGAACACGGGTGGGGGCAACCGTGTTCAACGTGAAGTTTCATTGGGCGCGGGTTACCGCAAAGATCCCTATATGGTGGATTTGTGTGTATCGAATCGTTCCCGGGATATCTACCGCGAACCCTATACTTTGTCGCCGCCTTCCCCCAATTTTGGTGCATCCATCAGGCAATACCGCACCGAACTATTGTTGAGTTTAGGCATGCGCTTTTAATCGAATCCGTATCTTATTCCAGATTCATTTCTTCCTCGATTTGAGCCAATAATCCGTGTGCTACCTGCTTTGCGTGCTCATCGGCCTCACTTTCGGCACAACGAAGGGCATCTGACGCAAAGGCATGCGCTTCCGTAAATTTTTGTTGCGCGAACAGCAGTTCGGCCAATCGGTGGAGTGCTGGCAAGTAGTTGGGGTGTTTCAGCAGCAAATCCCGCCATATTTGTTCGGCCTTTTGCCAATGAGCATGTTTTTCCCATTCGAGTCCGAGTGCATACCGGAGAAAGGGATCCAGTGGATTTTGTTGCGTGAGCATTTTGAGTCGTTCCATTCGCTCGATCCCTCTACTTTCATGCGTCATTTATCCTTATTTTTGCATTTTATCTCGCACTTCATTTCTCAAAAATATGAACATAATGGTATGTCTGAGCCAGGTGCCGGACACCACAACGCGCATCGTGTTTACAGCCGATGGTAAGTCTCTCGACAAAAGTGGGGTTCAGTTTATCATTAATCCCTACGATGAGTTGGCCCTCACCAAGGCTCTTGAATTGAATGAGGCATTGGGCTCAGGCAGCGTAACCGTGGTTCATGTCGGCCGGGCTGACTCAGAATCCAATCTGAGGAAAGCCATGGCGATCGGGGCCGATAAAGCCATTCGGGTGGATGCGGATGCCACAGACTCCATACAGGTGGCACGTGAACTAAAAGCCGTGGCAACTAAGGGAAATTATGACCTGATACTCTGTGGCAGGGAGTCGATCGATTACAACGGGGGCGTGGTTGGAGGTTTGCTTGCTGAGCTGTTGGGTTTGCCACTTATCAACATTATGACGTCCATGAGTAGCAATGGCAAAGACGCTGAAGTTTCCTTTGATGTGGATGGCGGACGTGCTTTTGCGCAGGTTTCGCATCCGTTTGTGGCTACCTGTCAAAAGGAACTCACAGAGCCCAGAATCCCCAACATGAGGGGCATCATGATGGCCCGAACCAAGCCATTGGAGGTTGTTTCGGCCGAGACCGATTCAGGCCCTACCCAGGTATCCCGTTTTGATCTTCCCCCGGCCAAATCTGGTTGCCGTTTTGTAGATCCTGCCGACATGGATCAATTGGTGACCTTATTACACGAACAGTCCAAGGTAATTTAATGAACTACCCCTAACAAAACCATAGAAAAATAGAATGTCTGTACTCGTTTTTGCACCCGTTCAGGGTGGTATCCTGAAAAAAGTGGCTCTAGAAGCCGTGTCGTTCGGGGTAAGGTTGGCCCGTAGTCGGCAATCAGTCTGTAGTGTACTTTGTTCGGCCAGCGCATCTGCTGATACCGTTAAACAGCTTTTGGATTTAGGCGTTTCAGTGAACTACCGCGTCGATCACGACTTATCGGATTCCGATTCGGTAACGTATTATATGGCGCAGGCGGCAGCAAGTTGCGGAGCGCAACAAATCGTGGTTTCAAACACCTACATGGGTAAGTCAGTGGCCCCACGGCTGGCTGTGCGTATGGGTATTCCCCTGGCATCGGGCGTGATCGATTTTCCGCAAGCCTCAGAAACCGGTTGGGAGGTTCGTCGCTCCGTATTTTCAAACAAGGGATACGCAAATCTACAGGTGCAGGGTAATTCCTGTGTCATATCGATTACCCCCAATTCTTTCGCAACCGAAAGCCATCCTTCGGGGGAAATGAAAACCGAGCATATGGTTGTTGCAAAGGGTGCACAGGAAGGTAAAATTCGCCTGAACAGGGTGGATCGGGTGGCGGGTAAAATACCGTTGACCGAGGCGGAGCGCGTGGTTTCGGCTGGTCGCGGGTTGAAGGGCCCTGAAAACTGGCATTTGGTGGAATCGTTGGCCTCGAGTCTCGATGCCGCCACCGCATGTTCAAAGCCGGTAAGCGATATGCACTGGCGCCCGCATGAGGAGCATGTCGGACAAACCGGAATCACCATCAAACCGGATTTGTACATTGCAATTGGCATATCAGGAGCGATTCAACATCTGGCTGGTGTGAGTTCCAGTAAAGTGATTGTGGCCATCAACACCGACAGGGAGGCCCCCCTTTTTAAGGTGGCCGATTATGGGATTGTTGGGGATGCATTCGATGTATTACCTCGCCTAACGGAAGCCGTACAGCGGTTTAGAGCCGCCCACGTCTAATGAAGAAAATTGAACTGCAAATAATTGCTCTTTCGGACAGCAACACCTCGGCCAACTCCTATGCCCTCATCTTGGGAGAGAAGGGTGGTGGACGAAAGTTGCCAATCATAATCGGTGGCTTCGAAGCACAGGCCATAGCGATCGAATTAGAGAATATGAAGCCGGCCAGGCCTCTGACGCATGATTTATTTCGGAATTTTGCGGGTGAATTTGATATTGAGATTGAGGAAGTAGTCATAGCAGATTTGAGGGAGGGAATCTTTTATAGTCGATTGCATTGCCGGCAGGGCAACGAAGTACGACAGATTGATGCACGTACCTCAGACGCGTTGGCGCTTGCAGTTCGGTTCGGTTGTCCGGTCTACACTTTCGCGCACGTTCTGGATTCGGGTGGCGTGATCCTGGATTCCGATAAAATCCAGGACTTAACAGGTACTCATTCCGATTTGGAAAAATCGGATGAAGTTTTGTCTAAAAAGACTGAGTACAAACCGTCTCCCTATCGAAAATTGGGTTTTGCTGAATTGCAGGAGCGACTGCAGCAGGCAGTTGAAGGGGAAAACTATGAGGAAGCTGCGTTGATTCGCGATGAACTGAAGAAAAGGGGAATCATTTAAAGCCGAACACTCTTTTTCATATACACTTACCGTACTTTTCATTAGGTTTGAACTATGATGATGGCATTACTGAACGGACTAATCGGATTATGTTCCTTGTTGGGACTTCTATATCTCTTATCTGAAAACCGCAGGAGAATTTCCTGGCGTACCATCCTGCCTGCGCTTGGACTCCAGCTTGCTTTGGCGGTAATGGTGTTGAAAGTGCCGCTGGTGGGTCAGGTATTCTCTGTTGTGAGTGGCTTTATCGTGGAATTGCTCGGTTTTTCGCGCAGGGGGGCAGAATTTTTATTTGGCGGCCTCGTAACCTCGGTCGACACCTATGGATTTATCTTTGTCTTCCAGGTGTTGCCTACCATAATATTTTTTTCAGCATTCACCAGCCTTCTGTTTTATCTGGGCATTCTACAACGCATCGTATTTGGCTTTGCCTGGGTCATGAATCACCTCCTGAAGATTTCCGGTGCTGAGAGTTTAGCCGCCTCCGCTAATATCTTTATGGGTCAGACCGAAGCGCCGCTGCTTATTAAACCATATCTGAACCGGATGACCCGCTCGGAAATTATGGCACTGATGACGGGTGGTATGGCCACTATAGCTGGAGGGGTTATGGCCGCATACATTGGGTTCCTCGGAGGCAACGACCCTCATACGCAGGCACTGTTTGCCCGCCACCTCCTAACCGCATCGGTTATGGCAGCCCCGGCGGGAATTTTGGCAGCCAAAATGCTCGTGCCCGAGACTGAAGAATTTTTATCCGATTTGAGCGTGCCTCGTGAAACCATGGGCGACAATGTACTTGAAGCGGTTGCAACTGGCACCACCGATGGTGTAAAACTAGCGGTTAATGTAGGGGCAATGCTGCTTGTATTTATGGCCCTCATGGCTATGTTCAACTATATGCTACAACATTGGGTGGGGGGCTGGACCGGTTTCAATACCCTCATTACAAAAGTGAGCGGGGGCCGCTACGATGGATTGAGTGTTCAACTCGTGTTGGGTATGATGTTTGCCCCCATTTCCTGGCTCATGGGAGTTCGGGGCGAGGATGTATTGTTGATAGGACAACTACTTGGGGAAAAGGCGATTCTAAATGAATTTGTGGCTTTCTCCAGCCTATCGGAATTGAAAGCAAGCGGAGCATTCACATCCGAACGCACCATTGTGATGGCCTCCTATGCCCTGTGTGGATTCGCCAATGTGGCCTCTATTGGGATACAGGTAGGGGGAATAGGGAGTTTGGTGCCCCAACGCCGGACTCTGTTTTCGCAATTGGGTGTGAAGGCACTGATCGCAGGAACTGCGGCATCTCTGTTGAATGCCACAATTGCCGGGATGCTGATCGGATTCTGAGCGCTTACTTAGCCAGTGCTTCACGTACGGTTCGCCCGATATCGGCGGGTGAAGCCACCACATGCAATCCACACTCTTCCATGATGCGCATTTTTGCGGCTGCTGTGTCTTCCGTACCTCCTACAACCGCACCCGCGTGGCCCATTCTCCGTCCGGGAGGCGCAGTTTGTCCGGCTATAAACCCGATCACAGGCTTGCTCAAATGCGTATCACGGATCCAGCGTGCCGCATCCGCTTCCATTTGTCCGCCGATCTCTCCAATCAAAACAATAGCCTCCGTTTCCGGGTCGGCAGCAAACAACTCGACCGCCTCACGGGTGGTGGTGCCGATGACCGGATCACCGCCGATGCCGATGGCTGTTGAAATGCCCATACCAGCTTTCACCACCTGATCGGCCGCCTCATAGGTGAGAGTACCCGAACGTGAAACAATACCAATATTTCCTTTTTTAAACACAAAACCGGGCATAATACCCACTTTGGCTTCATCGGGTGTGATGATTCCCGGACAATTAGGCCCAATCAATCGGCTGTTTCGGGAACGCAGGTATTCGCGCACTGCAATCATGTCGCGGGTTGGAATCCCCTCTGTAATGCAAACAATTACCTCCACACCAGCATCAGCTGCTTCCATAATAGCATCTGCGGCGAAAGCTGGTGGCACGAAAATAATCGAGGTATTGGCTCCGGTTTGTTCCCGGGCCTCAGAAACGGTATCAAAAACTGGTAACCCGAGGTGCTGTTGTCCCCCCTTGCCTGGTGTTACACCCCCAACGACCCCACTACCATAGGCAGTCATTTGTTCGGCGTGGAACGTTCCTTCGTTGCCCGTAAAACCCTGAACCAAAATGCGTGAGTTTCGGTTGACCAATATGCTCATATCAACGTGATTTTTTGATAATTGCAGGCTCTATTCACAAATGTTGTATGAATGCAGGCAATGTGCGAAATGTGCCGCTAAGGTCGGTAAAAATGATAGATGAGCATCCCCTGGCGATGTAAAATGCGGATGATTCAATCCGTGTTGAGGGTGCGGAGTTGTTTCAGAAAGGCCGTTGCAAACACAAAATCATTCAATTCCCGACAATCCGTTTTCATAATATTGGATTTGCTCCCTGTCCACAGAATCTTACCCCGAAAAAGGAAGCAAATGTGATTGCCAATTTCCATCACAGAGTTCATGTCGTGGCTATTGACGATTGTAGTTATGCCCGATTCCAATGTAATCTCCCGGATCAACTCATCAATTTTGATGGAGGTTAACGGATCTAATCCGGAATTGGGTTCGTCACAGAACAAATACCTGGGTTCCAGAGCGATTGCACGGGCAATTCCGACCCTCTTGCGCATACCTCCACTGAGCTGACTCGTATGCATGGCGTTTGTGCCGGAAAGGCCCACCCGTTCGAGGCAGTGATTGACCCGTTCGAGCTGCTGCCGGACCGATTGTTTGCCAAACATCTGAAGCGGAAACAAAACGTTTTGCTCCACGTTCAAGGAATCGAATAAAGCGGAATTTTGAAAAAGCATACCGATTTGCTTACGGATTTCTGTTTTCCCCCCGATATCCAGACTAAAAAAATCGCTCGTTCCGTAGCAAACTTTACCCACATCGGGTGCGAAGAGTCCCACAAGTATTTTCATAAGGACCGATTTCCCGCTGCCGCTGGAACCGATGATCATGCTCACCTCTCCCGGCCCGAAGCGTGCCGAAAGACTATGCAGAACGGTTTTTTGTCCGAATTGCTTGGTTATGTCAAGTATTTCGATCATATCACAAAAGCAGTTGAGCCAGAATGTAGTCGGCCGCCAGAATGGCGACGGAACTATACACTACGGCTTGTGTACTAGCCTTGCCCACCTCCAGCGATCCGCCTTCCACATAATAACCCTGATAGGCCGAAATGGAAGAGATTAAAAAGGAGAACGTAATGGCTTTGGTCATCGAAAAAAACAAGTTATAGGCTTGAAAAGAGGAGCGAGCCCCTTCCACAAACTGTCTGTATGTAATAATGCCGGTGAGTTCGCCCACGACCATTCCTCCGGCTGTGCAGAGGCCAATGCTGAGAACAATCAGGAGCGGTATGGTGAGCAAGGCGGCCAATATCTTTGGGCCGATGAGGTATCCTGGTGCGTTGATGCCCATGATTTCCAGGGCATCGATTTGTTCGGTTACCCGCATGGTTCCGATTTCGGAGGCGATGCTGGAGCCGATTTTACCTGCCAATACCAATGAGGTGATAGTGGGGCCCAGCTCGAGAAGACTGCTGTCGCTAACAATGGCGCCAATCACCGATTTAGAAATCCAACTGGCAATCAGCTGGTAGGCCGTTTGGATGGTCGTTACGGCACCCGAAAAAACTGCAATTATGATAACAATTCCAATGGAGCCTACACCGATGGTATACATCTGGCGAATGAGTTCCCTGGTATATAACACTCGATTTTCCGGCCTCTTAAAAAGCCTGCGCAAAAGCATCAAATATCGGCCCAGATGGTAGAAAAAAAACATAGGGATAGGTGGGTAGGTCGACAAAAATACGGTTTTATCCGCCATATTTGGGGGATGTCTCACAAAAGTATAGCTGTAGTGACCGGTGCCGGAAGGGGTATTGGAAGAGCCATTGTTCGCCGATTGGCCCAGGGAGGTTGTTCGGTGCTTTTTACCGCCCGAACGGACTCCGAACTTCAGATGCTTCGTCAGGAACTGGAATCGCAGTACCCCAAGCAGAAATTTTCCTGTGCACCCTTCGATTTGGGCAAAAGAGATGATGCCGCTGCCTGCTCCGCCTGGATTCGAGAAGTATGCGGAGGCGGGCTCGACCTACTGGTGCACAATGCCGGGGAGTTTTTGCCAGGCACTTTGCTGGATGAGCCTGATGGTCAACTCATGTCGCTTTTAGAGGTGAATGTTATGTCGGCCTACTACCTGACGCGCGACTTGGCCGACCTCATCAAAGGCAGCCGTGGCGCCCACTTGTTTTTTTTGTGCTCAACTGCCTCGATAAAAGCCTATCCGGCAGGCGGGGCCTATGCCGTGAGTAAGCACGCACTCCTCGGATTGGCGCGCAGTCTGAGACAGGAGCTGATGCCCGCAGGAGTGGGGGTGACCGCTATTTTGCCTGGTCCAACCTACACATCGAGTTGGTCGGGGAGTGGTATGCCCGAAGATCGTTTCATGCCAGCAGAGGATTTGGCCGAACTGATTTGGACTTCGTGGAAGGTTTCCCCAAACGCCATAGTGGAGGAACTATTGGTGCGGCCTATTTTAGGTGATATATAGGCGAGACATGAGAAATTTTCTGCAGGTATATGAGGTGATCATTCATCGTTATCCAAAACAACGATTCGGTAACCAGTTGTTTGTGGTGCATTTCCATATTGTATTTTTATTATATTTATATTGCATTTTCAGGTGGGGATGTCGGTGAGCAGGAGGTTTTAAACGTGCTTATGTGGTTTTTTTGCAAATAATATTGAAGAAAATTGATGATTTCCTGATTTCACTTGGAAGGCAGATGACCCACTTCGTGGAAACGTCGAATCCCGTCAACGTAGGGTTTTTTAGCCAAATCCGCGATCCCGGATTTGTATTATATTTGGAACATCAAATTTTTCTTACAAAACCCTTATTGAACGCCGTATTATGAAAAAAATCCTCCTATTGGCTTTTTTATGTATTAACTCTATTATCGCCATGGCGCAAACAAAGATTTTTAAGGGCAATTCCACGAGTTACTCCGATTGTTTGTTTACTGTGGATGGAGAAAAAGTTTACCAGGGCAATTCAACAAGTTATTCTGCTTGCCGATACACTTTTGATGGCGGAAAGGTTTACAAAGGCAACTCCACGAGCTACTCCGACTGCCTGTTCACCGTTAGTGGCAAAAAAATTTATCGTGGCAACTCAACTTCCTATTCTGATTGTCTATATACCATTGGCGATGGTAAGATTTACCGGGGTAATTCGAGCAGTTATTCCGATTGTTTGTTGACTGTGGAAGGAAAAAAGGTGTACAGAGGAAATTCAACCAGTTACTCCGACTGCATCGCTACAGTGGACGGCATCATGAAATATTCCCTGGTTGCGGTGCTGATCGGACCTTACTAATCGTTAGAGGCAACCATTTTAACACGCAGGATGGATTTCTCATAGTTCCTTTTACGGGCACATGTTAATCTTCTGCCGGAATGAACGTAGATTTGATGCATGTCCAAAATTCGAACTGAATGGATGTCGGTGCCCATTTGGGATGCGGGTTGTGATGAGGCAGGAAGAGGATGCCTGGCCGGTCCAGTAGTGGCAGCAGCGGTCATTTTGGGCGAAAGGTTCGACTTAAGCCGGGTGGCAGACTCCAAGCAGTTGTCGGCACAATCCCGCAATAAAGCGCGCAAGTACATCGAAGAAAATGCCTCCGCCTGGTCGGTCTGCAGTTGCTGCAATGAGGAAATTGACCGCATCAACATACTACAGGCGTCGATGCGGGCCATGATGGGTGCCGTTGAGAAATTGGAAATAAAGCCCTCTCGTTTGTGGATCGACGGTCATTATTTCGTGCCGCATCCCTCCATTCCCCACACCTGCGTTGTGGGTGGTGATGGTAAGGTGGCGTGCATTGCAGCGGCCAGCATTTTGGCCAAAACCTATCGGGATGCGTTGATGCTGGTCTACCATAAGCGATACCCCCAATACGATTGGGAATTGAACAAGGGATACCCAACACAGGAACACCGCACTTTAATCGGTCAACACGGACCATCGCCCCTACACAGGCGAAGTTTTCGCTACAATACGCAGCAGCTTTTATTGGACTTTGGGGAATGAGTACCAGTCGCCATTCGTTATTCTTCCGTTTCTGATGATTGCTTTTTCGAGCGAGCCTGTGAACGGAGCCAGGCCATTTCGCGGTACACCTGTAGCACATCGGTAGCCGGAGTTCCAAAATAGACCTTTCCTCCATCAATGGATTTGGTGATGCCAGATTGCCCGAGCACCTCCGCTCCGTCGCCAATACGGATGTCTTTTTGAACGCCTACCTGCCCCCAGAACTTCACTTCATCTCCGATGATGGTTTTACCGCCTATGCCCACCTGGGCCGCCATAAGGCAATTTTTACCCATTTCTACACCATGGCCAATATGCACCTGTGCATCGAATTTGGTGCCCGACCCGATGATGGTGTCGCCGCTCACACCACGCGAAACAGTACAGCATGGGCCGATCTCCACATCGTCTTGAATGAGCACGCGCCCGCACGATAATAGTTTGTCGTAGCCCTCTGGTTTACGTTTGAAGTAGAAAGCATCCTGGCCAATCACCGTATTGGAGTGGATGGTTACCCGATCACCGATTCGGGTGTCTGGATAAATCACCACATTTGGGTAGATCAGGCAATCTCGTCCCACGACCACACCATCACCGAGCACTACCTGTTCCATGATGCGCGTACCCTTTCCAATTTGAACGTCGGCACCCCTGTAGAAGCGCCCCCCGATAATAGGCGTGGGCTGGTGGTAGCGATGAATCAATCGGTTGAAATCATCGAATGGTCGTGGACTGATCAGCAATGATTTATGATTTCTGTTATCCGGTTCCTGATCGATCAGCACAACATCAGCAGCGGAGTTAAGCGCCTTCTGGTAGTATTTGTGAAAATCCACGAAAGTGAGGTCGCCAGATCTGACTTTGTGAATCTCATTCAGGCCGGTTATGGAGGCATCAGCGGGGCCGATGTAGCGGCATTGGAGGAAATGAGCGGCCTCCTCTAGGGTAATGGGGCGGGGCAGTTGCATACAAAAGTGACGACCACAAAAATAGGCTTCGGCGGCGATAAGTCGTAATTTTGCGGCATGGAAAAAGCACTTTTACTCACTCCTTTACACCCCGTACATATCCAATTGGGTGCGCGGATGATGCCGTTTGCGGGCTACGATATGCCGTTAAGCTATTCGGGCATCCGCAACGAGCACCTTAGCGTGCGCAACGCCTGTGGTTTGTTTGATGTTTCGCATATGGGTCAATTTAGGGTCGAGGGCGGCGGGGCTTTGAACTTTTTGCAACACATCACAACTAATGACGTCGCGCGACTAAAGATCAGACAGGCTCAATACAGCTGCATTCCTCACCCGGACGGGGGTATTGTCGACGATCTTTTGGTGTATCGGCTTGCAGAACAGCAGTATATGCTGGTGGTGAACGCATCACGGGTGGATGAAGTGGCGGATGTATTACATGCCTATGCCGGAGCCGACTGCTCAATCCTCAATATTTCGGAGGAAACAGCTCTCCTGGCCTTGCAAGGGCCGATGGCCGTTGATATTTTGGAGGCATGCACAACTGAGGCGGTTCGCGAATTGGCCTACTACCACTTCGTCACGGGTGTCGTGGATGGGGTGGAGGGTATCCTAATTTCGGCCACAGGCTACACGGGTGCGGGCGGATTTGAACTGTATATCCCCCGTGCATCTGCGGTAAAAATATGGGACGCCCTAATGAAAGCGGGGGCTGTGTATGGATTGTTGCCCTGTGGACTGGGCGCCCGGGATACGTTGCGTTTGGAAAAAGGTTATTGTCTGAACGGATATGAATTGAGCTATTCGAGCGGACCCGTTGAGGCGCGCCTTGACTGGATTGTCAGGTACAACAAGGACTTCATACACAAAAACTTGTATCTCAGTAAAAAGACCGGGGGATGTGATCGCTATCTGGTGGGCTTTGAGATGGTCGACAAGGGAATTCCACGCCATGATTTCGACATAATGAACGAGTCGGGACAAAAAATAGGAGTGGTGAGTTCGGGCTCGGAATCTCCGTCGACTGGCAAGCTGATCGGCTTGGGATTTGTTGATTCAGACCACCAAAACGAGGGTTCCTCTCTTTGGATCAACATCCGGGGAAGAAGCCTGAAGGCCAAGGTGGTGAAATTGCCCTTCGTGTGATGGCTAGACGCAACATCGAGGTTTGCTTGAGTCCACTCCTGGCAGGGTGCCATGACTTTTCAGGAAAATGTGTGGTGATTATCGACGTGCTGCGCGCCAGTTCAGCCATCATCACTGGCCTTTCTCACGGTGTTCAGGCTTTTCGTCCGGTCGCAGAGCCCGCGGATGCGCTCTATTGGGCTGGTAAAGGATACGTGCCAGCGGCGGAGCGGGGTGGACAAGTAGCAGAGGGTTTTAATCTGGGCAATTCTCCTTTTTCATATCAAGAGGGTCAATGGGCCGGACAAAAAGTGGCGCTCACAACCACCAACGGCACACGTGCGATTTTGCTTACAATGGCGGCCAAACAAATTATCGTTGCTGGTTTTCTCAATCAAAAAGCAGTGGTTCAGAGAATTCTGCAGTTCCCGGGCGATGTGGTCTTGTTCTGTGCGGGTTGGAAGGGACAATTTAGTTTAGAAGACACATTAAGTGCCGGAAGTCTTTTATTTGATTTACATAAATATATAATTATTACAGGTGATCCAGCTATTGCGGCTTTAGATTTATATCAGGCTCATGAAAACAGCATCGGCCAGGCGGTCATGGGTTCCTCTCATTACCTTCGATTGGCGGGTAAGGGGCTGACTGATGAAATTGCTTTTTGTTTGAAAAGGGACTTATACACCACTGTTCCGGTATTGATTGACGGGGAATTAGTGGCTATTCCCTAATTTCCACGTTAGTTGATTTCTGATTCTTGATCTAGCTCTACCTATTAGTTGCTGGCACTTATTTAGACTTTGGTTGTTCGGGATTTGTTCATTTGTCTTCAATTTGCAAGTTGTTTGTTAATTTGGCGCAATGGAAGATAACCTGATTACATCATTGTTCTTGCCTTTGGCGCTGGGCATCATCATGATGGGCATGGGAATGAGCCTGACCCCCGGCGATTTCAGACGGGTCGTACAATTCCCAAAGGCGGTATTGGCGGGATTGGCCTGCCAAATGCTCATGTTGCCTTTGTTGGGTGTTGGGATTGTGAGCCTGTTTGGACTACAAGGATACCTGGCGGTTGGACTCATACTGCTTGCGATTTGTCCGGGTGGCGCCACTTCAAATCTGGTCAGCCATTTGGCAGGTGTGGATTTGGCACTTTCGGTTACCCTCACGGCTATCAGTTCAGTTTTGTGCAACCTGAGTATCCCGTTTCTGTTGAATCTTGCGCTCTATGCCTATACCGGCGGGGAGCAGGCCGTTCAACTACCCATCTTGAAAACCACACTGCAAATTGTAGTCGTAACCCTGGTTCCAGTGGCTATTGGCATGCTCATCCATCGTTTTAAGCCTGAATTCACAAAAAAAATGGCGAAGCCTGTTAATTTGATTTCAGCAGCCTTTTTTGTGGTGATACTGGCTTCAGCTATTATTAAAGAACGGACTCAAATAGTTCCCTATTTTCAGGAGGCTGGTGTGCCCGCTCTCATTTTAAATGGGGCCTCCATGCTATTGGCCATTGGCGTTGGTGCTGCTTTGGACCTTCCGTTGGGTCAACGCATTACGATCTCCATTGAAACAGGAATTCAAAATGGGACACTGGCATTAGGCATCGCGTTGAGTCCGGCTATGCTCAACCAGCCGGCAGCGGGAATCCCGGGGGCCATCTACAGCCTTATGATGTTTGGGACGGCGCTTTTATTGGTGTTTTGGTCGCGTTCCAGGCTGAAAGTCGCTACAAACTAATCTGCCTACAATTTCGGGTTTCTGAGGTGCCGCTGGGCGTCGCGAGTTGACTTCTTCTGCAAGTTCTTCCTGAAGGCATCCTCCAGATCCACGCCGGTTTGGTTGGCGAGGCAGAGTAAGATCCAGAGCAAATCGGCTAATTCATCGGCTAGTTCCGGGGCTGATTCTCCCTCCTTGAACGACTGCTCACCATAGGATCGGGCTATAATGCGCGCAACTTCACCGACTTCCTCCATCAGAATGACCGTATTCGTAAGTTCGTTGAAATACCGGACGCCCACAGTATGGATCCAGGCATCGACTTGTTTTTGCAGTTCGTTAAGGGTGAGGGATTCAGATAGTCCTGCGGTATCGGGTTTGGGAGTTGTAGTCATAATTTGTTTTGGGTGTCGATGGGGATGGTAACCGGCCCATAATTCTCGCATCGGATCAGCATGTCAGCGCCGAAACGGCCACTTTGTACACGTCCGGGGAGCAGCTCGTTGAGCGTGTTGAGGAAATGCTCATACAATCGAATGGCCTCTGCGGGTGCTGCGGCAAGAGAAAATCCAGGCCTGTTGCCTTTTTTGGTGGATGCGAAGAGGGTAAACTGACTCACCAGAAGTATTTCGCCACCCACATCGATTAGGGATTGGTTCATTTGCCCGTATTCATCGGGAAAAATTCGCATGTTGATGAGCTTCGACGCCACCCACAAATGATCCTGTTCAGTTTCGCCCTGGGCCCATCCGGCGAATACAAGTAGTCCATGACCTATGTTCCCGATTGTTTCACCTTCAACCGTTACAGAAGCGGAATGCACGCGTTGGGTGATGGTTTTCATTAGTGGGGAGCGGTGGATAATAAGACCAACGAAAATAGCGATTCATCAGGAACGGTTGTTGTCGTTGAGTAGCATGCTCAGGTAACTTTTGTAGCGCTGTTGTGGAATTTGTCCAACTTCAACCGCCTCTCGCACCCCACATTGCGGTTCGTGGGTGTGGGTGCAGGTGTGGAAGTGGCAGTGGGGGATATGCTTGCGAAACTCCGGAAAATGGTGACTCAGTTCATAGCCTTCTATTTCGGCGAGTCCCCATTCCTTTATTCCCGGTGTATCGATGATCCTCAATCCGGGTTCGGGGGTGAACATCTGCGCGAAAGTGGTGGTGTGGGTGCCTTTACTCGAGAATTTGCTGATTTCGCCAGTCCTCAGGTTGAGATCACCAAACAGCCGGTTCAAGAGGCTGCTTTTACCCACCCCTGAAAAACCGCTAACGAGCGTGATTTTAGATTGCAGATGTTCGCGCATGGTTTCGAGGCCATCGCCCCTGAGTGCTGAGGTACAAATTACCGGATACCCGGCATTTAAATAAGTGGCCGTCAGTTCTTGTGCCTGTTCCCACTCCTTCGGTGTCCAGTGGTCAACCTTGTTCAACACCAAAACCGCATCGATTCCATACGCTTCACAAGTTACCAGACAGCGATCTATGAAACCGGGTGAAACACGGGGCCGAGACAAACTGGCCACAATCATAACCTGATCGATATTGGCGGCCAAAACATGGTGTTGTCGGCTCAGGTTTGTGGCCTTTCGTATGATGTGATTGGTTCTGGGAAGAATCTCTGTAATCACGGTTTCTTCATGATTATTGAGGTGAATCCGCACGTGATCGCCCACCGCAACAGGATTCGTCTTGCCGGTGTCGTCGAGTCGAATCTTGCCCCGCAACCTGCACTTCAGCGTCTGGCCTTGTCCCGCATCCACCTCATACAAGCTGCCGGTAGACTTGGTGACAATTCCTATCATATCTGCAAATCTACTCAGTTAGGAGTGGCTTGACTACCGGTAGACGGCTCTATCATGCCTATTAAGTCAACCGCCTTATGCACTTTTTCCGGGAGCAGGGCAAGCGATAAGACATCCGAGATGCGGTCGACATAATGGAACTCGAGATCACGGATGTAATCTTGGCGAATCTCCTCAATGTCTTTGCGGTTTTGCTTGCTCAGCACAATATGACCAATCCCAGCTCTTTTGGCAGCGAGGATTTTCTCCTTGATGCCCCCGACCGGCAACACCCGTCCCCTTAGAGTGATTTCACCCGTCATGGCCAGCTTCTGGCGGATTTTACGCTGGGTGAAGGCCGAAACGATGCTGGTGAGCATGGTGATCCCAGCTGAAGGCCCGTCTTTGGGTGTGGCTCCCTCCGGAACGTGAATGTGCATATCGACCGCATCGAACAGGCGGTGGTCGATCCCAAGATCGCTGGCATGAACCTTCACATAGGCCAGTGCTATCGAGGCCGATTCCTTCATCACTTCCCCGAGGTTTCCCGTTATGTTCACCTTTCCCTTGCCGCGATTCAAACTCGTTTCGATGAATAGTATGTCGCCCCCGGCTGAGGTCCACGCGAGGCCCGTTACCACCCCTGCGATCTGGTTGCCTTCGTACTCATCGGGGTCAAAAATAGGCGCACCCATGATTTTATGGCAATCCTCCCGATTCACCTGCACGCGGTAGGGGGTTTCCATCGCCTTGTGACGGGCAAATCCGCGCACAATCGACGCAATTTTCTTGTCGAGGCTGCGTACGCCCGACTCGCGGGTGTACCGCTCTATGACGTACCGGGTCATTGCTGCGTTGATGGAAAAATCAATTTTTGTAAGACCGTGCTCCTCCAGTTGTTTGGGAATGAGGTATTTGCGAGCGATTTCCTGCTTCTCCTCCAGAGTATACCCATTGATTTCGATTACCTCCATACGATCGAGCAAGGCGGGCTGCATGGTCGACAGGTTGTTGGCCGTGGCAATAAAGAGTACCTTACTGAGGTCGTAGTCGATCTCCAGATAGTGATCGAAGAATGTGCTGTTCTGTTCCGGATCCAGCACCTCGAGCAGGGCAGAGGAGACATCACCCCGATAATCGCTGCCTACCTTGTCGATTTCGTCGAGTACCATCACAGGGTTATTGCTTCCGGCCTTTTTGAGGCTTTGGATGATGCGGCCTGGCATGGCGCCGATGTAGGTTTTTCGGTGTCCCCTAATAACGGCTTCATCGTGGACACCGCCTAGACTCATACGTACATATTTTCGCCCGATTGCCCGCGCTATGCTCTTGCCCAATGAGGTTTTACCTACGCCCGGAGGACCGACCAGCAGCAAAATGGGAGCCTTCATATTGGCCTTGAGCTTCAAAACGGCTAGGAATTCCATGATCCGATCCTTCACCTTATCGAGCCCGTAGTGGTCATGGTCCAATATTTTTTGGGCCCTTTTCAGGTCGAAGCGGTCCGTGCTGTACGTATCCCAGGGAAGATCGAGCATCAGTTCAACATAATTGAGTACCACGCTGTAGTCGGCCGCCGCCGGGTTCATGCGCTGTAGCTTGTCGATTTCTTTTTCGAAGTGCTGCCGCACCTGTGCGCTCCACTGTTTCTTTTTGGCACGCTCCCTCAGGTTCTGGGCCTCAAGGTCGGGAGTAGCCCCGCCCAGTTCTTCCTGAATGGTTTTGAGTTGCTGGTGCAGGAAATATTCGCGCTGTTGTTTGTCGATATCGACCTTCACCTTGCTCTGAATCTGGTTTTTGAGCTCCAGCATCTGCAGCTCTTTGTGCAGTTGGGTGAGCACATCGGTTGCTCGGTCTTTGAGTCCCTCCATTTCCAACAGTCGCTGCTTCTCGGCCACATCGGTATTGAGATTGCTGGCTATGAAATTAATGAGGAATGTTGCGCTTTCGATGTTGCGCAGGGCAATGGCGGCCTCGCTGGGGATATTGGGTGACTGCTCAATAATCTGCAGCGCCATATCTTTCATGGATCCAATTAAGGCCTCGAATTCCTTGTCGTTCTTGCGGGGCTTTACGTCACGGTGTGGGGTCACCCGCGCCTTTAGGTAGGGTTCGGTGGTGGTGATTTCTTCGAGTCGGAAACGCTGTCGGCCTTGTATGATCACGGTGGTGTTTCCGTCGGGCATGCGCAGCATTTTCAGGATCCGGGCCACCGTACCGATGTTGTGCAGGTCACCCGCTCCGGGTTCTTCTACGGATACATCGGTTTGCGATAATACGCCGATGATTTTATTTCCGCTGTTGGCATCCCGGATGAGCCTTATGGATTTGTCGCGCCCCACCGTAATTGGGATGACCACGCCTGGAAACAAAACCGTATTGCGTAGGGGCAGAATCGAAAGTTCATCGGGCAGCACCTCGCCTGATTCATCGTCTTCCTCTGCCGGGGTCGAAATGGGGAAGAAATCGGAGTCGGTATCGGCATCGTCATCGTAGCCGTGCATATGTTCGAAGGGTGCTGATGGGTTTCTTTTGCTCATGGGCCAATGGGTAGGGGTGTCTGACAGCTTGTCAGACCGAAAAGAAGTCACGTCATTGCAATTTAAGTGCCATAAGACGCGGGAAGTTGACCATGCAAGGTGGGAACACACTCAGGATTGGCTATCGGGCTCTGCAGAAGCGCGGTTCCAAACTTGAAAATGTTCGATTTCGTTAAGGGAATCCGGCCAATTACCACGGAAGGTGAGAGCCCGATCATCCAAATAAATATCGGCCATAGGCTTACCGAAATTCCAGATCTTATCGAATGGAATCCCATGTTCGTTTAGGTAGTCTTTCATCCGCTCTTCCTGCGGCGGATGATCATTCTTGTGGTATATTTTATTAGTGCGTGTACTGAATATATAGATTTTCCAACCATTGGCACGCAGTGCGGTGAGCGCCTCGCGGGCTCCTTCCACAGGTGGGTCATAGAGTTCGCCCCCATGCCAGCCTCGGCTGTAGGCGTGGATTACCCCATCGAAATCTATCGCGATGGTCATCAGAACGCCTCTTGAAGGGTGAAAGTCTCTCCAACGATCACGCCTTTTTCACTCTTGCGTAGCGAACATATTTCGTGGATGGGGTCGTGTTCGAAGAATAGCAGCCAGTTTTCGTTGGCCGCGCGTGACAGAATGTCCGCTTTTTCCTGAAGTGTGAGCAGGGGTCGGGTATCATATCCCATTACCCAGGCAATGGGCAGGTGAGCAACTGAAGGCAGGAGGTCGGCGCAATATAGAATTTTTTGTCTGCTTATCTCCAACAGCGGAAGCATCATACCATCGGTGTGGCCGTCGACCATCAGAACATCCAATCCGGCTGCCTGTTCGCCTCGCTTCACCAGTTGTACGCGTTGCTCTTCAAATAGTGGAACGAAATTCTCCGGGAGGAAAGAGGCTTTCTCGCGGGCGTTGGGCTGTGGATAGGCCCAATTGAATTGGTCGCCTCCGATCCAATAGGTGGCGTTGGGGAAGGTGGGTGCCCATCTGTGGCCGTCGGGATGTTTGCAAACAGCACCTCCACAGTGGTCGAAATGCAGGTGGGTGAGCACCACATCGGTGATGTCGCCTGGCTGCACACCTCTGGCGGACAAGCTGCCCAGTAGGGTAGCATCGCCATGGGGTTCGTAGTGACTAAAAAACTTGGCGGATTGCTTATCTCCAAGGCCTGTATCGATGAGAATCAGGCGCGAATCATCGGAAACCAGCAGGCAGCGCATCGCCCAGGTGCATAAATTATTAGCGTCGTGTTGCATATGGCGACTCCATAGCGTCTTGGGTACCACGCCGAACATGGCCCCGCCATCGAGCTTGAAAAAACCGGTATTGATGCTGATTACTTCCACTGCGTTCGAAAAATAGGTGAATTTTCTTTAGACTGATTGATCAAGGTTTAAAGTATGCCCGTCTTCGCCCACAAATTCGGATATTGCACGCTGATTTGGAGGCTGGATCATTTGGTTGATATGAGGATACACCTTATTTCTATTGGAGGTGCCGTGATGCACAATTTAGCTTTGGCGCTCGCGGCTGAGGGCCATCTTGTAAGCGGGTCCGATGACCGTTTCGAAGAGCCATCCGGGAGTCGCCTGAAAAAAGCGGGTTTGCTGCCTGAGCAAACGGGATGGTTCCCCGGCCAATTATCGGGCGAAATTGACCTGGTGATTCTTGGAATGCACGCAAAGGCCGACAATCCCGAACTCATACGTGCGCAGGAACTGGGACTGAAAATTCTGTCATTCCCGGAGTATGTGGCCCAAAGAACCGCGGGCAAGTTGCGGCTGGTCGTCGCCGGCAGCCATGGTAAGACCACCATCACCGCCATGGTGATGCATGTGCTGCGTTTTCACAAGAGGCAGTTCGACTATTTAGTAGGAAGCGGCGTGAAAGGATTCGATGTGATGGTGCGGCTTACCGACAACGCACCTGTGGTGGTCATTGAAGGTGATGAGTACCTGAGTTCTTGTCTCGACCTGCGACCCAAGTTTCTGCATTATGCACCACAGGTGTTGGTGATTTCCGGAATTGCCTGGGACCACGCCAATGTGTTTTCCACCCCGGAGCTTTATCGGGAGGCATTCCGTACGCTATTGTTGACCCTCAGCCCGGGTGCGCGGGTGGGCTACCCAGAGGGCGACACCGAGTTGGAGGCGCTCTGCACACCTTTCAGTGACACATTAGCCGTGCGGTCCTACAAACCGGCCGAATATGTGGTAGAAGACGGATACGGATTTTTAAAGACCTCCCTTGGTAAAATTCCGTTGTTGGTTTTTGGCCGACACAATGTAGAGAACATAGCAGCGGCGCGTTTTCTGACCGCGGAGGCAGGTATTCCCAAGGAGGATTTTTATCAGGCGGTCGCTTCGTTTCCCGGGGCCGACCGTCGCCTCGAACGGGTGGGACATCATAAAGATCACGCGGTGTATCGCGATTTTGCCCATGCCCCTTCCAAGGTTCGGGCGAGTGTTCGGGCGGTTCGTGAGCAGCACCCGGAATTGTTTTTGACGGCGATATTGGAACTACATACATTTTCGAGCCTTCGTCGCGATTTTCTGCCCCAATACCGTGATTCGATGAATCTGGCTGACCGTGCCGTGGTATTTTACCAGCCTGCACTCGCGTCGGAGAGGGGACTGCAAGTACCTGATGTGACTGAATTACGCAAATTCTTCGGTCGATCAGATTTGGAAGTACGAACAGAACCAGGCGCCATAGTCGAGGAGTCGCATAAAGCGCAGCGAAATGGTGTACTCTTGCTGATGAGCTCGGCCACCTTCGGGGGTTTATCGACCGACACATTATTAACTAACGAATCATAACCAACGAATCCACCCTATGCTGCAACTGACACGTCCACTCGCATTTATTGATTTGGAAACCACCGGATTGAACATCAGCAGTGACAGAATCGTGGAAATATCCGTTCTTAAGGCGATGCCCGACGGCACGACCCAGTCCCTCACCCAACGCATTCATCCGGGTATACCCATCCCGCCCGAGGTTACCAAAATACACGGCATTTCCGATGCAGATGTAGCCAGTCAGCCTTCGTTCCGGGAATTTGCACCCCGCCTGATGGCCTTTATGCAGAATTGTGATTTTGCCGGCTATAATTCGGGGTATTTCGATCTGCCGATGTTGGCGGAGGAACTGATGCGCACGGGCCATGATTTTGACTGGTCGGACATTCGGATGGTCGATGTACAAACCATTTTTCATAAAAATGAGCCACGTGACCTGAAGGCAGCCTATCGGTTTTATTGCGACAAAGACATGGAAGGCGCTCACTCGGCCGAAGCCGATATTCAGGCCACCTATGAGGTGTTGTTGGGACAACTGAATCGGTATCCCGAATTGAAGGGGGACGTAGATTTCCTTCATCGCTACACCATCCGCAACAATCAATCGGTGGATTTGGCAGGAAGAATTGTCCGTGATGCCCAGGGGCGGGAGGTTTTTTCTTTTGGGAAGTACAAAGGACAACCCGTAGCCGACGTGTTTGCGCGTGATAATGGCTACTATCAGTGGATGATGGACGGTGATTTTCCGGCCTACACGAAAAAAATCATCACCCGGATCCGGCTTAACGCCCTCGACGCATCGTAGAATGGGGACGCTGACTACCGATTTTTCGCGGGTCAGTCAATCGGACGCAGATACCGCGTTTGAATTACCGGAATCCGGTAATGAACCGCGGGTGGCAGTGCATACCCTGGGGTGTAAACTCAATTATTCTGAAGGTGACACCATCAGCCGTCAATTCATTAACCGCGGTTATCGGTTGGTAGAGTTTGATAATGAGGCCGAGGTATACGTTATCAATACTTGTTCGGTGACCGACCACGCTGATCGCAAATGCAAAAACCTCGTGAAGCAAGCGCGTCGCTGCTCACCCCACGCCCGCGTTGTGGTGACCGGATGTTTTGCCCAGTTACAACCAGGTGCTGTGGCTCAGATACCTGGTGTGGATTTGGTGGTAGGCGGGGCCGACAAGTTTAGGATTCTGCAAAAACTGAACATGAAAGATTTTAGGGGGTCGACTGTTGATATCCACCATGGCGAAACGCGTACTCTCACCACCTTCGAACCCTCCTGGTCGCAGGGAAACCGAACACGTTCGTTTCTGAAAGTGCAGGATGGATGTGACTACTCATGTACATTTTGCACGATCCCAGGAGCCAGAGGTGCGAGTCGATCCGGTGATCCCGAAGATTTACTCCGCCAAGCCCGTGATTTGGTAGCCTCAGGGGTGCGGGAAATTGTGCTGACCGGCGTGAACACTGGCGATTATGGATGGAAGGGTGGAGATTTGAATCGCGGTCCCGTGAGACCCTTGGGAAATTTTGGGGATCTGATGGAACGTTTGGCCGATGAAAGTGGGGTGGAACGCCTGCGTATTTCCAGCATCGAGCCCAATCTGCTGACCGACCGAATCATCCAACTGATGGCTAGTCATCCGAGGATCATGCCCCACGTACATATGCCCCTGCAGTCGGGTTGCGACCTTTTGCTGGCCAGGATGAAGCGGCGCTATCGTTCGGCCGCCTATGCCAATCGTGTGCAAGCGGTTCGTTCGGCCATGCCCCACGCCTGCATTGGGCTGGATGTGATTGTGGGCTTTCCAGGTGAAACGGATAGAATTTTCACGGAAACACATGATTTCATCAACGAACTAGACGTTTCTTATTTGCATGTATTTACCTATTCGGAGCGCCCCGGAACGGAGGCTGCCGAAATGAAAGGCCGGGTACCCAATGGCCGCAGGAGCGACCGCAATCGTTTGCTCACCCACCTCGGTCAACGCAAACGGGTAGACTTTGCTCAAACACACTTGGGCAGTGTGAGGCCTGTGCTTTTTGAGCAGGAAAGGAAGGGTGGGTTGATGCAGGGCTATACCGACAATTATCTGAGGGTGGCGGTTCCCTACGACCCGCTGTGGGTAAATCGTATTATGCCAATTGAACTCTCCTCTGTTGAGTCGGACGGATCGATTCTGTGCGAGGCAGTCCCGGTCGATCGGTTTGAGGCTGTTTTTACGCCGACTCACCGGATTGAATATTTATCTGACCAAAAACTCTTTTGAATCCTTCTATTGCATCAACCTAAATAGAAAAAACCGTGGTTAATTCGACCATGTGGAATACGTAGCCATAACAAATGTATCAATGGACAAAATCATCATTCTCGATTTCGGATCTCAATACACGCAGCTGATCGCCCGGCGAGTTCGGGAATTGCAGGTTTATTGCGAAATACAGCCCTGGAATCGCCCAATTGATGATGATCCGGAAATCAAGGGGATTATCTTGTCGGGGAGCCCCTACAGCACCAGCCAGGAAGGCGCTCCCCGTCCCGACATCCGCTCCCTATCGGCCGGCCGACCGCTACTTGCGATTTGTTACGGTGCCCAATTGCTCGCTCAACAAACCGGGGGAGAACTCCTGCCCGCCACCATCCGCGAGTATGGGCGCGCCCGTTTGTCGATTCGATCTGAGAACCGACTTTTCGCCGGATTTACCCCGGATAGCGAAGTATGGATGTCGCACGGCGACACGATCGCCGCCCTGCCAGCAGACGTGCGTTTGCTGGGAAGCACCGAAACGGTCGACAACGCTGCCTATCAGGTTGGCGAATACCCCCTGTATGGCATACAGTTTCATCCTGAGGTTACGCACTCACAGCATGGGGCGCTACTTCTCAAGAATTTTGTTGTTGACATCTGCGCATGCCGGCAGGACTGGACGGCAGAGCATTTCATTGAGCAAAGCGTGGCGGCGATCCGGGAACAGGTCGGCGATGGACAGGTGGTGATGGGACTCAGCGGCGGGGTCGACAGCACTGTGGCGGCTATGCTGATTCATCGAGCCATTGGGCATCGCCTCCGCGGAATCTTCTTTGACAACGGATTGCTGCGCAAGGGCGAGTTCGATCAGGTACTCCACGACTACCGGCAGTTGGATTTGAACATGGCAGGGGTAGATGCCCGCGAAGAATTCTACCAGGCACTCGATGGACTATCTGAGCCGGAGGCCAAACGCAAGGCTATAGGCCGCACCTTCATTGAGTTGTTTGATCGCGAGGCACATCGACTCACCAACATACAATGGCTCGGACAAGGAACGATATACCCCGATGTGATCGAGTCGGTGTCGGTCATGGGGCCCTCAGCTACGATTAAATCGCACCACAATGTGGGGGGTCTGCCGGAATACATGAAACTCTCCCTGTTGGAGCCACTCAGAACCCTGTTCAAGGATGAGGTTCGCCATGTGGGAGCCGCCCTGGGCATCAGCCCGATGTTCTTGGGTCGACACCCATTCCCCGGTCCGGGCCTCGGCATCCGGATTCTGGGTATTGTCGATGCCCATCGCGTAGCCCTTTTGCAGGAAGCCGACGCACTATACATTCAGCACCTGAAAGATTCGGGCTGGTATGACCGCATTTGGCAGGCTGGAGCAATTCTGCTGCCAGTGCGGAGCGTGGGGGTGATGGGCGATGAGCGTACCTACGAAGAAGTGGTGGCCCTGAGGGCTGTGCACAGCGTGGATGGTATGACGGCCGATTGGGTCCATCTGCCATATGATTTGCTGGCGCAAATTTCGAACGACATCATCAACCAGGTCAAGGGGATAAATCGGGTGGTATATGACATCAGCTCCAAGCCACCAGCCACCATAGAATGGGAATAACCCGTTTTCAAAATTTATTTCCATGGTCTTTGCGATTCATGCCCGAAAGCCAGAACCGAATGCTTTACGGTATAGAGGAATTATAAATAGGCGTAGTTGTGATTGCTGAGGTGCGTATGAAGCAGGCGGTGGCAGCCTTGGGTACCTACCGCTATCGTGAGGAGTTGAACAGCTGGCTGAAAACCTATATGAAGGGTTTCCCAGCCATGGGCAGCCGCGACCGCCGCGAATTACGTTCCCTGGTTTACGGCGCAGTGCGCATGGCCCGGCTTTTTCCTGAAGCGACAGTGGAACAGCAAATCGGCATGGGACAGGTGTTCACGGCAGGAGTGGATTCAGAGTTTGTTAGGTACGGCTCAACCCGCAGTGGATGGCACATGCCTGCCTTGCCTGGAATGGACATGGATGCTCTGGCTGTTTGTAGATCTTGGGCTCAGTCAGGCCATTTGTTTCGAGAGGCTGATTGGTTTCCGGCCCAAGATCGAATCTCACCTCATGTGGATACTCATGAACTGCTGAATGGATTCCTGATGGCGCCCAGAACCTGGGTGCGTGTGCGCTCGGGTAGGGAAGGAGAGGTGGAGAATGAATGGACAGCCAAGGGATGGGTATGGGGAAAGTCCGATCCGACACCAAACGCCCGCTGGGTGGAGCCGGGTCGGCCCCTCGATATTTTGGCGAATTATATGAACGGCTCCTTCGAAGTGCAGGATCTAGCCTCTCAGCGCACCTTTCGATTTATGAATCCGATAGCAGGGGAGAGCTGGTGGGATGCTTTTGCCGGCTCAGGCGGCAAAAGTTTATTGTTGCATGACCGTGAGCCGGGTGTACGTCTATTTGCAACTGATGAGCGTCAAACCACATTGCATCAGTTGCACGAACGATTCAGCAGGGCCGGCATTCGATCCTATAGCCGGTATTGTGTGAATCTCGATCAGCGTGACCCTCTTGAGCAGGCAGGCAGCTTTCCCCGCCATTTTGATGCGGTTTTGGCCGATGTCCCCTGTTCGGGTTCAGGAACCTGGTTGGCCACACCCGACTGGCTATCCCGGTTCGACAACCATCGGTTGGCCGATTTTGCCGATCGTCAGTTTCGTTTGGCTGGCAATCTTCTCCCGTATGTTTGCGAAGGGGGGCGACTCATCTACCTTACCTGCTCGCTCTATGCCGACGAAAACGAAAGGGTTGTGGAGCGTCTGTGTACCGCTTACGGGTGGCAATGTCGCGAGTTGGGCTACGAACAGGCATCCGCAGAAGGTGGCGATGTGCTTTTCGGCGCAGTTCTCGTTCGCCTCTAAATGAAATTAGCTATTTCGATTCAATGAGACAGCATTCTATCTGCGTCGACAAGTCTCATCTGTTGCATCAGATTAATAAATTTAATCAAATAAGGAAGCAGAATTATTGAATTAATTAATGTGCCCCAGTATTGGCTGCTTTAAGCGCCTGACGCAAATCGGCGATGAGATCCTCCACATGTTCGATTCCTACCGATAAGCGAATGAGTCCGTCGCTCACCCCATAAATCTGTCGAATTTCGGCCGGAACGTTGCTGTGGGTCGTAGTGGCTGAATGGCACGCCATGCTCTCTGTGCCCCCTAAACTCACCGCATGCCGGATCAATCCCAGAGAATCCAAAAATCGAAATGCTGCTGTCTGTCCACCCCTCAACTCAAACGACAACAAGGAACCATTGCCGCTAGCCTGTCCGTGATGGGGATGATCTGCCGGAAGTAGTCCCGGATAAAAAAGCTGTTGCACCTGGGGTTGCCCTTTTAGAAATTCTACAATTTGAACGGCGTTGCGTTGTGATGCTTCCATGCGCAGTTCCAGCGTTTCCATGCTTCGGGTGATGAGCCAGGAGGTATGCGGACTCGCCGTGCCGCCCATTTGACTGCGAACGCCCCGTAGCAAGTTGGCTGTATCGCGGCTGCAGACCAAAGCTCCGGCGATGAGATCGCTGTGACCGCCCAAAAATTTGGTGGCCGAATAAATTCCAATATCAATGCCGTGCTGGAGTGGCTTTTGAAATACAGGCCCCAGTAGGGTGTTGTCGCATGAGGTCACCGGCAATCGGCTCGTCAAACGTCCGATTCTTGCTTTCAATTCCATTACCTGCCCGAAATCGACTGTTTGCAGGGTGGGATTGGCGGGTGTTTCTACGTAGATCATACGGATGGAAGGGGTGTTTTTCATGCCCTCTATTCGGGCGATGATCTCTTCCATCGACTCATGTGGTGCATATTCCATCAGATGCACCCCCCACCGTTGCAACAATCCCCTCAATAGTTGGTCGGTTCCCCCATAAAGGGGTGAGGTATGGAGAACAGTGTCGCCCGGTGCGAGCATACCCATAAACAAGGTACTGATGGCCGCCATTCCACTTTCGAAAAACAAAGCAGCGTCGGCCCCCTCATATGCAGCCAGGCGGGATTCGGCGAGTATCAGATTGGGATGCTCAAGACGGCTGTAGATCATGCCCGCTGGCTTTTCATGGTCGTTATCGTTTTCTTCGGACTGCACCCCTTTCTGTTGGAACAGCTCCTTCGCCTCCTGTGCACTATTGAACACATAATTTGAACTCAGGTACAGGGGCATTTTGACCGCATTGCGCGAATTAGAGGGAAGGTAATGCCCGTCGATCAGTTCTGTGGATGGCTTCATGTTGCGATGTAATGTTTTATGAGTTGAATGAGATAACTGATCTAATCAAGAGGTTGTGCGAACTTATCAAATAGACAGACCGTGGAGTCTGATTTATCATAGTAAATTATGGTGATTAACAGATTAATAATAAATTTATATATTGTATAGCTTCATTGTACGTCTCTTTAATCATGTATTCAGAAATTAGCCGAATGGCCTTTGTAGGTTCGCAGATACACCAATAGCCGGGCCTGCACGCAGACCACATCGTTTTGATCGATCGCTTCGGCGGGGAGCCATTTTTCGAATTTGCCTTTTTCGGCGAGAGATTGCCCGGCCTCTTGAAGATCGATTTCCCTTAGGCGAAAGTCTATGTACATCTTGGTGGACGAGGGTTTCAGGTAGTCAATCTCCGCTTTCTTCAGCCAGACCTCAAGTTTTTGTCCCCTCCGAGCAAAAATTTGCCACATCATCACGGGTAAAAACGGATCAAGAGCGCTGAATAGCGTGCCTCCAAACACCGAACCCTGAAGGTTTCGGTTCATAAAAGAATGGGCGATGCGCACCCGGCAATGCATGAGGTCGGGCGACAAATACTCTGTGCGGATTCGGTTAAACAGGAGTGGGGGAAACAAACGCATCATCCACAGAATTTGCCAATTTTTTAGGACAAGGGGGTGTGGATGGAGGTGGGTAGACATAAATGCAAAAGGGGTGCATCGGAATATGCCTGCAAAATTACGCAGCCTTTTCTTGCATTTATATGTTTAAACTTTTATCATCTTTGCGGCATCTTATAATAACTTATGCGCATTTTTTCTCTCTTTACGCCCCAATTCTTCCCGGTCGTTCTTTTTCTTTTAATAGCTCAATTCACGTCCGATGCATTCGCACAAGGACGAAGGTTGTCCGGACGGGTTATCGATTCGACAGACAGCACCCCTCTTATGGGCGTGAATGTTTCATTTCGGAACCCCGAAGATCCCACGACCCCCATTCAAGGCACCAGCACGGATAATGACGGACGTTTTGAAATTACGATAAGTGGCAAACAAATTGTGGAAATCCGAATCAGCTTTGTGGGCTACCGTCCCATATTGCGTAGCATCACGCAGTCGCAATGGAAGGATTCTGAGTTATCATTAGGGAATCTGCGTTTACCCCGGCAAATCGGGCAGCTATCGGAAATTACGGTGAATGAGTGGGCCGCACCCGTGGAGCAAAAAGGCGATACCACCGATATTCGGGCGGATTCCTACAAAGTAGCGGAATATGCTGATGCAGAGCAACTCGTACGAAAAATGCCCGGTATCACAATTGAAAATGGTCAGATACAGGCGCAAGGTGAACAAGTGAAACGGGTTATGCTCGACGGACAGGAATTTATGGGCAATGATGCAACGGCCGCGCTCCGCAGTCTACCGGCAGATGTGGTCGACCGAATCCAGATAATTGATCGGATGAGCGACCGTGCTCAGTTCACCGGAATTAACGACGGCAACACAGAGAAAACCCTAAACATCATCACCAAAACGGGGCTCGACAATAGCCGATTCGGAAAAACGTATGCCGGAGTGGGTACCGATTCAGGTCCGATTGAACCATCGCGCCGCTATATGTCGGGTTACAGCGTGAACCTGTTCAAGGGCAAGAAGAGGGTGACTCTGCTGGGATTGGCCAACAACATCAACCAGCAGAATTTCTCGTCTCAGGATTTGAGTTCGCTTTCAGAGCCCGACCCTATGCCATGGAGAACTATGATTGGTAATGCGATGCCAGGCGGATTTGGCCGGGGTATGATGGGGGGTGGAGGCGGTGCTGCCGCTAATTTTCAGAGCAGCCAGCAGGGAGGGATCAGTGAGACTCGCTCTTTTGGTGTCAATTTCAGCGACAATTGGGAAAAGAAAGGAAAAATGAGTGCAAGTTACTTTTTCAGCGACGGGCTCAATAATCAGGACACCCGGCTTGCCCGCAATTTTTTTGTGCAAGACGGCATTCAACAACAATATCAGGAAAAAGGCCAGAACAATTCGGCAACGCTCAGTCACCGCTTGTCGATGCGCATAGAGTACAATCCCGATACGTCCAACTCCATTGTAATTAGTCCACGCTTCAACGCAAGCCGACGCCGCAACACACAAGATTTTTCAGGCCTTAACCTGGGGGCTGGAGCCATTGGAGCTCCAGTCGACAGCATTAGCCGCACGGATGTGAAGCAGCTCGACACCAGCTACAACCTCGGGTTGAATGGTGAATTGGTGTGGCGTTACAAATTCCCTGTGCGTGGGCGAACATTCTCGTTTACATTAAACGGGGATTTGTCGCAACAAGACGCCGTTCGGGGCTTTGAAAGCAAAAATCGGATTTGGATGGCATTTGGCTATTCTGACTCGCTCATTGACCGGTTTACGGATATCGGTAATGGTCAGAATCGGATTGACCTGGATTTGGCCTACACAGAGCCTGTAGGGAAAAATGGACTGATTGAAATGAGTTATGCCCCAAGAATTACGGAATCGAACGCCTTTCAGTGGGCCGATAGAAAAGATGTATTGACCGGTCAGTATCAGAACCGCGACAGCGTGTTATCGAATGAGTTCGATAATCGGGTGGTGGTCCATGGGGGTACACTGCGCTACCGCTACAATGTAGAGCGTTTGGAATGGACCTTCGGAGCCCGTTACCAGATGGCCGATATGCGGAGTAGGCAAACCTATCCTTTCAATCAGGATATTCCGGTTGCCTTCTACAACTGGCTGCCGTCGGCCATGATTCGTTACAACATTACCAAAACGGCGAATTTGCGCTTTTTCTATCGTACGAATGCCCAATTCCCTTCACTGAGTCAACTCCAAAACCTGGTGGATGTTTCAAACCCCCTGCAGTTGCGCCGCGGCAACCCCGATTTGCGGCAAACCGTGAGCCACACAATTGGCGGACGAATCCGGGAGGCAAAACCTGTCCAGGGGGTTTCCTACTTTTTGTTTGCCATGCTCAATGTGTTCACTGACCAGATCGTGAACAGCACCACCCTCGCTCTGAGAGACACCATCCTCGACAATCAGAACAGATTACCCATAGTTCTGGGTCGGGGTGCCCAGCTCATTCAACCCGTGAATCGAGATGGTGGCCGCAACTTCCGTGTATTCCTCAATTATAGTCGCCCGGTGAAGTCTCTCAAATCAAATCTGAATATAAATGCAGGTACTACAACGGGTATTACGCCTAGTCTGGTTAATGGGGTAGAGAACCGCGCGCTCAACACCAATTATAATTCAGGTTTTAGCCTTAATTCAAACATCAGCCGAGAACTGGATTTTTCCGTGGGATACACAATCAACTACAACCGGGTTCGCTATAGTCTGCTGCCCAACCAAAACAGTGATTTCTTTACCCATTCGGGCACATTTCGCTTCAATTACATTCCCGTACCCGCTCTCATACTGAGTTCCGATTTGATGGTGAATTCATTTTCAGGTTTAGGAACGGATTTTAACCAGCAAATCTGGCTTTGGAATGTGGGCGCGGGATACAGATTCCTCAAAGACCGCAGAGGTGAATTGCGGTGGTCTGTTTTCGATTTGCTAGGACAAAACAGCAGCATCACCCGAAATGCCACCGAAACCTATGTAGAGGATGTAGAGACGCGACTACTTCAGCGCTTTCATATGTTCACCTTCACCTATAACCTTCGTCATTTTGGTCAGCGCCCCGAACCTCCGACGCGGGGCCCATGGGGTGGTGGACTGAAATAACGATATGTCCCGGTTGGTTCGTGCAATGAACCTCTCGGGTATTGAACGCAATTGTAACGCTATGGATTGACCAGGCGAGCGGTGACAATGCCCCGTTCGCCCTGTACGCGGATAGTGTAGAGGCCGGGCGACCACCCTTCCACTACAAACTCATAGCGGCCATCTTCAGGAAAGATTCCCGGGTTACGCGCTAGGAGTCGTCCCAGTGCATCAAAAACTATGATCTCATCCACGCGACCCATCGACAGGGTCTCAACGAAAAATTTCTTACCATCGCTCGGATTCGGCCAAATCTTGACGGATGGCCCATTGACTTGCTCCTCAATTCCTGTATAGAAAAAATTGAGGGGTATGCAGGTGGTGTCGTTGGCACGGTTGACATCATCGGTATGACGGACCCAAAGACAAAGCGTGGCACCCTGTGATGTGGGGGAACTGAGCGGGGTGGTGAATTCATAAACAAAGCTACCGCCCGGAACGGGACTACCAGCAGGCAGGGTTTCGGTGACCACCGGCTGGTTGCCAAAGCGGTAGGAAACCGTGGCTGTGCCGTGGGGATAGGTTCCAATACCACGGATGCGCAGGCGCGGACGAATCGGCGTATTCACCACATCTCCTGCAATCGGGAAAACGGGCGGATCCACGGCCAAATCGATGTTCCGCAAGGGACGGGAAATGACCCCGAGCACCATATCCTCCGTTAACCGACTGCGGTAACCGGCCCACGCGCCCTGTATGACCTCCATAGTGCGACAGGAAATGGGCGGCGTGAGGTCACGCGCCAAAGAAATATTGGATCCGGAGGGCATCTCCCACAAGACATAAAATCCACCCGCGTTTCGGGTTACCGGCGTAGAGAGGGGCACGAGTGACAAAAATCCAGAGGGGGTCGATGCGGGATCGGCCCAGGTGGAGTCGAGTAGAGTGCCCGGTCCCCCGTTCGGTCCATCATCCGCATAGATCTTCAAGAAGCAACCCTGTAGGGTTGGATCGCCTGTGATGATCAGTCGATATTGTGTAATGCGGTAGGGGAAGAAGGGCGGCACCATATAATAACCCATCCCCGCATTACCACTCGACCAGGAAATACCGAAACCATCAGGAACCCCGTCGGAATAATCGAGGGGTACATCGGTCTGCGTGGTGTCGATGGCCACTATTTTCGTGCGTATTTGATTGTTGAAGGCCACCATATCGTTGGTGACCCCAGCCAAATCAGTCTGCATATCATATATTCCGGCGGCCAAAGGGGTGATTGGGTCAAAATTGACCACTGTATCAACTGCAACGGGTAGTGAGGTAATGGGAACTGTATCGCGCTGGGGGGTCGTGAGATTGAAGCTGCTGACTGCACTGCGGATACTGAAGCTTCCGAGTGGTTGATTACCGTAGTTTTTGACATATGACGTGAGCGGACAGGGTCGCTGCATGAGGGTGAAGATGCCCTGGTTGAACGGACTTTGATTCCAGTCGATGCCCGCATCCGTCACCTGATACGTCACCGTATCCGGATAATAGAAGCGTACACTGTAGTTGGTGTCGGGGTAAACATTTTTACTGTGTTGCAATCCGATGGCACCATTGATATTTTCAATTCCTATAGTAATGTCATTGCTCATGGTAAACCCAATTTGTCGCTTGTAATTGAACGTGATGCTTTTGTCGACCCGGTTCATAACAATCTGGAAAGAGTTTTGCCCGGTATAATAGGGTAGAACTGAGGTCCAGAAGGGCACGTTGATCCAACTGAATACGAGGGTATCGGGGGTAGCATAGTAATAGCAGCTGCCCGGATTGCCCGTGCCGGCAAAGTTGAGGTCACTCAACAGGGCTGCGATAAAATTATGGGCACCCCCTACATTCGGAATCATCGGAAAGGGCGATGCTATGTTGTCGGAGTTGAAGGTGATATAGCCATTCGAACCAATCCAAACCAATTTGGGGAAATACCAGTAGTACTGAAACTCATTCGGGATGGCGAAGGGGCCGATTACATTATCATCAGCCAACCCCAATACCTGAGTTCCGGAAGAGGTGATGTTGACCCAGTTGTAGAGCGGACCAACGGAATCATACGAATCGCGCCAGGTGTAACCGTAGAGGTCGGGTCCACCTCGCCCCTGGATTTGGGCAAATAATGGCGATGTACAAAAGAAGCAAGTGAATGCTATCAAAAGAAAACGGAGATTGGGTATCAGACGAAGCATAACGGGGTGGTTTGAATACAATTAGTAAAAATACAAGGCAATCATATGTAATGCAAAACAAAATAAAAGGGGCGTAGCATCAGGCGTGGCTATTTCCATTATCGGTCCTCTCACCCCCCTCAAAAAAATCCAGATCTCGCCCCCAGGTTTCGTGCAGATGGGTGAGTGACCAAAGGGCCACGCCCACGCACAAAAGGCCGGTGATGAGGGCCGATTCAATTCGGGGCACAACCGACTGAAGTCCAGTGTAGAGAAAGGTGATGGGCAGCACGGAACCGCGAACGAAATTGGGGATGCTGGTGGTGGCGGTCGAGCGGAAATTTGTACCAAAATGCTCGGAGGCCATAGTCACAAACACGGCCCAATATCCGGTGGCCGAACCCAGTACGAAGCAGAGTATGTAGAAATAACGAAGTCTGTGGATGCCCCCATACAAATAAAACAGTATACAGGCCAGGGTAACCCATAGGAATGTGCGCACGACACCTTTGCGGGTGCGGAACCACTGACTGGCCAATCCACTCACAAAATCCCCGAAAACGAGTCCGCCATATGCGCTCATCACCGCCACGGCGGGAAGGACAGATTCCTTAAGTTGAAGTTCCCGGCCCAATTCGGGTGAAAAGGTGATGAGGATACCCACACAGAACCAAATTGGAATTCCGATGAGAATGCTGTGCAAAAACAAGCGGGCGCGGCGGGGGTCCGACAATAGGAGCCGAAAATCGCCCCGAACCAATTCGCTGCGTTGGTGCATGCTCTTAAACATACCCGATTCGCGGATGCCGACCCGAAGAACGAGAAGTGAAAGTCCCAATCCTCCCCCCAACAGATAGGCTGTCCTCCAGCTCACCACCTGAGCCAACATACCGGCGAAGATGGCCCCTGCTGCACCGACCGTCACCACCACAGTGGTGCCGTTGCCCCGCTTTTCACGACTCATCAACTCACCCACCAGGGTTATGCCCGCACCCAACTCGCCTGCTAGTCCGAATCCGGCCACCAGGCGCACCAGTGCGTATTGGGTGACGTTCTGTACGTATGCGTTGGCAATGTTGGCCAGCGAATAGAGCAGGATACTTCCGAAAAGTACCGACAAGCGCCCCCTCTTGTCACCCAGAATCCCCCAAAAAACACCACCCAATAACATGCCCAGCATCTGCATGTTCAGGATCAGCACCCCATTGCGCTCCAGTTCCGTGTCTGTGCATCCCAGTGCTTTGAGGCTGTCGACCCGAACGATGCTGAACAGGATCAGGTCGTAGATGTCGACGAAATAGCCCAGGGCAGCCACCAATACTGCCAAATAAACATGTCGGTTGTTCTGAATAGGGGTATATGTCATTCGTTTGACGTTTTCGACCGACCAAATATAGTTTTTGGCCTCCAAAAAAATAGATAATATTGTTACCTTGTCGAAAGAGTTGTTGACAAATAAGTTCATACATATTTCGTTTCCTGCTATAATGGATACACCTAAAAACATAAGCATCCGAGTCGCCCTGCGCGAGGATTGCCCCGCTCTTATGACGCTCATCCGCGAACTCGCAGTCTACGAACGCGCACCAGGTGAGGTCACCGTTCATGATCATCATTTCGAGCAGGCGGGGTTCGGCCCCGACCCGGTTTGGTGGGCTGTAGTGGCCGAGCATCAATCGGCGATTGTTGGTTTCGCCCTGTGCTACACCCGCTATTCAACCTGGAAAGGGCGGTTGTGCTACCTGGAAGACCTGGTGGTTACGGAATCCATGCGTGGAAAAGGTATAGGACGATTGCTATTTGAAAAAGTCGTTTGCCTGGCGAAACTGAAGGGTTTCCCCCGGGTTTGCTGGCAGGTGCTCGACTGGAACGAGCCGGCCCTGAACTTTTATCGTAAATTTAAGGCCGGATTCGATGATAGCTGGGTCAACGGATGGGTGGATACCCGCTGAAGACGAATCCAAAACTTCATTATATTTACGTCTTGATCAGGCGGGAATAGCTCAGTTGGTAGAGTACGACCTTCCCAAGGTCGGGGTCGCGAGTTCGAACCTCGTTTCCCGCTCATTGTTTGGCAAACATTTAGGTTGATGCACGCCGTCAGAAGCCTCTATACATAATCCGGTGTCGTACTCTCATCCCATTCCTACAGTTAGATTGGAAACAATTTAAATCACGCAATAGGGCAAGGCCAGAAAGTGAACCCTATTAAACTAAAAATCCCTGTTTCCATTACAGAAATAGGGAAAATTTGGCGGTCCGGACGGGACTCGAACCCGCGACCCCATGCGTGACAGGCATGTATTCTAACCGACTGAACTACCGAACCTTTAGAACGCTGCAAAATTACGGGTTAGTAACAAGAAATCAAATAGGCACCCGTTCACAATTCAGTAAAAAAATGAACGACAAGCCGCAAAGTCCTACTTTTGTGCCCACAAAATCTCCCCGTACCCATCAATGAAAGCACTGCGCAATCTGGCCATTATCGCCCACGTCGACCACGGCAAAACCACGCTGGTCGACAAAATACTGTTCCAAACCAATCAATTTAAGGCACATGAGAAAGTGGGCGACTTAATTCTGGATAGCCACGATCTGGAGCGTGAAAGGGGAATCACTATATTTTCCAAGAATGTAGCGGTATGTTACAAGGACACCAAAATCAACATTATCGACACCCCGGGGCACAGCGATTTCGGGGGAGAAGTGGAGCGCGTACTCCGCATGGCCGATGGTGTACTTCTGTTGGTTGATGCCTTTGAGGGACCCATGCCCCAAACCCGCTTCGTGCTGCAGAAAGCGCTCGCACTGGGGCTCCGTCCGATCGTGATTATCAATAAAGTCGACAAAGAAAACTGCAGACCCGACGAAGTACACGACGCCGTATTCGATCTGTTTTTCCACCTCGATGCCACCGAAGAGCAGCTCAACTTCCCGACCCTATATGGTTCCTCAAAGCAGGGATGGATGTCGACCGACTGGAAAAAGCACTCCGACGACTTCACTCCCTTACTCGAAGCCATCCTGGAACACGTGCCCCCGCCTTTGGTTTCGGAAGGCACGCCCCAATTGCAGATCACCTCGCTCGACTTCAGCAGTTATGTGGGTCGTATTGCCATCGGTAAGCTGAGTCGCGGCATCCTCGCCGAGGGCATGCCCGTTACGCTGGTGCGCAACGCGGGCGGACAAACACGGGGACGTGTGAAAGAATTGTATGTGTTTGAAGGGTTGGGTCGACAAAAAGTCGCATCTGTGCAAGCGGGCGAACTTTGTGCGGTGGTAGGTCTTGAGGATTTTCAAATTGGGGATACAGTGGCCGACATGGAGCGGCCTGAGGGCATGCCCCCCATTACGGTCGACGAACCCACCATGAGCATGTTGTTTACCATCAACAACTCGCCCTTTTTCGGAAAAGAAGGGAAATTTGTAACCTCCCGTCACCTCTGCGAGCGGCTGGAAAAAGAAACCGAAAAAAACCTCGCCTTGCGACTCGCAGAGACTAATTCTTCCGATAGCCTTCAGGTATTCGGCAGGGGAATTCTACACCTTTCCGTGCTGATTGAGACCATGCGCCGCGAGGGCTATGAACTGCAGGTGGGCCAGCCCAGAGTTATTATGAAGGAAGTAGACGGACAAACTTGTGAGCCTATCGAACAACTGGTGGTGGATGTGCCAGAGCAACACGCAGGCAAGGTAATCGAGCAGGTCAACCAGCGCAAAGGGGAAATGCTGATTATGGAACCCAAAGGGGATATGGTGCACCTCGAATTTGCCATTCCCTCGCGTGGATTGATCGGATTGCGTTCCAATCTGTTAACGTCAACACAGGGCGAAGCCATCATGTCGCACCGGTTTGAATGCTATGAACCCTTCAAAGGACAGCTCCCCGGCCGAATCAATGGCTCACTTGTGAGTATGGAAACTGGTATGACCACCGGATACAGCATCGATAAGCTGCAAGACCGCGGCGTATTTTTCGTGGATCCTAACGAGTCGGTCTACGAAGGGCAGGTAGTGGGAGAGAACAACCGTCCGGGCGATTTGGTGGTTAATCTGGTGAAAGGCAAGCAGCTCACAAACATGCGTGCCGCCGGGAAGGACGACAACACCCGGATCGCGCCGCGCCGGGTGTTCTCATTAGAAGACGCAATGGAGTACATACAAGTCGATGAGTACATCGAAATCACTCCGAAATCGATGCGCCTGAGAAAAATCATACTCCGCGAGACCGACCGCCGTAGAAAATCGAGTTAACAGGTGCTGCCCGCGCGCTCCTTCACGCGCATCAGGGCCCATTCCAACTGTTCCTCTCGCGACATGTGTGAATTATCGAGCACCTCCGCATCTTCAGCTTGTCGCAATGGCTGGTCTGCCCGGGTGGTGTCGATATGGTCACGCTCTGCAAGATTCTGAAGAATCTCCGCCAAACTCCAGAATTCCCCTTTCTGTTTCAATTCAGCCTTCCTTCGCAAGGCGCGAATCTCCGGACTGGCTGTCATGAAAATCTTGAGGTCGGCCTTCGGGAATACATGTGTGCCGATGTCGCGCCCATCCATCACCACACCACCCTGTGCTCCCAGCATGCGCTGGGCTTCCACGAGTTTCCGGCGCACCTCGGGTAGGGCAGCAACCCGACTAACGGCGGAAGAAACGGCCGGACCACGTATTTCATCCTCTATGCGCACCCCATTCAACCACAATTCATTTTCATCGCCCAAGGCCGACTTTCGAAATTCGAGGTTCACAGAATCCAGCGCAGAATTTACCTGTAGGGTGGACGCCGGATCGATTCCGTTTTGAAGAAAATAAAGCGTGACGCCTCGGTACATCGCACCCGAATCAACGTAAACCAAACCCAGTGCACAAGCCAATTGCTTGGCCAGGGTACTCTTGCCACAGGCAGAATAGCCGTCTAACGCTATGATAGGTGCTTTTTTCACATTGCAAAAATAGGCAAACCCATCGGCCAATTTTGTAGTAATTTCGCAGGCCATTTGGGGTCTATCCCCACGCATCCACATGTCTGCCTTTGAAACCCTTGGTCTGCATCAGGCCCTCTGCACCGCTGTATCTCGTTTAGGTTTCACCGAGCCGACACCTATTCAGAAACTCACAATCCCTGTTCTCACCTCAGGCATCCGCGATGTGGTGGCTCTGGCGCAAACCGGAACTGGCAAGACCGCGGCGTTCGGACTGCCCGCCGTGCAAATGTGCATGGAGAACCCCTCGGAACTACAGGTGTTGGTTTTGAGTCCCACCCGTGAGTTGTGCCTGCAAATAACGGCCGACCTCAAATTGTTTACCAGCGCATTGCCCGACATCGGAGTGTGTGCTGTATATGGAGGCAGCAGCATTCAGGCCCAAATCAAGGAATTGCGCGATCGCCCGGCGATCATCGTGGCCACCCCCGGTCGTCTAATCGATCTAATCGACCGCAAGGCTGCACGTCTCGACACGGTGCGTTATATCGTGCTCGATGAGGCCGACGAAATGCTCAACATGGGCTTCCGCGACGACATCGATTACATACTCCAGAATACCCCTTCGCGGCAATCGACTTGGCTCTTTTCGGCTACAATGCCGGATGCGGTGCGACAAATATCGGGCAATTATATGTCGAATCCGGAGGAAATTTCCGCCGGAACGCGCAATATAGCCGCGGCCAACATCAGCCATAAATTCTACGTTGTACAACAGCGCGACCGGTTTGAGGCCCTGAAACGGTTGGTTGACTTCCATCCAGGCATGTATGCTATTATTTTTTGCCGCACCCGCGCCGAAACCCAGGAAATTGCCGAAAGGCTGATCCGTGAAGGCTATGATATCGAGGCTCTCCATGGTGATCTGACGCAACAACAACGCGACCGCGTGATGGGTCGATTCCGTGACCGTAGTTTGCAGCTGCTGATTGCTACCGATGTGGCTGCTCGGGGTATCGATGTGAGTGACCTCACCCATGTCATCAATTACTCTCTTCCCGACGAGCCTGAGGTCTACACCCACCGTTCCGGACGCACTGGGCGGGCCGGAAAAACAGGTGAATGTCTGAGTTTGGTAACCCCCCGCGAACAAACCCGCATCCGACACATTGCCCGACTCCTGTCATCCGTACCGGAGCGGGGTACAATCCCGAACGGCCCTGAAATCACCCGTAAACAGTTTTCCCATTTTCTGGAAAAAATCGCGAGCGCCCCTGTGGGCGATTACGACTACCAGGAGTTTTTGGATCCCTTGTTTGCCCGTTTGTCGGACGTTTCCAGGGAGGATTTGCTGGAACGAATTGTGGCGCTCGAATTTGAGCGTTTTATGAAATACTACAAGGATGCAATCGATTTGAATCCTTCCACACCGGATCATGGTCGTAAGGGTTTGAACGTTCAGAGCGGTGATCGGGGCGAGGCCGGAGGGCCTATGTCGCGGTTGTTTATCAACCTCGGAATCCGAGATGGTTTCTACAAGGCCAGCATATTGCAGTTTTTGCTCGACCATTCTGGACTGAAGAAAGCTGACCTTGGGCGTATCGATCTGGGCGACACACGCACGATTGTGGAGGTTGAGGAGGCGCATATGTCGGCAATCATCGAAACATTTGATGGCGGAGCATTTCGCGGGCGCAGAATCCGGGTTGAAAAAACGGGCGAACAAGGCGCACGTCGTCCGCGCCATCACTCATCCCGCACAGAATCGCCGCGAAAAGGTGGTTGGAAGCGCTGAGGGGTAGGATAGAGGTTCGCTTTACGGCAGGTAGTTTGGTGGAATGTATGCAATAAATGTTTGTGATTAATCCGGAACTTAAAATAGCCGGAATTTTCAGCACTGCCTTACAGGGAGAACGATGTACCGCAGCCACATGTAGTTCCGGCATTAGGATTCTCGAAAATAAATCCCCGGTTGCTCAACCCCTCACCGATATCCAGGTGAAGTCCGTCTAAATACAAGGCATGAACAGGCTCTATAGCCAATGTTACTGATTCAAATTTTACAATATAATCGTCCTCCTTACGATTTCCGGCTTCCAAAATATAAGATAAGCCCGAACAGCCACCTCCTTTCACGCCTAAACGGGTAATTTGTCCGTCTTGATAATGGGCTGATAACCGTTCCAATTCCTGCTGTGCGCGGGGACTAATCCGAATCGTAGGGAAGGCCGGTGTGGATTCTGCTGGTCGACCGTTTTCAGATTTATCTTCAAATTCAGACCCGTTGGATGTATTCATAATCGATCGCGATGAGTTGTTTAAACATACAAATATAAGGGATGCGCAGTTTTGGGATTATCGCAAGCCGCCACTGTGCGTATTTTCGCATCATGCAAACCTATTTCGCTTTGGCCATAGCCCTGCTTCTGTTGACACTGGCCGTATCGTTTATCATCTTCTTTATGTTCCGCCACCTACAGCGTCAGCGAGTTATGCTGCCGCTCGAAATTCAGGCCTACGAGCGACTTCTTCTGTTTGTGGAGCGACTCAGACCGGAGGGGTTGTTAATGCGAACCCCAACGGCCGGTGATTCAAAAGAGCAAATTCGGCATGCCTTGCTGGCGGGCATCAACATCGAATGGGAGCATAATCTGAGTCAGCAACTCTATGTAGACCCCACTGTTTGGCTCGCCGCATCCGCAGCGCGCGATGAGGTCATCCGGTTGATCCATTCAGCCACTGCAGACCCTTCTGCCTCCGATTCTGGTACTCTATTCCGACAGCGTTTGTTGCATCTTGCCTCCGAAAGTGGCTTGACGGCCTGCAACCGCGCCCTGCGTATTTTGCATCAAAAACGACCCTAATCATGCGGTTATCTCTGCTTTTATGGGCGTTGCTGTTCTGTTGGACTAATCTTGCTTCGGGAACGAACAGGATCGCCGGGCCCCCATATGAGCAATATTTTTTTGAGCAAAATTTTGAATTTCCATACCCGTCCGACACCACCCTTCGAAAACCGAATCGTACGCAAAAGGCGAGTTCGGTTTATCAGGCATACAACAGTTATACCCTGAACAGCGATAGTCTCCTGAAAGGGAGGGTTTCTCAGTCATTTGCCTGGGTCGACTCATTCCGAAACCTGCAAAATCAGTTTACTAATAAGCCCCTGTTATGGTCACCTAAAGCACTCATCAAATCCATGCCCGAATCGGAACTCACCAACCTATTGGCTGACATATTGCTGATAGAATCGCGCAGTATTTGGGATACGGTGCACATATCCCTGCTAAACCCGGGTGGTATTCGGGCTGAGTTTCCGGCCGACACACTCCGGCTTTTGCATGTGATGGAGGTGCTTCCCTTTCCCAATCACCTCGACAAAATCACCCTGTCGGGGACAGAACTTCAACAATTGCTCGACCATTGGGCGGGGAAGGGCGGAATAGCGCTTTCGGGCATGCGCATGTCCATAATTGAGGGCAAGGCCGCGGATGTATGGGTGGGAGATGACCCCCTTCAGCAGAAACATTCCTATCACGTGGCCTTGCCCGATTATCTGGTGGACGGGGGAGATGGATGTTCATTTTTGATTGGAAGCCGTGTGCAACGGGGTGCCCACCGGATCACGGATCTGGTTGCCCGGCATCTGGAGACCATGGGGAAAAGTGGAGAACTCTTAAAGAGCCAAACCGATGGCAGAATTCGGATACGATAGGCGCGATTTCATCCGTGCATTGGGCGCTTCGGTAGCTGGAATAGGGGTGGCGGGCGCCCTACCCACATATTTGCAGGCAAAAGGGACCACCTACCCAATCAGTATACTGCACACCAATGACACTCATAGCCGGATTGATCCATACCCCGCCGGCAGTGCGTTGGCCGGACAGGGAGGAGTGGCCGCCCGAATGGAGCTGATCAGGAGCATTCGCGATCGGGCCTCACGTAGTATCTTGCTCGATGCAGGCGATTTTTTTCAGGGCACGCCGTATTTCAATTTCTATAACGGTGAGGTTGAGATTCGTGCCATGCAGCAGTTGGGATACGATGCCGCTACGCTGGGCAACCATGATTTTGATGGGGGGATGGACAACCTGTTGCTGCAGCTTCAGAAAGCCGGATTTCCCGTGGTATCCGCCAATTATCGTTTTGGCCGACACGGTTTGGCTCAGAGATGTGCTTCATCGGTCATCCTTCGTCGGGACCCGCTGAAAATTGGGGTTTTCGGGTTGGGAATCAAGCCAGCGGGACTCATTCCACCGGCATTTGTGCCTCAGCTAAGCTGGGGCGATCCGTTTGAAGCGGCACGCTGTCAGGTCAGCTGCTTACGAATGATCCACCGCTGCCATATAGTGATCTGTCTTTCCCATCTGGGACTGAGCTATGCGGATGAACGTCCCAGCGACCGGCGTCTGGCTCTTGAAGTGTCGGGCATCGATCTGATCGTGGGTGGACATACCCACAGTTTTCTGGATATACCCGAGGTACACTACAACCCGGAGGGTCGTGCCGTGTATGTGGTGCAGGCGGGTCACAGCGGCCTTCGATTGGGAAGGGTCGACTGGGAAATCAAATTAGGAAGAACGACTGAGGCAGCTCCTACAGATGCATCTTTAATCCCTGTAGGTGAGCGGTTGAATGTAGGTTGACGGATTGCCATAGGTTCCGCCGATTGTTTCCTTCGTTCTATTTTTTTTTTTGCTTATTCCACGTGCCTCCTCATTGTCCTTTTCCACCGTTATCCACAACGCCTGTTAATTTTTTAACAAAATTTTTTCTGTTTGCTTTTTTCGTTCGATTTTCGTTGCCTCGTCTGTGGATTCCCATCGCTGTTCCACGTCAATTTTATATGCAGAAAACCAAGGAAGAAGTTTGGGGGGGTTGCTTGTCAGTGATCCGTGATAATGTGACGCAGCAAAGCTACAAAACCTGGTTCGAACCCATACAACCGGTTCGCCTGCAGGAGGGTGTGCTCACCATTCAGGTTCCGAGTCAGTTTTTTTATGAATGGCTCGAAGAACACTATGTAAACCTGCTGCACAAAACAATTCGAAGGGAATTGGGTCCTGACGGGCGGCTTGAGTACAACATCCTGATGGACGGCCATTACAATGGACAGGAACCCTATACGGTAAGTGTTCCGGGTTCTCCGGGCCGCAGCAAGCAGCAGGACGTATCGCTTGGGGTCAATATTGGGAGCAACATCAAGAATCCCTTCATCATACCCGGACTGCGTAAAATTCAGGTCGACCCCCAACTCAATCCACGTTACAACTTCGAAAATTTTGTTGAGGGTGATTGCAACCGATTAGCTCGAAATGCTGCACAGGCCGTTGCCTCCAAGCCCGGGGGCACTTCATTCAACCCCCTAATGATTTACGGTCCCACGGGACTTGGGAAGAGCCACCTCGTACAGGCCATGGGCAACCAAACCCGAACCCTTTTTCCCTCGCGGACCATTTTATACGTAACTGCGGAGAAATTCACCCAACAGTTCATCGATGCCCTCAAAAATCATTCAGCCAACGATTTCGTGAATTTCTATCAGTTGATTGATGTACTTATAATAGATGACGTGCATAACCTGGCCGGAAAAGAGAAAACACAAGACGTCTTCTTCCATATATTTAACCACCTGCACCAGAGCGGCAAACAACTCGTACTCACAAGCGATAAATCACCCAAGGATTTGAAGGGACTGGAAGAACGGCTTATTTCACGCTTCAAATGGGGCCTCAGTGCAGACCTGAGTTTCCCCGATTTCGAAACACGTGTGGCGATTCTGCACATGAAGATGTATTCCGACGGCATAGAACTGCCCGACGACGTGATCGATTTTATTGCCCTAAACTGCAATACCAACGTTCGGGAACTGGAAGGTGCCCTCACTTCACTCATGGCCTACACCACACTCAATAAAAAGAACCCCGACCTGGATCTGGCCAAAATGGTGATGCGGAATTTTGTCAGAAATGTAAATCCGGATGTATCCCTCGAAACCATTCAAACTATGGTTTGTGAATATTTCGGTCTTCCGGTCGAGATGCTCCGCGGCCGCACACGCAAACGTGAAGTGGTACAGGCCCGTCAAATATCGATGTTTCTGGCCAAAAAATTCACCAAACAAAGCCTCAAGAGCATTGGCGATTCCTTCGGCGGACGCGACCATTCAACCGTCATTCACAGTTGCCAGGCGGTAGAGGATCTAATGGATACCGACCGCAGATTCAGGGGTCAACTCGACGAAATTCAAAAGAAAATAAAAATTTCAACCCTCTGAACCCCCGCTTGCCGAATATGGCCACCGTTAAGGCACAGCTGGCAAGAGGGGTACGGGACTTTGACCCAGAGTTCTTGAACCGCCGAAAGTGGCTCTTTTCACAATTGGAAGAGGCATTCATGCGTTATGGATTTCTACCCCTGGAAACCCCGGCCATCGAACTGAATCAAACCCTGCAAGGGGCGTATGGTGAGGAGGGTGATCGCCTCATCTTCAGAATCCTCAATTCGGGTCAATACCTCGAATCGCTCACGGATGAAGATTGGACTGCGGCTCGATCCGGCCAAATCAATCGCTTCACCCGTCTGGTCACTGAAAAAGCGCTACGATTTGATCTCACTGTTCCCTTCGCCCGCTATGTATCGATGAACCGGGGGAACATGGTCTTCCCGTTCAAGCGCTTTCAAATGCAGCCGGTTTGGCGGGCCGACCGTCCACAGCGCGGCCGCTATCGTGAATTTTATCAGTGCGATGCCGACCTTATCGGCTCCGAATGTTTGTCATCGGAGGCGCAGATGGTGGCTCTATATGCAGAAGTACTGGGGCAGCTCGGTTTCCCATCCGCATGCGTTCGGATCAGTCACCGCAAAATTCTTTCCTTTATGGCAGAGGCGCTGGGACTCTCGTCACAGTCGCGTGCGTTTATGGTGCAACTCGACAAACTCGACAAGTCCGGAAAGGAATCTATGTCGACCTACCTCACGGAACAGGGTGTGTCGACCGAAGTGCAGAAAGCGTGGTGGATCCTCATTGAGGCACAGCCGGCTCCGCCCGAGTTGTTGGCTCTGCTGCTGCAGTTTTCCTCGATTACCCAATCGGATCTGCCTGCCTCCATAATGACCGAATTAGAAACCCTCACTCATTATATTGAGGCACTCCGTGTACCGTCGTCATTTTATCGCTTTGATTTGTCTCTCGCGCGTGGACTCGACTACTATACGGGATTTATCTTCGAGGTCGACTCCGGAGTCAAAGGCATGGGCAGTGTGGGCGGGGGCGGGCGCTACGACAACCTAACCGCATCCTTCGGTGTAGACGGCCTTAGCGGTGTAGGGATTTCCTTTGGAGTAGAACGAATTCTGGATCTGATGATCGAACAGAACCTGTTTGGCGACATACCGATACCCGCTGCAAAGGTACTAATGGCCACTACAGAACCCGATTCCATGCATAATTTGTTGGCCTGCGCTCAGGAACTGAGAACGCAGGGTATCAAAACGGATCTGTATGCCGGTGATCCCAAGCCAAAGAAGATTTTTCAATACGCAGAGGCCCGCCAAATTCCTGTTGTGGCTATACTTAAGACAAAAGCTGAGCGCGAATTACAGTTTGTCCTCAAAAGGTTAACTGATTCCGCACACATTCAAGTGAAGCCACAAGAGATTCAGGACTGGGTTCAAGGAAATAAGCCATGGAACACCCAGTAAATAGGCATATGCAACTGGATGTACTCATCGATTTGGCCAACCCCGGCCGAACCCTAAGAGTATCGGAAGACGTGTATAAAAAGGCATCTCAAAGCCGGCTCTATCTCGACAAGCTTTTGCAGGAAAGCGATCATGCATATTATGGCATAAACACAGGATTCGGAGCCCTGTGCCAGGTGCGCATTCCTGATACCCAACTGGGAGCCCTTCAGGAAAATCTCGTTCGGTCCCATGCCTGTGGAGTAGGCGCGGAATGCAGACCCGAAGTCGTGCGACTAATGTTGGCACTGAAAATCCTGTCTCTCATTCAGGGCCATTCCGGTGTGAGCCGCGCTACCATCAGTCGTTTGGTCGACCTCTACAACCAGGATGTGTTGCCCGTTGTATATGAGATGGGCTCACTGGGTGCGTCGGGCGACCTCGCCCCCTTGGCTCATTTGTGCCTCCCCTTAATGGGAGAGGGAGCGGTTGTGTGGAAAGGCAGAAAAATGCCCACGGCTGAGGCCTGGAAAGAATTGGGGTGGGTGCCGGTCAAACTACAATCAAAGGAAGGTCTGGCCCTTCTCAATGGCACTCAGTATATGTCAGCACTGGGTTTATGGGCCATACTTGAAGGTAGAAAACTGCTTTCAGTTGCTCATATGTGTGCCGCTCTGTCGCTCGATGCCTTCGATGGAAATTTGCAGCCCTTTCATCCGGCCCTGCATCGGGTCAGGCCTCATCATGGTCAGATCGCTACAGCCAGAGAAATAATATTGTGGCTGGAGGGTGGTGAAATCCACAATCGCATTCCAGCCAGCGTTCAAGACCCCTATTCTTTTCGTTGTGTTCCCCAGGTCCATGGAGCCTCGGGTGACGCATTGGATCATGTTACAAAGGTCTTCGCAATTGAATGTCGGTCGGTGAGCGACAACCCCCTTATTTTCCCCGACGAGCAACTCATTATAAGTGGCGGGAACTTCCATGGTCAGCCTCTGGCTCTGGCTCTCGACTATCTGGCTCTGGCTCTCGTTGAACTGGGCTCCATTAGCGAGCGGCGTACTTTTCAGCTGTTATCGGGTACCAGGGGGTTGCCTCCCTTTATGGCTGCCGATTCGGGTCTACATTCCGGGTTTATGATTCCCCAGTACACAGCGGCCTCATTGGTAAGCCAAAACCGTCAATTGGCCATCCCGGCGAGCATCGACAACGTAACATCCAGCAACGGACAGGAAGACCATGTGAGTATGGGCGCCAACGCGGGTGTCCGCCTACACAAAATTATCGATAACCTATGGATCATTCTGGGGGTTGAGTGGATGACCGCCGCGCAGGCAATTGATGAGCGTAGAACCACCACCGCACCAGCACTCGAACGAATCCGTCAATCCTATCGAATGGTGGTCCCGACACTCAATGGCGACCGGATTTTGTCGGTCGACATGCGCGCCTCGTCCGACTTCCTGCGTGGACTGCTAGTCACACTCCCAAAATCATAATGGTCTGCTGATCACTTTTGTATTGCGTCCTTTTTAAGTGTATTCGTTGGCTTTTCGGACGCGAATTCACGGCTTCTCAACATCAGCCCTAATCCCACCAGTACCACCGGAATGCTCAGCATTTGTCCCATATTGAGAGTAAATCCGACTTCCATGGGCACCTGATTCTCCTTCCAAAACTCGATGATGAATCTGAATCCAAAAATCATCACCATAAACAGGCCCAAAAGAAAACCCTTTTGTTGCGCTTTATCGGTTTCCCTATAGATATTATACAAGACAAAAAAGCAAATCATGTAGTAGAACGACTCATACAATTGAGTAGGATGACGTGGAACCCCATCGCCCAGACGTTCGAACACAAAAGCCCAAGGTACCGAGGTGGGCAATCCATATATTTCTGAATTGGCTAAATTACCAAGACGAATCAGGCTACCGGCCAGGGCAATGACAACCACCAACCGATCGGTCACAAACCAAAAATCGGTCTGGGGATATCGCCGACCATATAAAAAGGTGCTGAGCAAGATGCCTATTACGGCTCCATGGGAGGCCAATCCCCCTTCCCATATATACAACATTTGCATAGGATGACTGAGGTAGTAGGCAGGCTCATAAAACAAACAATGGCCCAAACGGGCGCCAAGGATCGTACCCAAACCCACATAGAGCGACAAATTATCGAGGGCGGCCAAGTCCTTCCCTTCCCGCCTATACATGCTTTGTATGATATAATAACCGAAAACGAAACCGGACATAAACAAAAGACCATACCAGCGCACCGGCAAAACGCCAGGCAGAACATAAGGATTCAGATTCCAGTGAATATAACTGAGCATCTTAAGGTTCAGTCTTGGTCTTTAACGATTAACCATGCACCGATTCCAGCCATGAGCATGCTGCCACCCGCCACTACCATCATGTTGGGACTACTACTACCCAATAACTGAAAAAGCAGGCCACCAAACAAGCTTGCGGCAATTTGAGGCAGGGTAATTGTGGCGTTGAACAGGCCCATATACATACCGGTTTGAGCAGGCGGTAATCTCGAAGACAAAATTGCATAAGGCAGGGCAAGAATCGCAGCCCATCCCACACCCACACCCAACATGGCCCCGAAAAGCAAATTTGGGTCATGAATCCAGCGCATCGAAGCGAGTCCCACGCCCGCCGTAGCCAATGACAATGCATAAACCCCTTTGCGCCCAATTTGCTGGGCTAGCGAAGGAATTACCAGGGAGTACAAAGCGGCCACCACACTATACACCGCAAAAATAACCCCGGTCCAATTACGGGCTTCGTTGTAGTCCGATGAAGTGCTGTCTGTGGCCTTCCAAACCTGTACCGCTATTGTATCGGTTGTGTATACCCACATCACAAACAAGGCAAACCATGAAAAAAATTGGGTGAAACCCAATTGAATCATGGCTCTGGGCATCCCCGACAACACACTACCCAAAGTTGGGCGTTCCCCGGCCTGTGCAGCGCCCTCCTTAGAATGGTAGCGTCCGTATTCCTCAGGTGGATATTCACGGGTGCGAAAGGCGGTCCACAACACGGCCAATAGCAATACCGCTCCCCCGAAATAATAGGACCAAATCACCGAATCAGCCACTTTACCGTCCGCATCGGGCTGATTGGACACGCCCGCCCAACTCAGAACGAAGGGCAACAGGAATCCCATGATCGCCCCCAGATTTATGAGAAAACTCTGTATGCTGTAGCCCAAATTCTTCTGCTCATCGAGCAACATATCGCTCACTAGCGAACGAAATGGCTGCATGGTAATGTTAAATGAGGTATCCATCAGCAGCAACATCAAAGCCCCAAATAAGAGGGGCGACATCCAATGGGCCACATGTTCCGCATTCGGCATCAGAAACATGGCAATCATGGAAATTACCGCCCCCAGCAAAATAAACGGAATCCTGCGACCTACTACTGAAATTCCATAACCTATTCGTACCCATTTTTTATCGCTCATCAGTCCAATAATGGGCTGTACCACCAATCCCGCTAGCGGAGCGCCCAGCCAAAAGAGGGGGAGCTGGTGCGGATCGGCACCCAGGGCCGAAAAAATGCCACTGGTGTTGGCACCTTGCAAACTAAATCCGATCTGAACACCGAAAAATCCAAAGCTGATGTTCCAGATGTTCCAAAAGCTGAGTTTGGGCTTTTGCATGATTGTGAGGGATTATCGCCTTTTTCAGACGTTGAAAATAAAGAAGATTGTACGACACGAATAAAGCCAAATAATAGCTTAATCCCACCGCCTGCTGTCACCATTCCCATCAGTACCGAATTTCAATAGCGTCATCAGTCCAGGGAATTTGAATATATGGCACATCTTGGTGTTGCCAGGGAAACGGGGGGTCGGCAGGACTAAAAGGATCATACGACCGAAGTGGGTCGATCATGCGAACACCTTCAGTTCCCTGATGTGTAGTGAATCCGTTCACCGCCATGGGTTTTGCATCATCAATCCCGTGAAAATAAATGCGCAAATCGGAATAGGGTTGCAAAAACGAACCTACAGATGCTGAAAGGGTAAGGCATCGCTGCACCCCGTCATGCTCAATTGCGCGACGCTTAAAAACCCCGCTTTCATGTTCAAAAGTGCAACCATCGTCGGTATACCAATGGGTAATGCACCGATCGTTTGTTCGTCCCCAAACATATAGATACATGATGGAGTCGGGGAGGTCCTCGGTGTGTTGACCCGCGGAGTGTAGGGTTAGTATCGCGCCAGCACGCACCCAAACGGGCAAAATCTCGATGGGAGTTGCCACAATATGTTCTAGCCCACCCTGCCAGATGCTGCCATCAAAAAGGTGGTGCCACTGTCCTTCAGGCAAGTACACTTTTTGATATGGATGCTCACAACCTACGGCGGCCACCAACAAATGCGGACCCACCATAAACTGGTGCGTCCATTCTGATTCATACACTTTTGGGTCGTTCGGGTGGGTGAGTACGAGACTTCGTAACACCGGTAGCCCTGATTGCGATGCTTCCTCAAATAAGGAATACCAATAGGGCAAGAGCTTGTAGCGCAAACGAATGAAGTTTCGGCTGATCTCTTCTGCCTTTTCACCATACGACCAGGGCTCGCTGTCGCGGCTATTGATCATACTATGCCCGCGGAAAAGAGGAGAAAACGATCCTATTTGCATCCAGCGAATAAATAATTCAGGGGATGCTTCGCCCACGAAGCCCCCGATGTCCATTCCACAGTAGGAAATACCGGCGAGCCCCATAGAATTCAGTAACCGAACCCCCAGCAGCATATGCTCCTCGCTGGCCGTATTGTCGCCTGTCCACACCGCAGCATAACGTTGTATTCCGCTGAAGCCAGCTCTGGTCAGGATAAAAGCACGTTCCCCGGGCATTGCCCTGCGCACGCCCTCGGCGGTGGCACGGGCCATTTGCATGCCGTAGACATTGTGGGCATCGAGGTGAGTACCATGTTGGCCCTCCAGATCAAAAATCAGGGTATCGGGAAGGTGTTTTCCCCAGGTGGCGGGTTCATTCATGTCGTTCCAATAACCCGAAATACCGATCAAAGTCAATATTCTGATCTCTTCCCCCCACCATCTGCGCGTTTCAGGTTTGGTAAAGTCAGGGAAATGGCAGGTTCCCGGCCACACATCTCCCGAATAGGCCTGACCATTTGGGTAGCAAACAAACACATCATTTGCGAGGCCTCTTTGATACACCGGATAATTTGGATCAACCTTAATACCCGGGTCGAGAATAACCACGGTGCGAAAATTCATTCCGCGCAATTGGTCAACAAATCCTGATGGGTCTGGAAAATCATGCTCACTCCAGGTGAAGACTTTGTACTGATCCATGTAGTGTATATCGAGGTACAACACATCACACGGAATTTTTTTGGCGCGGAAGGTCGACGCCACCGACAACGCCCTCCGGTCTGGGTAATAGCTGTAGCGGCACTGCTGGTAGCCCAAGCCCCAGCGTGGTGGGAGCGGAGGCAGTCCAGTCAACTGCATGTAGGATCTCAGTACATCCGCCGGTGTGTCACCCACCATAAAAAACAGGTCCAAACCTCCGCGATCATTTTGCACACAACTGTGGCGTGCATCACCCGCGCCAAAATCAAATACTGTGCGGCCGTAAGAATTCAAAAACAGACCATAGGTTCCGCCGTCCAGTACACCCATAAAGAATGGGGTCGACACATAAAGCGGGTCGGCATCTGCTCCATACATGAATGCATCTGTGTTCCAGTGCACGAAACGCTGACCTCTGCGTAGGGTGGTTCCGGTCTTCTCACCCAAACCGATGTTTTTTTCCTCAATGGGAAGATTGCGATAGTAGTACCACGTATTTCCCATCTTTCCCATGCCCAAATCCTCGGCGTCGGTCGACAACATACAATCACTGCGGTTGAACAAGCGAAGGGAAATTGGGTTGAGCCGGACTTCAACCCTCAATTCTAAAGTGGTAAAAGTCATAATCTTGTCCTCCTCAACCCATCTTCCCGCCGGCACCGACCGGGTCTTTTGGTCAACCAGGGCATAATCTGCCCCATCCAGCCATTCTGTGTTCTTTTCCCCGGCGCGCAGACGGATGATTTCAGGACACTGCGATTCAATCCACAATTCGGCCCAGTCCGTTGCAATACGCAGTTGACTACCGGAAACATCTATCTCCTCGGCGTTTCCTAATTTCCGAAAAGTTTGGCATTTTTGCCTCATATATATTAATATAACATTAAAAATTTATTTAATTAAAATTGAACATTATTAATCAAATTTTCGAATGAAAACCAAATAAGTCTTATGAACCCGTTTGAAAAACGCATCTGGCATAGGGAGGAAGGGTCACACGAGTTGGTGAAACTGCCGGGTCTGGTGAAGACGCAGGAGTTGAGCCCAACAAAAGTTTCCAGCTGCTGGTCGACAATTCCGAAGGCAGAGCCACCTCCACTGCCCGGTTGCGAAAGTTCACCAGAACATGCACCGCCTCGTTGCCGCTGCCTCTGGTATACCCCACCGCATCTGGGTGATCGGATAACCAAAAACGCAGTGCCTTATCTTGAAGAACCCGGTGGGTGCGGAACAAATCCAATATACGTGTGTATTCGAGGGTGACATCCCGGTTCGCCCTCCAGTCGATGGGACTGTGTTCAAACAGATTCATTTTCGTGGAATGCCCCACTTCTTGTCCGTTATACAACAGGGGAACAGACGGCAGCATGCAACTGGCCGTGAAGGCTGTGAGTGAACCCTCTGGGCCTCCAAACAAATTCAAGGGCACATCGTCCCATGACGTTTCATCGTGGTTCGTCACGAACCGCAGAATTCGACCATTGTTTACCGCCTTCGACCCCTCAACAATTGCAGTTTCTGCAAACAAGGAAGCCGAGGAGTCGAGTTTATAAATATCCTTCATTGTCTTGTACAATTCCCAGCCATAGGAAAAATCGAAACCAGCCTCATGAAACTCCTTGCCAGAGGCCTCCGCTAACATGATCAATGGCTTGATTTTCCTGATTTTCGCGATGCTTTTACGCCAAAATGCATCGGGCACCATCATAGCAACATCGCAACGGTAGCCATCGATGTTGTACTCCTTAATCCAAAACTTCATCATCCGGATGAGTTCATCCTGAAGTGCAGACTCTTCAAAATTGAGATCAGCCACATCCGACCAGTCGGGCACAGGCGGAATGATGGTGTCGCCAGCACCGCGGGTGTACCAATCAGGATGTTCCTTTATCCAGGGGTGGTCCCACGCCGTGTGGTTGATCACCAGGTCGATGATCAGATACATGCCGCGGTTGTGACAAGCCTCTACCAGTGCTTTAAAATCCAGTTCGGTTCCAAACTCGGGATTCACTTTGTAGTAGTCCTGTATAGAATAGGGCGACCCAAATGTACCCTTCCGACGTTCCTTACCCACCGGGTGAATGGGCATCAGCCAAACGGTGTTGATACCCATCGCTTTCAGGGAGTCAAGCCGCGGAACAATCCCACTGAACGTGCCCTCCGGCGAGAAATTTCGGACATAAATTTCATACATCACCGTTTTTTCGAGTGAAGGTGTCGGCAGGGGCTCGGCAGGGGGTGTGGTCTCGCAACCAGACAAAGCAAATACGGTTGCAATTCCGAGCATGATAATTTTTTTCATAGCCTTTTAACTCGGTCAAAAATAACCATGCACGTCATTATGACCAAATAAGAGTTGCTAGATGTCGCCAGGCGGAGGTTCCCCTACACGATTCATACAAAATAGCCTTATTCCAGCTGGTAAAGCAGATTGCACCCCCTCCATTCGCTTTCATCACGTCGACCTGACACATGGAAGTTACCATTTGGTTCCGCCCAACCCAGGTCATCAGTTTTGATAAAACTACAACTGTGAACGTTTGCAAAGTCAATAATATCTATTGTTCCTGTTTTGCCCGGGGCCAGACTCTGCAGCGGATCGTGCAGATTTTGTATACGAATTTTCATCCATGGCGGGGGACTCATCCTTCCCGAACCACAGGAGTAAGTGGATGAGCTAAGCTCCGTCATCCCATATTCTGTGTGAATCCGTTCTGTTTTGAGGCCCTTACAAAGGCGGTCGTGGAGCGCCTCACGCACCAATTCCTGTCCGCGACCTTTCATGCCCCCGGTCTCAACCACCACATCATTGGGCCGCATCTCGATCAAATTGCGATCGGCCAAATCCAACAAGGCGAATCCCACTCCAAATAGCATGATCCTCCGATGGCTATCGCACGCCCGGCGGTACTGTTCTGCCAATAATTGATGATCATACAAAAAATACCCATTCAAGGGGTGACCACCCGCTGCCATGAGTCCATCAACCATGCAAACCAGCCCCGAATTATGGCGCTCCAGATAAGAGGGGAGCAAGGCGATGAAAATCCAATCCACACAGGGGCCGTAGCATTGTTCAAAAATGCGGCGACTGATCCGATGGAAGCGCGACAAAGAATCCACAAAATGTCGGGCCGGGATTTGGGAAGAGGTGCCGCTGCTGTTCCAGACTGCATCGCTTCGAAAATTCCAACTCTTCACCCGGTGGTTGCGAAACAGGGATACGGGTAGACAGGGGATTTCATTCACAGTGCGCACCTCTTCGGGATTGAGCTTGAGTGCCTTCAGATAAGCCGAATAAACACGGTTGTGCAGCGCTTGAAATCGGAAGAGGCTCAGCACCTCCTGATTTGTGGGCGAATGATACCCGTCAATCAATTGCTCCAAAACGGCGATACAAGCGACCCCTTCATTCGGTAAGCCATTTCTACCTGATTTTGATTCGGGCATGCGCAATAATACTACCGCAGTTGTAGTTTTGTGCTTATGTCTCATTTTTTCGGTAGAATTCCGAAGATGTCGTTTTCATATACATTTCGTTTCCCACGAACAGTATGGGCCGTTCTGGTACTGATTGCGTTCAATTCCTGCGACCCAGCGGGCTATTTCGATGAAGTGCCTGCCATTCGACTGCTCGAAGTTTATCCCGATAGTCTTCGCGAGGGTGTGGATACTCTATACCTCAAGGTCTATTACGAGGATGGTGACGGCGATCTGGGAAAGGCAGCAGGCGATACGGATTTTACTGTTACCGACACACGACAGGGAGTACCGGTTTTTCCACCTGTTGTGTACCCCTTCTCACTACCCGATGTGACACCGCCCGGACAAAAAAAACAGATATACGGGGAAATAAATCTGAAAGTTGTGCCCACCTACCGCCGCCCGGGCGTAGTGGTCGACACAGCCCGCCTAACACTTCGTCTTCGCGACCGTAAGGGGAATTTCTCGAACATACTCACACTCGGCCCCATTCCAGTACAAGCACCCTGATATGAGGCAAACTATAAGGCAATCTACATCTCCAAAGTTCATACAATATTCCATTTTTGGTTGTGCCTTACTCCTCACCGGCTTATTGAACGTCTCAACCGTTGCAGGGCAACCCAATAGGCCGACCGTTTTTACTTTTCTGAATCTACCCACCAGTGCCCGCCTGAATGCATTGGGTGGCGTGGCTCCAGCGGTCAGCCAAAGCGAAGTGCACCTTTCGGCATGGCACCCATCCCTCATTGCCGACGCTCCAACCGGACTTCTTGGGTTGAGCGTGGTTAACTACGTATCCGATATCCGGGCCGGTCAGGCTGTGACCCTACGCGAATCACCCAAAACAAGGGGAAAATTTCTATACTCTGCAGGATTCATCAACTACGGCTCACTCGAACGAACTGATCCTACTGGCAATTCCCTTGGCCAATTCAGTGCCAACGAAATTGTTTTGCAAGGGGGATGGGGAACCCGTTTCGCGAAACAATTCACTGCAGGGGGTTCGGTCAAATACATCGGATCATTCCTCTACAGCTATTCCTCCGGTGGGGTAGCCCTCGACATGGGTGCCAGCTGGCAGGACACCTCCGGCCGTACCCAATTGGCTCTTCAATTCAGAAATTTTGGTACCACGCTGTGGTCATATTCCCCACTTTCAACCAATGGCAGACTTCCATCAGACGTTCAACTTAGTATATCCAACCGACTTGAACATATGCCTTTACGTTGGGGGTTAGTTATGCATAACCTGCACAACTGGAATCTACGCTATTCTGATCCGTCCGACACCTGGTACAACCCGCAGCTTTTATTTACCGAGGAGGCAGAATCCCAAAAAAGCGGCACACCCTGGCTTGACGAAACATTTCGTCACTTCGTGCTGCAAAGCGAGTTGCTACTCTCCAAAAACCTGCAATTCCAGTTCTCCTACAACCATCAGCGCCGTAAGGAATTGACCCTGCCCATGCGCTCCGGAAGCAGCGGATTTGCATGGGGATTTGCATTGCATACCAAGCGATTTCGGCTCGACTACAGCCGCACGGCCCACACTTTGTCGGGCACCACCCACCAATTCAGTGTAACTTCCAGAGCGCGTTCGAAATCATAGTTTGGTCAAGCTTGCTCCATTCACACAAGTGGGCACAACTATTCCCTCCATATTCTAACACAAAAAACGCAATCACAAGGGTTTTTCCAAAGCCCATGCACTGCCTAAATAGTTTCCCCTATGTGGCGAAGGGGTATTTATTCTGCGACAAGACAACTTCGGCAACTTTGCGGCGCAGGGTCCTCAAATCAACAGGCTCCACACGAGAAAAACGCTTGAGGCCCAACAGCATCATCCGCTGCTCATCGCCCTCGGATAACGCATAAATTACTTCACGGCCGTGGCGATTACAAGAATCTGCCGCACGGTGCAGCAGGCAGATTGTCATGCCATATCGTTCGGCACAAACTTCTGCGCCCCAGCGCTCCTGTAATTTGATGGTGCGCAGCAGTGCTGATTCCAACACATAAATCTCAATGGCCATATCCGCCAGGTGCATCAAAATCTCCTGCTCATCGGCCAGTTTGGCCTGATACTTCTGTGCCGCAGCGCCAGCCACCATCAGCACCGCCTTTTTGAGCTTCTCCAACACCTGCATTTCGTCCTCTAAATAACCTTCCGGAGATGTGGCGCCAAAATCGGGTATTTCCATCAGTTCCGCAGCCACCTTCTTCGCAGCCCCGAACAGGTTTAGTTCCCCCTTTATGGCCTTTCGCATCAGCATATCCACAATCAGCATACGATTGATTTCATTGGTACCCTCGTAGATTCGGCTGATGCGGGCATCGCGGTAGGCCGCCTCCATGGGTGTGTCGGCCGAGTAGCCCATACCCCCATAAATCTGAACCCCCTCATCAACCACCAGGGCAATGGCCTCCGAACAAAATACCTTCAAAATCGCGCACTCCACGGCGTATTGTTCCATACCCTTTAATTTGGCGGTAGCCTCGTCCATACCCGACGCCATAAGTTCATTTTGCAGATCCTCGATATCCTGTCCAGCCCTATACAAAGCCGAATCGGCACCATATGCGAGCATCGACATATCGGCAAACTTCTGCTGTATGGCCCCATAGCGCGATATGGGCTTGCCAAACTGCCTGCGTTCATTGGCATAGGCAGCGGCGAAACCGATTACCTTAAAGCAGGCCCCCAACACGGCGGCACCCAATTTGATGCGCCCCGCATTCAGTACATTCACCGCAATCTTGAAACCCCCGTCACGCGGCCCCAACATCTGGTCTACCGGAATCGATACTTTGTCATAGAATACCTGTCGCGTTGATGAGGACCGAATGCCCAGTTTGTGCTCTTCCTGGTTGAGGGTTAAACCCGTCACCTCATCCTTATGAAAGACAAATCCTGTCAGATTCTTATCATTCTCAATACGCGCAAACACAATAAATACATCTGCAAACCCGGCGTTGCTGATCCATATTTTTTGTCCAGTTATCTCATAGTGGGTGCCCGCTGCATTCAGAACAGCCTGTGTCTTGCCTGAATTGGCATCGCTGCCCGCGTTGGGCTCGGTGAGATTATAGCATGAAATCCATTCCCCACTTGCCACCTTGGGCAGGAACTTTTGGAGGATGTAATCGCTTCCGTAATACTGAACAGGAAGGGTGCCGATACCGGTATGCGCACCGAAAGCCGTGGCCAATGAACCTGTCAGGCTGCTGATTTCTTCACATACGAGCATAGCTGTATTGAAACCCATTCCCAAACCTCCATATGCCTGGGGCACGCTGATCGACAACAAGCCGAGTTCACCCGCCTTCTTCATCAGCGCCTCCACCAGCGGGTAGTCGCTTTCCTCAAAGCGTGCCAGGTGTGGCTCCACTTCGGTTTTCATAAAATCGCGGGTGGCCTGGAGCATCATCAGCTGCTCCTCGGAAAAATCTTCACGGATGAATACATCCGCTGGGGCGGGGGTGTGGAACAAAAAGGAGCCGCCCACACGGACGGATTTGGGGGATGTTTTGGGGGTTTTAACAGGTTCCATGGGTATTGTAAGTTTATGAGAGTCGCTCGAATACGCCGGCTACGCCCTGACCACCGCCCACGCAGGCACTTACCAGCCCGTAGCGTTGTTTGCGTCGCCGCATTTCATTGAATAACTGAATGCTCAGCTTCGCACCGGAGCAACCCAGTGGATGGCCAAGAGCAATGGCACCACCGTTGGGGTTGATGCGGTTCGTATCCAGATCCAGCGTACGAATTACACCGAGGGCTTGGGCTGCGAAGGCTTCATTCAGTTCAATTTGTTCAATGTCTTGTAGACTCAGACCGGCTTGCTTCAGTGCCAGAGGGATAGCCGCCACCGGTCCCATGCCCATTAGTCGGGGTTCCACTCCCCGTGTTGCATACGACAACATGCGTGCCACGGGTTTGAGGTTGAGTTCATTCACCATCCGGTCCGACATCAGGATCACGAAGGCGGCACCGTCGGAGGTCTGCGATGAATTCCCTGCTGTGACTGTACCACCCTGAGCAAACGCAGGCTTCAAGCGCGCCAGTGCTTCGGTGGTCGTATCCTTTCTCGGACCTTCATCAGTATCCACCACCCAACTACGACGATTCTTGCGACCACGCTCGTCCACATAGATTTCCTCCACCTCTACAGGCACAATTTCTTGCCGAAAACGTCCTGATTCGATTGCTTCAATAGCCTTTCGGTGCGATTCCAGCGCGAATTGATCCTGTTCATCCCGGGCAATGCCGTACTCCCGGGCAACCTCCTCTGCGGTGAGTCCCATACTAGTGTAGTAATCGGCGTGCGATGCAGCGATGTCGTAGTTGAGGGCCGTTTTCCACCCCATAACAGGCACCAGGCTCATCGATTCGGTGCCACCGGCGATGATGCAGTCGGCCTGTCCCGAATGAATGCGGGCAGAGGCCAAGGCGATTGCTTCTAATCCCGACCCGCAATAGCGATTGATTATCATTCCCGGCACTTCCCTTGGCAGCGACAACAAGGCAATCATTCTGCCCATTTGCATGCCTTGTTCAGCCTCTGGAACAGCGTTTCCAACAATGAGATCGTCTACCCGAAGTGGATCAAGCTCGGGAGTTTCGGCGAGGAGATGTAGAATGACCTTTGCGGCAAGATCATCCGGCCGCATAAATCGAAATCCACCCTTGCCGGCCTTGCCAACAGCGGTGCGGAATCCTGCTACTATATAAGCATTCATAATCGGTTAGTTTCGGAGAGGTTTGCCAGTTTTGAGTACGGATTGTATGCGTTCGAGGGTCTTTTTTTCACCGAGCAGTGATAGGAAGGCTTCTCTTTCGAGATCGAGGAGGTATTGTTCGGAGACCGGCTGGGGCTGCGACAAATCTCCACCGCAAATGACATAGGCCAGCTTGGTAGCTGCCTTGCGGTCGTGATCGGAGATGTAATTTCCCATTCTCATTCCATTGATTCCCGCCATGAAGAGCGCCATTCCGCCTCGTCCCTGCACCATTACATCCTTGCGTGGCGCTGGCTTGCAGTAGCCAGCTTCCGCCAGATCGATGGCCAGCTGACGGGCTTCCGTCAGGTGGGTGCGCTCATTCACTGAAATCCGGTCGCCCCTTCGCAGATAATCGAGGTCAAATGCCTCATAGGCAGAAGTGGCCACTTTGGCGGTGGCGATGTTCATAAAGGCCTTTTGGAGGGGCGCGTAGGGCACTTCTCCGGTTTGCAGGCGGTCCGAGATCCGAAGCGCCATTTCTTTGGTACCCCCGCCTCCCGGAATGACACCAACTCCCAATTCCACGAGTCCGATATAGGTCTCGGCCGCGGCCTGTACCGCATCCGCGTGCAACGTCAATTCGCAACCCCCACCCAGTGTGAGTCCCCTCGGGGCCACCACAACCGGAATGGAACTATAGCGGGCGCGCATGGTGAATTGCTGAAATGCCCGGATCGCCATGTCCAATTCTTCGTATTCCTGCTCTACAGCCAGCATAAATACCATTCCGAGGTTGGCTCCAGCCGAAAATACTTCTCCTTCGTTGCCGATCACCAATCCCCTGAAATCCTTTTCGGCACGGTTAACAGCCTGGTGAAAACCCGAAATGATCTCACTGCCTAGGGTATTCATCTTGGTGTGGAACTCCAGATTTAATATGCCTTCGCCGATGTCGATTACACTGCATCCTGCATTTTTCCACAGGGTATTTGTGCCACGCAGCAGCTCGAGGCGCACGACACTGCGACTTCCGGGGACGGGCAAGTAGCTTCCCGCGGAGGGTTGGTATACCTCCTTGCCCTCCGCTGTGAAACGATAAAAGGTATCACATCCCCTGTCCAACATTTCATCGACCCATATAGCGGGGGGAGTGCCGTAGAGTTTCATCAGCTGAATCATTTGCTGCACCCCAACGGCGTCCCAACTCGCAAAGGGCCCCATTTGCCAGCCGAATCCAGCCATCATAGCGTCGTCAATGCGATACAATTCTTCCGCCACTTCCATGGCGTGCAGCGAAGCATAACGAAACATATGCGATAGATTGATGCGGTAGAATTCGCCTGCCTGGTCCGGCATCTGTACCAATAATGGCAGTCGTTTGGTCAGGTTCTCTTCCTGTCGGATCGGGTCGAGCAGGGGAAACTTGGTTTTGGCTTGTTCCTCGTACTCGAGTGACTTCAGGTTCAGGGCCAGAATTTTCTTTCCGCCATCGGTTGAGCGCGTTTTTTTGTAGAAACCCTGTCCCGTTTTATCCCCCAGCCACTGCTGTTCAAGCATGTGTTCGAGGAATGGCGGGAAGGAAAACAGATGTTTGTCAGGGTCGTCTGCACAATGCTCAGCGACCCCTTTGGCCACCCGTGCGAGGGTGTCGATGCCCACCACATCACAGGTGCGGAAGGTGGCCGACTTGGGGCGCCCTGCAAGGGGTCCGGTCAATTGATCGACCGCTGTGATGTTGAGCCCGGTCCGTTCCATAGTATTAAGCAGAGCCATTATACCGAACACACCCATACGGTTAGCGATGAATGCGGGCGTATCGCGGGCAAGAACCGTTGTCTTTCCCAAAATGCGTGATCCAAAATCCAGCATAAAGTCGACCACCCATGGGTCGGTATCCGGACCAGGAATAATCTCCAGCAGCTTCAGATAGCGGGGCGGGTTGAAAAAATGGGTTCCACAGAAATGACGACGGAAATCCTCTGTTCTTCCGGCGTTCATCAATTGTATGGGGATGCCGGAGGTATTCGATGAAATGATGCTCCCTGCCTTACGATGGGGCTCGATTTTATGAAACAACTGCTGTTTGGCCGGAAGATGCTCTACGATGACTTCAACAATCCAATCACTCTGACCGATTCCCCCCAAATTATCTTCAAAATTGCCGGTTTGTATGCGTTTGGCGAATGAAGAGTGATAAAGCGGGGAGGGGCTGCTCTTGATGGCGGCTTGGAGAGAGTCCTCAACAATCTGGTTTCGGTTGACGGGGATGCCGGCTGGCGCATCCGGAGCGGCTTCATACACGCGGTCGAGTAGAAGAACTGGTATGCCCACGCCGGCAAGGTGACAAGCGATGCGTGATCCCATGATGCCCGATCCGAGCACGGTGGCATGGTTTATGGAATATTTCATGGCTGGGAAGGGGTTCAAAGTTGGGATTGGAGGATGGTATCGGGGAGCAGGGTCTGTTGCACCACCCGCTGAATGGCATCGCTCACCCGGTAGAAGGCCTGCAGATCGTGTTCCGAAACGAGATCCTGTACATGTCTATTAAATTTTCTTACATAATCCCGTGCAATCTGCCGTGCGGCTTGTCCCTCCGGGGTTAACATCAACTTGACTTCCCTGCGATCCTGTTCATTCTGTCGGCTGCGCACGACCCAACCCCTTTTTTCGATGCTGCGCAGGATCCTGGTCATGCTCGACGCTTCCATGCCGAGCAGGCCTGCGAGTTGTCCCACTTGCGTGCCTTCCTCCCCCAAATGAAGCAATAGGAAAGCAGCTGAGGTACTCAGTTCATAGGCCTGGGCCTCGCTGTTGTACATACGGGAGATGTTCATCCAGGCCATTCTAGCAACGGAGCAAACGGTTTTTCGGGGTTTGTACATGCAGCACTATTGGGTTTGATAAGGGTGCTAAATATACTATGCATGCATACTATGTGCAAGAATAGAATTAAATTATTTTTTGTGTTCTTGATGTTTTTTTTTGTGCATCCGACAAAAGGCAAATTGGATTTGGGGTATAGAGAGGCCGGTCTTAATTTTGAATAAAAGATTGAGTCATGATTACCCAAAGACCCCATGAACTTTATTTTTTAGGCAATTCAGTATCGTACGCAAGCCTGAAAAAGTTTTTGATCTACCTGTTGTTGCCCTATATTTTACTTGGGTGCAGTCGCGATGGTCCGCCCTACCAAGTCGAGTTACACGTTACGGTGTGGGAAAAGGGAGGAGCGATAAAAACTGTGCAGGCTATGAGAATCGGAATCTATCGGGAGGGTGGGCTGCCTCCTTTTCACCAGCCTATTCTATGGACCCACCTTCGTACCGATAGTACAGGAACCATTCGGACATGGCTCGAATTGCCTCAGCCTCCCGAATACTACACCCTGTGGATCGACTCACTGCCAGCGGGCTATACGACCGGACTGGAAGGGGCGGCTCTCAGCCACCGAAAAAAACAATCGAAGATGCTGTTCGTAGACCCACCCTGATCCGCAATAGGATTTATAATTATTGGCCTTTGAACCTTAGGGTTGACTAAAGACCAATCCATACGTCACATGATTCCGGGGGTGGACCATGACCCATCCCCTTAGGGCCCTATATTTATTCACGAGGCCAAACACCGGTGTGTAGCCGAACTGGATCGGTATGTGCCCCCGGAAATGTGACCCATCACCCAACCGTCGGGGTAGGCGACCCCAGCAGGGCGATTCACATAAAAAAAACAGCCCCATGGAGGTGGGGCTGCCATGACCCTGGATCTCTGTTTCACCTAAAATCCAAACATCATGTACGGCAAATCTATCATAAAATTTGCTGTGTGGCACTTATTTTGCCTCACAGCAGGGCCCATATTGGCCCAAACTGCCTTTGAAACGGCCCACATCAATCGATACCAGCTGCTGCAACCATATGTGCCCGAGGGCATTCTCATTGATCGGAGTCCACTCAGCCTGATGCGCAATACAAGAGGGCTCGACCCAGATGCTTATAGCTATAGTCGACAAGACACCGCTGATTTCGACAAATACTGCGATATGCACCGTCTGCTCCGACCGGGCAGTTATGGGACTCATTTTCCTATCAGGACCGATTCCCTGCGACAATTAGCCGGGGAAGCCATATACGGTTCGACGCGTTGGCTGCCGCCGGCCGGCCGGCAACGGAGTCACGACCTGATTCTGGCAGCCCTGCACGTCCCATTTCGGGAGATTGCACCCGGAGCATTCGACAGCGCATATGTGTACCACGATGCCGCGATCGACCGCTATCGCCTGGGATTGGGAACCCTGCCAATGAACGATACCGTCTATCTCGATACGCTCCCCAATTCCGCGTATACCATAGTAACCACACCCTGGCGGTTTAATAATGCCCAAACATTAGCCCTATGGTCGGTTTCGAGAGCCTTGTTTATGCTCGTGGCCACCGAGCGTGTGGCCTATCGGTTGCCCGGACAGGCACTACGCGTTCAGCTCCCACCCGAATTGTGGCAGGGCGTGTGGAACGGCACCAGATTGGAGGTTGACTTTGGGGATGGACAGGGCTATCGACAGCTGCAAGCAGGACAAAACATTCTGATCAATTATTCCACCGATGGTGTGAAAAATATCTGCGGACGGCTGAAGGGGAGCGACGAACAAGACCTGCTGATGCAGCCTTCCATGGCGCAGATACAGGTGGTGACCCTTCGTATGGGTAATCCTGACGAGATCCTGCTGAGTGGGACCCCGAACTGCGGTGCCTTATCTAGCTACACCGACGGAAAAGCCTCCGCTTATATCAAATACGGACAGGGAAATGGCCAGCAACTGCGTCGACCATATGTGTTGGTGGAGGGCTTTGAGGCGGAGGCATTTGTTCAGGGCAATCCATCTGAGGTGCCCGGAGATCTAGCCTCCGGATTCGGGCGTTTCAACTGGAATGCATTCAGTTCAGGTATCGCCTCAGACAACCAAAGCTATCTAGTCCCCCTGGTCGACTACCTTGATTCGATACGGCACGATGGCTACGATCTGATTTTCGTCGACTTCCAGACCAACCGAGCCGACATACGCAGCAATGCCCGGGCACTTATTTCCCTGTTGGAGCAAATCAAGTCCCGTATGTTGAATTCTACAAATTCGGTTTCTATAGAATGCATGGGCATCAGCATGGGGGGACTCATAGCACGGACAGCACTGAAGGAGATGGAAAATAGCGGCTGTTGCCACGGCGTAAGCCTCTTCACCACCTTTGCCACCCCCCACAGGGGCGCTAATATACCTCTGGGCAGTCAGTATACCCTCCTCGACTTAGCGGATCGTTTCAACATCTCAGGAAGTACCGACCTGATTGCTGATTTGTTGAATCACGTTTTGCAATCACCCGCGGCCAGGCAGATGCTTGTGTATCACCACGACACCACAGCCCGCACAACCCATCTTCAGTGGGTGAACTACCTCGACCAGCTGGGCATGCCACTGCAATCGCGCAATATGGCCGTCACCAATGGAAGTGTTATTGGTGTGCAACAACAAGCCGATACCAGTTTGACAGCTCCTTGGCTCAATCCTGGCGATCGCCTGATCTACATCAGCCGCGAAATTTGGGTACCCGGTGCCGTGCCTTTACCAATTGGCAACCAAAACTATCGATCAAATGGCGTCACGGGTATGTATTTAATGCGCTTGGAAGGCTATGTGGCACCGCATGCACCTTCAGCCCCATCGGGAAATCTACTATACTCGGGTGGCGATCCCCTGATCAACAACCTGCTGGATGCTGCCGTAGCTTACCTTGTCTACACCGGTTCTGTTTTACGCATCTTCAAACTCATGAAGTCGGCCCAAATTCTGGCGGCACAGCAACCGACTCAAGCACCCCTAATAATGAGTGTGGCCCTTCTGCGTTCAATCACCCATAGTGTCCTGCAGACGCGTGTCCTGCAACAGCTCATCCAACACAACATTCAAGTCAATCAGGGTGCCATAGTGGCACGTTATGCCACCCGTCCGATGGATGGACTCGACTACGTGGCGGGCGACTTTACCTATACGGTAGATTTGAACAGGAGTGGTTTTTTTAGTCGACGCGAACAAATTATGCAACACGGCTTCGTGAGCACCTACAGTTCCCTGAATGTTCCCGGCAACCCATTTCCAGCGGTCGGTGTGTGTTTGCCACAGCCCGTAGAACCAGCAGCTGGGTTTGAAGGGTACATCAGCCTTTCCGGCGCACCCGATGTCGACAACCGCAACAGCCACCACGCTTTCCTGTACCCATATCTGATGCGGCAACTCAGGGTCAATCAGTTGTGTCACCAAAGCGGTTATACAACAGCCGGTCTGCCCCGAACGCTCGATTCCACTGTTAATTTTGGAATCCACAACCGGAACTTTCGGCTTACACACACCCTGAACCGAGACTTAAGAACCTGGCCCTCCCACATTACAGGTCTGGGGCATCTAGGCATCAACCGATGGCAACCACTGTGGTTCTCTCATACATCGGCCGACTCCCTGAGGGGCCAATACCCGATTCCGAATTCGAATCTGATCTGTACGGTTGATGGTTCGTGCACCGACCCGAGCATCCTAGTGTCGGCTGGTGGACAAATTACGCTGGGCGATGTACTGCCCGGAATACAGCAATCCGCCACCTGGTCGTTCCGGGGTGGCAGTCGGCTCATTCTCTCCCGGGGCTCCAGACTCATCGTCAACAACGGTAGCCGTATCATCATCGAAAAAGATGGTGTTTTGGAAGTACATGCGGGCGCCGAAATTGTGCTCGTGGGTGATTCTTCTATCCTTGAGATCCGCGGCAGGGTATTGCTTGGTGATAGCGCACGATTCGGGTTTCAGGGCAACGGACATATTGTTATCAATCACGACACCACTGGTTGGGCAGGGGGCCCGGCTTGGATTTTTGGTCGTAATAGCGGAATTGAGTTATTGGGCAGTAGGTTAGGCCAACTCAGGGCACGCTTGCTTTCGGATTGGAACGTACTTCAATCAAACGCTTATTTCACCCTTGATCAGGGCAGCATTCGGCTGGAGGGCACATCCCGTTTGCAGTTGATGGGGCCTGCGCATTTAAACCGATCCTGCCTGACCGGGGATACAATCCGCTCACACCGCGGTTTGTGGCTGTACGGCCAGCCCTCGATTCAGATTACTAGATGTCAGTTTGAAAACGGGGAACGAGCCATAACATCGATGCAAATAGGAGCAGTTCGAGGCCTCAGAATAACCCATACCAGGTTTCACAACAACCGCACTGCTGTGGAAACACATGGCAAGTCGGTACAATTTACATCATGTGCGGCGCGCAACAACCATACATTCTGGAGAGGATATGATATTGAAGGTGTTAGTCGGGTTCAGAACAGTGAAATCTCAGTTGGACACCACGGTATCCATGTGATGGGACAGCATGGCGCACAATTGGCCATCACCGAGTCGCGGATTGATAGTCACCACACAGGGGTGATGGCATTCGGTTCTCTTCAGTTGACCGCAGGTTGCGCGTCCATCCGCTACAACCAGACCGGGATTTATGCAGGTAACACCCATCTGGCCCTATCCGCTGATGTCCGCAATGACCTCCGGTTCAACCAGCGAGCCATTTACCTTGAAGAGCCGGATTGGATAAATCTAAGGGAAGGTGGCAACAATTTTTCAGGAAGCCAAATTTATGTGCAGGGAATGCTATCGGGTCAGGCCATTCATTGCCTGAACCCGCTAGGCTTGTCGGTGTACGGAATTGATGTTTCGGGTAACCACATGCCCGCCACACACATTCAGCAAGCCTGGCAAGTGGTTGATTGGGACGGAAATCCGGTTCATCCAGTGGGAATGGGCGGTTTTTCTGTAACAGGACTATGCTCAGGTCGACAATTACCGCATCCTCTTGCCATACAAATCACCCCCCTCAGGAGCACCCGGATAATCAACCTCAATGGTCGATCCATCCCATTAAAACAGGAAGCACTAGCGATCGCAGCGGGTTTTTCACAACCGAATCCATCCCTATTGGATCGAATGAACGCACTTTCCCGGTGCAACAACTTGTTTTTATCGACCCGAAGCCAGACTTTATCCTGGAATGAAATCGACCGCATCATTCTGACAGGGCTGCTAGAGGCGATGATACAGGGCACCTCGGATGGTTTGATGCAGTTGGCAGAAACTACGGGCGATTACCCAACGATGAATTACCTGCCCGTCAATTGGGTACTGCAGGAGATTGATCATCGGTTATCTTATCCCCAGATGGGTTGGTCGGGGGAGGTGGGGCGACTACAATTGCGCAAAGCGCATGTGTTGCGATCCGCTACCCGCTTGCCAGAGGCTTTGATCGTGCTCAACAGACTGCAGAATCCAAATAGGGATGGTTGGGTAGAATCAGCGCGCTCGTACTGGACCTGTACCGGAACCCTGGAATCGGAATTAATCTTAAACCGAATCAGCTCAGATGACTTTATCCGGTCGAGACTGACCTGCGACCTTCTAACCAATGGATTGAGACAGGGCCAGCCTACCCGTGACCTGACTTCCGGTAGGGGTGAGCCGAATATAGTTCGATATACCCTTTTCCCGAATCCTGGGACGGGAGTGGTAAACCTGCATCGAAACCTGACCCATTCTTTCTCTGAAGTCACCGTTTTAGACCTTGCTGGAAAAATAGTACACAAAGCAAATTGGCTCTTTGGTGTTCCGCAACTTCAGTTGACCCTCGAAGATTTATCGGCAGGTTTGTACATCATATCGATTTCATCCGGTGAAGGGCTGAATTCCGTTTTGAGGATGGTATTGCATTAGTTCGAACCCCAAAATCAGTGATAAATTGGTGATTAATTTTTTTTATAGTCAACCCGGGTTCAACACTGAATTCGGGTTGACTTTTGAACAAGTCAATATGCAGGGTCATCTTACGGCTTCAATCCCAGGAATTTGACCTGGCTTTTTATAACCGAAAAGCTTCTATGAATACGTCGTAATGTTGTGAGAACTGAGAAAGACACCAGGTTAGGAGTAGTGCCTTTTCTTTTCAGATGGACTTATTAGCGATAAGTTCTTAATCAGTTCCTTACGGAATAACCCCTTGTCGAAGTTGACGCCTTGAAGTACATGCTTAACAAACTCGAGCATTGTCGGATGTTAAATACGATTATATCAATGATACAATAGTAAGTATTCATATTGTGTCTGTTATATTAAATTTTGATAAAGTGCAGTAAAATTGACCATATCATCAACTTTCCAAAATGTCGGTAATCTTCTGTTGCTAATTTCGGGGAAAAAGGTCAATTTTGCCTAAATTTAAAATATGACACCTAATCGTACCACAGTCCTCTTCGCCGTTCTACTAAGTCTTCCAGCCTTGCGTGATGTACAAGCACAAAACTACCCTCTTCGGAGCATCGACAGCATACAGTTTGTGCATCCCGACACACTACTTACGGGCCGGACTCTTTCACGCTATTTGGGCGATACGGTTCGGGTACGCGGATTGGTAATCTACAATCCCCGTGACCACGCACTGAGTCCCAACTGGAAAGCCACTTATTTGGTCGACACGAATGGTTTAAGCGATAATGCATGGCGCGGACTTCTGGTACGCCTACCCTTAATTGCGGATTCATCAGCAACCGGATTCTTCAACAATTTCCAACCCGGCAATATTGTTGAATGTACGGGAGTTGTTTCTGAATATCAAGATGCAAGCCCCAATTCGGGCGAAACACAAATCAACTTAATTCCTGTGGCCACACAAGTCGTTGGCTTTTCAGCATCGCTTCCCGCTCCCCGGCCGACGAGTGTGAACCAGTTTATGCAATTCAATCCCGGCAATCCATTCATTCCCCAAGCCATACAAAAGCCAACCGGTGAGCCCTATGAAGGCATGTATGTACAGCTAAATAATGTTTTGGTGACCGGGGTTAGCATTTTCGGCGGGGGTAGGGTCTCATGGCTCGTACGTGACGCTTCGGGTGCCGAAATGAATGTTCGCGATGCCTCAAGGTATTTTAGACCCCCCTTTATTTCATCAACCGCCTCAACACCGCCCAATCCGCAGGCAACTGTTTTCGTACAGCAAGGAAAAGCGTTTGAGTATATTCGGGGGGTCATCACCGAAACCAATTTCTTAACCTTGTATCCGAGGTATGAAATTGTGCCGCTGATTCCCACAGATTTGGGCCCGGTCACTGCCTCTCCACCTTTTGTGGCCAATATGACGGCCAATCCTATGGTTCCAGCGGTTGCACAGCCCGTTACGATAGCCGCACGCATCACCGACCTTGACGGTTCTGTGACTTCTGCCAAGTTATTTTTTGCACCCGGTTTGAGTGGCACACCCTACGATTCCGTTTCCATGACGACAGTCGCGGTTGATTCGTTCTCTGCCGTTATTCCTGGATCGGTACTCACACAGAATCTGGGGTACATCCGTTACTTCATCCGGGCAATCGATAATCAGGGCAACACGGCCGTGAGCCCGGATACCGTTCAGCGCTTTGGTCTGTTGCGAATTGTGAACGGAGGAATCATCAGAATTTCCCAAATTCAAGAAACGCCTTATGTAAGCGGTCGTTCTATCTATGACGGAACGATATTGACGGGTATGGATTTGAGAGGGCGTTTGATGTCGACCCTGAGTCCCACCGACTACGGACGCATTATTTTCCAGGACGGACGTGATGCATTTTGCGGAATCACTGTACGTCCCGATAACCTGGGATCGACCGACATCGACACCCGATTGAGAGGCGACAGTATCCGGATTACGTCGGCCATGGTGCTGGAAGATTTTGGAATCACCACTCTTGAAGTATTGGCCTATGAATTTTTGGGTAGTGGTCAACCTTATATTCCCGTGCAACTACCCATCGACTCCGTCATGGCGAGAAGCTACAATTACACTGAAGCTTATGAGTCGATGCTCATCGAGTTCCTGAATCAATATGTGGTGAACCAAAACCCCGACGCACCCAGTAATTTCGGAGAATTCCTGATTTATCCAGATTCCATTTCCTCGGCGGGACTCAGGGTTCGGGGCGGTGTTACCTTGTCGAGCTTAGACCTGGGTCAAAATTTCAACACGGATTCCCTAACATTTAGGCAGCGACTTAATTTCATTCGTGGCATTCTTACCTTTAATTTCTCAAACTGGAAACTTCAGCCAAGGAACAGGGCCGATGTACATGGTTTCGTCGGGAGCGGTGGATCAACCGGCATTTTCGATCGACCGGTTTCTGTGCAAAATATGCACATTTATCCCAATCCAGCCTCAGATTTCTTCATGATAGAGTTTGAACTGAATCAACCTGACCAACTTCAACTGACCCTTCGTGACTTGACAGGACGGGCTATTTCCGTTTACAACGTGGCCTTCAATTCTGGGATTCAAAAGCATCGATTTTCTATACCTACCGACGCGCCCAACGGATTGTACCTGATTCAAGCCAGCGGCAGGCATCTTCAATCCATTGCCCGACTTCTTGTTGAGCATAAGTAGGGTTCCACACATTTTCAAAACCGCACAACCCGGAACTTTTTACGGGCTGTGTTGTTTTTATTGGCAAGGGTCGAAACTTCCTTCACTCCCTGTATTTTTGTGCTGAATTATTCGCAATCCCGCTACATGGACGCTAAATTTTCCCCCAAAGTCAAAGATGTTATTTCATATAGCAAGGAAGAAGCATTGCGGATGGGGCACGATTATATTGATCCTTGTCACCTTCTGCTGGGATTGATTCGTGAAGGCGACGGTCAGGCCATTAAAACATTGATAAGTTTGGGGGTCGATCTTAATCGCCTCAAAAAATCGGTAGAAGACGCCATCAGGGGAACAGGCAACAATCCACCCACGTCGGCCGACAACCTCCCGCTCACCAAACAGGCGGAAAAAGTGTTGAAAATCACCTTTTTGGAGGCAAAGATTTTCAAAAGCGAATTGGTTGGAACCGTTCATCTGCTTTTATCGATTTTGCGTGAAGAGGAAAGTCTGGCCACACGGATTCTTGAAAAATTCGACATCACATACGAAGCTGTGAAAGAGGAGCTCGATCAGATGCTGGAGGGACGCAATCGGGAGGATATACCCCGTGCATCAACTGGCGATGATTCTTATTTGGAGGATGACAAAAAGACATCAGATAGTGGCAAGAAGGGGCATTCCAACCCGAAAAGCAAAACACCCGTACTCGACAACTTCGGGCGTGATTTATCGCAACTGGCCGAAGAAGGTAAGTTGGATCCAATCATTGGTAGGGAAAAGGAGATTGAACGGGTCTCGCAGATTCTGAGTCGTCGTAAAAAAAACAATCCCATCCTTATTGGGGAACCCGGGGTCGGCAAAACAGCTATTGCCGAAGGCTTGGCGCTAAGGATACAGCAGAAAAAAGTATCGCGTGTGCTGTTCAACAAGCGTATTGTCACGCTTGACCTGTCATCCCTGGTGGCTGGTACCAAATACCGTGGTCAATTCGAGGAACGCATGAAATCGGTAATGGCCGAACTGGAAAAAAGTCCGGACGTGCTGTTGTTTATAGATGAAATCCACACGCTTGTGGGTGCCGGTGGTGCGAGTGGTTCCTTGGATGCGAGCAATATGTTCAAGCCCGCCCTATCCCGAGGAGAAGTGCAGTGCATTGGCGCAACAACCCTCAATGAATACCGGCAATACATCGAAAAGGATGGCGCTTTGGATCGACGTTTTCAAAAGGTAATGGTTGACCCTCCGTCTGCTTATGAAACGATTCAAATTCTGGGAAACATTAAAGAAAAATACGAGGAGCACCACAACGTCACATACACCGTGGCCGCCATCGAAGCTTGCGTCAAGCTCACTGACCGCTATATTTCCGACCGTTTTCTACCAGACAAGGCCATTGATGCTCTGGATGAAGCAGGCGCAAGGGTGCACATCGCCAACATTAATGTTCCAGAACAGATCGTCACTCTCGAGGAGCAGATTGAAAAAATCAAAGAACAAAAATCACAGGTAGTACGCTCACAGAAATACGAGGAAGCAGCCCGTCTGCGTGACACGGAGAAAAAGTTGATGGATCAGCTCGAGGAAGTACGCACGGTTTGGGAAGAACAATCGAAACAGCAACGCCATGTGGTCGACGAACCCAATATAGCCGAGGTAGTGGCCATGATGTCGGGGATACCGGTAACACGTGTCGGAAAAGATGAAGGGATGCGCCTTACAGGAATGAACGAGCATCTTAAAAATCGGGTGATTGGTCAGAATAAGGCTGTGGATTTGATATCCAAAGCCATACAACGAACCCGGGCGGGATTGAAAGATCCCCGAAAACCTATCGGATCGTTCATTTTCCTGGGTCCCACCGGCGTAGGGAAAACGGAACTGGCGAAGGAACTGGCGCGCTACCTGTTCGATACAGAGGAATCGCTCGTGCGCATCGACATGAGCGAGTATATGGAGAAGTTCAGTGTTTCGCGTCTCGTCGGTGCACCCCCTGGCTATGTAGGCTATGAAGAAGGCGGACAATTGACCGAGAAGGTGAGAAGGAAGCCGTATTCCGTTGTTTTACTCGACGAAATTGAAAAGGCACACCCCGATATTTTCAATTTGCTGCTGCAGGTTTTGGACGATGGTCAACTAACCGACGGATTGGGTCGAAGGGTGGATTTTCGCAACACCATTATAATTCTCACCTCCAACATTGGAAGCAGGCAGTTGAAGGATTTTGGTACTGGTGTTGGTTTCAACACCGCCGCAAAACGTAGTGCTACGGAAACCGAATCCAATGCCATTCTTCAGAACGCTCTGAAAAAGACATTCTCTCCCGAATTTTTGAATAGGGTAGATGACGTAATTATGTTCAACGCGCTCGACAAACCGGAAATTCTGAAAATCATCGACCTGGTGCTCGACAGTGTTTGCAAACGCCTGCTCGATCTTGGATTTGAACTATCGTTGACCGACGCAGCCCGAGACTTCCTAATTGAAAAAGGGTTTGACCCGCAATTTGGAGCCCGTCCACTCAAGCGGGCCGTTCAAAAGTATGTGGAAGATGTAATGGCGGAAAAGGTCATTGCGGGTGGACTGAAAGAGGGTGACAAAATCCAGCTGGACCACCACCCAGAGGAGGGTATGCGTGTTGTGACACTGAAAAAAGCTAAAAAGGCTAAAGACGTCGCTTCCGAATAGTCGCAGGGCGATTTTTCCTTATCTTGTGGGGATGAATCTTGTATTGTTTGATGATGTTCAGTCCGAACATCTGCTGCCTTTGACCTACACCCGACCATCCTGTGAATTGAGAGTCGGGATGTTCAGCATCAAAGAGAAATGGGATCTATACCTGAATGATTCATCATCTTACCAACCTTTCCGGTCTTACCTAAGTGTACGTTACCCGACTCATCAATCGGACAACAACATGTACATCAACGGTGCCTGCCTTCCGGATGAATTCGCACTGGAGCAAATTCGGAATCTTTCTGCCGAGAGCTTCATATGCCAATCGGGTCGCGTCATACTTTGCAAAACCCGTATATCTACTTTGCCCACGGATCCTGAAAAACTACGTTCTCAAGGCCTAACAGAAATAATGGAGTCCGGACGCTTTCGGATGATTTCTTTTCCGGAGGATTTATTCGTCAGCAATGCAGAAGAAGTCGGCCGTGATCTGCTCAGGAAAAAATTAATTCATGCGTTTGGAGAACTCTCGTCCACCAACCGTGTGATGTCTGCCGAGCACATTTATTTGGAAAAGGGCGCAAGAGTTGAACATGCATATCTGAACGCCTCTGATGGTCCCATCTACTTGAGCGCGGGTTCTACAGTGATGGAAGGGGCCATGATTAGAGGGCCCTTTTACCTGGGACCTCATTCGGAAGTGAAAATGGGCGCAAAAATTTATGGTGCTACAAGCGTGGGCCCAAATTGCAAGGTGGGTGGTGAAATCACCAACTCCATATTTTTTGGCCATTCCAACAAAGGACACGAAGGATTTATGGGGCAGGCCGTAATCGGTCACTGGTGCAACTGGGGCGCCGACACCAACAATTCCAATTTGAAAAACAACTACGAAACGGTGAAGTTTTGGGACGAGCATTTGGGTCGGTTCAGGCAAACAGGTCTGCAGTTTGCCGGTATCGTGATGGGCGACCATTCCAAGACGGGAATTAACACCATGCTGAATACGGGCACGGTGATTGGGGTAGGAGCAAATGTATTTGGCGCCGGATACCCCCGGAACTTTCTTCCTTCCTTTTGCTGGGGCGGGGCGCAGGGATTGGAGACATTTCGGTTCGACAAATTTTCACAAACCGCGGCTCGTGTCATGGAACGTCGCAAATTGGCATTTGATGAAACCGAGGAACAGATTATGAAATCCGTATTTGTGGAAACTGCACGCCAGCGAACATGGGAAAAAAAAGAGAATAACGAAGGGTAATACTATATAGGTTTCAAATGCCCAGAATCATAAACCAGTTAAAGTAGAAATGAGCCAAAATAACCCCACCCGAATTGTTGCCGGAAACTGGAAAATGAACACAACCCCCGAGGAGGGCAAGAAATTAGTTTCGGAGATTATACCGATGCTTGAAGATGAGCTTCGGGGTCATGTTCATACCATTCTAATTCCTCCAACTGTGCATCTGGCCTCTTTAAAATCGCTGTTTTCGTCCATAGGAATGACCTTATTGTGGGGCGCGCAGGATTGTAGCGCTCATTCAAAGGGTGCCTTTACCGGAGAAATTTCTGCTGAAATGTTAACCTCAATCGGGGTCAGTCATATTTTAGTGGGTCACAGCGAACGCAGGTCCTACCACGGCGAAACCAATGAAATGTGTCGAGAGAAAATTGTCAGGATAGTGGAGGCTGGGGGTTGCCCGATTTATTGTGTTGGCGAAACGCTTCAGGAGCGGGAAGAGGGGCGCGTGGAAAAAGTTATTGAGCAACAGCTGCGGGAGGGACTATCAGACCTCCTTCGGGAAAGTCCCATTCCGTTTGTGATTGCCTATGAGCCAGTTTGGGCAATAGGCACGGGGAAGACCGCCACTCCGCAGCAAGCCTCTGAGGTTCATGGGATGATTCGTGAGTGGCTAAGAGATCAGGTATCCAATAGCGTGGCCGCCACCACCAGCATATTATACGGAGGATCCGTAAAGGCCGAAAACGCAGATGAACTATTTTGTATGCCCGATGTGGATGGCGGACTCATCGGCGGAGCCTCACTTAATTCTAGATCATTCGTGGACATCGTAAAAGCCTGCGCACGCTGAGTGACATGCGATATTTGCGCTACACATTTGAGGTAAACCCCGAGAACAAAGACATCTGGCTGGCCTATTTGTCGGAGCTGCCCTTCGACACCTTCGACGACAACAGCAGCGATGAGCTCATAGCCTGGTGTATTCAGAGTCAGGAAAATCAAGAGCTCATTGATCGTGGTCTCAAAACACTAAAAGAACAGGGACTGGTCATTTTGGCGTTCGAGGAGGAGCCACAGGTCAACTGGAATCAGGTTTGGGAATCGAACTACCCCCCTGTGAGCATTGATTATCGTCTGAGAATCAGAGCGCCGTTTCACCCGCCAGATTCAGGTTATGAATTGGAATTGGTTATAGAACCCCATATGTCATTTGGCACTGGTCACCATCCGACAACCCTGGGGATTTTGCGCCGTATGCTCGAAATGGAGTGGGATGGCAAGGTCGTGCTTGATATGGGGAGTGGAACAGGCATATTGGCCATATATGTGAAAAAGAAGGGGGCCCGAGAGGTGGTGGCCATTGATCACGAAGAATGGGCTTTCCTCAATGCACGCGAAAATGCGTCACGAAATAATGTTGCATTGGTTGCTCTTCAAGGTTCATTCGAATCGATTGAAGGTGAATACGATGTGATCTTAGCCAACATCAATCAAAACATCATTCTGCAGGGTCTGGTAAAAATGATCGGACATCTAAAACAAGGAGGAATTCTCATCTGCAGCGGTTATTACCCGGAGGGCCATGATCGGATCGCGGAACAAGGTATCAAACAGGGTATTGTGGTCGATGCATTCTATACAGAAGGTATCTGGGCAGTATCTGTTTTCCACAAACCCTAATCATGAATATCGGATTATTCAGATATCGATATAGCCGTACATGCATTCTCATTGGGCTTTTGATCATAATTGGTTATAGACCTACAACCGCCCAGCCCTTTAGGTCCAAAAGTCAATCTCTCCCGAACGTGGGTGCACAAATCACTGCGCGCTTGTTGCAGGTGCAGGATAAATCCTACCGCGATCTCGGTGAGAAATTTACATTTGCATGGACAACCGCCTTCAGCGAAGACCAAAAAGCAAGAATAGAAGAGGCATTGCAACTGATGGACGGGCGAAATCTGCCCGATTATCCGTTTTTGGGCTCCTATACCCGCTTGTTACTCACCTACAGCCGGGGTGATGAATATATTTTATCGATCGATGAATGGCACATATTCTATCTACAATACCTAAGCAAAAGACCCCAAACCCAACATTTAGAAGAATTCCTGAAATTTTCCGAGGGTTTGGCTGGGGGTGGTTGGATTCATCGGTCGGATGGCTTCGGATGGCGTTTAGACGAGGTGCAGGATTTCAGCCTCGAGCTCTCTGGCACAAAATCACCCATATTTCGGTGTGCCAAAACCCGATTGTGCTGTGTCGCCGAAGAAGATTCATTTTCGATGAATGCGCTTGGTATCTCGGGACAAATTATCGAGAATAAAATCAGAATCGAATCGGGGCGGGTCGACTGGTCAAGGTTGGGCCTCCCGTCCGATTCGATTTATGCGACACTCAGTAAACTACAAATTAACTTAAAAACACCCACGGCAAAATGCGATAGCGCCTTTTTACACACCACGAGCCTGAAGCAAAAACTGACCGGCGTTTGGCAGGACCGGATTCGTACCGGACTTGTATCAGGCGAAGAGCCTAATTTTCCGCGGTTCGAAAGCAACACCCCGGTCGGAACCATACCAGCACGATTACCCAAATCCGTGACCTTGGGCAATTATTCTCTTGTGGGTCGCCGATACGCTCTGCGCACATTTAGCAATAGACCTGCCAGTTTGACCTGGAAACCCGATGCACAAACCGAAGTTTCGGTAGAAGCTTCCACGCTCTACTTTTCACTCACGAGAATTGTGAGTCCATTCGCCTCGGTGGTGATTCGTTCGGGGGGCGATAGCATTCAACACCCCGGTATATCCTTCGAATACCACATAGAAAGCAACGAGATGTGGCTCAGGATGCCCCTCAAAACCCATAATTTAAGTCCATTTATCCTCTCCGCCCCACGCATACAAGCCTATTGCGAGCAACTCTATTGGAAAAAAGGCAACGATACCATTCATTTCAGGGGCTATTTAGGACGCAACGATTCGACAGCCTTATTTGTATCGACCTCCTATTTCGACCGGCGTGAGTTTCTCTCCATCACCTCTGCTTCTGGTTCCAATGAATTATGGACATTCATTCAATATATTTTACGTACCGGTTTAGAAATTGTGGACGCAGCAGGTTACGCCCGTACGATGCGTATGACTTCAGAAGCGGTACAAAGCCTGTTTATCCAACTGGCGCAAGCCGGCTTTGTTGGTTACGATCAGGAAGAGAATCAGGTACGCGTCTTACCGAAATTGGAACGGTATTTCAACAAGAGTGACGATAATACCGACTTTGATCACATCAGAATTCTTTCCAATCCCGCATCAGGTACATTTGCCCGATATACATTGCGTGGTGGATCACTTCATGTGGAAGGGGTGCGGGCTGTTGCGTTGAACGACTCACATTCCGTGATTTTGCACCCAAAGAATGGAAAAATAAACATAGAACGAGGCACTCATATGAAATGGGAGGGACGGTTTACCGCTGGCCCCCTTGCATTTGAAGGCAGGTCGTTTTCATTCGACTACGACCAATATCAGGTGCGCATCGATTCAGCACGTTCCCTTACCCTTTATTCCTTGTCGGACGAACGCGACGAAAGGGGTCGGTGGAAACAAATTCCGCTGCGCACAGTCATACAGGATATAAGCGGTCGTGTGCAGATCGACGCACCGGATATGAAGTCGGCCCGAAAACCGGATTATCGCTTCCCGCATTTCAGCAGTATCGGCCATAGCTTCGTGTATTTCGATGAGCCGTCTATTCAAGGGGGCGCCTACAAAAGAGAGGAGTTCTTCTACCGCATCGATGAATTCGCATTAGGAAGACTCGACTTCGACGATGCCTTGGATAGCCTACGGCTTCAGGGTGAACTGATCTCTCCCACTTTCCTGCCTATACGTGAGCCTCTCCGCCTGATGCCGGATCAGTCATTAGGATTTATGTCTCCCTTTGTAGCAGGGGGGCGGCCCGTGCATGGTGACAAAGCCCGGGCCGATGTTGCCCTTTCGCTCGACGGCTCGGGGCTGACCGGTTCGGGTAGTTTTTATTTTTTGAATGCGGAAATAAGATCCGATTCCCTGGTCTTTTTACCTAATCTAACCAGAGGTCCTGTACGCCGAATGAAGGTGCGTAACGACGCTGACTATGGTCGACCAGCGCCTGAATTTGAAACAGGAGAGGGGCGATTTGATTGGCGACCCGATATCGATAGTTTATCCGTTTTCGCCCTACAAAATTCCTTTAACGTATTCGATGAACAAACTAGATTTAAGGGTAGTTTTTCTATGACTCCGGGACATCTGAGGGCACGTGGAGTGCTAAACAGAGGCGCACAGCGGGTGGGGAGCGAAGAATTTGATTGGATGAGAAAGGGTTGGACAGCGCGTTACTGCCGGGTTGAAATGGATCGGGAGGGTGCTGCTGTAACATCGGACAACTCAACTGCTTTAGCATCCGTGCGTCTTCTATCCGCCGATTCCTTGAGGGGCAGTATGGATTACCGCAATAGAGAGGCACGATTTGAGGCTGAACAGGAATTGGCACCAATTCATCTGCCCTACAACGACTACGGACTCAGATTGCCTTACATGGGATGGAATCTCGATTCGGCAACTGTAACCCTGGGTCGTAGTAGGGCGGGTTCCAGTGAGAAGGTCATGTTTATGGCAACAGACCCCGAAACCGACAGCATACAATTTGAGGCTACCCATGCCCGGCTATCCCTCGAAACGGGATCCCTAAGCCTGTTTGGCATAGACCATATTCCATGTGCCGACGCATTGATCTATCCACTCAATGGAACAGTTCAGATTGGGAGAAAATCGAAAATACAGCCTATGCAAGGGGCCCGGATCGTTTGGGACTCCCTTACACGGGCACATGAAGCCATTGATGTACGTGTGAGCATCACCAGTCGCACAGAGTATAAAGCGACCGGATACTATAATTATCTCGTCAGAGGAGAATCTCCACAGCGCATTCGATTAAAAGAAATTGGTGTTGATTCCAATGGGATTAGTCGAGCCAGCGCACGGGTATACCGTGACTCAGGATTTGTTATGGCTCCGGGGATTAGCTTCGGCGGGACACTAGACATTCGGGGTGATTCAGTAGGCATCCTCTTTTCAGGAGTAGGTGTGCTTAAGCATACGCCCAGGAGTTCATTCACCGGATACTTCAAAATCGACGCGCGCTACAACCCAAGAAGTGATGTAGGCGTCCGCTTGTTGGCATGGGTAGACGGGAGTGGAAAACCTTTATACACCGGCTTGTTTTTAAACGCCTCCCGGGCAACAATATACCCACTGCTGATCGGAAAGAAGAGGAATCCTGCCGATTCAGCCTTAGCCTATATGGAATCCGGTGTGATCCTATACGACAGCACCTCCTCGAATTATCGAATTGTGGAATCCGAAAACAAATCGTACGGCAGTCACGCGCTGCATTCTTTCTGGTTTACACCTGATGATAGTACATTTACAGCAGAAGGCAGATTGTGGTGCTTGAGTCGCACCGCATCCGGGAACTGGTTATCCGTGGCCGGCAGAATGAGGCACCGCTTCAACGAACAGGAAACAACGGTCGACGCCTTGATGTACGTGCGTGATGTTCTGCCTAAAAATGGATTTGAGTATTTCGGTGCATTGCTTTCAAGCAACTACTTCAGAATGAGCACGAGCGTGTCGGTGGCCGATTGGTTTGAAGCGGCGCTTATTGCTCTTTCTCCAGCCGATCAGTCAAGCGAACTCTTGCTAAGCTATCGACTATCGAGGCAGTTCCCACAGGATCCTATGTCCTCCAATACCTGGTGTTTCGCCCTTCAGCCCATGCGCTGGGATTCGGATGAGCGCTCATTTTCTGCGTCCAGGCAAATGGGGGTGGTTAGGGCCGGGGGTGAACTCATCAATAAATACTATCCCGCATTTGTCGAATTCCGGCGCCTTCCGAAAACCGAAATCTTAAACCTTCTGGTGATGCCGGAGCGCGACAAGAATCTCTTATTGCAACATAGGAACGGTTCATTTTATTCATATTCGAACGATCCCGACTACCAAAAACTATTTGAAGAGGAGCGATCACTTGCCAAAAAGAAACAAAGGGACTTATACAGGGAATCAGATGAATCGACCTTCTATCAGGTGCTCAGTCGGAAGGAAGCCCTGGATGTCACCTATGTGGAGCCCTGAATAACTAAAGAGGCTACTTCCATTTCTCAGCGTATTCCCGAACTTTATTCTCATCATTTTTGTTGAGCGATAACCAGTTAAATTGACCTCATTTCTGAATTAAGTGCACTACCGTACTTTAGAAACAAAATCTATGAAAAACGCAATTCAAATACCCATTTGGGCCTCGGAAAAAACTGAGATTGAAGAGGGTGTTGAAGTATTGGAGGACACCGAATCGACCCTTTCACTGGTTCTCCACAACGACGATGTACATTCATTTATGGAAGTAATTCAACTCCTGATTCAATACTGCAAACACACGGAAGAGCAAGCCGAACAATGCGCCTGGATTACCCATTTCAGAGGAAAATGTACAGTCAAACACGGGGGGAAAACGGAGTTGACGCCTCCCTACAGGGGACTTCAGAAGGAAGGGTTATCTGTTAGCATCGAATGAGGGTGTTACCGAAATTGAAGGGTGGAATCCTGCGGGTTTGGGTGAGCTTATTTTGCCTATTCATTTTGTTTCTTTCATCGACCTGCGATAAAGTTCCGTATACCGGGAGAAACCGGTTGACACTGGTGAACGAAACAACTCTTGTTGACATGGCCTCAAAGGAATACAAGACGATGCTTTCCCAGTCAAAAGTTGTTAGGGGCACCTCTGATGCCCGTCGTGTCGAAGAAATTGGTAAAAAACTAGCGTCTGTGGTGAACCGTATGCAGAGACATCACCGCACATCGGGCTCGATTCCATTTGTCTGGGAATTTGCGCTGGTTAATGACACGCAAGTCAACGCATGGTGCATGCCAGGAGGTAAGGTGTGCTTTTACACAGGAATCATGCCTTATTGTCAGACCGATGATGCGTTAGCCACGGTAATGGGGCACGAAATCGCCCACGCTTTGGCCAGGCACGGAAACGAGCGGTTGTCGCAGTCCCTGTTGGCGCAAGCGGGTGGAATCATCACCTCTCTGATTTTAGATCTTGAGACCGTCGAACATAGGGAACTTTTTGGTCAGGCTTTCGGACTGGTCGTGAATGTAGGAGCCTTATTACCTTTCAGCAGAAGCCATGAATCGGAAGCCGATCGACTCGGACAGATCATCATGGCAGCAGGAGGCTATGACCCCGCAAAATCGCACCTATTGTGGGAGGAGATGAACAGGGGTAGCAAAGGAGCGAATATTCCCGTGATGCTTAGCAGTCACCCCTCATATAATCAGAGGATTGAGGATTTGATATCCCACGCTCCGATAGCCCGACGGCTGGCTCTGCAGTATCAGTCAACCCCATGAGCGAAAAACCGCTCCTTGTGGTGCTCACCGGCGCAGGCATCAGTGCTTAGTCGGGATTATCCACATTTCGGGGGTACGGTGGTCTATGGGAGGGCTACAATGTGGAAGAAGTGGCATCGATTAATGGCTGGCAGAAAAACCCAGAGAAGATCATTGAGTTTTACAATTTGAGGCGGCAACAGGCACTTGCGGCCAAGCCCAATGCCGGACATCTGGCACTTTTCGAACTCGAGGAGCGATTTGAGGTGCAAATCATCACTCAAAATGTGGATGTCCTTCATGAAGATGCGGGCAGCACACGTGTATTGCACTTGCACGGAAGACTTGACCAAGTGTTTAGCGAATTACCACCATTGGAACCCATTGAATGGCGCACGGATCAGGAACTCGATGCGTGGAAAACTGAAAAAGGTTCCATGCGTCCGAATATTGTGTGGTTCGGTGAGTAGGTGCCCGCGATGGAAATGGCTGTCAACTGGGTACGCTGGGTCGACTACCTTCTGGTTGTGGGAACCTCCCTACAGGTGTATCCTGCAGCGGGTCTCATGCACTACCTAAAACCAGGTACGCCGGCGTGGTATATTGATCCAAATCCTGAGCTGCACAGAGTCCCGACTGGCTTCCAGTGCATTTGCGCCACGGCCACCGAAGGTATAAAACAATTGAAATTTTAACATCATCCCCGAAAATTTGCTATATTTACACTCGGGTGTCTCTTTTTTTCATCATGCCTATTTTGTCTTACATAATAAGCCCCTCATGCTGACCGGACTGCTGTTGCTGCTTCTGGTCGGTTTTCTTTTGTTGATGGCAGAAATTTTTTTGGTGCCGGGCGTCACAATTGTGGGGCTTTTGGGCGTGCTGTTGATGGGTTTGGGAGTTTGGATGGCCTACTCAAAATATGGGCAGCCGACAGGACATTATGTACTGATCGCAACCTTCTCCTTGAGCAGTATCATACTTATTCGCGCGTTTCGCACCGGATTTTGGGGGGCGTTTGCCTTGAAAAGCACACTTGAGGACGCCCGTTCACCGGAACCTGGAAATTCAGGGTCCACACAATCCCTTCGTCCCGGAATGTCAGCGCGCGCTATAAGTCGTCTCCGACCTATGGGAATGGCCGATATTGAGGGCGAAGTCCGCGAGGTGGAACTCACCGATGGATGGGCCGAACCCGGCGATTTCCTGATCATTACCCAAATCGATCACCATAAAATATTTGTTCAGTTAACTCCTTTTAACCCACCTACACATGTCTGATGTTGGAACATTGTTTCTTGCTTTAGGCGGCATACTGCTGCTCATTTTTCTCTTTTTGTACTTTGTTCCCATAAACCTATGGATCACTGCGGTGTTCTCTGGTGTTAAGATCAGCATTTTGGATCTTGTGCTGATGCGCATCCGGAAGGTGCCACCCGGAGTGGTTGTGAACGCACTAATTACCTCGACCAAAGCCGGTTTGCGAACGAATGCCAATGAGATTGAAACACACTATCTGGCTGGGGGGCATGTGAACAATGTGATACGTGCACTGATTTCAGCCGAAAAGGCCAATATCGCCCTCGACTTCAAGGCGGCCACGGCCATTGACCTTGCGGGCAGGGATGTATTTGAGGCCGTACAAATGTCGGTCAACCCCAGAGTAATCGACACCCCGCCTGTGGCGGCTGTAGCTAAAGACGGCATACAGTTGATAGCTAAGGCCAGGGTTACTGTCCGCGCCAACATAAAACAACTCGTTGGGGGCGCAGGCGAAGAGACCATTCTGGCCAGGGTAGGTGAGGGGGTGGTTTCCTCCATCGGATCAGCGGTCAACCACAAGGAAGTGTTGGAGAATCCCGATAAAATCTCAAAGGTGGTACTCACCAAAGGTCTCGATGCAGGAACTGCTTTTGAAATCCTGTCCATTGATATCGCGGATGTAGATGTCGGTAAAAATATTGGAGCCGTACTCCAAACAGATCAGGCAGAAGCTGACAAGAAAATCGCGCAAGCACGGGCGGAGGAACGCAGAGCCATGGCCGTTGCCTTGGAGCAGGAGCACGTCGCCCTTGCACAGGAAGCGCGGGCCAAAGTGATAGAAGCTGAGGCACAGATTCCCATTGCCATGGCCGACGCCTTCCGCAACGGACAGTTGGGGGTAATGGACTACTACCGTATGCAGAACCTGAAATCCGATACGGATATGCGTGAGTCCATCGCCCGCCCAGGTGGTGGTGCAAAGAAATAAGTAACTCAGTAACTAAAATAGGTGAAATAGGATCGACGGCCGTTTTGGTCGACTCCCTCCACCGTCACCTGGCCCCTGCTGTGCCGTAGCAGATCGATACATTGCTCGATCTCAGTGATCGGAGTGCGGTTGATTTGGATGATGATTAAACCATCTCTTAGTCCCATTCGCCTCAGACTACCTTGTCCCGCCTGATTGATTTTCACCCCACCAGTAATTCCCAGCCGGTCTTTCTCCAGCTTGCTCACCGTTTCAAAATGGGCGCCCAATTCGGTGGAATAGAATTTCTCTGATTTAACCGCGCCCAAACCACCTTCCGTATTGGTTAATTTTATCTGTACCGATTGGCGTTTCCCGGAACGCTCATAAACCAATGACACTTCATCGCCTGGTCGGTGATAACTGAGCAGTTCATCGAAAGTCGATTTGCTGTCGATGGCCTGACCATCAAATTCTTTGATAACATCACCCTCCTTGATTCCGGCATCGCGCGCCGGACCATAACTCGCCATACTGCCCACCATAACGCCGTCGTTGGACGTGAGGCCGGCCTGTTTCCGAACCCGTGCATCGATTTCTACGACATCAGCACCGAAAAATGCCCGCTGTACGGCACCAAACTCGCGCAAATCGCGGATAACCTTCTGAACAATGTTCGAGGGAATCGCGAATCCATACCCGTTGTAGGCCCCAGTGCGTGACAAAATAGCAGTGTTGATCCCCACTAGCTCCCCCTGTGTGTTCACCAATGCTCCCCCCGAATTTCCAGGGTTGATGGCGGCATCGGTTTGAATGAAACTCTCGATGGGGAATAGGTTGTTCACCAAATTCAAGTTTCTGCCTTTGGCGCTTACAATTCCTGCCGTTACCGTAGAAGTCAGATTGAAGGGATTGCCTACTGCCAGTACCCATTCGCCAACTTTCAGGATGTTGCTGTTGGCAAAAGTGATGACCGGTAGCCGATTACCTTCTATTTTCAGTAAGGCGAGGTCGGTGGAGGGATCCGTGCCCACAATTTTCGCCTGATAGGAATCCTTGCTTGTGAGCACCACCTCTACCTGTGATGCTTTTTCTACTACGTGGTTGTTGGTAACGATGTAACCATCGGCCGAAACGATCACTCCTGAGCCCGAATTCACCACTGCTTCTTGTCGCTGGTTGTTAAAGAAATCCCCAAAAAACCAATCGTTAAAAGAGCGTTGCGCGGCCGTGCCGGTGGTTTTCAGGTAAACCACTGCAGATGTACTCTGTTCTGATGCCCAAACAAAATCAGGTGCAGTGCCGGTGCCCCCAGCCATGTGGGCGTTGAGTCGTGCAGCCGAGCGACTGTTTCCATTCGACGCAAACCAGTTTGTAGGGGTTAGGTCATCCTGACCCCATCCACTCAACTGCAGCCATTCACTGTGTAAGCCCCTTCTCGCCAGGGAGCCGCCAACATAGCCCGCGACAAGTGAAGCTAGTGTCAAAACTGAGATCGCACCCAACAAATACGTCTTTTTCATACGGATACTATTTAGTTCAGCCCAAAAACGGATAATCACCGGATTTTGTTCGCAAGACATGAAATTTCCTTCCGAAAGTCCCGCTCAGGCCCTACAAGATTTATTTTTACGGTCATGAACTACAGCAGTAACCCCGTCCCCATCACCTTAGCCCATGGCGATGGCATTGGTCCTGAAATTATGTGCGCCACCCTGCGAATGCTCGAAGCATCAGGTGCCCCGCTGGATATTGAAACCATTGAGATCGGTGAGAAAATGTATCTTTCTGGCAACACCTCTGGTATCGGTTCCGAAGCCTGGGATTCATTATTTCGAACACGGGTATTTCTGAAGGGTCCGATCACAACACCCTTCGGCGGGGGCTACAAATCACTGAACGTGACCGCCCGCATAACGCTGGGGCTATTTGCCAATATTCGTCCGTGCATTTCTTATTCCCCTTTCGTCTTCACACGTTTCCCAAAAATGGATGTGGTGATCATCCGTGAAAATGAAGAAGATCTGTATGCGGGCATCGAATACCGTCAAACCCGACAGGTCTATCAGACACTGAAGCTGGTGTCGGAACCAGGTTCGGAGAAAATCGTGCGGTATGCCTTTGAATATGCCCGAAACAATGGTCGCAGAAAAGTGACCTGTCTGATTAAGGACAACATCATGAAGGTGACAGACGGCTTGTTTCACCGGGTTTTTGACCGAGTAGCGTCTGAATTTCCGGATATCGAGTCCGACAGTATGATCATCGATATCGGGACGGCCCGCCTTGCCGATAGTCCGGATATGTTTGATGTGATTGTAACTCAAAATTTGTATGGCGACATCATTTCCGATGTGGCTGCTCAACTGAGTGGCTCGGTGGGCATTGGGGGCAGTTCCAACGTGGGCGACAAATGTGCGATGTTTGAAGCCATCCATGGTTCTGCGCCCGATTTGGCTGGTAAAGACCTGGCCAATCCGTCGGGACTTCTGCTCTCAGCCATTATGATGCTGGTGCACATAAACCTGCCCGGGCCGGCCGCTGCCCTGCACAATGCCTGGTTGAAAACCCTGGAAGATGGGATACATACCGGTGATGTGTTTAAGACGGGAATGAGCCGCAAGCGGGTAGGCACACAAGGCTTTGCAGATGCCGTGATTGCGCGTCTGGGTCAAATGCCTGCACAGAGAGAGGCCGTTACCTATGCGAAGCAGATCAAACCCATACAGCCATCGGACTGGAATCTGAGGATGGCATCAGACACCAAAACGTTGGCGGGTGTAGATATTTTTCTTGACTATCCGAATGTGAAACCGAATGATTTAGGAGTACAACTGGAATCTCTTACGGTGGAGGGACTGAAATTGGTGGTGGTTTCAAATCGGGGTGTCAAGGTTTACCCCAACGCTTTCGCCGATACTTTTTGTTCTGACCACTGGCGCTGTCGCTTCGAATCCACAGATAAGGGCTCCACCATCCAGTATCGCAAAGTGCTGGCCCAGATGGAATCGCTCAGTAACGCTGGCCTCGACTGCATAAAAAGTGAAAATTTGTATTTATTTGACGGCAAAGCGGGGTATTCGCTGGCGCAGGGACAATAATCAACGGATTCGCGTGTGTCGTCTGTTGTACTATTAGTTTGAAGGGCATATGAATCGTCTACACATCAGTAATATTGGCCGGATCGGGGGAATCACCAGTGAAGGTGTTCGTATGCGCAATGAAGTGCATATATCAGAATGGTCTACCATCGAAGATGCCTGGATTCAGGTCGAAGGGCAGTACGTTGTTGAATGGGGCTCTATGGCCGAAGAGCCTATCCTGCCACCCAACACAGAGATTTGGGATGCCCATGGTGCATGGGTCATACCCGCTTTTGTGGACCCGCACACCCATTTGGTGCACAGCGGAACGCGCGAACAGGAATGGACTGCCCGGTTGAAGGGCGCTACCTATCAGGAAATAGCGGCTTCTGGTGGAGGAATTATGCAGTCGGTCCGCAATGTACGGGCCGCTGATGTTTCATCGCTATTGGATGAGAGCCGGATTCGGCTGGAGACCATCCGATCCATGGGGGTAGGTAGCCTGGAAATTAAGAGCGGCTATGGTCTCGATTTTGACACAGAAAGTAAAATGATGCGGGTGACACAGGCATTGGCCGCAGAGTATCCCGAGATGAATATTTTGTCGACCTGCCTGGCCCTTCATGCCACTCCCCCAGAATATGCAGGAGACGCTGATGCTTATGTGAAGCGAGTCACCCAAGAGTGGATTCCGATTTGGGTGGGGGAGGGGCTGATCGACTTTGTCGATATTTTCTGCGAGCAGGGCTACTTCGGACTTGACCATCTGGATATGTTATTGGATTGTGCCAATCGGCTGGGATTGGGTGTTCGCGTGCATGTGAATCAGTTTTCTGTCATGGGTGCCGTTAAGCGGGCCGTTGATGGAGGGGCTTTAAGTGTTGATCATTTAGAGGAATTTGAAGGACCAGATCTTGAGGCCTTAAAAAAGGGGGCTACTTTTCCCGTTTTGTTGCCGGGATGTTCCTTTTTCCTGGGTATACCTTATGCACCAGGTCGACTTCTGGCGGATGCCGGTCTGCCAGTAGTGGTGGGCAGTGACTATAACCCAGGTTCGTCGCCCGGACTGAATCCGTTTTTGACCCTGAGCCTTTCCTGCCTCAAGTTGGGCCTCATGCCCGAGGAAGCCCTGAACGCCATGACCTTGAATGCAGCTGCATCGTTGAATATATCAGACCGGACTGGTTCAGTGGGGATTGGAAAGGAAGCCAGTATGTTGTTCATTTCGGGTTTGCGTGAATGGTCGACCTTGCCCTATCATTTTGGCCAAGTACCCCCTATGCGGGTTATGCTGAAGGGTAGATTTATTTAGGAATTTGAGGACCGACTCGGGTGATTGTCGGGGTTTTGTCAACTGCACCCCGACAACTGTCAGCTGCTCGCGATATTTGTCCGCCTTGTGTCAACCCAACCATTACGCATTTGTAAAACTGTGTGGATAACTCGGGATAAGTTGTGTCCGCAACATTTTGTGAGTAAATCGACACCAATGAAATTGCCGACTCAATTCAACTTAATCAATCCCTTATGAAACTCAATTCTATTTACATTGCAGAGGCACATGATTCACTTCGTGGCCTTTTGGCGGAACACCTTCGATCGGAATATTTTGTGCGGGACTTTGCACGCTTCTCAACAGCCGTGCGCATGATGGAAGAGGCGGAGCCCGATTTGTTTATTTTTTCCCTGCCCGACGACATCACCAAATCACTGGAATCGCTGCAGGAATATAAGCGAAGTCCGAAGTTTCAGCATATTCCCATCCTGATCCTCGCTGGACAACCATTTCGTGAAGTTCAGGCGGCATGTTATGGGGTGGGAGCTGATGTTTGTCTCGAACGACCCTTCGGACTCACACAATTAAATCCGCTTGTAGCCTCACTTTTGCGAAACAGGGAGGCCTCCTATGCACATGCCCGCCGACGAAGCCTGTTACCCGCATCCTATTCCAGTATGGTTATGGAGGATGAATTTTTTATGCAGAAGGTCAACCGATTTTTGGGCAACAACATACGTGAACTCAATCTGTATGTAAGCAAAGTAGCGGAAGAAATGTCGATGAGCATCAGTCAGTTCGACCGCCGCGTGACACGCCTAACCGGACAAACGCCCAATCAATACATACGGGAGTATCGGATGCGGGTGGCCTATGAACTATTGGCCAGCAGAAGAGGCAATGTATCGGAAATAGCAATGATGACTGGTTTTAAGAGCATATCCTATTTCAGCTCTCGCTTTCGCGAACGCTTTGGTTTTGCCCCATCTTTTGTCAGATCCGGACGCCATGAGGAGGTAGTGAAAGAAACCGGCACACGTGGCCCGCAGCAGGCGGCGTGATTGAGTAATGCGTGATTGAGTTATGTGAACAAACTGCTCTGCATGCCATATCCCCCCGATTTCAGCGACTTATTGAAGCCGAATCCTTTTACAATCCAGGACTTCTCAATCCGTGTTTGTTCGACCGGGTGCAGCATTGGCCCTATGGCACGCATAAGCTCAGGTCCATGCTGGGATGGACTTTTCACCCGGGGATCTATGGGATATGCATTCCACTCCCGCATATCACCACTATAGAGTATTTCTGACAGTTGTTGCACGGAAGTGTCGGGGTTAAGCCAATCGCGGTAGTGGGAGGGATGCAGCACAACTGGGGCCCTGTGATGGCCGATTTCTGACACGATGCCACGGGCGGCCGTCGTAATCAGCGCAAAGCCTGTTCGGGGAAATTGGCTGTCAGGAGCGGGGGGGTATTCCTGCCACAACGCTGCCATGGCGAATATCCCGGGCGGATCGGTGGGGAAGAGGCAGTATGGCCTGTTGAGTCGTTCAGTTTTGGGACCCTCGATGAATGTGTCGGCTGGTACCAGACAGCGGCGGCTTCTGATGGCCGAACGAAAACTGGGTTTGGAGAAGATCCCGAGGGCACCCCGATATCGTGGATCATCGTCTGCGTTGTGGTCACCCTCTGATCGGGCGTTGAACAACAATCTTTTTGTGGAGCCTGCCCATTGGGATTCGAATCCGAAATTCATGAGTGTAAGTTGCGACACATCCGCGCTGTTCCAAACAGGCATGGGTAGTCCCGGCCCGGCGTTCACACCTTCAAATTGGACTAAACCACCGCTCTCAGGAAGTTGAAAATGCTCTTCGACTACCCGTATCGAACTCACCAAGGTGTATCGGCCACACATAAGGGCAATTTCGTTAGAATTTCCGATTCTTAGGCATCATTCATACGGGCAAAAGTCAATTTTTCCTATCTTCGCACCTCCATTGGTTTCGTAGCTCAACTGGATAGAGCATCTGACTACGGATCAGAAGGTTTGGGGTTCGAATCCCTACGAGACCGCGTTATAATCAAGGAGTTACCAATTTAATTTGGTATCTCCTTTTTTATATGCATACAATTTGCATACTGAAGGCGTCAAAACCTCAATCGCCGAATATTGGACGATACGGGGTGCAGCGTTTGGGCATATTCCTCGGCCGTATTGCACATTCGACATCAATCCAATTCAAACCTGAACGTAATGCTACCCTGCTGAAGCGGGGGTGCTCTATGGTTGTCGGCTTCGCTAAACCTGAATTTTCGGGCAGATACTTTGCATCTTTCCACAATATCGGGCCGACTAATGGTCGATTTTTTGGTATTGAGTTCGGCCTGCAGCACCTGTCCCTGCAGGTTCACAGTAATATTCAACACAACAACGCCCCGTAACTGCGACTGGTCTTCGGGTTTGTCGAACGACAACAGCCTTCTTCCCAGAAGGGAAAAATCCGGGAAACCCATCAGGCCGTTGTTG
>VHAX01000004.1 GCA_016872215.1 Sphingomonadales bacterium | reverse complement strand
CAAGGCCTTGAACGGGGTGAGGACCTGATCGTGGTACATCCCAAGAACACCGTCGAACTGGGTGTAACGTGCCGTTCCGAAAAATCCATCTGCACCATAGGGGCCCCATACCAGCAACCCCTCCGATTGCAAGGATTCGATCGCGGGAATGATAACCTTTTGCTCCTCGTCACCCAAAAGACCGGCATCTCCAGCGTGGGGATTGAGCGACAAAACTGCAATCCTCGGACGGGAGATGGCGAAGTCCTGGGTGAGGGCCAGGGCAAAACGCCGGATGCTGTCGACCACACGCTCACGGGTGAGGGCCGACGGCACCTCTTTGAGTGGGATATGACCAGTTACGGTTGCCGCCTTCATGTGGTCGCCCAGGAGAATCATCATAGCTTTGCTACCGGGAAATTCCTTTTGCAGAAACTCGGTGTGTCCGGGCACCTGAAAACCGTCGCCCTGGATTCCGGCTTTGTTGATGGGGGCAGTCACCAGCGCATCCAATGCACCGGATTTGAGGTCGGTCACCGCGCGTTCAAGCGATTGACGCGTGAAGCGGACCAGATTCGGGTCGGGTTGTCCGGGCACGATCTCAAACTCCTCTGCCGATAGACTGATCAGGCAGGCCTTATGCGGAGGGGCCTGATGGGGTGTTTCGATAGCTTGCAGATTCCAATCCTGTACCCCTAATATTTTACGGTAGACACTGACGGCCCGCTTGGGAGCATATACGATCGGGGTCATCGAGTGGAGGATGCGGGGATCGCTGAGGATTCGGATCACCAGCTCCATGCCCACCCCATTCAGGTCGCCGCAAGTTATGCCAATATGGGTGTTATCGCTCAATGAACATGCTTTTTAAGAAAATGAAGCAATAGACGTACCCCGAATCCGGTGCCATGCTTGCCGCGATAGCTGCTTTCACCGTCGAGAAACGCGGGACCCGCAATATCGATGTGTACCCAGGGATAGTTTGTGAAGTGCTGAAGGAACTTACCGGCCGTGATGGCACCTGCTTCTCGTCCACCTATGTTCTTCAGATCCGCTATGTGGCTTTTGAGCATTTCCCCGTATTCGTCCCATAAAGGGAAGGGGGCCACCCGCTCATGAACGTTGAGCCCTGACTGCTCGAATGAAGTCAGTGTTTCGGGGTCGGCCGTGCCCATCACCACGGCACCCTGCGATCCAATGGCCAGCACGGCTGATCCAGTGAGGGTGGCCAGGTCCACCACTAGTCGTGGCTCATATTTCTTAGCGTAGTGCAGAGCATCGGCCAATATGAGTCGACCTTCTGCATCGGTGTTCAACACCTCCACGGTGGTGCCGTCGGAAATGGTGATGACATCCCCGGGGGCATAAGCTTCACCAGACGGACGATTGTCGGTTGCGGGAATGAGTCCCACCAAATGCATCGGCAGGCGCATGCGGGCCGCTGCTCCAATGGTGGCCGCCACCACCGCCGCTCCGGCCATATCGCATTTCATGCTGTCCATGCTGCCCGGCGTTGGCTTCAGACTGAGTCCACCCGTATCATAAACCACCCCTTTGCCTACCAGTACTATGGGCTTTTGCTGCTTTACACCTCTCCCGCGGGTTTTTTCGGGCTTCCATTCCAACACCATAAACACAGGCGGTTGAACAGAGCCCTTATTAACCGCCAGCAATCCGCCCATCTTCAGGCTTTCAATTTGCTTCTTGTGAAAAATCTCCGCTCTGAATCCGGTTTGGGTCGACCACTGCAACACTTCTTCAGCGAATTGCGATGCCGTTAGATAGCTCTGGGGCTCATTGACCCAATCTCGGGCGGTGTAAACGGCCTCCCATGCGGCAGACAGTTCGTCGACTTCCGTTTGCTCTATTGTGGGGTGACACAGGTGGATTTCGGCCAGATCAACTGGTGGTTTTTCGGGTGACTTCATGTACGTCCGGAAGCGGTAGGCCGCCAACCCGAGTCCCTCTGCTAAGGCCAACATTTCATCGGCCTGGGCATCGCCTTCCAGCCATACAGCTTCGACCTCCTCGGCGAGGAGTGACTTCTGGAGCTGGCACCCCATCTGCCTCAATGCTTCCATTCGCTTGGAATGCTGTTGTACCGATTCCGCTCCATCGGATTCCGAATCGTTCCGTTCCTCCTTTTGCCAGATCACCCAACATAGGTTGGGCAATGTGTGTACGGGCAATACGCCTCCCTTCTTCGACAACCTGCGCTCCACATATGACCGGTTCGCACCCAAATAGGCCGGCAGCGACGAGCCTGCAGCGCGGCTCAACCAAACCCGTGAAGCATCGTGGGGTGCAATGACCCCATTTGCTGACAGCATCAACCTGGGTGGGGACATACGGGGGCGCGGAGGCAGATGTGTATGGCTCATTGTAGGTTGATTAATGGTTCGTTAGTCCCTTCCAGAAGTCTGAAAGGGCTCCCCGCAAGCGCAAAAAGCGAATACAGATGAGGGGTGCGAATATACGTCAATTGTGGCCCAAAACACCCGAGTCGTGGGAGCAAGACAGGGGTGCAGGATGCCGCGAAATACGGAACGCACTACCAGCCCATCTTGGTAAAGAGCTGACTTTCGCTTCTGAAAATATCGATGATGGTGCCGGAGGGGTCGACCCACATATACACAGGTGTGGCAACCAGCAGATAGTTGGCGGCATTGGTGCCCAATTGACCAGCCGGATCGCGTAGGTGAGTCCATCCCTGCCATCCCCCGATGGCTTTGAGCCAGCCCTCCGGTGCGGTGTCGAGACTAATCGTTGTAACCTTTAACTGGGGTGATTTCGACTTCCAGCGTTCCATGATCACGGGGAGCTGTTCCAGGCAGTGACTGCAGCCCGATCTCCAAAAAATATAAAGACCACCCGAAGGTTTAAGCAGGGAATACCGGCCATCGGTGGTGTACAACGAATCGAGGTCGGGTGCCTTCATGCCGGGCAAAACGGCCAGATAGCGATTCAGCTGCCCTTTGAGTCGCTGCTCCAACTCCGGATTGTCACAAGCCTCACGTGCACTCACTTTCATGGCCAGCAACTGCAGGGCGCCGGCTCTATTCATTGACTCCATCCCCATCCGCAGAAAATCGCTGACCGGATAGAAATATGCCGGATGCGATCGTTCAAGCTTTTCGAGGATGCTATTCATAAAAAGAAGGGCCTGCAGGTCCTCAGAGGCTTCTTCGGTAGGCTCATACATTCCAAAATACTCCACAATATGGCGACTGAGGTGGGGGTGGTGCAAGGCGCTGCTGTCGTCGAGTGACAAAAGCGACAGGTATCGGCCCGGCTTCAACTCTGCCTCCAAATCTTCCTTTCCGCGCCCGATAAACGGCCATTCGAAGCGCAACATACCCAAAACGAGGTCTCCCGCCGGCGCCCTGTCGACCGCCTGCTTAAGGCTGTCTGTGCGCGCCGCTACCCGCTGCAAACTCCGTCCGGCCTCTGCTGCGAGTCCTTTGTCGTCGGCGAAATCGGTCAACAACCGCCTCAGCAATTGTTCCTTTCTCCTGAGCTCCCCCAGCATGCGGGTAAGCCGTCGGTATTCTTTCCAGGCGATACCCTCCCGCACCTCCACGCTGTCACCTCCAAAGTGCGTGAACTGAATATTGCCTCCGTCCCATACGAGATCCACCCCTTCTCCCTTCCACATCAGGCGATACATCCCATGATAGGTTAGAGCCGTGGGCGTGAGCATAAAGCTTCCCCCCATCCCTGCGGAGCCTTTGGCCACCGTGTCGAGTTCGTTTACCGTAAAACCCACCAGCAACAGTTCGGTGCCTGGTTCAGCCTTGAGCGTACCGCGTAGTGATTGCCCCTTCAGGCTTGTGGTGCATACGAACACAAGCAGGAACAGGGGGAGGATAAGCACCGTTAGCCCGTAGATAGGCTGAAGGTTGATGCAAAGGCGGTTTGGTTTCATTTTCATGAGCGATTGGCGAATAGAGATGCGAAAATAGGAAAGGCGCATAGAATTAGACACCATTAATTCAAATTCTGATAGCCTATTTGGTCATCTGACCGGATTCCCTCTCTCAATTTCTGCCAGCTACGATTACTCAATACTGGAGCAACCGTAATCGTATCAGCTCCTGCCCATTGGCTGATGTTTTTTGCTCTTTTTTGGGCATCTGGATGTGTACTGAGCCATTCCGATTCGAGTATGTCTTTTTTGTCTTCCTTCGTCATTCGTTTCAAGAAATCTGCCATGGGTAATGGAGAAATTCCAGACGACACTAGTAATTGAACGGTATTGCGGTCGGCCTCTTCTTCCAAAGAGCGGCTGTAGGCGCCCTGGGCCAAGAATTTGGCCATTTGATTGAGCGTCTCACCTCCTATGCCACCCGATGCCGCATTGGCCAAAACTGTCATACCAACTTCTGCCCCCAAACTTTTCATCACGTGACGTAACAGAACGTGCGACATCTCATGAGCGAGAATGCCCATAATTTCAGCTTCATTGTGTGTTTCTTCGAGCAGGCCTGTGTACACAACAATGTGCCCACCGGGCATGGCAAAAGCATTAATTTCCGAATTATCGACAATATGCAAACGGAATCTCGACTTTTCAATCCCATTTCGTGAACAAAGCCGCGATAAAAGTTCATCCATCGGTTCTGTGACACTCCTTCTTTCCAAAACAGTTTCTGAATTGCTTATTTGCTCCCACAATAGCTTTCCGATTTTATCCTCTGTCGCTTGAGTGTTTTCCTTTATCCGCAGCAATTTGACCCATTCCATGGTTGATAATACAGCCCAAATCAGTATAAACCCAACCAAAAGAACTAAAAACTGTTTGAAAACCAATCTCATGGCTTGCACAGCAGGTGTGTAAGGGGGCCAAAAAGAAACCACTCCACATGTTCTCCCCGGCGGGTCTTGATGGCAGCTTGTATGGTTGCTATAAACTCAATTATGTTGCATATTACAGCTGTAAGCATATAAGCCAAATATGAATCCGTTAAAGGCTCATCGGTAAAAATCAGGGAAATGGTCCACCAAAAACCGGTACTATTGATGAATAGAAGTGAAAGTTGCGACAGCAATGCCTGCATGCAATGCCAACGAACAAAATAGGTGCCCCGGCGATTTCCGATGTAAAAAACAAATGTTGCCAGAAGATTCAGAATCGGTAGAGGAAGCCCCGCAAAGGCAGCGACAAGCGACATTAAGTAGCTTCCCGATGCCTTTTCAGATTCGTGTTCGGAAGGCGTATAAGGGAAAATGTCCGGCAAGCTAAAGCCCTTTTGAAATACCCCAAATCCAGTTCGCCAGCAGAATTAGCAAAAATGGAATCGCCATGCCAGGCTTGCGAATCCAAAGTTCTGCTGATCTGTAGAGACAAAAAATTCCTCTTTGTCCTGATAACACATCACATAAAGCCCACAATGGGACAACCAGCAGCATTATTAATGAAATTATGCCCAGCGGATTGATGCGTAATGAACCTGTGAAATCACCCGAAAAAAGATGAACCATACTGCGCGTCGTTCCACAAGCAGGGCACGGGTAACCGGAAATAGACTTAAATAAGCAAACCCCCTGCCCTTCACTTATCGAACCAGTCCCTGATAATGACCATCCAAGCCACAGGTAACCAGCAAATCCGACAAGTAGCAAGACAACATAAACCTGTCGTTTGCCTGATTTCATATCTCCCTGTTAAATAATGGCTCGGGTCAGCTTATCCAGATTCTTTTCCCTCGCGGCTCCCATGATTAAAAAATAATCAATGATAGTCCAAATCCCACAACCGCCAAAGGTCAGCAATTTTCCTACACCCATCCCGATGTCACCAATTATGAACCGATCTATTCCCAGTACACCTCCCAGTAGCGAGACGATTAAGCATGTGGTGGGGTCATAAAAGGACAAGGATTGGACCATCATCCATCGGCTGTCGTCGAGTGCCAACATTCGATCTCTCACCTGCATCAAATGGTGACTTTCAAAAAACTTCGAATTGGCCATCATGAACATATCAACTCTCTGTGCATCCATACTTACGATTTTTAGGTTGTGTAACTTACAGAATGCAATACTAAATAATTAATGAGCAATATTACGATACTATTTCTCTTAAATTTCACGAAGGATCCACATCCAGCCAGATCCGGCACTGGTGACCGATAGCACTTGTCTCCAGAGCAGAGACAGCCTCTCGTACGAGGCGCTTGACCGCGGCGGGGTCAGGGCCGTCCCGCTCGATTTTCAGAAGCAATTCCCGGTGGTACTCGTTGCGCAGCCGGGCTATAGACGGCACAGAGGGACCCGTAACCCTAGAGCCTAGCAGGCGACGCAATTCCCCTGCCAGCCAAAGGGCGGCGCGTGAGGCCTTGGCTTCTTCGCGGTGGCGAACACTCAGACGGATGAGTCGCACAAAGGGCGGATAGGCGTGTGCCCGCCGGCTGCCCAATTCGGCCTTCACAAAGCCAGTGTAGTTGTGCTCCTGAACGAGGTGGAACAGGGGGTGCAGTGCCTGACGTGACTGAATGAGCACCTCTCCGCGAACATTTCGTCGACCCGACCGGCCACTAACCTGACTCAACAGCTGAAAAGTACGCTCCTGCGCCCGAAAATCCGGTATTTTGAGTCCCTGGTCGGCGTTAAGTACGCCCACAAGCGTTACCCGTTCAAAGTCAAGCCCCTTGGCCACCATTTGGGTGCCTACTAACAGATCGAGCTGTCCTTCCTCGAAGCGCTTAAGGATGTCGGCATACGCATGTTTTTTACGGGCCACATCCTGATCGAGTCGGGCCAAACGGATGTTGGGAAAAACCTGCAGCACCTCCTCTTCTATTTTCTCCGTACCAAATCCCCGTGTGCGCAACTGTACGCTGCCACAAGCTGGGCAAGCCGGAGCTGGTACGGCCTGGAAGCCGCAATAGTGACACGCCATGCGGTGCCGCGTTTTGTGGAATGTGAGGGTGATATCGCAATCGGTGCATCCCGGGGTCCATCCGCAATCCGTACATTCCGTGTAGGGCACATAGCCGCGTCGGTTTTGCAGGAGGATGATTTGCTCCTTCCGGTCGAGCCTTTTCTGAATAGCCCCGCAGAGGGCACCCGACAAATCTCCCCTCAGGGTATTGCTGCGTCGCTCTGCGAGCAGGTCCACCATCTGGATTTGGGGCAAGTGTATGCCCCCGTAGCGTTCTTCTAGTCGAATCAGACTGTATTTGCCTACACTGGCCAGATACCAGCTTTCCAGCGAAGGCGTTGCCGAGCCCAAAACCACCCGGCTGTTGTGCGATGCAGCCAGTACCAACGCCGAATCGCGGCCGTGGTAACGGGGCACAGGATCTTCCTGCTTGAATGATGTGTCGTGTTCCTCGTCGACCACCAGAATCCCAAGCTTGCGAAACGGGAGAAAAACGGCAGATCGCGCACCCAGTACAACCCGGGCTTGTCCGCCAGCCACCTGCTGCCAGATCTCGGCCCGTTCCGGGTCGCTGAACCGAGAGTGGTACATCGCGATGCCGGTCCCAAGAAATCGGCGGAGGCGCTCCAGCAGTTGGGTGGTAAGGGCGATTTCGGGCACCAGGTAGAGGGCCTGTTCACCCTCCGCGAGGTTTCTGCGGATGAGCTCCACATACAGCAGGGTTTTTCCGCTGCCGGTCCACCCATATAAAAGTACGGGGCGATGCTGTGACCAGGCCTGTTCGGTCTCCTCGAGGGATTTCCATTGTCGCTCCGACAGTCGAAAGGGCTCGCTACTACCCACAACCACAGGCACCCGGTCCACACGAAACGTGGTTTCATCGAGTATTCCTTTCTCCACCATCGCCAACAGTGCCGGTGCGTACGTCTTCCTAGTGTCGAGCAATTGTGTGCGGGCCACCCAGCCGCGGTCGGGTGATTCCTGCAGGTAGGCCATAAGCAGGTCTGTTTGTCGCGGCGACCGTCGTTCTACCTCATTCAACAGGATGCGCAGGGCTACATCGTCCCGATACACCTCTGCCAACTGGTAATAGCGAACCCGCTTCTCGCGGTAGTTGTCCCCCAAATTCTCTTCGGCCTGAATCCAGCCCTGCGCCAGCATACGTCTGAGAAGTCCACCCACAAGCTTTCTTCCCAGCAACTGCTGAACCTGAACCTGACCCATGCTGTGGCACGCATCCACCAAACCCCCCGCCGGTGTCTTCGCCCCGTCCGTATTTTCCTCCCCTTCCAGAGCGGCGAGGCTGCGCAACAAAAGGGCTTCATCGCTATTCGGGGGATAGGCTTGGTTGAATGCCTCGGCGTCGAAATCGGGATGCCGTATGAAGCGAGTCTCGGAGCTGATGCGCATGGCGGCGGGCAGGGCGGCCTGCATTACATCGCCGGGATAGCAGAGGTAATAGGCCGCCATCCATTCCCAAAACTTCCGCATACGCTGATCGACCACAGGCCGGTCGTCGAGCACCTCCAGGATCTCCCGTGCCGCGCCCTGAACTGGCGGATTGGAGTGCAGCGACCATACCAATCCGGCCAAAAGCCGGGTTCGCCCAAGGGGCACCACCACACGTGTGCCCACTTGAACGACTGAAATCAAGGCTTCTGGCACCTGATATGTATAGGTGCCGGGGATGTGCAGCGGCAACAAAATCTCGGCATAACAGGCATCCTCCAGCATCCCGCAAAAATAGCAGATTGGCAGGCACATCTCATGAAGAGGTCTTCGCAAGAGTGAGGGCTTACGTATGCATACATTAGCTTTAGGATACATGCGAATGCCTGAGCAGAATTTTGTTTGCTTACCTGTGCTGTATAATGTTACCAAATTTATACGTTTGAAGTCGTATGCCCACGAATGATTACGTATTCTAAGGATGGCTTAGGTTTACCTTGTATGCTTCGTATGTTTGTGTTTATGAAGTACGACAAACACTTTTTCGTATGCCAAAACGAACGCAGCGACCCGACCAAGAAAAGCTGTGGTAAGGAACAGGCTCAGTTGTTGGTTCAGGCCCTACGGGAGGCAATCCGGGAGAAAATTACCGACAACTCCTGCTTAGTTCGAGTGCGTGCACAGGCCTGCGCTTGTCTCGACGCCTGTGTAGAAGGGCCCACCTTGGTGGTATATCCGGATGGGGTCTGGTATGGGGGAGTACGGTCGACCGATGCCCGGGAAATCGTGGATGCCCATCTGGGAAATGGGACGCCGGTGCAGCGTTTACAAATCCATCACCACCCCGCACCCACGCAGCCGGAACCAACAGCAGGATGAAAACTGCCTCCCTTCATGCCCGATGGGTTAAGGAGGAAGCAACCCGTATCGGGTTTCACGCATGCGGAATCAGTCAAGCCGGGTATTTGGAAGAGGATGCGCCGCGACTAGAGCACTGGCTCAAGGCGGGCATGCATGGGAGCATGGGCTATATGGAGCGGAACTTCGACACGCGCCTCGACCCGCGCAGGCTGGTGCCAGGTGCCCGGTCCGTGGTGAGTTTGTTGTTCAACTACCACAACCCCAATCTGAAGGTGTCCGAGGGCACCCCACGGATTGCCCAGTATGCCTTTGGGGAGGATTACCATTTTGTATTGCGCGATAAACTTCGGGTGCTCCTCGATATTCTCCGGGTGCGGATTGGTGATGTGGAGGGCAGGATTTTCGTGGACAGCGCGCCCGTTCTTGAAAAAAGTTGGGCGGCCCGGTCGGGGCTGGGATGGGTGGGCAAGAACACCAATCTGATCACCCGTGAACAAGGCAGCTATTTTTTTCTGTGTGAACTCATCTCCGATTTGGAATTGGAACCGGATGGTTCAATGGCCGATTACTGCGGCACCTGCACCCGCTGCATTGATGCTTGTCCGACCCAGGCCATTACACCTTACGCGGTCGACGGTAGCCGCTGCATCAGTTACCTGACAATCGAACTGCGTGAACAAATTCCCCAATGGGCCCACGGACAGTGGAAGGACTGGGTGTTTGGTTGCGACATCTGCCAGGAGGTTTGCCCATGGAACCGTTTCAGCCGACCTCACTTGGAGGACAGGTTTATGCCACACCCCGACCTGCATGAAATGGACCGAAAAGCATGGATCGAGATGACACGCGAAGTTTTTGGTAAGGTATTTCACCGCAGTGCCGTCAAACGCGCCGGATTCGATCGACTCATGTCATCCTTGCATCTGGTGTCGGGAAGTGATGGTGAAACCGAAACCGCACCCGAGTCTTAGTGCCCCGCTCTCAACGCGGCACTATTTCCTCAAAGGCCGGACAAAATTAAGGTCTGCCCAGCGCGTATAGGGTGCGGATGTGCGATGCGTAGGCCGCCGACAGGCTGCCGAAACAATGATAGGGCAGGTTGTACTCGTGTGCGGTTTGTTCAACAATTCGCGAAATGGCCGGATAGTGTAAGTGGCAAATGTTGGGGAACAGGTGGTGCTCAATTTGGTAGTTGAGCCCGCCTACATACCAGGTCAACAGCCAATTCTTGTGCGCAAAATTGGCCGTGGTGTACATTTGGTGATCCGCCCATGGTTTGTCAATCTTCCCCTCCGGATCCGGCAGGGGCTGGTCGACCCCTTCCACGAGGTGGGCGAGCTGGAAAACCGAGGCCATGACAAATCCGGCGACCAATGCCATGCCCACATAGCCCAATGCCCATTGTACGAAACTAATCGGGAGGAGAAAATACGGAAGAAGGATTACGGAAAAATAAAAAACCTTGCTTATTAACAAGGTGGTAAATTCTCGGCGAAAAACGACGGGACCCGATTGCCGCCCCCACGTGATCACCTGCACGAAATCTTTAATGTGGAAGGTCAGGACCATCAGGCTGTATAGTAATGGGGCATACAAAAACTGCAAACGCATGATACCCAGACAGGTGTCGTGCTTATCGAATCTGAGTATGAATCGCCCGGCTATGTCCCCATCCGCCTCATGTATGTTGGTGAACGTATGGTGCAGGGTATTGTGCTGAACTTTCCAGTTGTAGACATTGCCACCCAGCAAATATATGCTACCGGAAAACAAACGGTTGATCCAGGGTCGGTCGCTGAAGGCACCATGGCACGCATCGTGCATGACCGACATTCCCACGCCAGCCAATCCCACCCCCATCAACAGGGCCAACACCAGCATCTGAAGGGGTGTGAACCAGCCGGTGAGGATCAGGACAAATGGAAGAACATAAAGCGCCAATATGCCCAGTGATTTATAAACCATCCGGTTTCCCCCCTTTTGGGAGATGTCCTGCTGCCGAAACCACTCGTCTACCCGCTCGCGCACTACCTGAAAAAATCCGTCTTGTGTACTTCTTGCAAACTTTATTGAGGGAATTTTCATTTTTTGGATGTCCTTTTTGTTTTATAAATGTGCTTGTAGGGTTATGTGAACTATGGGCTATATGTTTGGATTCGAAAACAAATCTGGACAAATAAACCGCCGCAAAAGTACGCAGGAGATCGTTCATATTTCAAGCTATTTTTTTTCGCCAAAATAGCACCTTTCCCCTTATTTTTGAGACGTTTTCTGAATTTAGAGATGCAAGAAAGTCCCGTCCAATCGGTGAAATCGTGGATTCCCAACGGCATCACATTGATGAACCTGATGATGGGATGTGTGGGAGTAAGTCTGGCGGCGTGGGGTGATATTATTGGTGCTTGTCACGCTGTGATGTTGGCGGCGCTCCTGGATCTGTTCGATGGCATGGCCGCGCGTGCGTTGGGTGTGGCTTCGCCCCTGGGTAGAGACCTGGATTCGCTGGCGGATGTGGTGAGCTTCGGACTCCTGCCTGGGCTGATTTTGTATCAACTGGCAGCCAGTGTACCAGGTAGTGCCGGCACGGAGTGGATCGTGTATGTATACACCCTTTCTGCGGCTCTGCGGCTAGCCCGGTTCAACCAGGACGCCCGACAAACGGTCCGATTTATGGGCTTGGCCAGTCCCGCAGCTGCCCTGTTGCTCGTTTCGGCGGTAGCCTTTTTGGGCCAGAGCGACGTGATGTCGCTCAAGTTCCGTGATGGCCTGACCAAAAATCTCATCTATGGCATCGCGTTTGGGGTGGCCCTACTTATGCTCGTTCCCCTACCCATGCCTTCTTTGAAAAGCGCGGGGACCGCTGACCCGTCGAGGCGTGCAGACCTCTTAATCCTGATCGGCTCCGCCCTGTCTGGCATCCTGACTGCGCTGCTTCTTTCTATGTACGCCGGCCTGTTCTTCTCTCTTTTGGCCTACCTTTTACTTTCCTTTATTCGTCTGTTCGTTACTCCAAAATTTATATGAAATTCATAGCCCACATCGACATCATGCCCCACGACGCACTTCTGGATCCTCAAGGAAAGGCCGTTGAAGGGGGATTGGCTAAATTAAACCTGTCGACCCTCACCCAGGTACGGGTTGGTAAGCACATTCGGCTGCAGGTGGAGGCCGACAACTCAGGCGATGCCGGTGCACTGGTCGACTCCGCTTGTCGACACTTACTCGCCAACACCATTATGGAGCGGTTTCAATACCGCCTCGAAGAACTGGTCTGACACCCACCTTAACCCTAAAACATGTGTCCTCATGTGCCCCACAACCCGCTGCAATCATGGGCCGCGGCGGTTTCGCTCGCGGCGGTCGTGTTGTTTGTTACGACGGGTATCGCCCGAGCTCAAGATACACTTCTGGCGAGGCAATTACTCGACACCCTTTGCAGCCCGAGTTTCTCCGGGAGGGGATACCACCACGGCGGGCAACAGCTGGCGGGACAGTTTGTACAGAAGTGGTTCGAGGAGTGGGGACTGCAGATTCTTTATTCATCACCCTGCACGGTCCGCGTGGCCCGCTACGATATCGTTGAACTGAAAGCAGGCCGGACACGGCTGCAGACAGGGGTCGACTATAGCATACCGGCCGGATCGGGTGTAGGGAGGGGATACCTGAAGGGCCTGCCACCCTACAGAAAGGACTCAGGATATTATGTGGATAAATCCCGATATATTTATAACTATAACATTAATATAAATAGAAAAAATAAACTTTGTGAAACCCCCCGTCCTATAGAAGTGGAGTGGCGTAAGGGGCCGCTGATCGGTTCACTCACCGACAGCATCGGTCGAACCACCCGCCTCTGCATCGATTACACCCGGCTGCCCAAACGCTTGGGGCGGTTGCGGTGGACCATCCAGGGGGAACTCAATACGTCTTTGCAACACAACATACAGGGGATCATCTCTGGCAGCCGGTATCCTGATTCTATCATCCTGTTGTGTGCCCACTACGACCATTTGGGCATGTTGGGCCGAGATTGCTTGTACCCTGGGGCCAACGACAATGCCAGCGGCACAGCCATGCTCATGGATCTGGCCAGGCACTATGCAAAACCCGAAAACCGTCCGGCATACAGCCTGTTGTTCGTGGCATTTGCCGCCGAGGAAGCCGGTCTGTTGGGTTCGGGACATTATGTGACGCATCCACCGATTCCCCTCGAGCAACATCGCCTGGTGATCAACCTCGACCTCATGGGCGGTGGCTCCAATGGCCTTATGGTTGTGAATGGAGTGGAAGAGGCAGCGGTAACCGAGCTCATCCGAGGAAGCAACGCGCGAGGCCAATACCTCAGTCGAATCGACGTGCGCAAAAACGTTTCCAACAGCGACCATTATCCATTTACACTCAAAAACGTGCCCGCGGTGTTTTTATACACCCAAGGCGATGTGACGGCATACCACCACCCCAGCGATCGCGCGGAGGATTTGGCATGGTGCCACTACACCCGCACTTTTCAACTCCTGTGCGATGTATTGGATTACCGGATGCGCAATCACGTTACTTCGAACCAAAATCACACCCGCAGTCCATGACCACCGGCATTCTGTATCTGGTGCCCACCCCCATCGGGAATCGGGGTGACATCACCCGCCGGGCCCTTGAGGTGCTGGCGGAAGTGGACCTTGTGCTGTGCGAGGACACGAGGCGGAGCGGACATCTTCTGCGCGATTATGCGCTCCATAAGCCTCTGCAATCGCACCATAAATTCAATGAACACCAGAGCATCGGGCGGTTGATGGACATGCTTGGGGAAGGGAAAAACATTGCGCTGGTGAGCGACGCTGGTACCCCTGGCATCTCAGACCCAGGATTTCTCGTGGTACGCGCCGCTCTGGCTGCCGGTCATACAGTAGAGGCTCTGCCCGGACCAACCGCGCTGATTCCCGCACTCGTACAATCCGGAATCCCCTGCGACCGCTTCTGCTTCGAGGGATTCCTCCCCGTAAAAAAAGGCCGGCAAACGCGTCTGCAGGAGCTTGCGCAGGAAAGTCGAACTATGGTACTGTACGAATCGCCGCACCGCCTGCTCAAAACCCTCGAACAACTGGTGCAAGTATGTGGCGAGGATCGTCAGGCAAGCGTTTCTCGCGAATTGTCGAAGAAATTCTCCGAAACCCTGCGTGGCAGCCTCGTTAGCCTACACGCCCACTTCCAAAAACAAGAACCCCGTGGTGAATTCGTTATCGTTCTGGCTGGCCGCTGACCGCCGTACGCGGTTCGTCTACGCACTGACCTCTGCGCTCATGGCCTGGCTGGCCTTCCCCCCCTACAACCTGAGCCTTCTGATATTCGTAGCCTGGGTGCCCCTGCTGCTCACGGAAGACCAACTGTTCTACCGCCACGGCAAAGACACGGGGCGCCACATATTGCTCTGGAGCAGCCTTCACTTCCTGTTATTTAACACTCTGGCCACCTGGTGGATCAAAAACGCCGCGTGGATCGGGGCCATCGCCGCCATCATGATCAACACCTTCCTCATGAGTGCCGTGGTCTATGCCTACCATCGGGTGAAGCGCAGCAGCGGTGAACGCACCGCATGGCCGGTGCTGGTGGCAGGATGGATGGCCATGGAATACCTGAACCTTCGGTGGGACCTCGATTTCCCCTGGCTACTCATGGGCAACGCCTTCGCTGGCAACCCCTGGATGGTGCAGTGGTACAGCGCGACCGGCGTACCCGGCGGAACCCTATGGGTGTGGATCGTGAACCTACTGGTCTTCACTGGAATTCGTAGCCTGTTGTTGCGTGGGGGTATGCAGGGTGAAGAGCGAACCAACCAGGGCTGGCTCGCGTTCCGCGACCTCTTCAGGGCAATAGTTATCTTGATTTTTCCATTGTTAGCGTCGCTTTACCTCCACCAAACCCACAGCGAAAAGGGGGTGCCCACGATCGAAGTGGGGATTGTACAACCCAATGTTAATCCCTACAACGAGAAATTCAAGGCAGATACCGAAGCGGAACAGCTTGAGAACTTATTTTGGCTATCAGACAAGGCCATCGGGCCTGAAACTCGGCTATTGTTGTGGCCCGAAACGTCGATACCGGGACTGGTATGGCTACCCGACAGCACAGGCAACCAACACCAACTGCAACAAATCCGACACCGCCTCAGCTACTATGAGGGGGTGAGTCTCCTGGCAGGCGCCAGTACCGTCACCGATCTTGGTATGAATCCACCCGACCAACCCGCTCTGCGCCGGCAAGCGGGAGGGCGGGGCTACATAGCCCACAATACGGCCCTGTGGATGAAAAACGGCGAAGCGCTCGGTGTCTACCACAAGTCCAGGCTTGTGGCGGGTGTAGAGAAACTCCCCTACCCCGCCTTCTTCGGTCTGATCAACCGCCTCATATCGGTAGACCTCGGGGGAATGAGCGGGCAACTGGGGCCGCAGTCACAGCGCTCCGTTTTCACCGCCGGAATCCTCCGTGTTGCCCCAGTCATTTGCTATGAATCGGTTTTCGGCGATTATACGACTGGATACACACGCGGTCCAGAAGGCGCCAACCTCATAGCCATCATCACCAACGACGGGTGGTGGGGCGAAACGGATGGCCACCGCCAACATCTGGCCTATGCCCGCCTGCGTGCCATCGAAAACCACCGGTATGTGGTGCGATCCGCCAATACTGGCATCTCAGCGGTCATCAACGCCCGCGGCGATGTACTGCAGCAGCTTCCCTGGTGGAAACCCGGTTGGCTGCGACTCCGTGTGGCCTTGCACAACGAGCAGACCTTTTATATGAGGTATGGCGACTATCTGGGACGGCTGGGGTGCTTTCTGTTTGTGCTGCTGTTACTCGCCTCCTGGGTCCAGTCGAAATCCCATCAACGCCGACGATTATGAACTATTTGCCCCTCTTCCTTCTCATAAACCTATTGGTGCAACCAAAATCCCATCAACGCCGACGATCATGAGCCACGACCTCCTCACCCGTCACCCCAGCCTATTGGGACAAGTCCAACAGGTGGCCCGACCTGTGGCCGAATTCCAATGCCGAGAATGGTCGACCTTCAATCGAGGTGCCATCGAATACAAAGGGGCTCACGATCTGGTGACTTATGTGGACCGCACCTCAGAAGAAATGCTCGTGTCCGGCTTGTCGGCCCTTCTCCCCGAGGCAGGCTTCCTCACCGAGGAGGGGACCATCGAAACGATCATCCGACCGCTGATGTGGGTGGTTGACCCCCTCGACGGCACCACCAATTTCACCCACGGCTTACCCTTCTTTTCCATCAGCATCGCCCTTCTCTGCGAGGGAACACCCCTACTGGGAATGGTTTGGGAACCAATCCGTGGTGAACGATTCACCGCCGCAGCAGGACAGGGTTGCGCTCTCAACGACCAACCCGTTCGTGTGTCGCCAACTTGCGAACTTGATCAAGCCCTTTTGGCCACGGGTTTTCCGTATGAGGAATACAGCCGGGTCGATGACTACCTGCCCGTGTTCAGGCGCATGGTGACCGAAAGCCGCGGCATTCGTCGACTGGGCAGTGCAGCCATCGACCTTGCCTATGTGGCCTGCGGACGATTTGATGGCTATTTTGAATACAATCTGAGCCCCTGGGATGTAGCCGCCGGCGTGCTGCTGGTGAACGAAGCGGGTGGCCGGGTCACCGATTTCCAGGGTGGTAACAATTCCATCTTCGGCCAACAAATCATCGCTTCAAATCCGTTGCTGCATCCACAAATCCTGAGCCGACTGGGGCCCCTTCGGTAATGGCGAATGGGGCTTCTACGCCTCCACCAAGTTGATCTCTGGGTCTACCAAAATCCGGCCGCAATGTTCGCAAACCATGATTTTCTTGCGCAGGCGAATGTCCATTTGTCGCTGCGGCGGTATGTAATTGAAACAGCCCCCGCAGGCATCGCGCTCAAAGGCCACTACAGCCAGGCCGTTGCGGGCATTGTCCCGAATTCTGGAATACGCGGTTAACAAGCGCTCCTCCACGTGTGTCATGGCCTCTCTGGATTTTTCTATCAGTTCCTTTTCCTCCTTCTCGGTGGCGGCCACTATGCCACCCAATTCGGTTTTCTTGATCTCCAAGTCTTTATAGCGCTCCGTGAGCAGGTCACTCACTGCCTGCATCTGCTGACTGGTCATTTCAACGGCCGCATTCTGCTCGGCAATCCGTTTGTTGGCAATTTCGATATCAAGCCCCTGCAATTCAATTTCCTTACTGATGGCATCATACTCACGGCTGTTTTTGACGCCCATGATCTGCTGCTCGTAGCGGGTCTTCAGGGAATTTGCCTCATTCAGTTTGGTCTGCCAATCCGAAATCAGTCTCTTGAGTCCGTTCAGCGTATCATTGAATTTCTCCATTCGGGTTTCCATCCCTGCGATATCGTCCTCCAAATTCTTGACTTCCTGTGGCAACTCACCACGCAGGACACGTAGGTGGTCGATCTGCGAATCGATCTGCTGAAGATTATAAAGTGCGCGAAGTTTTTGTTCGATGCTTTGTTCCATGTCGGTGGTTGACAGTTTCAGGTTCTACAAATAGGAAACCGGGTTGGTGGGAGTCTCCGAAATGAGGACCGCAAAGTTAGCAAATTCCCGCGACAAATTATCCGCTATGAGATGTGGCACAAACTGCTCTGTTTCGTAGTGGCCCAAATCGGCAATCACTATACGCTGATCGGCCTCAAAAAACTCATGGTATTTGAAATCGGCTGTTAGAAAGAGGTCAGCCCCTGCTGCTATGGCGTCGGACAACAAAAAAGAACCCGAACCACCGCAGAGCGCCACACTCCGCACAGGCCTACCCAGCAGCGGGGTGTGGCGGATCATAGCCCCAAAAACCGATTTGATTCGCCGCAGTACTTTCATTTCATCCAATGGTACGGACAATTCGGTAAGCCATCCTGCCCCATACTCCGAAACTTTGTTTTCGAGTTTCAAGATGTTATATGCAACCTCCTCATAGGGATGTGCATCGAAGAGTGCTTTGAGCACGACGCCCTCCAGCCAATGGGGATAAACCAGCTCAATGCGCATTTCATCGACCCGCTCTAGTGTCCCCTCGCCCCCCGAAAAGGGATTGGAACCCTCTTCGGGCTGGAAGGTACCCTCACCCCGGAGATTGAAACTGGCGTGCGAATAGCTGCCTACCCAGCCCGCACCGGCAGAGAACAGGGCCTCGCGGACGGTATCTGCATGGGTAATCGGCACAAAAGTGGTGAGTTGTCGCAGCACCCCCTGCATAGGCCGGAGCACGTGTCCTTTGTCCCACCCCATCTTCAGCGCCATTTGTCGACTCACCCCCTGTTTCAGGTGATCGAGGTTGGTATGCAGTGCATATATACCGATGCCCAGTTCAATGGCACGCATCACACAACGTTCTACATGTCCGTCTTCGGTGAGTCGACCCAACTTCCGAAAGATAATCGGGTGATGCGCCACCACCAATCCGCACCCTTTGGAGGCAGCCTCATCCAAAACGGCCTCGGTGAGGTCCAGTGTGCACAACACGGCCGAAACGGGGGCATTGGGGCGCCCCACCAACAGTCCCGAATTGTCGTAGGACTCCTGTAGGGCCGGGGGTACTCGCCGTTCGATAGCCCGGGCTATCTGTGAAAGGGTAATCATTGTGGGAAATGGGTTGGAAAATATGAACGGTTATTAAAGAACAATATAAAGAAACAGTTAATTAAATCTGTTATGGGTTTGGTAAAGCAACAGTTAATTCAATCTGCTATGGATATGGTTATAAGGAACGGAAAAAATGGCTGAAATCATCAAAAAAAGAACAGAATAGAATAATGAAACGGTAAAAATGCAGGTTTTCTGTAAATGAAGGTCAAAAATAACCCAAGTATAATGGATGGTGACCCACCCCCAAGAAAGTATGTAGACCTATATGTCTGAATTAAGTGTAGGTTTGTAAGTTAAAGCAAGTCGTGAACAGAATCTGGTTGTTGCCCTTAAGCTATTTGTATGGGCTCGGTGTTTGGATCCGAAACCGACTCTACGACTGGAACATCCTCACCAGCGAAAAATTCCCCATCGCCGTGGTGAAGGTCGGCAACCTCACCACCGGCGGCACAGGCAAGACCCCGCATACGGAGCTGGTAGCGGCCATGCTGATGGAGCTCTTTCCGACCGTGGCTATACTTTCGCGCGGATACCGCCGCAAAACCCAGGGCTTTCGTCTTGCCGACCCGGCTGACACACCAGAAACGATTGGAGATGAAGCCTTCATGCTCTACCAAAAGTTGCCCGGCGTGATGGTGGCCGTATGCGAAGACCGCGCAGAGGGCATTCGCAGCCTGCTCAAAATTCAACCCTACCTGAGCGCAGTGATTCTGGATGACGGTCTGCAACACCGAAAGGTGGAGGGCGGACTAAACCTACTGCTCAGCGATTTCAACCGGCCTTTTTTCCGCGACTACCTCCTGCCAGTGGGCACCCTCCGCGAATCGGCCGCGGCGGCCTACAAAGCCGACCTCATCCTGTTTACCAAAACGCCCGGACAACTGAGTCTCTACGATAAAAAACTCTACGAAACCAAGGTGAAGCCAGCGGCCCACCAGACCATCCTGTTCACTACCCTGCAGTACGGAGAACCAGTATTTATTGAGCCCTTTCCGGAATGGTCGCTGACCGCCACCGATCAAATCGTAGTGGTGACTGGCATCGCTCATGCCGATTCGCTCATCACCTACATTAAAACACTAGGGCCAACCTTCAAGCACTTGGAATACCCCGATCACCACGTGTATGAACAAGGCGAACTCAACCAGATCGAAGAAGCATGGCGGTCATTTCCGCCGAGCAACGGACATCGGTATATACTGTGCACCGAAAAGGACTTTGTGAAGCTGGCCATGCACGCCACGTGGTTCGAGCAGCTACAGATTCCACTGGCCTACCTACCCGTAGAAATCGGATTCGACGAGCACGACCGGACACTGTTTATCAAAAGAATCGAATCCTATGTACGCCAGCATCAGCGAAACACTTGAGTTTATACGTCGTAAAACCCAGATTGTGCCACGTGTGGGCATTATTTTGGGAACAGGATTGGGCAATCTGGCCGAGGAGGTGGAGGTAGAAGATAGTCTGGCCTACGCACAGTTACCGCATTTTCCCGTGAGCACGACCGAAAGTCACCGCGGACGATTGATCCTGGGGCGAATGAGGGGGCAGCCGGTAGTGGTTATGCAAGGGCGGTTCCATTACTACGAGGGCTACAGTCTGCAACAGATTACACTACCAGTGCGGGTCATGAAAGCCATGGGTGCCGAATATTTGTTATTGTCGAATGCCTCGGGTGGATTGAACCCCTTATTTCGGGAAACCAACCTGATGCTGGTCTCCGACCACATCAACCTACTGCCGGATCACCCGCTCAGGGGCACCCATTATCCGGCCTGGGGATCACGCTTTCCGGATATGGGACAGGCCTACGACGAGGATCTTCGCCGTTTGGCGCGTGCGGTGGCCTCCGTTCATTCAATCGACCTGCATGAAGGTGTTTATGTGGCCGTTCAGGGTCCTGCACTCGAAACGCCGGCCGAATATCGCTACCTGCGCATGATTGGAGGTGATGCCGTGGGCATGAGTACGGTTCCGGAAGTAATCGTGGCCCGCCAAATGGGCATGCGTTGTATGGCGATTTCAGTGATCACCGACGAGGGCTTTCCCGAAACACCCCGCACGGTGACCCTCCAAAGCGTGGTTTCGGCCGCTTCCCAGGCAGAACCCAGCCTCACCCGCATTATGCTGGATGTAGTGGAGGGTTTGGGGTGATGCCTTTCCTTCGAGGCCTAGCCTTTATGTTGTCGGGGGTGTTGGTCAGCCTCCAGGCGGAATCGTTATCCGCTCGAGGTAGTGCATGGCCACAAGTGATGCTTGCGCTCAATGTTAACACAAGCGCATCGCTCGTTCACCCATGCGCCCGGATCCAAACAGTAGAGATGGAAGCCAGAAGTATGGTTGCTGTTGAACAAGATGAGCGTCAGGCAAAAGAGTTCGACGAAACCACCGAGTCCGACACCGCGCGTACGGCTCACCGCACGGGCCCACCACGGCAACCCAGGGCCTATGGACTGGCCGGCTTCCAGTATGACACCATTATATATGAACAGCCCGATACGCTGCTGTTCGGCGTGTGGCGCTACGATCCGGTGATGCAACCCAATTTTAGGGCCCAACTAGGGGTGGCCGGCAGCGCATCCCGAAGTCTTTGGGGCGGACTGGGTCCCTTTCAGGTCCTAAGCCTGGGATTTGGAGCGGTTCATGCTACCTGGAATGAGGAGGGAGGTGGACTTTTCTACCACAAGGGGGATCCGTTTACGCGCATCGACTACACCGCCGGAGCCGGGGCTGCCCTGCAGCGGTTTGGCCTACTGCATACACAAGACCTGGGGCCAACCACCTCGGTGGGGGTCGACTTTCGCCAACTGGGCAGCGATGGCTTTTACCTCAACCAGGAGCACAGAAGTCGCTACACCCGACTTTTTGGTCGGTTGCAGGACCGAAGCCGACGATACGTGCTGCATGTCGACCACCAAAGTCGACAAAAAACCGCCGAGGAATGCGGAGGCATCGCCAACGGACGTGTATTTGAATCGACCCAGCCCGTGGCCCCACTCAATGTGCGGGTCCAGCTCAACGGCGCGGAGAGCCTATGGGCCGACAGGCGCCTTCGGCTGCGACAGGAATGGAGATTAGGGCAGGCACCCCCTGTATCAGGGATGGGTGCCGAACGCCTGAAATCATCAACCGACATAAAGGGTGGGGTAAACGATTCGACCCCAATGCCATCAACCTACAGCACGCTGTGGGGTGACAGCCTGGGCGACAAAGAACATCATAAGTCGAAATGGGCCGTTTTTCACGAGTGGACATGGGCCAGGGAGTTGTTTCGGTATGTCGACATGAACCCCCTGCAACCCTACCTGCCGCTTTTCCGCTACAGCGATTCGGCGACTTTCGACAGCAGCGGGATGAACCAGCAGGAGCACTGTCTGGGACTGAGGAGACTAGCCGGTAGGTCTGACGGCAGTGCCTGGCATTTGTCGGTCCACTACCTAAACGCCCGGATCTTGAGCGACCGGATGCAGTCACTCCCCCAATCGGCCTTTTGGTTGAATGGCGCAGGTTACTGGCAAGCTTCTCCCCGTACCCGAGTCGATTGGGATGTGCGAAAGGTACTCCACAACCGCAGGCAGGCAAGGGGACGGTGGATGGAGTTGCGCCTTGCGCAACAGGTGGGTCGGTGGACGATGAACCTTCAGGCATCGAATCAGCTGAGGGCGGCCGACTGGGTGGCCGAGCGCTACACAGGCAACTACACCCAAGTGAATCAAAGTCTTGCGGCCATGGGGGAACGGGCGGCCCGTGTAAGCTTGTCGAGGGGCGGTTTCAAACTGGAGGGTGGATACAGATTGTTGACTGGCTGGGTGTATTTCGATAGTTTGGGACAGCCACAGCAGCACACTGCTGATCTGGGGGTGACGCAAATCGCTTATCAGTGGTCGATAGGCAGGGGAATCTTCCGGTATGATGTGCACCACGGTTGGCAATTCGGACAGTCGGGGCCACTCCGGATGCCGCAATGGATGGCGCACGATGTCATAAGCATCGAGAAGCGCTTCCGAAGCGGGTTTAGCTTGTCGACCGGACTCGAACTGCGGATGCAAAGCCCCTATAAAGCCCTCGGCTATCGGCCAGAGGTCGGACAATTTGTGGTGCAGGACACGCTCAATGCCGGTGGGTATCCATTGGTCGACGGTTTTATCGCCCTAAAAGTACACAATGCCCGTCTCTACCTCAGAATGGATCACCTGAGCAGGGGTTGGACGGCCCCTGGTGGTTTTCAGATCCCACTCTACCCCATCTACGACCGGGCGTTGCGGTTCGGAATCAGCTGGGATTTCTACCACTGATCCAAATTAAGCCAAAAGATGCGGGTTCGCGTTGATTAATGGGGCTCTTTTGTGTATTTCAACAAAAAATAAACAAATCCGCCAAGGGAGACTACAGTGAAAATAATCCAGCCGGTCATACGATTCTATTTGGACGCAAAATAAGACAGGAAAAGCAAATCTAAAAAAGAAATCCGAGCGGTGGAGGCCTGGCGTGTTCGGTTGCCGGAGTCTGCATCGGGGATAACGGCATAAAAAGTGGTATTTTTCGCACCGCAAACGCCCAAAACTGATGGTTGGAGACAAAAAAGTAGTGGTGATTATGCCGGCCTACAACGCCGAGCGGACTCTTGAAAAGACCTACCGGCGCATCCCGCGACCCCTGGTGGATGAAGTGATTCTAACCGACGACGCGTCGAGCGACCAGACTGCGGCCCTGGCGCGGCACCTGGGTATCGACTGCGTGCTGGAACACCCCCGCAACCGGGGCTATGGGGGCAATCAGAAGACCTGTTTCGACACGGCTCTCGGGCGGGGCGCCGAAATCGTGGTGATGCTGCACCCCGACTACCAATACGCCCCTGAGTTGATTCCCGCGATGGTGCACCTCATCGATTCGGGCCTGTACCCCGTGGTCTTTGCCTCCCGAATTCTGGGCACAGGGGCACTGAAAGGCGGAATGCCCCTCTATAAATATGTTTTCAACCGCATGCTCACCGCTTTCCAGAACCTGTTGATGGGTCTCAAACTATCGGAGTACCACACCGGCTACCGTGCTTTCCATGCCGATGTGCTCCGGGACGTTGACTACCACCGCAACTCCGACGATTTCTTGTTTGACAACCAGATCATTCTCCAAATCGCCCACAAGGGCCATGAAATCGGAGAGGTGAGTTGTCCTACCCGCTATTTCGCCGAGGCCTCCTCCATCAATTTTCGCCGGAGCATAACCTATGGTTGGGGCGTGTTGTTCCACGCCATCGGATATCGTCTACACAAATGGGGAATAACACGTATGCGAGTATTAAATGACACTTAAATATAAAATATTGTCGCGGATTGCCCCCCTTTTTCTGATCGGCTGCTGGTTGCTGTTTCTGCTGATGCACCTCGGTGCCGTACCGCTATTCGATTGGGATGAAGTGAATTTTGCCGCCTCAGCCCGAGAAATGCTGATAACGGGTGACTGGCAGCGGGTGACAGTAAATTTCGAGCCTTTTGGCGAAAAACCGCCACTGTTTATCTGGATGCAGACCCTGAGCATGTACGTATTCGGGGTCGGCACCTGGGGGGCTCGTTTTCCCAATGCATTAGCTGGCATTTGTACCCTTTGGGTGCTCTATCGTCACGCACCACGTTTGTACATGGGCCCTATGCAGGGATCCTTGCGGGGATCTGATCTCCAATCGCATACGAATGTGGGCAACGGATCGGATCAGGGTTCGGATCCGAGAGCGGATTTACGTTCAGATCCGAATGCGGATCCGAGTTTTTATGCGGGTGCGGATCATCGTATGGAGTGGCGCAAGGCTGAAATAGATGTCGGCGGGGGCGATCATCGCATCGGATGGCCCCTCATTCTGATGTCGGGCACCCTGCCGTTTATGTACTTTCGCAGCGGCATCATCGACCCCTGGTTTAACCTGTTTATGCTGCTCAGCATTCTGGCGATGAGTAGGCAGAACGGGTCGGCGCGAAAGGCTGGACTGGAAGCAGGGGCCTGGGCCGGACTCGCCGTACTCACCAAGGGACCTGTGGGCCTGCTCATTCCCTCGCTGGTTGCCGGTTGGATGCTGCTTCTCAACCCAAGCCTTCGGAAACGCGGATTCGGAGCACTGCCCTTTTTTCTGCTCTCATCCTTACTGGTTGCCTCGCTGTGGTTTTTACCCGAAACCTTCAAAAATGGCCTCTGGTTTTTGCGCTCATTTCTGGTGTACCAGTGGGAACTGCTCCGGCAGCCTGTGGCTGGTCACTATCAACCCTGGTATTACCACCTCGTGGTGGTCTTTTTGGGGTGCTTCCCCTTCAGCCTGTGGGCCATCCCTGAAGCCTTCCGTTGGCGCAGGAGGGAGGGCGTTGACCAATCAACAGAAGCGGATGCAAAGGCCGTAGTGGGTTTGGTATCCTGGATGCAGGCCACTCTGTGGGTTGTATTGGTGCTGTTCAGTCTGGTTAGCACTAAAATCATCCACTATTCTAGCATGGCCTGGGTGCCCCTCAGCGCACTGGCCTGGGTCGGATTTCAGAAGTCGTGCGACTTCAGTTCAGATTCTGGATCTTCCTGGCGTACCAGAAGGCTTACAGATTGGCGTATACTATTGCTCATCGGAATAGGCATAGTGGTCGGACTCGTTTGGCTGATGATCGCTGGAGTCGGACAATATCCAGAGAAAGTGGCGGCCTATTTTCGGGAGGGTAACTTCGAGTGGGGCATGCTCACCTACAGTCGTGTAGATTGGCCCATCTATACATACCTACCCGGCATGACTTGGATTACGGTTTGTTTGATTGCAGCTGTGTTCCTGCTCAGGCGCAACATGATTTATTCCCTGCGGACCCTGGCCGTGGGCCTACCGGCTACGCTTTGGTTTGTGCAGATCCTGCTGCTGCCCCGCATCGAGAAAATGGTTCAGGGGCCATTACGACAGTGGTGTGAGCAGCATGCCAACCGCAACGAAACGGTGGTGGCATGGGGCTATAGAAGCTATGCACCTTTCTGGTACAACCGATGGACGCCCGACCGCCGACAGGTCGGTGACAGCGAATCGGACACAAACCAACGAAAAATGCTATACGTGATGCGCATCGACCGACTAAAAGATTCCGAAGTGCAATCCCGTTTCGAATTGCTCGAACAACAAGGCGGATTCGCCCTGATGCGGCTGAAACTGGTTGAAAATTACCCTAATTCTAATCGTTAATACAGCATTTACAAGCCTGCTTGCGTAATTTTGACGAGGGTTGAGCCCCTAATTCTCATGGGGTCGCCACGGAAAAATTGATGAAGCATCCAACATCTCGTTGATCTGTCATGTATACGATAGGTAGTAACGGGAATCGGTTATTTTATGCTTATGTGCTGATTTGGTCGGTTTTTGGAGCGGTACAAGCCCTCAGCACAGGGCTGCATCCCGATGAGGCCTATTACGATCAGTACAGCCGGTCGCTCGACTGGGGGTATTTCGACCACCCCCCGATGATTGCCCTCCTGATTCGGGCCGGTGGGAGTCTTTTCGATGGCATAATCGGTCTGCGTTTGGGTACCGTTCTGCTGCAACCTGTGTTTTGGCTTCTGGTTTGGCGACTGGTGCGCACAGAAGCAGTTCCTCCAGGCCGGCAAGGTCATTTGATGGGCATCCTGATGGTTTCGCTCCCCATGATTCAGTTGTATGGTTTCATCACCACACCCGACATGCCACTGCTGACCTTCACAGCACTGTTTTGGCTCGTGTACCGAAGGATCTTGCTAAGACAAGGCTCCGAATGTGTCAACGGATTTTGGCTGACCCTTGCGCTCACTGGTATGGCTTACAGTAAGTACCTCGGAGCCATTCAGGTGGCATTAGCACTTGCGGCTCATCCGCGATTGCTGCGGCAACGGGTCTGGATCATCGCATCGGTCGCCACCTTTCTTCTTTTGTTGCCCCACCTCTACTGGCAGTACCGACATGACTTCGTGACGTTCCGCTTTCACCTCGCGCACAGAACAGAGGGGATTCGGTGGGACTACATCTGGCAGTATCTGCCCAATCAACTGGCGGTTTTTCACCCTTTCAATCTCGTTGCCCTGTTTATGCTCAACTGGCGCAAAAGGTCACCCACCGATCCACTTGAACACGCCATGCGCTGGTCGCTCATGGGTATACTCATATTTTATGGATTGTTGTCACTGCGCGGACATACCGAACCTCATTGGACAGTGTCGGCCACCCTGCCTATGCTATGGTTGTTTGTGCGCCACGCAGAGAAGCGTGTTGATTTCCGTCGGTTTGTGTATCGCTTCACCGCACCCAGCTTATTGGTGGTGATGGCCCTTCGGCTGTGGCTCTTTACCGACTCCGGCAACCGGGTGGCCCGCCTCAGCCGACCCGATGACCTCCACGCCGCTATGGCGCGGCTCGCTGATGGTCGCCCCGCCCTGTTCGCTGGCTCATTTCAGGATGCAGCCCTTTATCAGTTCCACACCCGTCAGGAATCTGGATTGGTGGCGACCGCGGGGGTTCGCAACACACAATACGACATCTGGAAGCGCCATGCTCAGTGGCAGGATCAGTCGGTGGTGGTCTTCGGTGCCGCTGGTCCCGACGCTCGATGGCTTTCGGTGGGCGCAAAAGGCGTCGGCTACATTATAGGTGAGCATTTACAGAGTCCCGAATTGTTGCATATACAACATATTAAGAGATACCCAGGGCAGCACCCCGACAGTCTGTGTATAGAAATGCTGGTCGATAACCCCACCGATTTTGAGATGCATTGCGTGCATCGTGACTTCCCCTTCAGATGGGTTTTGTGCGCTCCAGACCATCAGAAAACGGAAACAGACACGCTCATTGCACTAACCAGGCCGAAGTCACTTAGCTTCGCCCCAAAACAATCAGCGCTTGTTGTGTTTGAGCTCCACAAACGCGACCTCCCCAACGGCAGGTTGGTTGCAGGCATCCAGACCATTTTCGGCCTCCAATTCCCACCTCTGGTCGAAGGGAACGAACCAGATTGACAGCAGCAATAACGTGACCCTTACAAAACCACAGATTCCGAAACTCGTGTAAGTCTGTGCGATTCGACAAACAAAACGATTAGCGATCCGGTTTGTCAGCATGGATTAAGTTCATTCCGAAGCCACCACCATGCACCACAGCGAATTCCCCCGATCGTCCGATTAGTTACCCGCAGCGGCGGATTTCATTAAACGTTGCTACGAAAAGCTTTGGTCGGATGAAGCAAGCGGACTTTAGAATCGATGAGATTCGAATTGAAACTGACGCAGCAGGCACCTGCCATGTGCTGCCATTCGAACTGAAACACGGGGCACGGATGGCATGGCTCAACAGAAACCGCTGCATCGGATACCTCTTTTGGAAATCGCTGAAGGTGCGCGACCTGCGACAAATAAATACAGACGATGCGGTGTATGATGCACTGGGCAACCATTTACGTTACGCCACCAATAATAGGAGAGATCCGCCCGGTGTTGAGCCTGTTTGCACTGCGTATCCCGACCATCCAAAACACCCCATCACCCTCGCTAACCACTATTTGGTCCGCTATACCCGATGGGAAACACACGAAGATGCATACATAGACAACCTGAGGGAAGCGCCGTATGGTGCAGGGCGACTGGTCGTGGATGATGCCGCCGATGATCGGTTCCTCCAGCCATATTTTTCATCAGAAGCTTAAAAATCAGGCGGTGAGTCCCAATTTCTTTTACTGCCATGCGCTGCCGGAACTTTCGAAGGGCGTCTGGATTTCATTATATTTGTGGATATCGTTCCCCGACGTCCCTTTAGTGCGTGCGAAAGGGCCTTAGAGCGCGGGTCATAAAATCGAATTCTTATGAAAATTCTAAAGTACCTATTGTTTCTCATTCTGTTTGTGGTGGGAATAGCTCTTTTGTCAGCGCTGTTCATCCCCAAAACCTATGAGGTGAAAAAGCAGGTGTATGTCGACCTGCCCCCCGATACCGTATTTGCCTACGTGTCGCGGCTCAAAAATCAGGGTCTATTCAGTGTTTGGGCGAAAATGGACCCTAATATGAAAGTGGATTTTGAAGGCGCCGACGGAACCGTGGGCTTTCTGATGCGATGGGATAGTCCGATCGAATCGGTGGGCGCCGGTGAACAGGAAATCGTTGGGATCGAAGAGGGTAAGCGCATCAACTATAAAATCCGTTTTATTCGTCCGTTCAAATCGGAGAGCGACAGCTGGATGTCGACCCGTGCCGATGTCTCCTCAGGCAGCACGGAAATCGAATGGGGGATGACCGGTTCGATGCCATACCCCATGAATTTATTTCTGGTGCTCATGGATCTGGAAGGGTCGATCGGGCGTGACCTGCAGAACAGCCTGAACAACCTGAAGGGCATTTTGGAACAGCAGACATCCACCCACGCCGCGTCTGCTATATCTGCTTCTCCTACTGCAATCTACTATGCCTTTAGCATCCGCCGCTCCCTAAGCATCTGAATCCTGAAGCATATACATCCCGAAGAATCTGAATCCCAAAGCATATACGTTCCGAAGCAACTGCATCACGAAGAACCTGCTTCCTGAAGAATATACATCTTGGAGCTTTTGCATCCATAAAAATCTGAATCCTGAAGTATAACATATTCGTATTTTCCTCTGACTCATTAACCACTACATGTCGCACCCCGACCCGCAGATTCTGGAACGTGCCCGGAGATGGACCGGCGATCAATATAACGAAAACACCCGCAACGAGGTACAAGCACTGATCGACAGGGGCGATGCACGGGCACTAACCGATGCTTTTTATTGTGATCTGGAATTCGGTACGGGCGGCCTGAGGGGCATTATGGGTGCCGGCACCAATCGTGTGAACCGCTACACGCTGGGGGCGGCTACGCAGGGATTGAGCAACTATTTGAATGCCCAGTACCCGGAAGGCGGGATTTCAGTGGCTCTGGCGCACGACAGCCGCAACAACGCCCGTGAATTTGCCTGTTTGGTGGCCGATGTATTCAGCGCAAATGGCATCACCGTACATTTCTTCGAGGACCTTCGTCCGACCCCCGAACTTTCATTCGCCATTCGCAGGCTAGGCTGCGTGAGTGGAGTCATGCTCACCGCCTCACACAATCCGAAAGAGTATAGCGGATATAAAGTGTATTGGGCGGATGGTGGACAAATACTACCTCCACACGACAAGAGCATCATTGCCGCAGTACAGGCCATTTCAGAGGTTCGGCAAATCCGATTTGAAGGTCGGCCCGAACTCATTAAAGCTATGGGGGCTGATATGGATCAACAGTTTATTGATGCAACTTTGTCGCTCCGCCTCCGCCCGGAGGCATCCGACGAAGCGCCCGATCTGGGCATTGTCTATTCCCCCATCCACGGCACCGGAGTGGAACTGGTGCCCCGGCTCCTCAGTGAGGCCGGCTACCGGAATGTGTACACCGTTTCCGAGCAATGCATCCCCGACGGCAATTTTCCTACGGTGGTGTATCCGAATCCGGAGGAGCATGAGGCCCTTACCCTTGCCCTGAAACTGGGGGATGAGACAGGGGCGCACCTGGTGCTGGCCACCGATCCCGACGCAGATCGTGTAGGTGCCGCCATCCGTGACCCCAATGGAAATTTTATGTTGCTGAACGGCAACCAGACAGGGGTGCTTCTGTTTGAATATTTGTTGGAACAATGGGGAGTAAAAGGATTGATTTCGGGCAATGAATATGTAGTGAAGACGATCGTTACTTCCTACCTGATCGACCGGATTGCCGCTGAAAAGGGGGTTGAGTGCCTCAATACACTCACGGGTTTCAAGTACATCGGTGCTGTGATTACTGAGCGAGAAGGACTGAAAACGTATATCGCAGGTTGTGAGGAGAGCTATGGTTATCTGGTGGGAGAGCATTTGCGCGACAAGGATGCCGTGGGTGCGTGTTTGATGATTGCCGAAATGGCGGCCCACTACCGTTCGCGTGGCCAATCGCTATATGACGTATTGATGGGAATCTACCATCGGCATAGTTTGTTTCTGGAGACACTCATTTCGGTTACGTTCAAGGGAAAAGAGGGGGCTGAGCAGATTGCGGAGTTGATGAAGAAATTCAGGTCGAATCCACCCACGGTCCTGGGTGGAGAGGCAGTGGTACGCGTGCGCGACTACCAGTCGTTGGTCGAAAAAGACCTGCACTCGGGGGTTGAGGTGCCCATCGACCTTCCCCGGTCGAACGTTTTGCAGTTTATCACGGAATCGGGGGGGATCATTTCCGCCCGTCCGTCGGGTACTGAACCCAAAATCAAGTACTACATCAGCCTAAACCAGGCATTTGGGGCTGATGAGTCGTTTGAGGAGGCCCAGGCGGGTATGAAGTTGCGTTTCGATCGGATCGAGAAGGAGTTGCGGTCCTGATCTACGCGACCTGGGAAGCCATCAGTAGGGCCAGCGCCTCCTTGATATTCCCCATGGCAATCCATTTTTGGGCCTCACGGTGGATGTGCTCCATTTCCGGCAATTGATTCTGGTCGGCCCGATCCTGATCACGATGCTGAGCCTCCCCATTCGGTGAGCCCTTTTCGTCATCCCCCGCTATTTCATTTAATTCCATTAGTACCCGTGCTGCGATGCAGTCTTCGGGGGTGGGAAGTGCCTCCAGGTTACCAAGTAGGCCGAGGTCATTGCCGGTCAGGATGGTTGATGTGCGCACAGCCAGCGGCAGCGCATCGACCCCAATTCCGAGTGTGGTGAGCGGCTTGGGCACGGTGAACAGGCCATGGCTGCTGCGCGCGTACCAATCGCCCCCCAGTCGCGCCACCCAATCGGATTTGCCTGGATCGATCGTGCCTTGTTCATTTAATATGCCCTCGTTGAGGTGAATCAATACTATTTCGCAGATGACCAGATTGCCCGCGCCCGGACCATGGCCAAGAGCTTTGATTTCGATGACGCGGCATTCCATTTGTATGGGCGACTCGGCCACGCGGGGTGGGGCCACCTGAAGGGAAGAAAGGGGGGTGCATCCCGACTTCACGAACTCGTTGACCCCACGGGGGTATTCGCTGCTGGCCAGGGAGGTTTGCTGTACCATGGCATGGTTCACCCCGTTCACGGTGCACTCAGGCACCTCGCGCAGGTTTTCCAGGGTATGTTTACTACTCCCATCGCGGGCCCTGAGGGCTGGTGAAAAAATAAGGACGGGCGGTTGCGTGCTGAATAGGTTATAGAAGCTGAACGGACTCAGGTTCACCGACCCATGGCGGTCGCAGGTGGCCACAAAGGCTATAGGACGAGGGGCTACAGCCCCCTGAAGGAGTCCCTGCAACTGTGAAATGCTCAGCCGGGCAGGTTCGATGGTGCGCACCTCAGTTTTTTTTAAGGGCCAGAATGGAGAAGTCATCCCCCTCACGCTCAATGTAGTTGCTCAGCAGTCCGAGGCTGGTCACCTCCAGGTCGACCCGATCCCCCTCCTGTAGCCACTGGGCCACGAATCCTTCAGGATTGAGTCGCCTTCCGGTGCCATTGAGCTCAAGGAAGCAGCCGGTGCCCACCGTTCCCGAACCGATGACATCGCCTGGCGCAAGGTCTACCCCGTAGGCGCAGCGTTCGATGATTTCGGCAAAGGTCCAATCCATATCCCCCATATTGCCGCGCGAAACCTCCACGCCATTCACCCGACACACCATATCGAGGCGGAAGGCGCTTCCAGTATGTCCGGCCATCGGGGCACAGCGATACGTCTCAAGCTCGTCGGGCGTCACCAGCCAAGGACCAATAACGGTCGAGAAGTCCTTTCCCTTGGCAGGCCCGAGGTTCAGGAGCATCTCCTCCATTTGAAGCGTACGGGCACTCATATCATTCATGATGGTGTATCCGGCGATGTACTGGTCGGCCTCGGCCGCACGGATGTTGCGACCCGATTTTCCGATCACCACCGCCACCTCGAGTTCGAAGTCGAGCTGCCGAAAGTGGTCTGGCATGCAGCGTATGGCGCCCGGGCCTTGCACCGAACGGTGGTTGGTGAAATAGAAAATGGGGTACTGATCGAACTCGGCTATCATGTCGACCCCACGGTTGCGGCGGGCGGCGGCTACGTGCTGACGGAAGGCATAGCCATCGCGGCACGATGTGGGCCGGGGCACCGGGGCGAGCAGCTGGATGTCGTGTGTGATGAGGGCTTCGGATTCACAATCGCCCGATGTGATGCGTCGGTTGGCGTCTTGGGCCTGTTGCATGGCGGCTTCTCCGAGCGACAAAAACTCGGTCATGTCGTGGGGGAGCGCGGGCTGCAATACCGACAGGCGGTACGGCTTGTGGTCGTGAACAAGGCCGATCTCGCGCCGACCCCGATCCTCAAAGGAAATTAATTTCATTTTATTTTTGTTATCTTATTTATCCGGATCATTTTGTCCGACGTTATCTTCTGCTTTGTTCAACTTTTTAAATGTACGGTTTTGTACCAGACTTTTCATTTGGTTGACGGTTATTTAGTTGAGTTGCCTTAGCCTTTCTGGTTGTTCCAGCCCTTGTTTAATGAATACGGAATTGATGCTATCTAAATTTGAATGGACCACCAATTGCACAATTATGGCTTCATCTCGGATGTTTCCTTTGGGAGTTGGGATGGCATCGCGCCATTGATTGGCCGTGATGCCAAACAACGCTACATTCAACAGTTCTGCTTCGTTGGCATATACAAAATTCATCTGCGCTTTACTCAACACTTTATGTAACAAGTTTTCCCTGATGGCATAGGTGTGGATGCGGTAGTTTACTTTCGCCAGATGGCGCTGGTAGCTCCTTTCCAGTTGCAGGCGTTTGCTTTCATCCATCTTTCAGTCTTTGAAACTCTTTGATTACGTAAAGCTTAAATTCAATAGAAATCCATGAAGCAAATTCAAAGGCAATGTCTTTATGGGTAAATGTGCCTCCATACCTTCCTTATTTTGAAATCATACCAATAGCATTGTTCGTTACTGTCCAACGCTCAGGTGTAAGCACAAAACTGTTCAATCCGGTCTGTTTTCTAAACCCTTCGAATTCGAGGGGTTTAAAATTCGGATTATACAACTGTTTCCAAAAGCCGAGCAACTTGATGGTTTTTCTATTCCCCAGCCAATTTTGGATGACCGCATCCATATGATCTGAATCCTTGAATCTGGCAATATCGGTTAATGAAATATAATGACCTTGCTCGTCTTTAAACAGGGTGATTTCTGTGCCCTTTACTTCAATTTTTGAATTTCTTGCCATTGTTTTGCTTTTCGTATTCGGAATCTCTAATACTCTATCATCTTGAGTTCAAGTTGCCCATGCAAAAATAAGATATTGTACCCCTTTCTTTTGGAAAGCGAACAGCACACCGGTAATATTAAGATGTCAATTGGGAATCCCTATTCACCCCCGGCATGATGTGAAATGCACCCTCGAATGATGTCGCAGGCTTCAAACAGCAGTTCTTCGGGTATATTGAGGGGTGGCGCGATGCGCAGCGACTGCTCATTGAATAGGAACCAGTCGGTGATTACGCCCTTGCTGAGGCAGTCGGCGATCACTGCCCGACAACGGGCGTTGCTGCCCAGGTCAACCCCCAGCATGAAGCCCCGTCCTGTGATGCTCAGTACCGACGGGTGATTCAGTCGCTGTCGGACTTCCTCCTCCAGTCGGACAGCCCTTGCGGGCAGTTGTTCGGCTACCAGTACGTCCAACACGGCGCAGGCAGAGGCAGCACAAACCGGATTGCCGCCAAAAGTGGTGATGTGCCCCAGGGCGGGGTCATCTTTCAGGCATGACATGTGAAGCTCGTCTGCAATGAAGGCGCCAATGGGCAGTCCGCCCCCCAAACCCTTGGCCAGCGTCACTACATCGGGCACTACACCGTGCCACCTGAATCCAAACCAATCCCCCGTGCGTCCCATGCCACTTTGTATTTCGTCGCAGATGAGCAGGGCACCCACTTCGGTACAGCGTGCACGCAGGGTCTGAAACCAGGGGGTGCAGGGCGTTCGATAGCCAGCCTCGCCCTGAATGCTCTCCACCACCACCGCGGCGGTGTCGGTGTCGATTTGCGCCAGGCTGTCGGTGTGGTTGTAGGGGATCACCCGATTGCCGGGAATGAGAGGTGCGAAGGGCTGTCGGTAGCGGTCGTGACCCATAATGCTGAGGGCGCCGTGGGTACTACCGTGGTAGGCATTGAGGAAAGAAACGGTGCCACCGCGACCCGTGTACTTCTTTGCCAACTTGAGGGCTCCCTCTATGGCTTCTGTGCCACTGTTGGTGAGGTAGACCTGATTCAAAGTGGGTGGAAGGAGTTGCGTTAGTCGCGCGGCTAGCTGCACCTGCGGATATTGAATATACTCTCCATACACCATCAGGTGCATGTAGCGGTCGACCTGCTCATGTATGGCGCGACAAACATCAGGATGGCGATGACCCACATTGCTGACACCGATGCCCGATATCAGGTCGATGTAGCGCCTCCCAGAGGCATCCCAAATGCAACTTCCCTCGGCCCGAACCGCTTCGATTCCGAGGGGTGCATCGCTGGTTTGGGCCAGGTGGCGCAAAAACAATTGCCGTTGGGTCAGCATTCGATATTATTGATTAGGTTGGTTCTTAAGGTTCTGGTCGTTGTGTACCGGACGTTGGTCGGATTCAACAGGATTGCTGATCTGGTGAACATCAATCCGATTTCTTAAATTTTGTTGAACCTCCTGATTCTGAATTGACATGCCGTACCAGCGGGCCGCCATAAGAGCGAGTTGTTGTAGTTCTTCTACATCAACCGCGTCGAAATCCGAAAGGCGATCGCTGTCGATATCCAAGATCGCCACCACTGCGCCGTCTACAAGAATGGGTACAACCACTTCGCTTCGGCTTTCGCTACTGCAGGCTATGTGTCCGGGAAAGCGCTCCACATCCTCCACGCAAATTGGCCTCTTTTCGGCCCATACGGTGCCACAAACCCCGCATCCCAGGGCGATGCGTGTACAAGCCACAGGACCCTGAAATGGCCCCAACACAAGTTCATTCCCCCTAACGAGGTAGAATCCCACCCAAAAAAAGCCAAACGCCTGCCTCAAGGCAGCGGCAGCGTTGGCCAGATTAGCGATGAAATCGGGCTCATGGCGCGTGAGGGCGTCGAGTTGCGGCCAAAGTTCGCGGTATCGCTCGCGTCGATCAGCGGTATGGAATAAGGCCGATTCTGCCATTTGTCTTTAGTGTACCCGATCTCCCCTGTATTCCATACCGGCCAGCAATTCGGCCTCATAATCGAGGTATTCCTGCCAGCGGCTACGCACTTCGTCGCGAGGGAAGTACCGCCCGGCAAGGTCCATAAAGAGGCGGTAGTGACCGGCTTCGCTCACCATAAATTCATGGTAGAAGCTGCGGAGGGCGGGCTCACTGCACTCGAGCGACAACTGTCGGAAGCGTTCGCAGGAACGAGCCTCGATGAGCGCACAGGTCAGGAGCTTTTCCAGCAATACACAATCCTCCCCTCCACCCTTGCGCTGAAAGGCCAGCAGGCCCTGCACATAATCGTCGCGCCGTTTCTTATCGAGCCTGATGCCACGTACGTCCATTTCCTTCAGCACTTTGCGAAAGTGACCCCATTCCTCGGCCACAATGGGCGACAATGCCTGCACAAGTTCCGCGCGGTCAGCGTATTGCACGATCAGCGATATGCAGGTACTGGCAGCCTTTTGCTCACAAAACGCATGATCGATGAGAATTTCACCGATGCTCTTTTCAGCAATATTAACCCAGCGCGGATCGGTGGGTAATTTTAATCCCAACATACAATTCTATCTGTGCCGATGGATCTCGGCGTTGGGATTAGGACAGGCGAGCCTCGAGCTTCTCCCTTAAAACATGCTTGGGGGCAGCGCCTACGTGCTTGTCGACCACCTCACCATTCTGGAAAAACAACAAAGTGGGGATGTTGCGGATGCCGAATCGCATCGAGATCCCGGGATTGGCATCAACATCGACTTTGCCCACAACTGCGCGTCCGGCGAAGTCATCTGACAGTTCTTCTACCACAGGGCCTACCATGCGGCAGGGACCGCACCACACGGCCCAGAAGTCGACAAGCACGGGCTTATCGCTGCGGGTGACGACGTCATCAAAATTAGCATCCGTTATTTCAATAGCCATAATTGATTTTTTTATATTGTTATTTTTATTATACTTATGATATCGGAACGTGCGAAGGCGGACATCAAACCACAAAAATCGTAAAAAATCGCAAAGATCGTTGCCCGGCGATTGTGCTACCGGAGTTCGAAGTTGACCCCCAGATCTTTTAGTCCATCCAGCAAGGTGTTTCCGGGCTCCACACCTCCATTACGTGAATTCAATTCTACTTGAATGTGCTCACCGGGATCAGAAAGGCGAACCCGGAGGGTGACCGGTCCCGGATGGGTATTCAGCAGGGTGTACAATCCTTCGGTCAACTCATCGGTCACCTGCGACGCTTCTATATTCAGCATCAGCTCGCGGAATCGCTTACCCCGGACATCCGACAACAATTCAATGCTGTGGAATCTGAAAAAGCTGACTTTCCCGCCGTCGCGCCCCTCAAACGCCTCGAATCGACCGCGACAAAGCAGGCTTTGTCCCACCAGGATCATGTGCCGGTACTTCAAGGCCTGCTCTCCGCGGATCCGGAATTTGCGCACCGACTGGTAGTCCTCGCCCGTGAAGGCAATGCTGTCGCTCTGGTTGCGGCTGTCGGTGAAATATTGCACCTGTGTCAGGAGCATGGCAAAGGCCAGCTCACGCTCGGGCTTCTCCTCAAGATCTTTGAGAGTAACATTACAAAAATGAGACAACTCTAAGGTGAAGGCATCGAGGGGATGAGCGGTCAGAAAAATCCCTACAACTTCCTTCTCGCGCTGCAACTGCTCAAGGACTGCCCAAGGGGTCACACTACCCATTGGGGGTTCCTGTATGTCGTTCATCACCTCATCCCCAAACAATGAGCCCTGCATATGCGAACGGCTTTGCTGAAATTTCTGTCCGAATTTCACCGCCCGCTCCAGCAGTCCCTCCGTCTCCATTTCATCCTCAAAAAAAATCCGGCGGTTGCCGTTTACCCCTGAAAAACGATCGAATGCACCGGCCAGAGCCAGCGATTCCAGAAACTTGCGATTCAACGCCCGCCCATCCATACGCTTGCATAGGTCGAAAAGTGACGTGAACATTCCGTTTTTGCGCCGCTCGTCCACCAGGGCGTCGACCGCTGCCTCGCCAACATTCTTCACTCCTCCGAGGCCAAAGCGAATTTGACCACCCTCGTTGACCGTAAACCTGTAGGCCGATTCATTCACATCCGGCCCCAGTACCTCCAGACCCATCCGCCGACACTCCTCCATAAAGAAGGCGACCTTCCCGATGTCATTGAGGTTGTTGCTCAAGACCGCGGCCATATACTCGGCCGCGTAGTGGGTTTTGAGCCAGGCCGTTTGGTATCCGATAAGCGCGTAGCAGGTGGAGTGCGACTTATTGAAGGCATACTCGGCAAACTTCTCCCAGTCAGCCCAAATTTTATTGGCCTTTTCGGTGGGGTGACTCCGTGCCGTGCATCCCTCGAGAAACATAGGCTTGAGTTTGTCGAGCTTCTCTCTGATCTTCTTTCCCATGGCTTTGCGCAGCTCGTCGGCCTGCCCTTTGGTGAAACCGGCAAGTTCCTGCGACAATAGCATCACCTGCTCCTGGTAGACCGTGATCCCGTAGGTATTGTTGAGGTAGGGTTCCATACCAGGCAAGTCGTAGGTAATGGCCTCCTGCCCATGCTTTCTTTTGATGTAGTTGGGGATGTACTGAAGAGGACCGGGACGAAAAAGCGCATTCATCGCGATCAGATCGTCGAAGCGATCGGGCTTCAATTCTCGCAGGTAGCGTTGCATCCCCACACTTTCATACTGGAATATACCCACCGTATCGCCCCGCTGAAACAACTCGTAGGTCGCAGGATCGTCGAGTGGGATACGCTCGATTTCGATGAGCGTTCCGCGCTTCTGTTGGATGAGATCGAGCGCATCGTTGAGGATGGTGAGGGTGCTCAATCCAAGAAAGTCCATTTTCAGCAAGCCCGCTGATTCGGCCACGTCATTATCATACTGAATAACCAGACGGATTCCGGCATCATCAGTCGATTTCACGGGCACCAGTGCCGTGAGTTCCTTTGGAGAAATGATGACACCGCATGCATGTGTGCCGGTCGAGCGAACGGAACCTTCTAGTCGCGCTGCCTGGTGCAACACCTGCGCGGTTAGGTTGTCACCCCTGGCGGCCTCCTGCAGTGTTTCGGCCATCGCCAATCGATCGGCAGGGAAGTCACCCCTATGCTTCTTCAAAAGATCTGGATTGAAGATGAGGGTTTCGAGAGGCGCTTTTTTGAAGGCATCATGGCGCGACAATTCGTCGGGGAACAACTTGGCCAGTCGGTCGGCATCGGGAAGGGGCAACTCGAGCACCCGGGAGGCATCGCGGATGGCCGATTTAGCGGCCATAGTGCCGTAGGTGATGATCTGCGCCACCTGCTTTTGGCCGTATTTATCGACCACATACTGCATGACCCGTGCTCGCCCCCGATCGTCGAAGTCGATGTCGATATCGGGCAGGCTCACCCGGTCGGGGTTTAAAAATCGCTCAAAGAGCAGATCGTAGGCGAGTGGATCGATCTGCGTGATGCCCGTGCAATAGGCCACCACTGACCCGGCCACTGATCCACGTCCGGGTCCCACCCGCACACCCATTTCGCGGGCTCGGGCGGTGAAGTCTTGCACAATCAAAAAATAGCCGGGATATCCTGTTTTTCGGATGGTTTCGAGTTCGAAATCGATGCGCTCCTTTAATTCAGCGCTGATCTCGGGATATAGTTTACGGGCGCCTTCGTAGGTGAGGTACCGGAGGTAGTCGTCCTGGTCGGCGAATCCATCGGGCAGATCAAAGATCGGGAGCAGTACATCGCGCCGCAGGGTGTAGTTTTCGCAGCGCTCCGACAAGGCATAGGTTTCCTTGCAGGCGGCGGGCAGGTCGGAAAATAGCTCCGACATCTCTGCCTCACTTCTCAGGTAATAGGTGTCGGCCGAAAATCCGGGCCGGAAACCACGTCCGCGGCCTACCGGAGTTTGTTTTAGTTCCTTTTCATTGATGCACCAGAGGGTATCGTGAATGTCGGCATCCTCCCGGCAGTTGTAGTAGCTGTTGTTGGTGGCCAACACCCGCACTCCATATTTTGCTGCCCATTTCAGGAGAAAGGGCTCGGCGTATTCTTCTTCAGGCAGTCCGTGGCGCTGAAGTGACACATAAAAGTCATCGCCAAAATGTTCGTGCCACCAGCGGAAGGCCTCCTCGGCCTGTTGCTCGCCCACATTCAGCAGAGTGGATGCAATTTCGCCGTTGGTGCCTCCGGAAAGTGCGATCAAACCGCTTTTGTGTTGCAGGAGCAACGGCCTGTCGATGCGCGGTACATAGTAGAATCCGTCGAGAAAGGCCTCCGATGACAAGAAGATGAGGTTGTTGTAGCCTTCCTCGTTGCGGGCCAACAGCGCCAGGTGAAAACCATTGTCGCGTGTGCGGTGGTCGGCATGGTCACGGCATAGATAGGCTTCCATACCCAGAATGGCCTTCACCCCTGCCTTCCTACAGGCTTCAGAAAATGCGAAGGCGCCATACATATTTCCGTGGTCAGTGAGTGCAATGGCCGGACTCCCCTGCTCAGCGGCGAATCGGGCCAGATCATCGACCGTACTGGTGCCGGGCAAAAGAGAATAGTGACTATGGCAATGCAGGTGCACGAAAGCAACTGTTTTACCATCCTCCGCCGCTGGTTCATGTTCTGAAACCGCTTGATCCCCCACGGCTACCGCTTCACCATCAGAGTACGCTTGATTCCCCTCTGCAATCGCTTCTCCACCCGATTCTGCCTGATCCCCCACGGCTACCGCTTCACCATCAGAGTACGCTTGATTCCCCTCTGCAATCACTTCTCCACCCGATTCTGCCTGATCCCCCGCGGCTACAGCTTCACCATCCGATTCTGCCTGATTCCCCGCTGCAATCGCTTCACCATCAGAGTCCGCTTGATTCCACATGAATGCCAATGAATCGCGAGGCCCATCAGCCGTTTCCTCTTGAGATGATGCCAAGTCATCGGGGGCCTCGATTTTGTAGGCTGCGGTATGATCCACTTCCTCAGAGTCGGGCCGATACACAGGGGTCTGCAAGCCGATTGCCTCCACAGCCCGCGGCTGAGCCGCAGAAAAATGCTGCATTCCCGCTTCATCGAGGCCCGCATCGGAATGGGGGATGACCCCCAGGCGGATAAGTTCCAAAAAGCAGCGCGCCGTCGCTTCCACATCCACCGAAGCGTTGTGTGCCTCTTCGAAACTGGTCCCAAACAACTTTTTGTGCAATTCGGTGAGGCTCGGCCATTTGAAGCGCCCACCCTTGCCCCCCGGCAGGGCGCAGAACTGGGTCGACCATTCCTTCGTATCGAGCAGTGGTTTTGTTGATAAACTACAGGATTTTCCGAGGCGGATGCACTCGGCTTCAACCACACGTATATCGAACATGAGGTTGTGACCAGCAATGAATCGGCAGCGGTCGACCGCTGTGGCGAAACGCTCCAATACAAAATCGAGTGGCATCCCCTCATCCAGCGCCCGCTGTGTCGAAACCCGGTGCACCTGCTCCGCATTGTAGGGTATGGTGAACCCCTCCGGGCGTACCAGAACATTGAACACTTCCAGCAGAACACCACGCTCGTCGTGCAGTTGCCATGCCAGTTGCACCATGCGGGGCCAGTTGTCGGTGTCCGAGGCAGGTGCCTCGTGCCGCCGGGGGAGGCCGGTCGTTTCGGTGTCAAAAATCAGGTACACTGCCGCACAATTGGATGCCAAAAATAGCAGGTCGGCCCTCCGAAGCCATATGGGAACCTCGATTATTTATCCACAAAAAGTATCATAAATCAGATGCCCTTCTGCGCGAGGGCGTGCCGGAGGATTTTGCCGAGTGGGGATCTCGGGAATCGGTGGATGCGCAGCAGGATCCGGGGAATTTCCTCCGGTTTTAGGTACGGCTTCAGCCAATCGGGGGAATAGCGGGGGTCGACTACTCCGGGGAAGGGGGCTTGCTGTTCGTTGATCGGGTTGGTCACAGAGGGGGGCGGCAATTCGGGGCAACTTTGAACATCTTTTGGCGGGTTGGAAGGGGAAAATGGCAAATCAATTTGTTCATTTATTCCATTGGATAGAAATTTCTGGATAGGATTTGAAGTATAATCCTCCACTACACAAATCGGCACACTGCCTTTATAGGGATCAGACCAGCCCAATACCACAAATTCACCATTCAGCAAGTCATTCAGTTTATGGAGTTTAAGTCGGAGCGCATTCAATCTCCCTTCCACTACCTCCGGATGCACCTTTATGCCCCCCACATTAATCACCCAATCGGCACGGCCGAGCCATCGAAAGCCATCTCCCTCCGGTTGAACCCGATCCTGGGTGCGCAACCAGCGATGACCCGTTGCTGCCGCACGCAACAGTAGACACCCCCCGTGATCTACCCGCCACTGTACGCCCGGCAAGCTACGGTAAATCCCGTCGCCCTGTGGTTGGAGCCGCCGCAACGCAATGTGGCTGCAAGTTTCCGTCATCCCAAAACCCTGATAGACCTCCTGCTTCAGGCTGTGCAGGAAAGGAAGGCGGTCGGCCGCAACCGGCGCAGCACCCAACAAGAACGTTCCAAGTCGACCTAAATCTCCGTCTGCTTCCAGCATTCGCCAGAGTTGGGTGGGTACCAACGGACAAAACTCAAAGTTCTGTTGCGGGTAAACGAGATCGGGGCGGGAGGTGGGAGGCGTCACCCAAAGGTCGAGTCGACTCACCAGAGCTCTTACCAACATCATTTTACCAGCGATGTGACTCACGTCGAGCGACAAAAGCGCGGGCATGCCCTCACGAAAATTGAAAAATCTATCGGTTAATTGGGCAGAGGCCCGCATCCGCGCGCGCGACAGACGGATCGGACGTGGACTACCCGTACTACCCGAAGTGTGCACTATTATATAGGTGCAGGGCGACCACCACTGGCGGAGAAAATCAACCACCGAATCGGGAATGCCCTCCGCCTGGAGCAAATGACGGTAGTCGGAGTCTTGTCCCATTGCTTCTGACCTTCCAAAAGCCGCCGAGAGATAGTAGCGGCCATTCAAGCGAATGCCATCCTCATTGTCACCCATTTTTTGTTCTTTTAATTTATAGGTTGTCGCAACAAGCGTCCCAATCCCAAGGGGTATCGATGTCCCAGTTCAATTCACCTCTTTGAACATATAAAGGCGATTGTATGTTGTTATTGTATAATTTACCCGTGCCTAATCCTTGCGGGAGCGGGTTGTTTAGGGTCGAGGTCCACCCCGAAATGGCCGCCAATCCCACATTCGATTCGAGGGCTGAGGTGACCCACCACCCGGCCTCCACCGCAGCGGCGCGCTCTATCCAACGCGAGGCATCTGAAAAGCCACCGAGCAGACTCGGTTTGAGGATGAGATAGGCCGGTTGGCAGATCTGGAGCACCTCCATGGCCTGGTCGTCATCGGTGAGGGCGATGAGTTCTTCGTCGAGCGCCACAGGGATAGGAGATAGTCGACACACTTCGGCCATCAGCGCGGTTTGTCCCGCCCGAACGGGTTGCTCGATGCTATGCGGCTCGATCACGGCCAGTTTTTCCAGCTTTTGCATCACATCCTCCTTGACAAAGGCTCCGTTTGCATCAAGACGAATCTCCAGCTGCCTGGAAGGCCATTCGGTACGGATCTCGTGAAGCAGGGTGAGCTCTTGTGCGAAATCGAGGGCCCCAATCTTGCACTTGATGCAGCGGTAGCCCTCACTGATCCGGTTACGCACCTGACCGTACATCTCGTCGGCCGTCCCCATCCAGATGAGTCCGTTGATGCGCTGAGTTTTTTCGCCCCGGGTGAATGGGGTGTCATACCATTGTCCACCCCCTCCGCCTTTGATATCGAGCAGTGCCATTTCAAACCCAAATCGAAGCGATGGATAATAGTCGAGGCTCTCACGCCAGGCTGCCCATTCGCACGCATTGAATTGTTGACATAAGTAGGACAGGCGGGTGACCAGATCTGGACGATCGTCGAGACTCAACCCGGGCAGCGGTGCGCATTCCCCGCGACCTACTACACCATGGGCATCAGTTAATTCGATAAAAAACACTCGACGCTCAGGCATTTGTCCACGCGACGTGCCCACCGGCCGGTGAAAAACCAAGCGATACGGGAAAAAGCGTGCCGTCAATCCCTTTCCCGCCGGCCAATGCCGAAAATCAGATTCTACTGCATCAAGAGCCATAAAAAAAAGATGATTACAAACAAGAAAGCCAGGCCTGCCGTTCGTCCCAGCCAGGGATCAAATTCAGGGGCGTTGCGGATGCGGTAGAGTCGGGGCAGGGCCGAAAGGAGGAATGTGCCGGGCGGCAACCAGGCGACGAAAAGCGTGGGGTCACCAACCCAGAATGCATATCCCCATAAACTGCCCACACCCAACCCTATCAAAAAGGAGTGGTAGTAAAGTCCGCCTGTTTGTCCCATCCGCACCACTTGTGTGCGCTTGCCGACCCGGGCATCGCCTTCACGGTCACGCAGGTTATTCAAATTGAGTACGGCGGTCGAAAAGCAGCCTAACCCCATCGCGGGCAGGATCCAGGGCCAATCGAGGTGTCCGCTGTGCAAATAGGATGTGCCCAAAACAGCGATGGGGCCAAAAAACAGCCAAACAGCGGCATCGCCCCAGCCGGCATAGCCGTAGGGCTGTTTACCCATCGTGTAGCGGATGGCCGCCCAGGTGGCGGACAATCCCACCCCCAGCATAATCCAAACCCCCATACCCACCACTGATTGCGCACGGTAGAGCAGCGCCAGACCGGCCGCAATCGAAAAAAACACCAACAGTCGCACCGCAATACGCATATCGGCAGCGGAAATCGCTCCGCTACCCACGGCCCTGAGGGGTCCCAGGCGGTGGATACCATCGGCTCCATGCTCATAATCACCAAGGTCATTGGCCAAATTGCTGAGGACCTGAAGCAGGGCGGCGGTTGCGAGCGAGGCAGCGGCGGTGAACCCATCGAACGACTCCGCTTGCAGCGCGAGAAGATTGCCCATGCCTACCCCCGACAAGGCCAGAGGCAGGGTGCGCAGCCGCATGGCGCCGATCCAAACCGCAAACTGAGAAACTCGATCCTTGCGGAGGGCTGAAAAAGTTGTTTGGGCATGGATTTCTGGATCCGACTTCATCACGCGAAAATAAGGCCTGTTGTTGGCCTGAATCAACACCCTCTTACGGTATATTTGTAAATCTTAAAATAACTCCCTATGAAACTAAAACTACTTGTTCCGTCTCTTGCGTTAACGGCTCTTATTTGCTTTTACTCCTTTTTTGTTGCATCGGGTCAAATCGTTAAGCAGCCGCGTGCACGCCTTTCAACCACTGTGCCTGGAAATTCTCCTGAGAATACTTTTTATACGTTTAGTCAACAGTCTTCGCCCTACACCGCACTCAGCAGTCCGACCGCACTCACTACTGCCACGTGGGACGACCCCAGCCTTACCGTCACCCTTCCTTTCCCGTTTCAGGTATTCGGCAGGTGGGCCAGCCAACTAGTTTTCGATGGACTCGGGGGTGAGATGTTTGCGGTGAACACCATGTCACAAGACACCCTGCCGCTGATCGGTCCCTATGCAATGGATTTATGCGACCGGGGCTACAACACGAGCACCATGCTCTCCCCAATTTCTTATAAAACAGAAGGAAGCGCGGGAAGCCGTATTTTCAAATTGGAATGGAAAGAAGCCGGCTCTTTTTATGAAGTGGATTCACTGGGGTCCACCAACGCTGAAATGTACATCAGTCTGCAGATGTGGCTGTTTGAAGGCAGCAACCGAATTGAGTTCCGTTATGGGAACAGCCTGATTCCCAACCCTGCACTCTTTTATAATGGTGAAGATGGGGCAATTGTGGGCATTGGGATGTTCAATCAAGCAAGGGATTTGTTGTCGGCCGAACTGCTTTCGGGTGCCGCTTCGGCGCCGCAATGGCAAAGCGGCGGACTCCCTCAGCCGATTACGGGTACGCCCGCACCCAATACGGTGTATCGATTCAATCCACCCGGAACCACTGGCCTATTCGAGTCGGGCTTGTCGCAGCACCTGACCGCATACCCCAATCCTACACAAGATGGAATCTGGATCCGTTCCGCCAGCACGCCACTTGTTGGCAAAACCGAAGTATCCACGGCCCATATTCTGGACGTGCAGGGCAGGCCTGTCGTGGATTTCGAAGTGATGGACGCTTCATCGCAAGCGCAGTGGGTCGACCTGAGCTTCCTGCCTGGCGGAGTCTATCTTCTTCAGGTAGAGGGCATGAGCGGCAGTATGCGCATCGTGCGTTATTGATGCCCTCAGCGGATCGAATCCGCCTGTTTTATTGCGATTTTTGCGGCCATGAATTTGCTTTCGGCCGAGAAACTCACCAAACAGTACGGTGACCATCCTCTTTTCCGCGACTTGTCGTTCGGCTTGCAGCTCGGGCAGAAAGTAGCCCTGCTCGGACACAATGGTTGTGGAAAATCGACTCTCCTGCGCATTTTGGCCGGGATGGAAAAGGCCGACTCCGGACAATTTTCACTGCGCCGCGATTTGCGCTTGGCCTACCTCGAACAAGAGCCCCTCAACCGGAAAACGGGCAGCATCAGGCAATGGCTCGAAGAAGCATACCCCAAATCGGTATCGAATACTGCTTTACAGGGGAATGGACTACAGAACCTCGACGATGCCTACGATGAGGCCCGGCGCATCATGGACGGCCTGGGCATCACTGACCCCGACCTACCCCTGGCGGGCTTGTCGGGTGGACAAAAAAAACGGGTGGCCCTCGCCGGCATGCTTAGCAGCCGTCCTGAACTGATGCTCCTCGACGAGCCCACCAACCACCTCGACCTCGAAGTGGTAGAATGGCTCGAGCAGTACCTACGCCGCCAGAAATGCACCGTGCTGCTCGTGACCCACGACCGCTATTTCATGGAAAGTGTTTGCCAGGAAATCTATGAGATGAGCAACGGCAAGCTCTACCGACACCCCGGCACCTATTCACAATACCTGCGCAACAAACAGGCGCGACAGGCCATAGAGGTGGTCGACGCCGAAAAAGCCCGCAACCGCATGCGCAGCGAGCTGGAATGGATTCGCCGTCAACCCAAAGCAAGAGCCACCAAATCAAAGGCACGAGAAGAGGCCTTTTACCGCCTGCAAAAACAAGCCAAAGGCCCAAAGAGAAGGGGTGATATGCAACTTGACGCACAAAACCAACGCCTCGGGGGAAAAATTCTGGAGATGGCCTATCTACGAAAGCAATTCGGAGGGCGCACCCTCATCCACGACTTCAGCTACCTATTTACGCGCTACGACCGCATCGGGGTGATAGGCGCCAACGGAGCTGGAAAGAGCACGCTCCTGAACCTAATCGCAGGCACCCTGAGACCCGACGGTGGAAAAGTAGAGAGGGGCGACAATACCCGGATTGGCTACTATACCCAACACGAACTCGAATACGATCCCAACCAGACCGTGATTGGATTGGTGCGTGAACGGGCCGAATACATCAAGCTATCGGATGGCCGCGAACTCAGCGCCTCCTCCTACCTCAACCGCTTCCTTTTCCCCCCCAAGCAACAACACGACCTGGTGTCGAAACTTAGCGGAGGCGAAAAGCGCCGACTGCAGCTGCTTCTCGTACTGATGGAAGGACCCAACCTATTGCTGCTCGACGAGCCCACCAACGACCTCGACCTCGACACCCTTCAGGTGATTGAAGAATTCCTCGACGAATTTGAAGGATGCCTGATGATGGTGTCGCATGACCGCTACTTCATGGACCGACTGGTAGATCACCTGTTTGTGTTCGACGGCGAAGGCAACATCAGCGACTTCCCAGGCAACTACACGGAATACAGAAACCGCAAAAAGAGCGGGAAATCACGGGTGGAGGACTCACCCACCGAACCTATCGGGAGGAGGATAGATGCACCGGACCACCCGCGCCGTCTCACCTACCGCGAGCAAAAAGAACTCGAACAGTCCGAGCGACTCATGGCCGACCTGACCGCCGAAATGGCCCGCCTCGATGCGCATTTGTCGGGGGGAAGCGGTGGACACGACGACTTCGCGCGGTGGGGACAAGAACGGGCCCTTTGCGTGGTACGCCTGGAAGAAGCCGAAATGCGCTGGCTCAAACTTGATGAACTCCGAAGCGGAGGGGCGGCGGGGTAAATAAGTATGTAATGTCACCGACGCCCTGCAACTCATTCTGCACGCCTCTGGCCTCATAAGCTCATTCTCCGCCATCGGCTGTGTGATACACATCGAGTCAAACAACCCCCTACACCTTCGGGTGTTGAGCCGGGGCGATGTAAACGGCAGATATGTGCCAGTTAAAGCACACTAACCACAGGTGCCGCCCTTTTGCCTATATTCGTCAACTTTTTTCACCGATTTCGGTTGTTTTCTTATGATCCCTTATCTCTACACCCTATTCCGCCGTGAGGTCTGTCCGTTTCTGACCCCCGCCCCCACATTTCTGCTTATTTTCCTGGTGACCCAATCCCCTACCGCAACTGCATCAGGCGATTTTGAAGCGGAAATTCGTTATCAGGCACAAAATCGCACCTTCGACGAACCTTGGCAGCATCACCTGCGCCGCAGTACCCACTGGAACCGATTCTCTTCACAGCACCCCAGTTGGCATGTGGTGTTCAACGAGGGCAACAGTAAGCCGCATCGTGCCTATGGCAATGCTATTCCCACCCTTGGAGTCGATTTGGAAGCCCGAAGCTGGGATTTCATCGCCAGCAAGCTGGCGGGTTTCGGGATTCCAACCCATGAATTGGAGCTGATCGGCGTGCACCACTCGGCCAAATACGGCCATGTAAATTTTCGTCAACGCCACCGTGGACTCAACATCATCAACAGCCGCCTTCAGCTTAAGTTCACCCCCGCCGGTGAGGTGGTTATGTTCGGATTGGATGTATTTGACCAGGTGAATGTGCCCACCGATGCTAGCCTCACCCCCCAACAGGCAGCGGTAGCGGCGGCAACAGGTATCGAGCACCCTGCCGTGGCGGTGGTGGCCCCCGAACTGAGCATTCTCGCCATTCAGGAGGAACGCAGCTACCGATTCCATTTGGTATACACAGTAGAGATACCCGCAACGGGTCACGATGGCACCCCTGAGCAATGGGAAGCACTGGTGGATGCACGCAGCGGAACGGTTCTTAGTCGCCGCAACCACGTCGTTCAGTTTAGTCCACCCACCTTCGGTGGCAACTTCCGGCTCATGGGCAACGTATACCCCACGCATCCTTACAATCCCGACTCGCTCGTGGGCCTGCCACACCTTTTGTTCACAGTAGGGGGTCAGAGTTATTACACCGGAAATACGGGACTCTACGACGGAACCCCTCTATCACCCTTGCCCGCAACGGGTAACTTTCCCCTGCGCGGCAGGTGGTGTCAGGTGGTACATGGCAACACAGGTAACAATACCCCTAGCTTTAACTTAGCTATTATCCCTCAGACCGACACCATTGTGTTCAACGGACGAGGAACGGCGCCGGCCACCAATAGTATCCGGCATTTATCGGCTTACTACCACACCAACATCATACATGACTATCTCAAGAGCCTGGTACCCTCCTTCACTGCGCTCGACATCCCCCTCACCACCCGGGTCGACATCACCACAGGCAGCTGCAACGCCTACTTCAACGGAAACTCTATCAACTTCTACACCACACAAGCCGATTGCAACGCCCTGTCGATGGTGGCCGATGTGGTCTACCACGAATATGGTCACGCCATCACTAATTATTTTTATGATGCCCTTGGTCAAAATTTCCAAAACGGTGCCATGGGTGAAGGCTACAGCGACATTTTCGCACTCAGCATCACTAACAACCCGGTGCTGGGAATTGGATTCAGCAATACCGACCCCACCCGCTTCGTACGCCGATATGATGTAAACCCGAAAAAATACCCGCAGAATCTGGTCGGGCAAGTGCATGCCGATGGAGAGATCATCTGCGGTGCGTGGTGGCGCACGGCGGGTAATATTGGTAACCGCGACACCATGATGCAGATCCTCACAGAGGCCCTTTATGGACTACCCAATGCGCCTAGCGGGATGGAGGGCACGCTCTACACCGACATCCTGATCGACGCGCTGCAGGCCGACGACAACGACAACAACCTGTCGAATGGCACCCCACACTTTGTACAGATCGTGACCGCCTTCGCCTTCCACGGCATCACCCTCCTGCGCAATGTATCCTTCAACTTCAATCCATTCCCCGATGCTCAGGCTGGTAGTCCGATTCCACTAAGCGTACAGGCCACTGTGGATCCACCCTTCAACGCCTTGCTCGACGGCATTAGCGTTGTTTACCGCATCAACAGCCGCCAACCCCAGTACACCGACACCATATTGCTGCAAGCCGCCGGTGCCAACACCTACACGGGTAGCCTGCCCGCCTTTCCAAGGGGTACGGTACTCGACTATTATGTGGCCCTCACCGATCAAATCGGTGGATTAGGATCGGCAAAACCCGATTATGTCGACAATCCCGGCAGGCCAAACATGCCCTACAATATGTTAATTGGCTTCACACGCCACAACGCCTACGATTTCGAAAACCCCGCCAGCGACGCTTTTTTCACGATAGGATTCAGCGGTGACCGGGCCACCCAGGGCATCTGGGAAATCGGTCAACCCATCCCCTCCTTCACCATCAGCGGCACAGGGAGTCCGGTTGAAGTACAACCATCATCGGGCAGTACCCCCGCTGGGGTTCGCGCGGCGTTCACCCAAAACGCTGCGTCGCCCAACGACCCGCCCACCACGGCTTCGGTTCTGGGTGGACGAACCTCGCTGCTAACGTCAATCCTTGATTTATCGACCTGGAGTGACCCTGTGGTGAGTTATATGCGCTGGTTCTCCAATGACATGGGCGACAACCCTGGACAGGACAACTGGGAGGTGACGCTCACTGGAAACGGTGTCCAGTTCTTCCTGGTGGAACGTACCCGCCGGGCCGACGCGAGTTGGCGCAGGGGTGTGGTGCGCCTCACCGACCTGCTGTCTAGTCTCAATAGTGTGCGCATGCGTTTCGTGGCTCAGGACAACCTGCCCGCCTCCCTGGTGGAGGCCGCGATCGACGATATTTATTTCTATGATCCCACCCCAGCCACTGGTTTGGTCCATGAATCTTCATCCACCCGGGCTATTTTGTACCCCAACCCCACACAGCGGTGGGCCTGTGTTGGACTCCTTCCGGAAGGATCCATAACGGGCTGGATTCTGGATGCGCGCGGCCGACGAATCCGCAGTTTAGAAGGTACCGCTTCCCCAAATGCTTGCGCCTTCAGCATCGATTTCTCCGGACTGCCTGCCGCTCCCTATTTCTTGCAATTGACCGATGCGCAGGGTGGTACCCATCCGTTCCGGGTGCTGCTGAGCGGCGAATAATCCACAGCCTATGCTCCTGTCCTATTCCTGGCTCTGTGAATTTCTGCCCGAACCCATTCCGATCGATGAGCTCTGTGGGCTTTTGACCGACTTGGGACTGGAAGTCGATGCAGTTCGTAACATCGGTCATCGCCCCGAACCTGTTCCAGGCCTCGTTTTGGGGAAAGTGGTAAAGGTGACCCCCCACCCCAAGGCAGACCGACTCAGGATTGCATTGGTGGATGTAGGCGAGGTGGAGCCGCGACAAATAGTATGTGGAGCCCCCAATTTGGCATTGCATCAATTGGTGGTCGTGGCACTCCCCGGGATGACCCTCCACCGCGACGGTGACAACCCCCTTCTGGTCCAATCCGCCACCCTGCGGGGGGTGGAAAGTCACGGCATGTTGTGTTCGGTCCACGAGGCGGGTTTGGGAGATGATGCATCGGGCATCATGGTGTTGGACGATAAGGAGGTAGCGTATCCATTGGGAACGCCGATCTCTAAGCTGCTGTTTCCGGGGCAACATGGAGAGTGGCAGATTGAAGTGAGCCTCACCCCCAACCGCTCCGATGCCATGTCACACTTCGGCGCGGCCCGCGATGTGGCCGCACGACTCAGATTATCACTTTCCACCCCCCAACGGGAGTCGTTGTCGACCCCAAAAAACTTACAGCCGACCCAAGATGTGCATGCCTCCCAAACTGTACAGGCCGCCCCTACTGTGCAAGTTTTCATCGACGACCCCGACGGATGCAGTCACTTCGCCGGCTGCGTGGTGCGCAGCCTCCGCATCGGCCCTTCACCCGCATGGATGCAGGAACGCCTCAAGCTGTGCGGCGCCCGTCCGGTGAACTTAATCGTGGACGTCACCAACTATATCCAATACGAATTGGGCCAGCCCATGCACGCCTACGATCTGCGTCAAATAATGGGTGGGGAGGTACGGGTACGAACGGCACACACCGGAGAGCACATCACTTTGCTCAACCAAAAAGAGTATGCGCTGCAGCCCCATCACCTGCTCATCACCCATGCCCACGAGCCCATGGGTGTGGCTGGCGTAATGGGCGGCCTCAACGACTCCATCGCAGCCGACACCACCGATATTTTCCTCGAAAGTGCGCATTTCAACGCGCGCAGCATCCGCCGAACCGCTTATGAGTTGGGCATCAAAAGCGACGCTTCTTGGCGCTTTGAGCGGGGTACCGACCCCGATGGGGTGCGCACCGCACTGGAGCGCGCTGTGTATCTGTTAGAAAGCTGCGGGGGTGGACAATCGGAAGGGATGGTGGAGGCTTTGGGTACCGCCGTTCCGCATGCCAGCATACACCTTCAGTATCATACGCTCGATAGCATGGCAGGCTATAAAATTCCACGCAACGAGGTTCGGGGCATCCTCGAGCGCCTCGATTTCCAAATCGGCTACGAACATGCGGGAGGAATGGAACTTATTGCGCCCCGCTACCGGACCGACGTAACCCGTGAGGTGGATGTACTGGAGGAAATCCTTAGGGTTTACGGACTCAACCGTCTGCCTTCGCCCCCACAACTGCGCTACGCTCCCTCAGCCCCTAAACCCGGCAACAATACCTACGGGTTACGCGATTCAGTGGCACGTATGTTGGCCGATTCGGGATTTCATGAGACCATAAGCCTCTCGTTCATTTCAGACGCAGAACTCGAGTTGCTTCCAGCTTATAAGTCCTATGCTCTGCGCGTATTGAATCCGGTCAACGAACTCTACCCGATCTTGCGGCCAAGTCTTCTGTTTTCGTGCCTGAACAATGCGCGACACAATCACAACCGCCAGCAACATAATCCGATTTTCTTTGAATGGGGTAAAACATATCTAATAACACAAAACACGCGGACCGAAACCGACCAGCTGGCCTTGTTGATGTCGGGTTCCGCCACACCCGAAAGCTGGTATTCCGAATCCAGAAAGGTCGACCTGCCCCTGCTCCATGCGCACGTCCAGCGCATTTTCCAATCCTGTGGGATCGAACCCCAACAACCCGAGTTGGGCACCCACCCATGTTTCACCCATCGTCAACTGCAATACACCTGGCAAGGCCGCCCTTTCGCTTACCTGGGAGAGGTGGATCCCGCCATCACCCGACACTACGACCTCAGACAGCCTGTTTGGTTCGCCACTCTGGAATGGGCGTCCCTGATGGGTCAGGTGGGTGAACGAAAACACTTACGTGAATGGTCGCGTTTCCCGCCCGTGCGCCGTGATCTCGCTCTGCTGGTGAACCGAAGCGTACGTTATTCGACCCTGCGCGACCTTGCCCTCAAAACCGCCGCACCCTTATTGCGTGAGGTGAATCTTTTCGACCGGTATGAGGGCGACCGCATTGCCCCCGAACTCCGTTCATACGCCCTGAGCTTTTTATTCCGCGACGACCTCGCCACGCTCACCGATGAAAGGGTCGAGGCGGCAATGACCCAAATTATCGCTATCTTTGCCGCAGCTACAGGTGCCGAGGTGCGCCGCTAGAAATTATGGATCAAGAGTTGCTGCAACGTTTGCACGTGCTTCACCGCCGGGTGCAGTCGGTGCTCAACCGAATGGATAAACTGGAACAGGAAAATGCCGGTCTCCGACAGCGTGTAGCGTCGCTGCAGGACGACAAGCAAAAGCTCCAAGACCGACTCAAAAAAGTCGAAGAGGAGAAGAAAACCCTGACCATGGCCAGTCAGATTCGTCGCGATCCAGCTTCGAGCCGCTCCATGCAACTGAAGCTGAATGAATATATCAGTGAAATAAACCAGTGCATCAAACTGCTGCAGGAACAGCAATAGGGCACGGGCATTTCAGAATCATGGAGCACATACACCTCAACATCCGCATAGGCGACCGCACCTACCCCGTGAAGGTCGACCCCAGCGCCGCACCGCGACTGCAATCAGCCGAGGAGCTGGTGCGCCAGCGGATGGATGAGTATAAGTCGACCTACCCTTCGTCCGACAAAACCGACCAGTTGGCCATGACTGCACTGCATTTCGCACACGCAGGCTTGTCAACCCACTCCCAGAACATGTCCCAAAAACCGACACCTGCGGCGGAATTATCCGCTCTATCGGAGTCGGTCGACCGCATCCTGGGGCTACTGGACCGACGAAATAAGACAGCTACCGAATCCGAATCGCCCTAAACCTGATTTCCACACCTGCCGTAGACATGCCCACAAAAACATGCTATGGATTATGAAATAGGACTGGCCGCTACATTCGTGGCCCTGCTCGCCGGACTGATCACCGGCCGCAAAATGGGCTCTGCAGCCCGCGATCAACAACGTGAAGAGGCCGAAAAGGAAGCCGTACGCATACTGAAAGAGGCTGAAATCAAGGCCGAAACCCTACGCAAGGAGAAAGAACTCCAGGCACGCGAACGCTTCCTGCAAATGAAACAGGAACACGAAAGTGAAGCCAATAAGCGTACACAGGCTCTTGTACAGAATGAAAACCGCATCAAGCAAAAGGAACAGTCACTGAACCAAAAAATGGAACAGGTGGCACGCAAGGAACACGAACTCGATGGTAGTCGCGACAACATGAAACGTCAGCAGGAGCAGATGGAGCAGAAAAAAGAGCAACTGGAAAAGCAGCGGGAAGAATTGGAAAATAGCAGACAGAAGACCGTAGCGGCTCTGGAGAAAATATCCGGACTCTCAGTTCAGGACGCGCGGGCTCAACTCATGGAGCAAATGGTCAATGAGGCAAAGAGCAAGGCCGCGGGTCAGTTGAAGGAAATTCTGGATGAGGCCAAGGCACATGCCCAGAAGGAGGCTAAGAAAATCGTAATTGAGACCATTCAGCGGACCGCTACTGAACACTCTGTTGAAAACGCCATTTCGGTATTTCCTATTAAAAACGACGAGATCAAAGGCCAAATCATTGGTCGCGAGGGCCGCAATATCCGTACATTTGAAGCCGCCACCGGCGTGGAGATTCAGGTCGACGATACCCCGGAGGCCATAGTGTTGAGTTGTTTTGACCCCTTGCGACGTGAAATCGCTCGAGTGGCGCTGCACCGGCTGGTGTCCGACGGGCGCATTCACCCGGCCCGGATTGAGGAAGTGGTCAACAAGACCCGCAAGCAGATTGAAGAAGAGATAGCTGAAATCGGCGAACGCACGTGTATAGACCTCGGCATCCACGGATTGCCCTCTGAAATGGTACGGCTCGTGGGTAAAATGAGATACCGCTCATCGTACGGACAAAACCTTCTCCAACACAGCCGCGAAGTCGCGAATTTATGCGCAACCATGGCCTCCGAACTCGGTCTGAATCCCAAATTGGCGAAGCGCGCCGGACTACTACATGACATTGGGAAGGTACCCGACGACAATCCGGAGGTGCCCCACGCCATACTGGGAATGCAAATTGCGGAACGCTGCAAAGAGCATCCTGTGGTATGCAACGCCATCGGAGCGCACCACGATGAAATCGAAATGACCGATCCCATCTCCGTTATCGTGCAGGTTTGTGACGCCATCTCGGGTTCGCGACCCGGGGCGCGCCGCGAAATGGTGGAAGGATATGTAAAGCGTCTGAAAGAGTTGGAGCAGCTGGCTTCGGGCTACAATGGCGTCGAGAAGGCCTATGCCATACAAGCCGGTCGTGAGCTCAGGGTGATTGTAGAATCGGAAAAAGTAGGCGACGAAGCTGCCGACCTGATGGCGGTGGATATTTCGACACGCATTCAAAACGAAATGCAGTATCCCGGACAAATCAAAGTAACTGTGATCCGAGAAAAGCGCGCGGTATCGTTTGCGAAGTAATGGGGATCAGGAAACCGAAAGAGTGTTACACCGAAGTTCTGATTTGAAGATTTCCCTTATCAAATGGGACACAATGGTTACTTTCTGTAAACCACTTGTTGACCCGTTTCAGTAGTCAGAACCACTTCGGGGGCTCTGGAGTCCTCCACATACCCAATCCGGCGAGCCTCGATACCCAAGGCTTCAGCCCGGTTGATGAATTCCCCTGCCTCACCCTGAGGAAGGTAGACCTCCATCCGGTGGCCCATATTGAACACCCGATAGAGCTCTTCCTCACTGCTGCCCGAAAGACGCGATATCATTTGAAATAAGGGGGGAACTGGGAATAAATTATCTTTCACCACCCGATGATTGCCAAGGAATTTCAGCGCTTTCGATTGTCCGCCTCCTGAGCAATGCACCATTCCGTGTATGTCGATTAAGCGCTCGCGCAAAACAGGCACCAGCAGGGGTGCATAGGTTCGGGTGGGTGACAAAACCAGTTGTCCGGCGTTCAATGTCGTGCCCTCTACAGGGTCCTGAAGGCTCATGCAACCCCGGTACACGAGATCATCCGGCATCGAAGGGTCGTAAGATTCCGGATAGGCCGCGGCCAAAGCATGAGAGAAAACGTCATGACGGGCCGATGTGAGTCCATTCGAGCCCATTCCGCTATTGTATTCCGACTCATAGACAGTTTGGCCAAAGGATGCCAGTCCCACCACCACATCGCCCGCCTGAATCCGCTCCTGGGTGACCACATCGGCGCGACGCATGCGCGCTGTCATCGTGGCATCAACCACAACCGTGCGCACCAGATCGCCCAGATCTGCAGTTTCCCCTCCACCATGAATCAACTCAATACCAAAATCACGCATCTTATCGATAAAATCGATAGTACCCCCAATAATCGCCTCCAACACCCCACCTGGAATGAGCCTTGCATTTCGTCCAATGGCCGACGATAACAGAAATGGGCCCGTACAACCCACACAGATCATATCATCCAGATTCATGACCACAGCGTCAACCGCAATGTTGCGCCAGACCTGCAGGTCTCCCGTTTCCTTCCAATAGGCATAGGCGAGAGAGGATTTGCTACCGGCCCCATCGGCATGAATCAACGAGCACCATTCAGGATCGCCCCCCAGATGGTCGGGAAGGACCTTGCAAAAAGAGCGTGGATACAAACCCTTATCGAGTCTGTCAGTCGCCTGATGGACCTCATCCTTAGTGGCTGAGACCCCACGACGCAAATACTCACTCATCTTTTAATCAAGCAATTCGTGGGCTCCTCCACCCTATTCCCAATCTGGGTTGGTGTACACCAGATCCTCATCGAGCTCGATATCACCCGTAACACGACGATACTTGATGATTCCCCTGAAATCGGTGCCGATCACCTTAAACGTGGTTCTGCGGTTCAACTCGTGCTCTTCATCGCTGCATTTTACTCCATTGCCACAGTGATTGATTAGTTTGGTTTCACCAAAACCAGCCGGCACCAATCGGGCCGAATCAATTCCCTGAGCAATCAGGTAGCGCACCACCGACTCAGCCCGGCGTTGCGACAAATCCTGATTGTAGGCATCAGAACCTCTTGAATCGGTATGAGAATTCAAGGAGATAAGCAGGTTGGATGCCTTTCTCAGGAATGTTACGAGACTATCCAGTGATCCGAGCGATTGCGGCTTCAATTGGTCGCTGTCGAAATCGTAGACAATATCTCCGATAATAATTTCGTCCAAGGGCACGCGCATCAACCATAAGTCGGCTCGAAACTTCTTCGATTCTTCAACACCCAGGGTATTCATGGTGGTATCGTGATCGATGTAGTCGAACTTCGACGCCTGAATTCTGTATTCAAAATCAGGCTTTAACCGGAATGAATAATTGCCCTTTTTATCAGTTTTGGTGTCTTTGTAGGTCGAATCCGTCATAAACAACCGAACCTCAGCGAAAGCAATGGGTTTGCCCGTACTGTCGTCATAGATTGTGCCATTCAAATCGATTTCGATGGGCGGCAACGACCACTGGTAGATGTCGTCGCTACCCCGACCACCCGTACGGTTACTCACCAAAAATCCTTTGTCTTTGCGGGAATTAGCAATGAATCCAAAATCGTCGGCACCCGAATTCACAGGAAACATCAGATTCTCAGGATCCGACCATTCTGTGCCGCCACCCTTAACAGTAAAAATATCCAAACCTCCCATGCCGGGGTGACCATCACTAGCGAAGTAAAGAGTTTGACCATCGGCATGGATGTAGGGGAACATCTCATCAGACTCCGTGTTCACCTGAGGGCCCAGGTTGATGGGCTCCTCCCACTGATCGCCCGATACACGATTCATATACCAGATATCCTTGCCGCCGTAACCCCCTTCAGCTCCATCAGCCGTAAAATACAACTTGGTCTGGTCGGGGGAAAGACTAGGATGGGACACTAAAATCGTATCGCCAAAAATGGAGATGGGCTCAGGAGTTCCCCACTTCGTGCCTGCCCTTTGAACCACATAAATCTTACAATCCCCCTTTTTGATGTTGCAGCGCGAGAAGTACATGGTGGTACCCGCCTCATTGATACTAGCTGTTCCATCATTACCTGGAGTATTGATTTCACCCTCCAGGGCGGAAGGCTTGCTCCACTTGCCTTTCGCGTCGACGGTCGATTCAAAAAAGTCGGAATAGCGTTCACCGATTCTGTTGAAAATCTTTTTACCACTGGCCTCCTCTCGGTTAGAAGTAATGATGACCCCATTCTTCCGAAACAACGTGAGGAAATAGTCGGACTCTCGGGTGTTGAAAACCCGCATGTTTTTAACATCGTACTTGGTGGGCGTCTTTTTCCAACCAGATGCCATCACGCAGGTCTCCCGATCCCACCGCACGCGGGCATCATCGGGCAACACCTCTGCATGGAGCGCATATTGTTCAGACGCCTCATCGAAGCGGTCCAATGCCCGCAACACATAGGCATGTTGAGCATACAGATCAGGATCTTTATAGCCCGCCTTCTCAGCGCGGGCGTACCACGACTCAGCCTGCCTGTAATCATTCATCAAGCGGTAGCACTGAGCTACCTGAAATGTGGCTTTTCCCTTTTGTTCTTTACTTTTTATGGCCTTTTTATAGTACTCGATTGCCACGAAATACTGCTGAATCTTATACATTTTATCGCCCGAAGCCATCTGGGCACGGGTTTCACGCCCAATGGCGCTTAGCACGACAATAATTCCAATCAAGATCGGGAAACGTATCAGTTGCTTCATATTAGGGCATCAAAAAGGAGGTTGCAAGGTAGCGAAAAGCAATCGTTCAAGCAAACCACTTAGGGCTTTATACCTGCAGGCAGACCCAACTTCTTCTTCACCGGCTCCATAATATCGTCTGAATCCTGGTAGTGCAATAAAGTTCCGCCACCCGAATCGAATACATAGGTGTATTTTCCGTCCTTAGCAACATCCTTGATAGCCTGCTCCGCCCTTTCCATGATGGGCCGTAAAAGTTCCTCCCGTTTCGAAGAAATATCCTGCTGAGCACGCTGTTGAAAATTGTCGATGTTCGTCTGAAGATCCTGAATTTCCTTGCCACGGTATTCCCGAACGGCATCGCTCCAGGAACCTTGCTTCGACTGATACTCCGTGTATTTGGTTTTTAATTCGGCAAGCATTTGCTCCAGTTGCCCATTCAAATCTTCCGTGTAGCGCTTCAGGCTGTCTTCCGACTTTTTGGTCTCGGGCATCATCGCCACCAGATCCGATGAGTTAATGTGGCCTAGTTTGAGTGGCATATCCTGTTGTGTTCTGGTTAAGTTCTGAGCCTGCACGGTCGGGTTTGACAAACCAAACAGGAAAAGACCGCTAAAGAGAATTAATTTTTTCATTTTATATTATTATTAGTTAGTGTATGGTTGGTTATCGGGGTCGGGTGCCCGGACGAGGGGCGGGGTTCGACGGGGGGGTTCCGGTGGTCGGAGATGGTGTACGCGCAGGCTGAACGACAGGTGGACTTTCTTTGTCGTCGCCCTTGATTTCCTCCTTAAATCGCTCAAGTCCGGGCACGTTGACCTTAGGAAGCGCAGGCATTCGGGTTCGGACTTTTTCCCTGGCAGTCGTTGGAGCTACCCCCATTTCTGTCAGGATGTCGTCGCTTTTATCAAATTTTCCATTGGCATAGATCAGGGTTACGGCTCCTGCGCGGTCAAAAATAAGGTCATATCCCTTTTCGCGGGCATATTTTTGTACCGCTTCATAAATTCGATCCTGCAGAGGCTTAATGAACTCCTGCTGTTTGACCCACAACTCCCCCTCGTAACCAAAACGCTTCGACTGCAACTCTTCCAATTCGACCTCCTTTTCCTTGATTTCTGCCATTTTTTCTTCCCTCATGGAAGCGGTCAATAAAACCTGCTCGGCCTTGAATGAGCGTTGCATGCTTTCGATGAAGGCTCGCTTTTCGGTTAATTCGGTCGACCACTCTTCCGCCAGTGCATCGATTTTGGCCTGAGCAGCCTTGTATTCTGTGATTTGTCCCAGTATATACTCGCTGTCGATATACGCATACTTCTGCGCTGAAACTACAACAGGATATAACAACAGAAGCAGACCGATTCCAAAAATAAAGCGTATCATCAGAAGTTTTGTCCTATGGTTATATGGAAATTGCTTTTGTGGGCCTCAAGTCCGGGCACCCGATCGAAGCCATAGCCCCAATCCACCCCGAGCAGCCCAAACATCGGTAGAAAAAAGCGCACACCCAAACCAGCCGAGCGGAAATTCGTGAACGGTTCAAATTCGCGCAAACGCATAAAACTATTGCCCGCCTCCAGAAACGAGGTCACGTAGATGGTGGCACTCGGGTTGAGGGTGAGCGGATAACGCAATTCCATGGTATATTTCTGAAACGCGGTTGCGCCCACAAATTGCCCGGAGGCGTTACGTGGACTCAGCGAATTGTTTTGATAGCCCCTTAGGCCGATCAACTCCCTATCGTCGAGTACAAAGCCCATAAGTCCGTCTCCTCCCACATAAAATCTACCCAGAGGAATGTCCCCGAAAGAAGAGGAGTAATTACCCAAGAAACCTAGTTGCACACGACTCATCAAGACCAGATTACCTGCCAGTTTCAGAAAATACTGACTATCGAAACGCCATTTATGATACTCCATCCAGCGGTAACGGTCGGCGGCAGCCGCATCTGCTCCCACCTTTCTTCCCAAGGCCGTATAGGGCGGTGTCAACTGAACCGATAAGGATAAATTTGAACCGCTTCTGGGGAAAATCGGCTGGTCAATGCTGTTTCGGGCCAGTGTTTCGCGGATGAAAAAGTTATTCGACAACCCATTCGGCAAAAAAACAGTGATCTGATAATTGCGCGAAATAAACTGCTGAAAATTGACTGAATGGAGTAGGGTAAAATAATCATCAGGTACCTTAAGGCGCTTGCCCAGGCTCACAGTCAGACCGTTGAGGGTGAGCGAACCCGCGTTGGGATTGCCCGCTGCCAAACCGGTCGACTGCAAGGTGGTGTAGGCACTCACCGACAGGGCATTGGGCTTAGACCCACCAAGCCAGGGCTCTGTAAAGGAAAAATTATAGGAGCGGAAAAACCGTCCGTTACCTTGTGCACGAATGCTCAGTCTTTGTCCGTCGCCCATTGGTACAGGATTCCAGGCTGATGGATCGAATAGCCTTCGTGCACTGAAATTATTGAGAATAAGCCCGAGCGTCCCCACCACTTGTCCTGCACCCCATCCGCCGGAGAGCTCGATTTGGTCGTTGGAGCGTTCTGCAACTTTGTATTCGATGTCGACCGTACCATCGGCCGGATTCGGGGTTGGGGTAACCCCCAACTGCTCTGGATCGAAATAGCCGAGTTGACTCAGCTCCCGTTGCGTACGGATGACATCGCTGCGACTGAATTTTTGTCCGGGCCGTGTCCGCAACTCACGAAGTACCACATGCTCACTGGTTTTGGTGTTCCCCGTCACGGTCACCCGATTCACCGTAGCTTGCGCCCCCTCAAATATCTGAATTTCAAGGTCCACGGAATCTCCTTCCAAACGCGCCTCAACCGGATTGACCTGAAAAAACAGATAGCCGTTGTCCATATACATGCTGGAAATATCGCGCCCGTTCGGATCGATCTGTAGCCGACTTTCGAGGGTTTTGGGACTATACACCTCTCCAGGCTCGATCCCCAACACCTTACTGAGGATGGAGTCGGGATAAAGGGTGTTCCCCGAAAAACGAATGTTTCGGAAAAAATACATATTGCCCTCATCGATTCGAATCCGAATGTGAACCATCGACTGTTCACGCCATTGCGTATCCTGAACGATACGGGCGTCGCGGAAACCCTCCTCACGATACACCTTCAACAGAGCTTCTTTATCCTCCGCATACTTGGTCTCATCAAATTTAGCGTTTCGAAAGATATTGAACCTCTGATAGGGCTTGGTTCCTTTCATCTTTCTGCGAATTTTCTTGGTAGGAACCGCCTGGTTGCCTTCCAGCATCAACGAGCCTACCCGTACCCTGTCACCCGTTTGAATGTAAAGGCGAACGAGCACCATATTCTGGTGGGTGGTGTCGGGCTCCTCCTTTATTTCAACGCGCAAATCTCCATAACCCTTCTCCGCAAAATAGTTCTTGATCAGTTCAACCGTCGTGGATCTGATGTGGTCGGAAAACACCTTGCCCCGGAAATCCTTCAATTTTTCGGTCAGATCATCGGCATATGATTTGCGCAACGACTTGCTGAAAGCGAATTTGCTCAACCTCGGGCGTTCCTGTAGCACTACTTTAAGAAAGACGGTGTTCGACTCATACCGCTCCACTTCAATTACCACATCACCAAACAAACCCTGCTTCCAGAGGCTGCGCACGGCTTTGGTGAGCACCTCACCCGGCAAATCAATAGCATCACCCACCTTAAGTCCGGCCAGCATCAGGAGTACCTCTGTATCAAAGTTCTGGACCCCTTCAACCCGGATACCACCTATAGTGTAGCTGCGGACCATGGGCTCTGCGGAGGCAGCGGATGAACGCAAATCCCTTTTGGCCTGGGCCAAGCCCGGCCTCGGTAGGATGATAAGCAACAAAACAACAAGAAGGCCAACTACAATTCTGGACATCAGATTTTTTGAATTTGCTCGCCCGTTTTGCCGAAACGACGCTCACGAGTCAAATAATCAGAAATAGCCTGATAGAGGTGCTCCTTGTTGAAATCGGGCCATAAAACCGGAGTGAAGTACAACTCAGCGTAGGCCAGCTGCCAGAGCAGAAAATTGGAAATACGCTTCTCCCCGCTTGTTCGGATCATCAGTTCCGGGTCGGGCATACCAGCCGTATAGGTGGATGCCGCTATCTGTTCTGCGTCAATTTCTTCTGTCTTCAGTACTCCAGTCTGTACGCGCTCAGCCAATGTACGCACCACGTGCACCAGCTCATTGCGTGCTGAGTAGCTCAGCGCCAGATTGAGGGTGAGCCCTGTATGGTGTATAGTTTCTTTCATCGCATTCGACAGACCCTTGCGACAAAAAACGGGGAGTTCGTCAAGTGCCCCAAACGCATTCAAGCGGATGTTGTTGCGCTTAAAGGTGTCCATTTCCGCGGTAACCGTATCCACCAGCAGGCGCATAAGGGCATTGACCTCCTCCCTTGGGCGCGACCAGTTTTCAGCAGAGAATGCGTAGAGGGTTAAATAGGGTATATGCAATTCGGCACAGACCTCCGCACATTCACGAACCGCACGGACGCCCTCGCGGTGACCAAAAATCCGCTTCATACCATGCGCACGTGCCCACCTGCCGTTGCCATCCATAATGATTGCGATATGCCGGGGCAGTTTTTGCCGATCCGTAAAGTCAGCTGCGGTCATATGGTCACCCCCCCTCCCCTCTTCATCATCGCTGCTCCATACCGAAGCACCTGCCGGTTTTCAGCGTTAGAATGTAACTAACCCCTGCATACCAATATATATCGTTGTAGGAATTAATTCCACGCTGTGCACCGGACACATTGCGTGGCAAACCCAACTCCTCCGAACGATCCGACATTTGTGCCGAAAGTGGAGAGCGTGATTGTGACATATAGGTGTAGCCGGGGTAGGTCAAACTCACATCATCCAGATAGTCGGTGAGCGCATACCGGCCCGAGATTTCAAAACTCAGGGAATGCATACTATTGAAGTTGTAGCGATAGCCAATTCCGAAGGGAATCGCCAATGCGTATTGTCCGTAGATCGAACGTCCTGGAAAACTGTCGAGCCCCTGTCCCTCGGTACCTAGTGGACGAAGTTCCACTTTTTGCCCGTCCACCACGGCGGCAGGGTCATACCTAAAACGCGACAAGCCCGAAAAAATAAATGGCGTATGGTTATGCCGCTTTTGTCCGGTGATGTATTTGAAAAAGTTAAACTCGGCCAAGGCCGAAGTCTCGGTGATGCTCGACACGAAATTCAGATTGCGGTTTCGCATCCACAGATAAGGTGCATCCATATCGGATGCCTCCACTTGCGTGTGCAGGAGCGAAAAGCGGAAGCCCCAATGCGGGGTCGCGTTGTATTTAATCCAACCGTAACCCACCGGATTGAGTTTCTTCAAGCCAAAATCAGGACGAAGATCACCCGCATAACCGCTTACGCCAGCCCCCGCGGCCAAATCCCAGAATTGTGCACGGGCTGGAAGAAATAGGCCGCAAAAAAGGATGAGCAAAATAGATCTTATGAGCTTCATGGTGTGATAACGGGACAGGATGAACGAAAGCGAACGTAACTAAAAGACAGACCCACAAACACATAGCCGTCATTCCAGCGGGGTGATCCCCGGAACGACCCCACCTCAGCAGGCTCCAGAAATGACTGTGCCGTATTCAACTCCGATCTTCTGTCGGCAAGCGCCCCAGCGATGGCTCCCTTGTTGGAAGCCACTACGGCCGGGTTGGCATAAAATCCCCCAACATCATCCAGATAATCGGTGAACGTGAACCGATATCCGGCCTCGAGCGCAATCCTCAAATTCTGGCGGGAGGCCCATCGCATGCCAACGGCCACAGGAATACCGATTTGCGCCAGAGAGTATGGCTTTCTGTCGGGATACTCAGCGAGGCCTTGTCCCTCCAAACTCAGAGGAGCCAAATCATACCATTCTCCCTTGTATTTTGCCTGCGGGTCAAAGTGAAAGAGGTGGAATCCGGCCGCAACATAAGGGGTCATGCGGTGGCGACTCGGGAAGATGGTGATGGGACGAATCCGGTATTCGGCGAGGGCGGTAATCTCGAACACAGCCGAACGAAAGCTTAAATTGCGGTAGTTCGATATACGGTCTTCCCGGTTGTCGGCACCCGCAATAATAGCCCAGTTGGCATCGGAACGGACCGACCACCATGGATTGATGTTCCGACGCACGTGAAACCCGCTTCCGTAACGAATGTTCGACGCCCAATTCAGGGAATTATTGAGCTCGCCAACATAAGATGTGGCAAAGGTATTCACACCAAACTCAACATCCTGGGCACGAACGCTCGTCAATAAGCCCATCAGGAGAACAATCAGAGGTATAATTCGAATCATAAGCGATGGAAAGAGGACGATCAAAACAAGTACAAAGGGCGAATATACATCTTCTCTCTCTTTTTTCGCAGTGCAGCTATGGTTGACCCCGAAATCAACGTATAGGTGTATCCAAATCAGTAATGATCCCGCTCGTTACGCCGGTCAACCCCCCACATCAACTTGGAGCGTAGGACAGAAAGGTGATTTTGACCATTGAGCCGAACCAATGGAAAATCAAATGAATTGCGACGAACGACAATGCGCCCGGGCTTTTGGATGAACACAGACCGGGAGTCCATGGAAAGCATGACACCGCTACCGGCCGACTCAATATTGAGGTGGAGGGTGGAGGCATCAGGGAGCACGACGGGACGAACATTTAGGTTGTGGGGGGCAACTGCACTCACCACAAAGACCTGAGCGTTGGGCATGGTGATCGGGCCACCGCAACTCAGATTATAGCCCGTACTGCCCGTGGGTGTAGAGATTACCAATCCATCAGCATGGTAGGTGTTCATATTTACTCCGTCGACCAAGACCTGGATCCTGATCACGGAAGACAAGTTGTTCTTATGAATGGCCAGCTCATTGAGAGCGTATGGACAATCCCCAAACAAACTCTCCTCCGACTCCATGAACACCATACTTCGCTGCTCGATGGTGAATTGTCCGTCTATCAACTGCTGAACCACCCCTTTCATTTGCTCGGGCAAGGCCGATGTCAAATAGCCTAATCGACCATAATTAATGCCCAAAACAGGGATCCCCTGATCCCGCACATGAACAACTGAATCCAATAAAGTACCGTCGCCGCCTAGGGTAACAAAAAACCCGGAATGACCGACATCCGGTACACTTTCCCCAAAAACAGCTCCAGTCCACCTTCCACCCAAACGAATCAGAGATTCCGCAAGCTTTTCGAAGAGAATGACCTCCACACCCGACTGTACGAACGCGTCCACACATGCCTCCAACCCTGACTTCTGTCCGTCGGGCAAAGCTCTGCCATAGAGGGCAACAATCATGGTCTCTAAATTTCCAAATAGCGCATGAGCGACGAATAGCGGTCACGTAGCCATTCGTCGCGCCGGGTTTCGTGACTCACATAGACAACTTCATAGCCAAAATGCTCATAACCCGACACCAACTGGCTTAAGTCAAGCAGATTAAACTTGAGGTGCACCATACACATACCAGGCACATCATCATCGTGCATCCTCAAATTCAGGATGAGGGCTCGATTCGATTCAGCGATACGTGCCAACTCAGCGGGAGAATAATCGTGCACGGTCATGCGCAAACTCATGACCGCCCCAGGCTGGGCAAGCATACTCTCACCCTCAACCCAGCGCAAAAGATCGGAGGAGGTCACACAATAGCGATATTGACTCAGGGAATCACAAATTGGCATGCAATCGGTGTTTTGGAGTCTCATCTGCTCCAATAACCGACCAATCGCATCCTCCTCATCCATAAAAAAGGGATTATGCGTTCCTTCTGGCAATTGGGAGATTTTACCTGTCTTTCTGTCCTGAATCTGTTCATACTGAAGAGAACCCCTAAACAAACCAGAGGAATCCACCACGGGCAGATCAAACAAACGTGCGTCCAACATCATTTCACGCACTTTTTGAAAGGTATCTCCCAAACGAATTTCAGGTACCGTGCTGTGTTCAAGCTGAGCAATGCGCATACTATTGGGTTCGTGGATAAAAAATATCCGAAATGATCTACAAAAATACGGGGGATTGCCGAACAAAGGTCGCCACGAGTTGCCGAACCTCAATTCCAACCACAGATTCGGGGTGAAACTGCACACCATAGAGTGGGAGAGTGCGGTGACGCAAAGCCATAAGACAGTCGTCTTCGATGCTGTAAGCCAATGGAATCAAACATTCGGGCAGGTCTCCCAATACCCAGGAATGATAGCGCATGACCTCAACTATAGTACCCGCCTCACCCATCCATGGGATCTCACCCTCATCTGCACAAAGACGGATCTGAGAAACCATTCCATGCAATGGCCTGGGCGCCGCAATGAGCTTCGCGCCGAAATGCAAGCCTAAAGCTTGATGCCCCAAACATATCCCCAACATCGGGATTTTCGTATTCCAACGCGATATGACCTCCATCAAATTACCCGAGTGTATTGGGATTCCGGGTCCGGGCGACAAAATAATGGCCGTAAAAGTATCTAAATCCCCCAATAATCGTGGATCGTTGTTGCGCCAAACCGTACAATCCACCCCCTCCAGCAACACTAGATGTTGCAGATTGTAGGTGAAAGAATCGAAGTTATCAATCAGCAATACGCTCATATCACTGCATTCATTCCGTACATCAGGACGATTTTAATCCTCCGGGATCCTTCGTGAACAATTGACCAAAATCGCCAAAAACAGATTTCATGACGTTTATAACGGCTTGGGCATATGCTTGGGAAACGTTGTACGCCCGGGATTCGATACGAGCCTGTTGGGAAATCAAACCGGCGGCTGAAAATACCCAGAGCAAAAGCGATACCCATAAGACCCATCTAGCCGCGCCAATCAGGCCACCGAAACCCTGACTCATCCAGACTGGTAACAACGAACGAACCAATTTTTCCAGTAAACCCGCCAAAACCTTCACGAGAATTATGGAACCTACGAATACCAGTAGAAAACCCATCATAGGCAACCAAACAGAATTGACTCCCCAATAAGCTTGTAACACACCCGCTGCCCAGTTCATGCCCTTCAATCCGAGGTACAAGGATATTATTAGTACAATCATGCCCGCCAATTCGACAATCAAACCTTTGCGGTATCCCTGCCACACCCCCCAAATAAATGCAAGAAGCAAGATAAAATCAATAGTATGTGGCATATACCAATATTCTATTATGTGCACACAAACTTAGGAAGAAAACCATTGGCTCGTGACAGCCTGAAAGTAGATCAGCCATCAGGGTCACAGAGATGGGTGTCCGGGATTGGTAAGTTACGGCCAACCGATCCGACCTCTGTTTGAGTAGTTTCCGGAGGTTTCAAGTCTGTTTCCAAGGTAGGTTGTCCGGCTTCGACCCAAGCGGTCAACCACAGGCTGCCCAAACGATGAATGGCCAATCGCATTCGATTTTCCATGAGATTACTCAGAAATTCGTTGTACAACAACGCATAGGAACGACTATAGACCATTACACGGGTTTGTCCCCGCATCTCGGGCACTTTCCAGTTGTCCTCCGGTAGACTGTCACGCACCCGGCAATCTGCTTCCAGTACAAAAGGCACAAATCCTGCACTTTCCCGGATGCAGTCCCAGATCAAATCACGAACCCGGTCAATTACCAGGGCGGGACCAGTTAGCAGGTCATAATCGGCGCCCATCAACTCCGGGATTCTGCTTTCCAGCAAAGAATGGAGGCCGTACTGACCGGTCAATTGTCCGTTATAGTTGTGGGTAACATGCAGCGGAACATGGGCATCGGCAAAATAGTGCCCTAAATCAGCCGACAACCGCAGGATTCGGTCGTAATCGCTCTGCCGGAACGCCTCAGTTAGGCGGTAATAAACCAGATGAATGTGCCAGGGCAAGATTCCATGCCCATTCAGTTCCTCCTCACCGTAGCAGGCAACGGCCTCTTTCCAGGTCGGCGGTAACAAGAAATATGGAGGAGGGCCATAACGTTCCAAGTCAATAAAGTGCCTCGGGCCCTCAAGAAGATCAAAACCCCTTCTGCGGTCGGCGGCCGTTGCCTCCTCTTCCAGATAAGGCAGATGGTACCGATAAAAGGCAAACAGATCGGGCGGGAGCGTGAAAATGGCCGCCCTGTTGATCAGGCGATGTCCATAAAACCCCCAGGAATGGGCGCAGAAGGGGGAAAAGCCCATTAATAGGGTAATTAATAACTGGCGGGGAATCATGCATGCAAAAATCACATGCGAGCCGGCCATTAACCGTATGGCAAACGTATACTTCCGAAAGTAAACGAAAGCCTAAATAACAGAGGCGCAATCATGAAAAAACGGAAATTCAGATTACCAACCTATTCAATGATGGGTCAAAATCAAGGCTCTATACTGAGCTTACGAATTTTCTTAATGGGGCCAGGACAATGATCCTGGTGACAGCCCACACAAGCCTGAAGCATCATGTTGTAGCGAATCGGGTCGGGACTCTTCATAAGCTCCGCCCAGGTCTGGGCAAACTCCGCATGATGCCGGTCAAACTCTGCCCCCAATACCGAGGGGTCCGTGGGTATCTGGTTGTGGTAATTCAATAAGGGAAACGCATCCGGAGAAATAGAGTCACCCGCCAGAATTTGCTTACGCATTTGTTCACCCTGCTGGTACATGGCTCTCATCATCCGGGCCATTGGCTTAGGCTCTGGTTCCTTCCCTGCCCGCATTTCTGAACCATGTTCGCAGTCCTCTTCGATGTTTTTAAATTCGCCACAGCCCTGAAAGACCCCTACAAACAAACACAAAATGAGCAAAATCCCATTTGTTCGCACGAAGAGGGGGTGAAAACAGGAACAAAAATTACGAAGCATCTTACAATAGTATGACACCGCTCGCTTCAAAAACCAACTCCTTATCGGGTTCGGTGATGGAATCGATCTCTGCCTGTGACTTACCGGCATCTTCTGCAAAGTGCTTTAAATCCTCAATGGAAGTTACCTCATAACGTGCAATTCCCTCCATGACCACCTTTCTTCCGGCCGATTCCAGCGGGACGAAAAAAGAATAATCCTTGAAAGAAACCCGCATCTCCTGGTCATTCCCCAAATCCACCTTCATCCAGCAGCCTTTCTTCTGACAACAAGAATTGATGGTGCCCGCTAGTTTTACCTTAAGCGAGTCTTTTCCCATCATCAATTCAGGCAAGCTTGAGGCCTCTTCGGCCCCATCCATCGTGATTTTATCACCATAGAACTCACCCACACTTTCCTTTTTGGCATTTTCACCAATTCGGTCGCAGGCATAAAGTGTCATAACAACACCAAAAAAAAATTGGAATATGTTTTTCATTAGAGTTATTTTGAAAACTGAGAGTGCTCCGTCGGGCAGATAAGATCATTACCCTACGACTTTAAATGCAAAGATAAAGACAGTATGTCATCAGATAGCCAAACAATTATTTTGATTCAACTCAACCAATTTCCACTGAAGGCTTGGTGGAGTCCCCTCTATTCCGTACCTTCGCACCTCTAAAAAAACCAAGCCCAGATGGCCAACCATTCTTCCGCCCTCAAAAGAATCCGCCAAACTGCCGTACGCCGTTTGCGCAATCGCTATCAATTGAAAACCACCAAAACGCTGATCAAGCGTCTCCAAACGGCGGGTAGCGCGGATGAAGCACGGAAAATGCTCCCTGAAGTGGTGTCACGAATCGACAAACTCGTTAAAAAGAACATCATTCACCGCAACAAAGCAGCTCACCAAAAATCACAGCTCACACGCCTTGTGAATACTCTTTCCTAAATCTTCTAAGGCTTTTTTTAGGCTCCGGAAACGGGGCTTTTTTTTGCGCTCATCATTTGGTCACTTTTCGTAAAAGAAAACCTTATTGATTTTCATCTCTTACATCCATCCATGTTACGTTAAATGTTTGATCGGTAGAGATATGAATAATAATTTTTTGTTCCTTCACGGCCATCCATTTTAATGCCCATCATGGGCCTAACCCAAAACTTCTTCCCATATTCCGTAGGAATAAAATTGAGACCAGAACACAAAAAACCGACTCGAAATCTCCGCATTTGTTTGTCGATTCACACCTGTATCTACCCAAATACAACCTCCCCAGATTAGCTTTGGGTATGGATTCCGAAAATTCCAACCCTGCAGACGCCCTTACCAACCGTGAATCAGAACAAAGATACACCCTCAAGGATTGGGCACCCGACGATCGGCCCAGGGAGCGTTTCGTGAACCGAGGCCGCGAAGCGATGAGTGACGCCGAACTGCTTGCGATCATCATCGGACAGGGATGCCGCAACTACACGGCCATCGACCTGGCCCGCGAACTGCTCAACCGCTGCGATCAGCAAATTGTACGGCTCGGACGAATGGAAATACAAGAGCTGCAGCACATCAAAGGTATCGGACAGGCCAAGGCGGTGAGCATCGCCGCGGCACTCGAACTGGGTCGCAGACGCCGCGAAATAACACCAACCCCGATCGGAGCGGCGTTGAATAATTCACACGAAATCTATGCGCGCTACCGCCACCGGTTCGACGACCTGCAACATGAAGAATTTCGGATCTTACTCCTGAACCGAGCACTAAGACCAATCGCCGACCGCTCGATAGGCGTTGGCGGCCTCCACCAGGCCGTGGCCGATGCCAGCAAAATCCTGCGCGAAGCCATTATCCACCGGGCCTCATCAATGATTCTCATGCACAACCACCCCTCGGGCAATCTGGAGCCCAGCGAAGCCGACCGCGTCCTCACGGAACGCATCTCCAAAAGTGCCAGCCTGTTTGGCTGCCACCTCGTGGACCACCTGATTTTCTCGGATCGGGGCTACTACAGCTTTGCCGACCAAACTGAACCGAGTCTGCTGGGACTGTGAACCGATGAATCTACACCCCAAACATACCCCTACCTAGAATACCGCATTCGCATTATTTTTGGGACGTCAATCGTGGCAACTTTGCCTCCCTGCCATCCTAAAATCCACCCCAGTTATGCAGAACACACTACGCCACCTCGCCGCCCTGCTCTTCCTCATCCTGTTTTCCCCGGCGGTCAACGCTCAACTCAGCCTGAACACGGCCGATACCTTGTACGCCTGGGGGCCTGTGAGCACCACCGAAATAGTAGCTTATTCTGGCGTACGAAACAACAGTGTCAATCCAGGCAATTTCCGCTGGGTTCGAACCGCCAATGCCCAAGTCACCGGCTGGCTAGCATCGATCTGTGACCTCAATACCTGCTATCTCCCCAATACCGACAGTGCCGACTTTACCCTCAATGGCCGGGCCATCAGCAACATTGACTGCCACCTCTATCCCAATCAAGCTCTGGGTAGCGGAACAGTGGTGGTCCGGATCTTCGAGGTATCCAACCGGACCAACGCCGTCACCGTCGTGTATCGTTTCAGTACCCATTCCGCCGGATTTAGTGAGGCTAGTCCACTTCGCCTCACCGCATTCCCCAACCCCACCCAGGATTGGGTTACGGTGGATGTGGACGTGCCATCAACCCAAACACTCTCCGCCGCCCTCAGAGATCTGCAAGGCAGAACCATTCAGCCCATCACGCTGATGCCGGGTCGCAACCAACTGGATTTAGGCACATTGCCCAAAGGTTGTTATACGCTTTCAATCACAGATCGGTGTTACCCGGTTCATCTTCGTATCCTGAGGCAATAACTCGAAAACAATGGGCAAATAATTATTTGTTATGCCTATTCAGAATGAATGATTTTGAATATGCACAATGATTTTCTAACTTAAGTTTACATCAATGAAAAAAAACATTTCCCCAAAACAGCAAATACTTAGAAATAATTTTCAAATCCACATGAATGCAGAAGTCCGTGGAGATCTCGAAACCACTATGGCCACCATGTCGGATAGCCCACACATAAATAATATACCGACACAAGTTGGTGGCATTGGATACGATTGTGTAAAGAGGTTCTATACTTCTTTGGTGCCGACTGGCAAATTCTTTCCACCCGATTTGGAGGTTGTCCCGGTTTCACAAACAATAGATGAAAATCAACTCGTCGATGAAATGATTTTTAAATGCACCCATACCACTGAAATAGGATGGATGTTGCCCAACATTCCTCCAACTGGGAAAAGAATAGAAGTACCATTGGTGGTGATTGTTGGTTTTAAAGATGGAAAAGTAACACACGAACACATTTATTGGGACCAGGCCAGTGTACTGGTACAAATTGGATTATTGGATCCCGAATCCCTTCCTGTTTATGGACGTGAAACAGCTATGAAAATGGAAGAAATCATCGTACATACAAACGAACAACAATAAACCAACACCGACACAATCAATGACTTTCCCCTTCAAAATGAATGGGCGGGAACTACTTCGGCGCGTCGATAGCCGTCCTCTTCACAATTTTTAGTCCGACCTGTCCGACTCCTTCCAGCGGATCCACCCGCATATGCTGCTCCAGCTGAATGCGGTACAAGCCCAATTTGGTGCACCGCAGACCCGGAACCAACACTGGAGAGGCCACTTTCCAGTCACCCAGACCCTTACCCAGCCAGTAACCCTCTGCATCACTGAGTGCTGCGCTTCTGAGAAACTCACGCTCCTTCCCTGAGGGGTCGGCCAAACGCACTTTCAAATAAATATTCTGCCATTCATAATTGCCCTTATGGCGAATATTCAGCAAGAGATCGTATCGGGTCGCTGTATCCTTACATTCCCACTCAATGACTTTCACGTCGGAATAGGCCCATTTTGCCCCTTTCACATCCAAAAAAACATCCAACTCAGCTGAATCGGAGCAGGAAAACAAAACGACCCCCGATATAATCCAGAATAGTATAATCAAACGCCTGCCCATCGAATTATAGGTTTATGATTGACCCCCATTAGGCTCTGGCCTGACCGGATTACCCGATCCACTTAGTCTGCCTGAATTATCTGGGTTACCCGAACCACCTGGGCTACCTGTACCGGAAGCTCCGCCTTGGTTATTCGAACCAGCATTCCGATGGTCTCGGTTGTTGCGGTGGTGTCGGTTGTACCTGCGGTCGCGACCCTGACCTCGGTCACGGTCTGGATTTTGTTTGCCAACTTGACCCCTATCACGGTCAGGATTAGAGTTCCCGACCTGACTCTGGCCAAGATCCTGTGCCTGATTGCGACCTGGATTTTGGTTAACATCCTGACTCCGGCGCGGGTCCTGTGCCCGATCCCGTTCTGGATTTCGGTAGTCTCGCCCCGGTCTCTTTTTTCTCTTCTTGTTGCGATGAGCCGACTTGTCGAAACGGTCAATCAATCCCTCCGAATCGTGCTCATAATCGGGTTCATCCTCCTCATCGCCCTCTAGAGTGACCACCGAAGCAGACAACGCCTGTAGTGACTCAACTTTTACCCCCCTTTTCATATCATCGAGCAGACCCACGACCAATTCGACCGGTAAGGCCAGCATAGAGTCTTCAGCAGCGTCTCCCGAACGACCCTTAGGCTGGTACCATAGCAACTTCTTGAAGATATCAGTCTTCACCAACTCATACGTGCCCCCGACAGTCTCGATGTACTTATTGTTCTTCGGAAATGCCTTCAAAGCATCTAAATAGACCTCCAGTTCATAATTGAGGCAACATTTGAGCCTGCCACACTGTCCTGTCAATTTAGCTGGGTTATGGGACAAGTTCTGGTAGCGCGCCGCTGTTGACCCTACCGACTTGAAATCTGTGAGCCAACTGCTGCAACACAACTCCCTTCCACAAACCCCAAGACCGCCCAAACGTGCTGTTTCTTGTCGCGGCCCAATCTGCTTCATTTCAACCCTACATCGAAAGGCGTCCGATAAATGGCGGATCAAATCACGGAAATCTATCCGGCCTTCTGCGGTGTAATAAAAATAGATCTTCGACCCATCAGCCTGAAACTCAACATCCGATAGCTTCATGGGAAGCGTACTGAACGCGATGATTTCTCGTGCACGCACCAAAACGCTATCCTCTCTGGCCCTCAATTCACTCAGTTTCACGCGTTCCGCATCGGTTGACTTACGCAAAACCTTACGCAGATCCGCATCATTCTCCTTTACTTTCTTTCGCTTCATCTGCAAACGTACCAATTCACCTTTCAGGGTAATTCGACCCACCTCATAGCCGTAGTGCGCGTCGACTGTTACCCAGTCGTTGTTGTAGAGTTCTAATTTTTGGGGATTTCTGTAGAATTCCTTGCGACTACCCTTGAACTGAACCTCGACTATATCACATTTCTGGCTGTTCCAGGGAAGCTCTAGATTCGACAACCAATCATGTACGTTGAGGCGGTTGCATCCCCCACTGGCGCAATGGCCTTTGTCGCCACAACCCGCCGGAGCGCATCCCCCCGTACCGCAACTACCGCATCCCATAATGTAAGGTTTGTTTGTAAAAACACAAATATAAGTCAAAGTTGACTACCTAAGTTCGGGGCGTAGGGTGTCGTGCAAGCGATTCACCAAGGCGTGGAAGAGCAGGCGGGTGTGGGCATTGCGCTCCAGATGAAGGATGGCCTCCTGCAGCTGCTTGTGGATTCGGTTAATCTTTGGCACATCCAAAAAACGACTAAACCCGGCAACAAAGGCTTGCTGCGTGGCTGCTATAGGGTGAAGCGATCTCGCCCCATGAATCTCCAGGAGACAGCCGCGCAACAGCCCTAAACCCACGAGAAGGATTTTCTTTTGTCCCTCCCGTCCCAAATCGGACACCTGATCGAGCCAAGCCATAAGCGGTGCGACCTTCCCTGAATACGAAACCCGCATCATTTCCATAAATAAGCCATCGCCCATAGCTGCTGTATCTTCGGCCTCCATCAGCTGCCGCAACCTAACCAGGCTACCCTCAGCCAGCGGGGCACGGGCATGAGCCGTGTCTGTATCCATACCGTGCAGGGCAACTAAGGCGCGGGCCACTTCCTCAGTATCAATGGGCGGAATACGCAGCAGCTGCGCCCGCGAAACGATCGTGGGCAAAATGTGGTCGGTACGCGAGGCCACCAGAAAAAAGAGCGTGCCAGGTGGTGGTTCCTCCAGAATCTTCAGCAATACGTTTCCGGCCTGCCCCAAAAATTCAGGCATCCACATAACGAGTACCTTCCAGCTGCCGCTGTAGGCCGTGAGCGAAAGGCGGCCCATCAAATCGTAGCATTCGGCGCGACTAATCCCCGCTTGCTTGTTTCCCGCCTCCATCAGTTGCAACCAATCGGCAAAAGAGAGATAGGGCTGAGTAGTTAAAGCCTGCCGAAATTCAGCCAGATAGGATGTGCTCAAGGTGCCGCCACCTTCACCTGATTTGCCGATCACGGGGAAGCTCAAATGCATGTCGGGATGCATGAGTCGGGTGTGCTTTCCGCAGGAATCGCAGCGACCGCAGGAATCACCGTCGACCGGAGCCTTGCAATGCAAATAGGTAGCAAGGGCTAAGGCCAACGGCAAATTACCCGTTCCCTCCTCCCCGAAGAAAATCATGGCATGTGGAATTTGTTTCCCGTTGGCCATGTTCGTGAGCGAAACCTTCAGAGACGCTTGTCCGTATATCTGCGAGAACTGCATGAGTTAAGATCAGGAATTACTTCCATCTATCAAATCGATCACCACCTTTACAAGCATAAATATAGCATCTGTACTCCGATTTTTAGCGACACATCCGGCAATTGAGTATTTTTGGCAATGCTCCGCGTACGGAATGTGCTTATTGACCTGCAACTGCTTTCCGTACAGTTTGTATGTGACCTGTCGGCCTGCAAGGGTGCCTGTTGCGAGGAGGGTGACCTCGGAGCACCATTGTTGAATGAAGAAGTGCAGGAATTGAAAGCAGACCTGCCTGCCATCCTTCCCTACCTCGATAAAAGTGGCAGGGAACATATTGCAGTTAATGGTTGCTGCGGACAAGCCGATGACGGCGAGTGGGTTACCCAAACAGTGGGGGGCAAAGCCTGTGTTTTTGCAGTGCAACACGGTGGAATATGGAAATGCGGAATCGAAAAGGCCCACCGCGCAGGTGCTACAGGGCTAATAAAGCCCATTTCTTGCCACCTTTATCCGATTCGCATCGAAAAAGTTGGTTCTTTGGACGCACTCTACTACCACAAATGGGCGATCTGTGCACCGGCTTGTTCATGCGGTGCGGCAATGAAGGTTCCGGTCTACCAATTTCTCAAATCGGCGCTCATCCGTTGGTATGGCTCTGACTGGTACGAAGAACTTGACGAGACAGCGGAAGCATATCTGCGACAGATGGGCACTTGAAAGAAGACTGCAGATCCAATAAGTCACCAATAGTAGCTAAAAGGTTTTCTGACTATTTGTAAACAAAATTTCCGCACGGATTAGGATCGGCGATTATAAAATCTCCCCTATAGCACAAATGACCCCTCCCACGAGGGGAAGAATATGATAGACCTACCGCACAATGGTGAAGGTACCCTTGCGCTGATAAGGCTTGCCGTTGCGACCAGTAAAATTCAGTGTGAAGGCATATACACCGGGAGGAGCCAGCTCCTTACTACCCTGAAGCTTACCATCCCAACCCTCCGCATAGCTGTTTGTGCGGTACATCAATGCGCCCCAGCGATCGAAAATCTCCATATCATACGATCGGGTGGTATCAACATAAACTCCGATTGGACGAAAAACGGGTGAAAAACCGTCGGGCCTAAACCCGGTAGGCACAAACATCCTTGGGTACTGCAGCATATCGGCCTGATTCGAGAATACCGTGTCGCGGGTACCTAAATCGTTGCCTGGCACCTCAATGGCCACCAAGCGATATTGGAATCGTCCATCATGGTTGGTGGTGTATTCACCCGGAACTCCTTCGCTTCCGATGACATCGTGGGCAAATTCACGCGCAACCGATGGCTCTGTCGATAAGGGGATGAAACCCGCCGTGCGTCCAGGTACATTAAAGAGCAATTCATAGCGATCCACACCACCCAGCCAGGAATCGTAAGAGTTCCATTCCACCAAATTGCGAATCTGTGTACCCAATTCTGCTTCCGCCTTGGCACGTAACCAAATGCTTCGGGCCACAGCAGAGGAATCCGACTCCCGGCCACAAAAATCAATCAGTTTAATACGGTAGTAGTAGATATCGGTCAACGGATCAGCAGTTGGATCGGTGTAGCGCAGCTCTCGATACTGACCCGAAAGATCCGGCAGTAAAGCGAAAATCGGAAAGCGGCGAATATCACGGTATGAATTGGGGCTACCAGTCGACCGCTGCAAGATGACCGAATCGATATCGGCATCGCTGTCAATCCAATACAGCAATTCTATCAGGTTCGTGAGGGGATTTACAGTTACCTTACGAATGTAGGTGACTTCCATGGGGGTAATCCAGTTTGAAGTGAGACAAACCACATTCGACCAGGCGATGGTATCGCTGTTTGGTGTGCCAGATGGCCGGAAGGCCAGAATCGTATAGCAGTATGTCGAATCGCGCATCAAGTCAAATCGATCTTCATAACCATAGAACACCTGCCCTCCAGCAACAGTGCCCACCCTGAATGGGGGCATGCCACCTCCCGAACGCCAGATTTCGTAGCGTCCGACAGGGAACCCGTCGTATCCTGTGAACATAAGGTTCATTGATTCGCGGCATTCATCGATCATGCCGGTCATGAAAATGGTGGCATGCTGGCGCGAGACTAATCCTACGTTGCGACAAGAATCGACACTGGCCACCCCGTATATGAGGGAGCTGTCGTTGGGATTTTGCCCGCTGACTACATCTTCCCACCATGTGTTAAGACAGCCATAAACGGTGTCGAGGGGCTGCCAGCTGCCAGGACCTAAGTAGCGGTAGATGATATATCGATCGATGGCGTTGCAATCACCCGGCAACCAACTCAAGATAGCATTACCAGTCAGACTATCTACAGATGCATGTAGAACTGTTACGGCCGGAGGCTGGTAGTTGTTGTTGAAATTGTCACCTTCCACAGATGAGTACAGGGTGAAACCGAGCGATGTGAGCAACCCCACCCTGTAGTTGATTGAATCGGTACAATTCATCGCCAGATCCGCATAGTTCCAACCGCGTATGGTATCAAGAGTTTGCCAAACACCGGGTGTGCGGAAGAAAAACTCGCGTTCTACCACAAAATCACCATTGGAATACGCAGGATATGGGATGCCCTGCAATACGGTCATGGTATCCCAGGCGACACCCATCCCGATTTGGGCAGGCTGAAGGTTGATGACCTTCGCCCGCATGACCTTCAACGTATCAGAGGGCAACGATTCTATGCTGTCGCATGTAGAGGTGTTTACGAGATAATAATAATAGTCGTTGTTGATAAGATCCAATGCCGGATCCGTATCGGTAATGGACACCGAATCTATAACATAACCCTCGCCAACGGCATTAAATGGTGTGGCTGTTGGCCCTGTGCGCACCAAAGGTTGTCCGGCCGGCACCGACGCCCGATACATGCGGTAGCTCACGAATGAGCGTTTGCGGCGTTCGGCCGACTTACGGCGCTTGTAATTGGGGTCTGGGATAGCCTGAAAGTAGAAAGAATCGACCGGGTCGATGGTGACAGTATCCACAAACTGACTGAAATGTAAACGAACAGACGCATTGTTGGAGGCGGCCGAAACACCCAGTAGTCGCGGTGCCACCAGCTGGGGTAAGTTCAGAATGTTGAATGTAACGATTCGACTGCTGCGTCCCGGGACTGGACAAATTAAATCTATTGCTGAGATGTCGACCTTATACCCCGTTACCGAGGTACCGCATAGGGTAATGGCCTGGCTGGGAAGGTTGGAACAATCCGGAATCCAGCTGATTTGTCCACCCCCCTGTGTGGTGCCCGACTGATCGAATCCCAAACCGATTACCGGACCTCCAGGATATAAAAATTGAATAGTTGGTATCGTAAGCGCGGGCGCTGGAAGTGGCGGGTCATTGGGCCCACGCAGGGTCATACAAGGAGGAAAATTACATGCTTGAGGGTTGTTGTTAGCCCCAATCTGACTGCTGTTAAAGACTGTGTAGAAGCCCTGGGGTGCCGCTGGCGAGTTGGGGTAATTTGCGGGATTACCGGAAAAGATCGGCAAAATATCCTCCACCCTTAGGTACAAACTAATGGTGTCCTTGGCATAAAATCGGTAGAAAAAGACATCATTTCCGGCTGCATCCTTCAACTCCGAACGAATTTGAGGCGGACGCTGCTGGTAGAAATACGATGGATTAGTTGGCGGGGTGTTCGGATTATAAACCGGCGGATAATTGGCCGGAAGCGGAATGATTTTTAAACTAAAGTCACGAAAAACCTCGGCTATTTTTTGGCCGCATCGGTATGATATGACCTTGATAACGGTCACAAACGTGCCGGTTTGGTTTGGACGCAACACCATTTCACCACTTACAGGGTTAATGGGGTGATTGGCCGCTCCAACAACGCCGGGGCCAAGCAAACCAGGCAGAGGATTGGTTAATGAATAAGGGGGCGTGTAAAAATAGGGTGTGAGACCCTGATTAAGTGGATAATCGATATCGAAACTAGCTGAATCCGAATTGTTTGGATCGATGGCAAAATTTTGATAATAAACGGTGTCATTGGGGTTAATCACCAGCAAAGCTGTGGGGTCGGTGCTGAACACCGGAGAATCATCACACATCTGCGCCGGGGTCAACGCAGCTCCCGTCGCAGGATCTGTATACCGATACATCTTGACCTGCAGAGATTGATTTCCGTTACTGGCAAGTGAATTATTGATAAATGGCCGGCAACATGGTAGTGTATTCCCACCGAAACCCGTTGTTACAAAAAACGTATAACCACCAGGAGGTGCTGCAGCCAATCCACTGAGGTCTACAATTCCCTGATATACAAATTTCGCTACAGATCCTTGTGGACCATTGCCCGTTGTGGGTGGATCGCATGAAAAGCCGGAGGCAGTAGAGCAACGCAAGGTAACGTCCTGAGACAAAATCCGTGGTAGTACTTGCGAAATGTTTGGTTGACCTGCCACTGGCTGCATTTGTAGCTGCAGGGCTGAAACATCCAACGGGATACCATCGCAATCGCGGAACACCACTATGGTGAATTCATATCGACCCGGACCAGAAGTGGCTGCAACGCATTTGAAAGATATTTCTCCACCGAGCACGTGCGAAGCGGAGGTCTCAGAAATAAAAAAGAACCCGAATAACAATCCCAAAATCAGGCTTCGGAAACAGGCAGCTATGTTTGAACGCATGAAAAGCGGTTTATAGGTCAAATCAACTGACGAAAATAGACCAATTGTGCGACAAAGGCAAACCCAATAAGCAAAAGTTAATTGAACTTTAAGTAGCGGGTCTATTTTCAACTTAAGTCATGCAGGATTGTATCCGTGAAATATTGCCAATGTAGTGTACTTATGGCAAGTCATACCACGATGCATAGGCAGCATAATGATCCGCGGTTCGGCCAATCAGCGCCCTTTGTTCCTCAGTCAAGGGCTTAATTTTACGGGCCGGAACTCCCGCATACAAATACCCGGATTCGCACACCGTGCCCTCGAGCACCACACTACCCGCGGCAATGAGACAATATGACTCCACCACGGCGTGATCGAGGATTATAGCCCCCATGCCCACCAGTACATTGTCATACAGTGTGCATCCGTGCACCAAAGCCTGATGACCAATGCTTACGCACGATCCTATCTGAGTAAACGCCTTTTGGTAGGTGGCATGAATGATGGCACCGTCCTGAATGTTGGTTTGATCGCCGATTCGTATGCTGTGTACATCACCCCTGATTACGGCATGAAACCAAACGGTGCACCGATCACCCAGGTGCACATCGCCTGTGATGGTGGCGTTAGGAGCCAGAAAACAATCTTGACCAATAATAGGTGTTATCCCTTTTACGGGTAAAATCAACGCGCGCTGCTGTGCGTTCATGGTGTTTTGGTTTATGTGATGGGTTTTCGTGCGATGAATCGACATATGCTGGCTTCGCCGCGATGGTACCTTCCTTCATCGAGATGCGTGTGCAACACTTGGTTCACCAGCACCTCCATCCCCTGGAAGTCCTCCTCCAGCAGATCGGGCTGAAAAAGCATATCAGGCTGTTGCTGGGGTCCGCCCGAAGGCTTGCCCACCTGATCAGTATGAAAGCCCTCGAGTATGAGCCAACCGCCCTCGAGCACAGCTGAGGCAAGATTACGGTGTGCTACTCGCCGCACCGCCGAGGGTAAATGCGCATAAATCAGGGCCACCCCATCGAAAACAGGAGCGCTTTTGTAGTTCAAAACATCCTCAACCCAAAAAACTAAGTCTAGATTCTCCAATTTAGCCTGCCTCATCGCCTTGTTCATTCCGGCCTCGCTGAGGTCAAACGCCTCCACCTGCCAGCCATTTCGGGCGGCATGAAGCGCCTGCCGGCCCTCGCCTTCGCAGGGGAGCAACAACCTGCCGGGCTTGTGGTAGGCCAACCAGCGGCGGAAAAACTCGTTGGGGGCATCCCCGTAGGCCCATCCCTCCTCCGTATAGCGTTGATTCCAAAAATCTGTGGTCATGCAAACAAATATAAGGATGGCGTTTAAGAAAATTAGGGTTGCGGTTTATTTGATGCATATTTGTCGCTGTTATTGACCCAACAACCGTGAACAACGATCCGCCCCCATCCCTGCCCCTATTTACTCGCGCACAGCTGGCCCTGCGCAACGGACAGGACAAACCCGAAATTTGGATCGCGTGTCGGGGATTTATCTATGACGTAGGGGAGAGTCGCCTCTGGCACGGTGGAAAACACTACGAACATTGGGCGGGACAAGAACTCAGCGAGGAGCTGGCCGATGCTCCCCACACCGAGCAGGTATTGGAGCGGTTTCCACTTATTGGGCGTCTGGTTTAGGCTGATTCGTTGAACTCGACCCTACCATTTTTCGGTTAAACTCTCCGGAACCCCCACGGGGAATAGATAAACTTTCCCATTTGTGCCCGGTAAACCACTTTGATATGTACACCAGTTGGCCGATGTGGTAGGAATAATGCATTATTTGTCGATGTATAGCCTCTATGACGGTGTGCTGTTCCCCCCGGATCCGAACCGTCCGCTCCAAATCGCTTTCCTTTAGCCCCAACAATACACTTAAAAAGCAATCCCATCCCTCGTTCCAGCGCCTCATCAGTTCTTCACGTGTGGGTCGGTCCTCTTCAAACTCTTCATCACGCCTCCGCCAAGGCTTTTCCCCGTCGCTTTCAAGAAAATCAGTCCAGCGCGACAACATATTCCCGTGCAAGTGCCGCACAATCACCGACACAGAATTGCTCCCCGGACCAGGCTCCTCGTGCAACTGCTCATCGGTTAGCCTTTCCAAGGCTGTTTCCCCAAGCTTTTTGTAGCTACGTAACTGAAAGATCACATTGTGGAAGTCAATTATATTCATTAGCAAGAAATAACATTTTATTTATAAGTTGAATCTAATACCGCACACAGACGTTAACCGGTTCGGTGAAAAACCTGAGGGCTTCGTATCCCCCTTCGCGCCCCACACCAGACGATTTCATGCCTCCAAACGGGGTCCGGAGGTCGCGCAAGAGCCAGGTATTGACCCACACAATCCCAAACTCGAGTCGGGCTGACATCCGATGAACACGCGACCCATCGCGGGTCCATAAGCCCGCTGCAAGTCCATATTCCGTGCCGTTGGCCAGCGCAATCGCCTCCTCCTCGGTGTCGAACGGTTGTAGGGTCACCACCGGGCCAAAAATCTCCTCCTGATTGGTTCGGCACTTGTTTGGGAGTCCGTCGATCACCGTTGGCTCCATAAACCAGCCGTTGGCGCATCTGCCAGAAGGGAAAACGCGTCGGCCACCGCAATGAATCACCCCCCCTTCTTCAACAGCAAGCCGAACATAACCCAGCACTTTGTTGAGGTGGGTCTCCGAAACCAACGCCCCCAAATGGGTATCCTCGAGCATGGGATCGCCGACCGATAACTGCTGCACCCGATTCACGAAATCCTTCAGAAAACGATCATAGAGCGGTCTTTCAACCAGAATACGCGACCCGCACAAACAAATCTCGCCTTGATTGGTGAATGAGGAGCGCACAGCGGTCGAAAGCGCCTCCTCATAAGAAGCATCCGCAAAAACTACTGTGGGATTTTTACCACCCAGTTCGAGCGACAATTTCTTGAACAGGGGCGCGGCCTGCGCCGCGATGCGCGCACCTGTAGCGGTTCCCCCTGTAAAACTGATGGCTTTCAAATCGGGGTGGGTATTCAACCGATCGCCAATCGATGCACCCAATCCATGCAGGATGTTTAATACCCCCGGCGGGAAGCCGATCTCATGAGCGAGTTCCGACAACATAAACGCTGTGTATGGAGTCAACTCAGATGGTTTGGCCACTACGGCATTGCCAGCAGCAAGTGCGGGTGCGATTTTCCAGGTAAACAAATAGAGGGGCAGATTCCATGGCGATATGCAGGCCACCACCCCCAAAGGCTTGCGCAGTACATAATTAATCGCCTGCCGGTCGGTGTCGAACGCATCCTGCCGATCGTGAAGAGCCGCACCCGCAAAAAACCGAAGATTATCGACCGAACGGGGGATGTCCATGCGTCGCGCCAGCGACACCGGCTTGCCCTGATCGCGGCTCTCAGCCTGGGCAAACTCTTCCTCGCGCTTTTCTATGCCATCCGCCAGGCGATTGAGCCATCGTGCTCGTTCGGCAGCCGTTGTGCGCGCCCATTCCTGTGCTACACCTCGGGCCGCATCCACGGCCGCATCGACATCGGCTGCAGCACTTGCAGGCAAATGTGCATAAGCTTGTCCGGTTGACGGCTCATAAATGTGCAGGGTTTCACCCGATTGGGCCGCAACAAACCGCCCGTTTATGTAATTCAAAATGGGAATCATCGGATCATATTTTATTATATTTTTCTACAAACATCCAGTTCTTCCCCCATCGACGGGAAGATTGATGCCGTTGATGTAACCCGCAGATGGCCCTGCCAGGAAAGCGATGGCGGCGGCTATTTCATCGGGTCGGCCAAATCGGCCTGCCGGGATTTTCTCAAGCATCTCTCGTTCCACTTCCTCCACAGAACGCCCGTCGTGCGATGCCTTCCCCCCAATGATCTGCTCGAGGCGCTCGGTTCTGGTGGCTCCAGGCAACACATTGTTTACCGTAATGCCGTGGGGCGCGACCTCTGCCGATAAGGTTTTGGCCCAGGAGGCCACCGATGCCCGGATGGTATTGCTCACCCCTAGTCCGCGCAGGGGTTGCTTCACCGATGTTGAGATTACATTGATGATTCGTCCGTATCCCGCCCCCTTCATTCCCGGAATCAGGCATTGGCTCAGTTCATGTGCGGCCAACAGGTGCTGGGTAAAGGCCACCAAAAAAGCCTCGCTCCGTGCACCCTGTATGGGCCCAGGCGGCGGTCCACCGCTGTTGTTGACCAGTATGTGAAAGGCTCCATATCGTTCCACCCAACTGCCCACAGAACGAGCGACTGAAGTTGGCTCGCCCGCATCGCCCACAATGTATGCGTGTTCACCTGGATTGGTTGCCTTTAACTCATCAAGCGCCCGACGCAAATCGGGCTCCTTACGAGCCAATAACACCACCCGGCATCCCTGAGTGGCCAAAGCATGAGCGGTGGCCAGACCAATTCCGCGACTCGCGCCGCATACCAATGCGGTCCTGCCCTGTAAGTCATTATTTTTCATCGATTTCTGATTTATTTTTTTTGAACTTTTTTCTTTACAACGCCAGCTGGTTTGGGATTTCCTATGTTTTTGTTGAACCAAAAACAAACATCGCTCAATCCGCATTCCCCGCATTTCGGATTACGCGCCACACAAACATAACGACCGTGGAGGATAAGCCAGTGATGCGCCATGGCCACCACCTCTGTCGGCAAGTGATGCATCAATTGTTTCTCGGCTTCCAAAGGAGTTCTCGCCTTATTGGTGAGGCCAATTCGGGCAGAAACCCGAAACACATGGGTATCAACGGCCATGGCGGGTTGATCGAATACCACGCTCACAACTACATTCGCTGTTTTTCGTCCGACCCCCGGGAGCTTCACCAGTTCCTCAATCTTCGACGGGATTCTGCCCCTATACGTATCCACCAACATCCGCGCAGCAGCCACCAGGTGCCGGGCCTTGCTACTGGGGTATGAAATGCTTCTGATAAAGGTGAACACATCATCGGCTGTGGCCTCAGCCAGTGCAAAAACGGTGGGATAACGCTGAAAAAGCGCGGGTGTGGTGAGGTTTACCCGCTTATCGGTGCATTGCGCAGACAGCATCACGGCCACAAGCAACTCGTAGGGGTTGGAATACCCCAATTCGGTAGCCGCTTCAGGTGCATTCTGCCGGAAGAAGTCGATCGTTATTTTGTAGCGCTCAGCGGTGGTCATCTGTTTCGCTACGAATATACCGCTTACATCCTTGCAGTCCATTCAGTCAAGTCCCTAACTACCCGCTGTATATTTAGTCAAGCCCCTGACTGCCCACTGTGACTTCAGTCCAGTTCTTGCCTACCTACTGTAATTTAAGTACAGTCCCTACCTACTGTGACTTTGGTAAGACTCGAACATAACCATCCACACATTAATACAACCCATATCTACCCGGTTTCTTCTGTCCGACCCTTGCACACCCACGACCTGTTGAGTTGAACACAGTTCTTACGGATGCCCACATATTGTAGAGGCGCATGATTTCATATATTCTTAATTTTGCGGCAAATTTTCGCTCATTGATTCCCGAATACAACCTAATAAAATAGGCCTGAGGCGAGCATACGTTCTTACAAAAGAGATCAGATCCTTAAACCCATCCCATTAAATTAAACAATAAAATCCCAATCCTGTAGATTATGTCGACCAACGAACCCTCCACGCTAATCCCTGCTGCTGAAAATCCGTTCGACTCTATGATATCGCGATTCGATGAAGCCGCACGAATTTTGAATCTTAGCGACGGCCTCTACAATGTATTGAAATCGCCCGCGAAACAGGTTATTGTTTCTCTTCCAGTGAGTATGGACGATGGCAGCATACAGGTGTTTGAGGGATATCGCGTAGTGCACAACATCAATCTGGGGCCGGCCAAGGGGGGCATTCGCTATTCTATGGATGTGCACCTCGATGAAGTGAAGGCCCTAGCTGCGTGGATGACCTGGAAATGTGCCGTATCCAATATCCCCTTCGGTGGAGGCAAAGGAGGCATTAAATGCGACCCTCGTTCGATGTCGGCGGGTGAACTAGAGCGCCTGACGCGTGCCTACACCCGTGCCATGATTGATGTATTCGGACCAGAAAAAGACATTCCGGCACCGGATATGGGAACGGGCCCCCGAGAAATGGCCTGGATTATGGACCAATATTCGAAATTGGTGGGCTACAGCAGCCCGGCAGTCGTTACTGGTAAGCCTCTGGTTATGGGTGGCTCCAAGGGCCGCGTTGAAGCTACTGGTCGCGGTGTGATGGTAGCCTGCCGATCTGCTATGCTGAAAATGGGCCTAAACCCTTATAAATCGACTTGCGCTGTACAGGGCTTTGGGAATGTGGGGAGCATTTCGGCTAAATTGATTGAACAGCAAGGGCTCAAAATACTAGCCATAAGCGACGTGACAGGGGGCTACTATAATCCGAACGGTATCAACATACAAGAAGCCATCGCGTACAGTCAATCGCACGGTGACCAATTGCTCGGCTTCACCGGTGCTGACCCCATATCGAACAACGAACTGCTCGAGTTGGACGTTGATGTTTTGGTACCCGCGGCTATGGAAGACCAGATCACCGGACACAACGCGCCCCGCATCAGGGCAAAATTGATTGTGGAAGGTGCCAATGGACCTGTGGCCGCCAGTGCCGACGAAATTCTCAACCAAAACGGGGTGATGGTGGTGCCCGACATTCTGGCCAACGCCGGCGGGGTAACGGTTTCCTATTTCGAATGGGTGCAAAACCGTTTGGGCTACTTCTGGACGGAGGAACGGGTGAACCGTCGGGCCGACCGCAACATGAAGGAGGCGTTTGAACACGTCTACCAGGCGTCGATGCAGCACAATTGCAGCCTCAGAATCGCGGCCTATATTGTGGCCATCGATAAGGTGGCCCAGGTGACCCAACTCAGAGGCGGAATTTAATCGATCGATTATTTCAACCCGGTATGATCCACCGCGAAGGCTACACCATTATTCTCAGCACCCTGATCATTTGCGCGGCCGGTACCTTTTTGGTCTATCAATTTTTACCTGCGGGTAAATTGTATGGCTATCTTCTTTACAGCCTTTTGTTTGTTGTTCTGATCTTGGTGGTGCAGTTTTTCCGGAATCCTGGTCGACAAACACCTGTCGATCCAAGGCACATCATCTCTCCTGCCGATGGCAAAGTTGTGATTTTGGAGGAAGTAGAAGAACCCGAATATTTCATAGGCAAACGCCTGCAAATCAGTGTTTTCATGTCGCCCCTCAATGTGCACGTGAACCGTAGCCCTGTCACCGGAACGGTGCGCTATTACCGCTACCACCCAGGCGATTATCTGGTGGCCTGGCATCCCAAGTCGAGTACCCTCAATGAGCGTACGACAGTGGTTGTGGAAACTGATAAGGGGGAACTTGTGCTATTCAGACAAATCGCAGGCGCTTTGGCCCGTCGCATTGTGTGCTATATAAAGGAGGGTAATCGGGTTACCCAAGGCGGGGAATATGGGTTTATTAAATTCGGCAGCCGAGTGGATGTTTTCTTGCCACCGGGCACCCCCGCAAGGGTTAAGCCCGGTGACGTGGTTCGGGGCGGTGAATCGATTTTGGCTGAATGGCCCTAAAAATCCCTGCGATTAGCGCCTGGATTTCTCAAACTTCTCCATTTCCTGATCGAAGGTGTTCTTGAACTTCTCGTAGTCGTAGTCGATGCGCAGGCGCTCATCCTGACCAAGCTTAGATCCCAGATTTTTGATCATATCGGTACCGCTTAACTCGAGGGCCAGATAGGTCTTGTAGGTGTTCTGGGTTGTTTTGGTGAGTTTTTCACATATAATGCGGGTGCCGGAAATTTCCTGGTTGATCACCTCGCGACTCAGTCCTTCGAAGCGCTCCTGAATCTCCTCCTTGTTGTTGAATTCACGTGAATTCACGTAGTTATCGATCGTGGCCTTTAATACGGTGTTGATCGAGGAAGCGAGTTGGGTACGAGCCTCGTTGAGCGCCTTCTTCTTGGATGTGTTCTGGTCCAAACTCTCACCCACTGCATTTGCACGAAGGATTTCTTTTGTACTGAAGTACTCGGAACCGGAACAATAGAGCTTGACCTCAACCTCTCCGGCTTGTTCGGGGGTAATCGATTTAACAGGAACTTCCTTCTTGCTTTTGCAGGCCGAAAGGAAAAACAGGGCTGAAACCAATACGAGCAGGGATAAAGTGGATTTTTTCATGGGGTAATTCATTAGAGTTTATTTGAAAATTAGGGATAAATGGATAAATGATAAAAATGTTATACAAACATATATGTTTTGAATATATCAAAAAATACAAAAAAGATTAATCAGCATCGGGCTGCAAAATCCGTTCCAAAACACGGGGCAAAACCGATAATTCTAAATTTTCGAGCAGTCTTTTATGGGCGGCGCGCAGGGCGGAAGCCGAATCGGGGCCCGTACTTCGCACTTCATTGAGGCTTTGCTGGTAGCGAACCACGTTTGCGGCATCTACCACCCGCAGGGTTCCATTCAACACCGCTGAGGTTTGTTCACCTCCCTCCAGTGGAAGCGCACGACATTGAACCTTCAGCACCAATTGGAAATCGGGTCGCCCGAGGCCCCCGAACACGACCATTCCTGCCTTCCCCAATCGAGCAGTAATGATCTGCTCGACCGCGGCAGCTGACCAACCCAATAAATCACCTGAACTGCTGATCTTCATCTCCATGGATGCTGGGATGATTTCGATCGGCAATTCTGCAGAAGGCCTCTGGGCGGGTGGCAACAAACTCAGCCACCGCCAGTGAGGTGCTTCCTGAGACAGAGCCTCCAGATTCATTTCAGCCCTGAGGGAAAGCAAGCGGTTGCCCGATGATGGAATAACCCCGACACGAAGGCGAATACGCCCATCCTGATCTGTACTTAATTTCCATCCGTTGTGGGTGTCAATCCCATTATAGCGGATTTTTACGGGGAAGCCGCCAACAATTCCACCACCTGCACCCGGATATCGCACGCGGATCTCTAAATCCTCGGGCGCATGGGCCATTTTGACCCGCCATTGCTTCACTCCAAATTCTAAGTAAGTTTGACGTGATAGCTGCATCATCAAATCAGCCAGGTCTGCCAACAAAGATCGGGAAACACCTGCCTCCTCATAAATCAGACTTTCACCCGAAAATGGAGCGAGTCGATCGAGAGCACGCAAACAAAAATCATAGGCAGCCACCACATCCGAGTGCCGGGTCGATTGTCGGGCCGTCTGCAGGTGGCTCAGTGCCTGATCGACGGCGAGCTGGATCTTGCGTGCACGTGCCTTGCGGTATTCCTCCTGTGACAAACGGTAAAAGACCCAATATTCCTGCTCATTTTGCCAGGTATCCACGAGCTGACACTCCTCCAGCTCGGCTTGGGCCATAGTACGGGTAAACGAGCGAAATTCTTCTGAAAATGATTGTTTATCCTCATACTGCGATTGGGTGGAGTTTGCATCCACCCGCACCTTGATTTGCATGGCAATGTCGGATAGTGCCTGCTTTCGCGCCGCCTCCAGGTGGTCGGAAGGACTGTAGGGATTTTTCCGGGCAACGCCAATTCCGATGTATTGCCCGACTTCGACCGGTCGCTGCTGCACCCACCCTGGTTTGGGAATCAGGCTTATTGGTGTGACTGTCGGTTGGCTTTTTTGGCGGCCACAAGAAGCAAGCAGCATAAACAAGAAGCTAAAAAGCCAGTATGATAGCCTCTGCTGTTTCATTTTAAGGATTAAGGCGTGATTGCTCGTAAGCCACTATGCGCGATGAGATTTGGGCCGCAACAGTATTCTGAGCTTCCTGAGCCATTTCACCACTGGGTCTGAATTGACGGGAAGCATTCAAAAGCCGCTCCATATCGCGCTTTTGAAAGGGTGCATTTAATACCCTATCGCCCGGGTGATCTTCGTTGAGGCTTCGCCAGGTGCCCGCAAACAAATTCTGACGGTTGCCCCCATAGGTTACATAGCGCACCTCATCTTCGACCGACTCCTCCGCAACATCGGAAACGAGCACCATTCCATTCATCTGAGTAACCAACTGGTAGGACACCCGCAACCGAAGTTCGCTTTTCCCCTGCATTTCGGTGTAGACCACTTTCCGGTATCGGGTCACATTCTCCATACGGTTGCGCTCTTTGTTGAATTCCTTAACGACATAGGACTCATATCCGCGACGCTCCTGACTCTGCATCTGAGGGGTAACATACACCAGTTCATCGATCCGGCCCTTCAATTGCAGTCGGGTTCCCACAAATGAGGTATCGGACGGATTGGCCGATGAAGGTTCGGTCCACTCGATAAACTCATTTCCCAATCCCCCAAGCGCTATTTGGACGTAGCGGGGAATTTCCATGGGAATGCTAAAGGCCTGGGAATTTTCAAAGGGCGCAAGGGAGATGCGCACCTGAGCACGCGCACGCGAAACTCTACTCAACTCTGCTGTTTCTTTGTAGGAGGGTTCGAGCGCATTCACTTTTTCGAAATGCCCATATGCCTTTCGGTAATGGCCGGCGTCGAATGCGGTGCGCCCATCTTGATATTCCGGAATGATGCGTGCCAGACGCGAAAGTTCAGCTACGTCCTTGTAATCGGTCTTCCAGCTTTTAATTTCCGCAAAGATTTGCTCGGCCTCGCGGAATTTACGGTTTTCATTGAGTCGTGTGGCCTCCCCGTATTGCTGCGACAGATATCGGTCGAGATCCTGCTCGTAGTCACCCCGCAACATGCCAGGCATTTCCAGGCGAATGCCGAGTGCTGAAGCGTCCGATGCAAGGGTTTCCATACTGCGGTAGGTGCGGATCGACTCCCGATAGTTGCCGTCTTGGTGCTGACGATAGAATCGATCGGTCGACAGCTGCATGGTTTGTTGACCAGATTGCTGCAGACCCACACGCGCCTTGATGTAAGTCCGGTCGCGCCCCAAAGCCATAAAGTACTGCTGAACAGCCTCCTCATGCATACCAGCTACCGCCAGCTTGTCACCCTTTTTGGTAAAACTATGACTGGCCGAACAGAAAGCCAACAAATATGGCCCAATTACAAAAAAAGTGATCCGAGTGACGGGATGACGTTTAACCCGATTGAAAATCAAGGATATTAGAATGCTCATGTCAGTTGGAAAATCTATACAAAAATAGGCAGAAGCTATGAATTGACCCCTTCCGATCCGTCGCTTCTTTTCAATTACCATGCCATTAGGCTGTCGATTGCATGTGTACCTTTGTCGCGTGCTGAATCAGACCAACAAGCGGCTTTTTCCAGGCGGGCTCACAGGAGATCTTCTCTCTTTGGGCACAGTTCAGGCCCTCAGTGCCCTCCTTCCCCTGGCCACTGTACCCTATCTGTTGCGGGTGGTGGGACTAGAAGCTTTTGGTTGGTACAACCTAAGCCTGGCGGTCATGAATTTCGGGGTGGCCTGGGTCGATTTTGGGTTTACCTTGACCGGCAGTCGCGACAAATCCGCTTTGAATGGGGATCCTACCACAGCAGGGGATCCAGCCGTAGGGAATCCCACGGCAGCAAAGGTTTTGTTTTCCAACTATTTCTTCACCCAGCTTTTGCTATTGGGCATCGGCTTGCCCTTGCTGTTTTTGTTGGTGATGAGCATTCCAACCTGGCGCGAACATGCCCTGTTTTTTCTTTCCTCGGCCCTACTTTTACCCGCACAGGTACTGATGCCCGCGTGGTGGCTACAGGGCTCCAGACAGTTTGCCCTCCTCGCGCGCTGGCAGGTCCTTGGGCGCTTGCTCTTTGCTGTCGGCGTCTTTTCCTGTATCGATAGCAAAGAAGATCAGCTTCTTATACCCCTATTGAATGGTGGAAGCACGCTTCTCGTGGCGTTTGCCGCGTTCTTTCAGGTGAGATCAGTAGAAAAAATACCGCTCGGGTGGCCCGGTTGGGGTTCGTGTATGGGACTGCTGCGGATGAACCGACCCGTTTTTTTGGGTGGACTCAGCAGCGCCTTATTTGCCCACAGCACCTTAATTATTCTTGAGTTGTTTGTCGGCGCGCGTTGGGTGGGTATCGTATCTGCCTTGGAAAAAATAATACTCGTGTTTCGTATGGCCGCCAGCAGCCTTCAGCAGGTGTTGATCCCCCGTCTCAGCGCACAGGATCCGGAGGCGATGACGAAAGCCGTTGCCTATCTGCGCAAAATGACCCTCCCACTGACCCTTGGTGGTGTAGGAGGCAGTGTGATGTTGTGGTATATGGGTCCACAAATCCTGACCTTGGTGGCGGGTAGTCCACAACCCGATGCCGAAGCCCTATTGCGTTGTCTGGTACTCCTTCCCCTTATTTTGGCCATTGGCGTTTTACCCTCAAGCTTACTGTTGGCCACGAAACACAATCGGCTGTTCGGGCGGAATTTAATGGTGGCCGCAGCCGGAGGCGTTGGGATTCACCTGCTACTCGTGTTCTACATCGGAGCCTGGGCAACCATCACCTCATTGTTGACAGCCGAGCTGCTGTTGGTGTGTAAAAATGTTGCATCATTGAAACAAATTTTGGGCAACCAAACCCGTACCACTCGATCATGACGGCAGATCAGGTATTGGTTGTGTTGGTTCTGTATGGCGACAAATCAGAGCCGTGTGTTTCCCTGAAGAGCCTGATGGCCCACCACAAGGCTCAGAACATGGCCTGGATGATCTGGGACAACCATCCCATACCCGGAATGGATGTCATGCTCCGGAATTGGATGGCCACTGAGGCCAAAGGCAGTATAGAACGATGGTTGTATGAGGCACATCCTGAGAATCCGGGACTCAGTGCTGCGTATCGGGCCGCCGCCGAAAAGGCTATGGAGTGGCGGTGCACCTGGATGCTGCTGGCTGATCAGGACACCCATTTTCCGCTGGATTGGTGGGATTGCTACACCAGATCGGTTCATGCGGACCCGATCGGACTCCTCGTGCCCCAAATGTATAGCTCTGAACTTTGCATTTCACCGGCCGTTCACCGGATGGGGATCAGCCGCCCCAACCCACGGCCTGTATTGGGCGAAATCAACCTTAATCGGTATATGCCGGTGAATTCCGGCATGATGATCAGGCTATCGGCCTACAACCAATGTGGGGGCCATCTTCCTCAGGTTCGTCTCGATTTCAGCGACACCGCATTCATCTATCGTTTGAGATCGGCGGGTATTAGAGCATCGGTGGTGCCCGTGACCTGTAGTCACGGCTTATCGGGGCTCGAACCAGAATCATACGTGGTGCGCCTGCAGCGATACCGGCAGTTTTGCAGAGATGCCCGCGCCTGGGTGGAAACCGAGGGGCCAGTAGTAACCCTCACTTTTTTGGTGGTTGGTCGTGCCCTTCGGTTATCGTTCCGTTACCTCCGCTTTGGATTTATGCGCGTACTTTTGCAGCAATTTTTTCTGAGCAGACCCTATGAGCAGTAAAAAGGCCGCGGCCAGTTCCGAAATCCACCCCCTGATTGTCGGGCTTTTTGGACTAAGTCTGACCGAACTCATACTCGGCGGCGGGGGTCGGTGGTTCGACTGGGGTTTCCTGACACCACGTATGATGCTGTTCGGTGCCTGTCAACTTACCTGGATAATCAGCTGGGCTAGTGGACGATTTCATCCGGGAACGCGCGTTTTGGCACTTACCCTCATTCCTTTAGGGGCAACAATCTTCGCCTCAGGCATCGGATTGTTGAATGCCGCCAGTGTATCCTCTGTTTTTACCGATGTTAAACCTCTGCTGTACGTTCTCAATCTGCCCTTTTACGCCCTTATCCTGCGAGACCCCTTAGGCCGTAGGGTTGCAGGCCTCTTGTTTAGATGGTTGGGATTGGCGATGGCCATCGGTTACCTAGCTTTCTGGATCCTCTGGCAAACTGATTGGGTCGACGGATGGGCGTTTTACCAGTCCACCGAGCAAATGGGTGAGTTTTTCTTCCGGGGCAACATGGGATTCTTCTACAAGGGCTTCGTATTCCTTCCCGTTGCCCTGTTTTTCTGGGAAAAAGTCCAATTCCAGAGGAAGCGTTGGGTTCAGGTCCTTATTTATGCGGCTATACTGCTGACGTTCACCCGGGCCATTTGGCTCATCCTGTTGTTTTTCCCCTTGCGTTCACTATGGAACTGTCGGGGCCACAACCCAACGGCTTGGCTTGCCTTGATGCTGATGCTGGTCGGTCCATGGTTGGTGGAAAAAGGAGTAGTCGACACCCGACATGAACGAGAATTTTTAGAGCTCAAGGTCAAGGACGATCCCTACCCCAATCAGAAATATTTGGAGCAGTATCCATATCCCGACTGGCAGCAAACCATCGCCTTTGCTTTTAGCCAGAGTATCATGAACCGCCACCTCTCCATGATGGAGCGATTTGTGCAAATTGATGAAGTAGGGCAGCGCATAGGACCGTTGAGCCTGCTTTTTGGCCACGGTTTGGGTATTGGGACTCCCTTGAAACCAGTTCATATGGAAATCAGCTACCTGGAAATCTTTCATAAACAGGGATTATTGGGCTTGGGTATTTGGGGACTGCTCCTTTTTGCCGCATGGGTACAATTTCGCCGGTCTACCTCTATGCCATACGCCGACCAAAGCCTGTCGACCGCCCTGCTCCATTCCGTTTTTTTTGTTGCCGCACTTTCCTTTTTCAATCCCTTTATCAATGCACCCATGGGATTGGCATTATTGACCATGGGATTAGCCCTCCCCCATCATTTTAAAAGTAAACACGGGCCCGAGGTCGTGGATCAGTATCATGCGGGCATTCATCATTCATCGTCATCGACTGTTTCAACGCGGTTGAATGAGGATGACCGCGGGCGGTTTTTCGAGCACTCATCAACCAATTTAAATACTACGTCAACCACAGCGGTCAACTCTCTGGAACGTCATAGCCAGTTGATAGCCAACAGCGACCCTTCAACTCTTCAGGTAAGGCCCCGAGTGAGTGTTTGTATGTCCACCTACAACGGTTCGCGCTGGCTTCGGGAACAAATCGAAAGCATATTGCCTCAATTGCAAAAGGGAGATGATCTCTGCGTAGCGGATGATGGATCTACGGATGGAACTCTGGAAATCCTGCAGGAATACATCGATCATGGACACCCGATTCAGGTTTATCCCGCGGGGGGCCACCCCTTGCATCATCCCTCCTACAACCTGGAGCGTGCCCTGAGGCAGGCCAAAAGCGAATATATTTTTCTGTCTGATCAGGACGATGTGTGGTTACCTGGCAAGGTTGATGGGATCTGTAGGGCGCTTCAGAATCATACGTTGGTGATTCATGATGCGCGGGTGACCGACGAGGTACTGACCATCACATCCCCCAGTTTTTTCGAACTGCACCGCACAAAAACTGGGGCCATCGAGAATTTTGTGCGAAATAGTTACCTGGGCTGCTGTATGGCTTTCAGAAAATCGCTGCTCGAAAAAGCACTGCCCTTTCCGCCGCAACTCGCCATGCATGACATCTGGCTCGGAAATGTAGCTGCTTTGTGGTTTGATACCCATTTTTCACATGAAATCTATGTGCTCTACAGGCGTCATTCAGGCACTGTAAGCACCACAGCAGCTGCAAGTGGGTATACGCTCTGGCAACAGATCGCCCTTCGGGGACGGCTCGCCCGGCAAATCGGCCGTAATTTGTTGAGGAAATCATGACCCAGCACCAACCCTATTTTAGTGTTATTACTGTTTGCTTTCAGGAAGCTCAAACACTGCGGCACACCCTTCTGAGCGTCGCGATGCAAAAAGGGGCAGCCATTGAGCATTGGGTCATCGATGGAGGGTCAACCGACGGAACGCTGGAGATTCTGCGGGAATGGGATTTAGAGATGAAGAACGCCGATGCGAGGCGTGCCGAGCCAGGATATCGGTTCCACTGGATTTCCGAATCCGATCTAGGTTTATATGATGCGATGAATAAAGGCATCGTGCTTTCGACTGGCCATTTTATCGGCATTTTGAATGCAGATGACTTCTACCCACACCACCGGGTTTTGTCGCGCGTGCGTGGTCAACTGAAACAGACAGGAGCGGACCTACTCTATGCCGATTTGAATTATGTAGAAGCCCGCGATTTTCGGCGGATTGTACGCACATGGAAATCGGGGACTTACGGCAAACGATCGTTTTACTGGGGCTGGATGGCCCCTCATCCGACGCTGTTCATAAAAAAGGAGTGTTATGTACGGTCGGGCGGATACAGACTGGATCTGGGTACCTCCGCCGATTATGAGTTTATGCTGCGGATATTTTTAATGCAAAAGGTACAAGTCACGTATTTGGCCAAAACAATAATTCATATGCGTATGGGGGGCGTAAGCAACAAGGGCTTGAAAGCGAGGTGGAAGGCCAATCGAATGGACCGGAAGGCTTGGCAGGTGAATGGACTCAAACCATTCTTTTTTACACTACTCCTCAAGCCTTTCAGAAAATTGGCGCAATTCAGTTAGGCCGTTGTGAGCGCAGATTTACCCTTCTGTAAAACTGCATCCCTTCAGAAAATTATTGGAGTTCAGTCAGGCTGTAGCGAGCGCAGATTTATTGTTGACCGACCCTGCAGCCGTTTAGGAAGTTGGCACCATTCAGTTAGGCCGTAATGAGTGCATACTTTTTTTGAGCGACCCTGCATCCCATATGAAAATGAGAAAAGAAGAACATCGAATTAGCCCTTAAAATCGGCTGCCATTCCCGTCCAGACCCGGGCAAAGACACCTAACGGAAGGAAAATACCCGTTTCTGTCGTGGACAGATAGAGTTCGCCCGTGTGTAGATGGTCGGTGGGGTATGCGTCGCTCAGGAAGTTTCTCAGAACGAGCGATGATAGTCCGAGCGAATAGGCATTCACCAAGAGGAAGTGAGTATCAGGTTCCAGAATCGAACGAACATCATCCATCAACGAAAGGATTTGGTCTTCCAGCTTCCATCGCTCACCTGAAGGGCCCAGTCCGTAGGCCGGCGGATCAAGAAGTACGCCGGAATATCGGTTGCCCCTTCTCCGCTCGCGGGCCACAAACTTTCGGGCGTCTTCCAGAACCCAACGAATGCCATCAAGTCGACTCAACATCATGTTTTCATGAGCCCAGTCGACCACCTGCCTCACAGAGTCGAGGTGCACCACATCGGCTCCGGCCTGACAGGCAGCCAGACTGGCGCCGCCGGTGTAGGCGAAAAGGTTCAGTACCTTTGCGGGCTTGCTTAGTGCCCGAATACTCCTGGCCACAAATTCCCAGTTATCGGCCTGCTCCGGGAATATGCCGACATGTTTGAATGAAGTGAGGGCTAGCCGAAACCGAAGATTCAGTGCAGCGCTCCGATACGTGAGCTGCCATTCCGACTTGCTTTCCTTTCCCCTTAGCGGAATCCACTCTCCGCCATACGCCCCCTGTTGCTCGAATCGCCAGTGCGCCCGCTTCGTCCATTCCTCCCGATTGAAGCGGGGCGACCAAAGAGCCTGGGGTTCTGGACGAATCAGGATTTGACTGCCCATTCGTTCCAGCTTCTCTTTGCCTCCGCAATCGATCAGGGAATAATCCGACCAGCCCGCCGGGCAATGGGCATCGATTCGTGCCCCCAATTTGCTACCCATCTCGTTATTCGGGTCGACCGTGCTCGGGTCTCATATGGGGAAAAAGCAACACCTCTTGTATACTGCTCTGGTTAGTCATGATCATAGAGAGGCGGTCTATTCCAACACCAATTCCAGCGGTTGGGGGCATGCCATATTCCAATGCCCTGAGAAAATCTTCGTCGGGCATCATGGCTACCGCGTCGCCTCTTTTGCCTAGTTCAATCTGGGCCTCAAAACGAGCCCTCTGGTCGTCGGGATCATTCAACTCGCTGAAGGAGTTGGCTAGTTCCTTGCGGTTGCAGATCAGCTCGAACCGTTCAGTGAGCTCGGGATGGTCGGCATGTCTTTTGGCCAGAGGCGACATTTCAACTGGGTAATCCGTAATGAATGTGGGTTGTATAAGATGGGGTTCCACGCAATGTCCGAAGATTTCATCGAGCAGGGCGGGTCGCGTTGCCATTGCGGGCACTTCTGCGCCCAGTTTTCGGGCTTCGGTTAACAACTCCTGATCGGACAGGCTGCGCAGATCCAAGCCCGTGAAGGCTTCAATCGCCCCATGCCAGGTATAGCGCTTCCATGGCCTTGCGAAGTTAATCTTCTGATCGCCCACCTGAACCTCAGTTGTGTCATGCAAACCGATGGCTACTTGTTCGATGAGTTCTTCCGTCATATCCATCATCCAGCGGTAGTCGCGGTAGGCCGCATAGAGCTCAACCTGGGTGAACTCAGGGTTATGGTAGCGGCTCATTCCTTCGTTGCGAAAATCGCGGGCAAATTCATAAACACCATCGAATCCCCCCACGATGAGGCGCTTCAGGTATAGCTCGTTGGCGATCCTGAGGTAGAGCTTCATATCGAGGGTGTTGTGATGTGTGGTAAAGGGCCGCGCGGCGGCACCACCATAAATGGGTTGAAGTATAGGGGTTTCCACCTCCAAAAATCCACGTTCATTGAAATAATCGCGCATCAACTGAATCATGCGGGCGCGTTTACGGAAAACCTCCCGCACTTCGGGATTCACCACCAGATCCACATAGCGCATGCGGTGCCGTTGTTCGGGGTCATGGAAACCGTCATATTCCTGTCCCTGCTCATTGCGCTTCACGATGGGTAGCGGCCGCAGCGATTTGCTAAGCAACGTGAATTCTTGCACCCTTAAGGAAATCTCACCCACTTGTGTGCGAAAGATGCAACCCTTCACCCCTATGTGGTCGCCTATATCACAGTATTTCCTGAACAACTCGTTGTAGGTGAAGGGGTCATCGTTCGCGTCGAGTTCATCACGGTTCAGGTATAATTGCATCCGCCCGGTTCCGTCCTGCAGTTCGGCGAACGAAGCCTTGCCCATAATGCGGCGACTCATCATTCGTCCACCCAACACAACTTCCTTCCATAAGTCGGCATCTTCATCCTGATATTTAGTCAATATTTCCTCAATGGTGTGGGAAATAGGCAGGTTGATGGAGGGGTATGGGTCGACTCCGTGGCTGCGGATGGCTTCCAGGGCGTCGCGACGAATGCGCTCTTGTTCCGATCGTTCGGTCATATGGACTGGCTTATTTTGAGAGGGCAAAAATACGATCTAGAGAACCTCCGTGCTTTCAGTGGCAAACACCAGCTGCTGTAGTGCCAGCCACGACATAAGTCCCGAACCAATTCTAAGTGCTTCCTCATCGATATCAAATCTTGGAGTGTGAACGGGCGCTATGATGCCCTTTTCTTCGTTTCGGGTACCGAGACGATAGAAACAGGCATCGGTATGTTGACCATAATAAGCAAAATCTTCAGCCGCCATCCACAAATCGAGATCCATCACATTTTCTTCACCCAGGTAACTACAAGCCGCTTTCCTGAGTCTGTCGGTCAACTTGGGATGGTTATTGAGGCATGGATATCCCACATTGATGTGGACCTCACATCGTGCGCCCAACGCGGCGGCGGTGCCTTCGGCCACTTGGCGGATTAGCTCATGCGCGCGGTAGCGCCACTGCTCTTCGAGTGTCCTGAAGGTGCCGAGCACCTCCACTTCATCTGGAATGACATTGTATGTGCCCTCAGAATTAATACGTCCGAACGACAAAACTGAGGGGGTGGCCGGGTGTGCGTGTCGACTCACTACCTGCTGCAGGGCCACCAGGGTCTGTGCGCAGGCCATCACGGGATCTATGTTCTGATGCGGCTGTGCCGCGTGTCCTCCCTTGCCTTTAAACACGAGCCTGAGCTCATCGGCTGAGGCCATGTACATACCAGACCTAAAGCCCACCTTTCCGGCTGGAATGAGGGGCATGACATGTTGCCCCACCACGGCTGAAGGCACGGGGTTTTGCAGGACCCCATCACGAATCATGAGAGACGCCCCACCGGGCAGACGCTCCTCCGAAGGTTGAAAAATCAGACGAACCGTTCCTTCGAAGGCATCGGTGATCCGACTGAGTATACCCGCAACCCCGAGTAGACTGGCCGTGTGGGCGTCGTGACCACAAGCGTGCATGATACCAGGTCTCTCCGATCGGTACTCCACCTCATTTTCTTCATGTATGGGGAGAGCGTCCATATCAGCCCTGAGGGCCACGAGCGCCCGATCGGGATTCCGTCCCTTTATATGGGCCACCAATCCGTGTCCACCTACCCCTCTGGTAAACGCCAGTCCCAGTTCATCCAATCGATCCGCCACATAGGATGCGGTCTGTGCCTCTTCATACGAAAGTTCCGGATTCTTATGTAAGTGTCTGCGGTGGCGTACCACTTGTGCAAACAACTCGGTCGACAATTCTAGGATGCGTGACTTCAGGTCTTTCTTCTCCATATTATACTAAGATGTGCGGTTCATTACTCAATATAAATTTCATCCGGCACCACGAAACTGGTTTTAAATCCGAGTTGACGGAATTCTGACAAGAGTACCTCTGCTTCCCTATGGTTGCGGAAATCGCCAATACGCACCCTGAAGTTGGGCTGACGGTACACTAAATGAACATTCATGTTGGGGTATGCGCTCTCCATCTCCTGTTTTAAACGCATCGCCTCTGTTCGGTTCGGTCCGTTGTAGATTTGTATTCGAAAACCTGAGGCGGTTTCGCGCTTGATTGTAGCAGTAGCGGGACTACGATTCACTGGTTTGTCAGGCGTTAACGTATCCCGTACGGCCGGAGCCGGTGTTGGGACGGGCACAGGTTCTTCTAATACGGGAGTGGGAATGGGTGCCGCAACAGGCTCCTCTTTCTGCTCTTTATTTCGGTCGCGTCCGCCTGACTTGCTGAAAATTTTGCGAAAAAGCTGTGCTTCGGCAGGTGCAACCCCAAGCAGCACAAACAACAAAACAAGACCAATAGTTAACCGCATAATCCGTGGTTTAAGATAACTTCCGAGGCACTGGATGTACCGATTCTGGAGGCTCCGGCTGCAATCAGTTCCAAAGCCTGACCGCGTGATTTAATGCCGCCCGATGCTTTAACGGCCACTGCGTCGGGTAAATAACTGCGCAACTTTTGAATGATGTCGACATCTGCACCCCTTGGCCCCATTCCGGTAGAATTTTTGACGAAATGTACGCCCGAATCGATACAAAGATCACAGGCGTCCCTCAGCTCAGCATCGGTGTAGTAACCCGTTTCCAGAATCACTTTGAGTTTCCCATTGAAACCCTGAATCCGCTTAAAAAGTTCACGAAGCCACCTATCGCACGCCTTAATGTCACCCGATTTCCAGGCGGAAATGGGGAAAACGGCATCGATTTCCTGAACACCGTGACTCAAAGCACGTTCTACCTCTATATAGATGGATTCAAATTCCGAAAAGCCCATGGGGTATCCGGCTGTAACGCAGGATGAGACACCCGTTCCCTGCAAGGCCAATGCCACATCGCGCGAAAAATAGGAGGGTACACAAACTGCAGCGCATCCCCAGGTAACAGCTTCCTTGGCCATGCGCACCACATCCGCCCTGGTGGTGTCCATCGCCAACCGGGTATGGTCAACACGAGCAGCCAGGTCAGCGTCTATTCCTCCCGACCGCAACACTGTTTAAATTTTTTACCGGTGCCACATGGGCATCGTTCATTCCGACCCACTTTAGGTCCGGCGATGATGGGTGACTGAACGCGTGGCTCTTCGGGCATATTGGTTTGTGCGCTGGCACTACCACCCCGCGGTGCAGATGAGGTGCTCGCTGCCGTTGGGGCGGTTGATGTGGAAGTGCTTGTGTAGGTGGGGTGACTCGCCTGAAGGGCCGGACGTGCCGGGCCTGGAGTCGGACGATGTTCCTGAATCTGCCCGGCATCCTGAACCGGAATTCCAGCCTGAAACAACAGGGAAACAGCCTCCGAATTGAGTTCGCTCAGCATATTTTCAAAGAGATTGAACGACTCCATCTTGTAGATGACCAAAGGATCCTTCTGTTCATAAACCGCATTCTGAACCGATTGCTTCAACTCATCCATATCGCGGAGGTGGTTTTTCCAAATCTCGTCGATCAGCTGGAGTACGACCGATTTCTCCAGCTCTGTGATGATCTCGCGGCCCTCATTGCCCATCGCTCTCTTCAGATTCACCCCAATTTGAACCCCCCGATTCCCCATCTGTATCGGTACTCCAATATATTCAACGCGCTCACCTTGTTCCCGGTACACGGATTCCAAAACGGGCATCGCCATTTCCGTGAGCTTGCGGTTCCTTTCCTCATAATGCGCCAACACCCCATCCGACAACCTCAAAACTGCCTCATCCTCCTTCATGCGGGCAAATTCTGCACTACTAAACGGCGGTTCGTGACCAAAATCACGGATTGTATCGAGGTATAATGCGTCAAAATCAGCCGATTTGCTGTATCTGGCGACCAATTCCCCCGCTACATCTTCAATCATATGCCGCACGTCCATGCCAATGCGTTCGCCATACAAGGCATGGCGTCTTTTCTTGTAGATCACCTCCCGCTGTGCATTCATCACATCATCATACTCGAGCAAACGCTTACGGATTCCGAAATTATTTTCCTCCACCTTTTTCTGAGCCCGTTCGATGGATCGGGTAATCATGGAATGCTGTATGACTTCTCCCTCCTGATATCCGAAACGGTCCATAATTTTTGATATGCGATCGGATCCGAAAAGGCGCATCAGATTGTCTTCGAGCGAAACAAAAAACTGGGAACTTCCCGGGTCACCCTGCCGACCCGAACGGCCCCGCAGCTGCCGGTCGACCCGTCGCGATTCGTGACGTTCGGTACCCACAATGGCCAATCCGCCCGCTTCCCGAACACCAGGCCCTAATTTGATGTCGGTTCCCCGCCCCGCCATATTCGTGGCAATGGTTACGTTACCCGCCAAGCCCGCCTCAGCTACGATTTCTGCCTCCCGCTGGTGTTGTTTGGCATTGAGTACATTGTGTTTGATCTTGCGCATGCTCAGCATTCGGCTCAGCAATTCGGAGATTTCCACCGAGGTGGTGCCCACCAAAACGGGGCGGCCGGCGGCCACCAATTCCTCCACCTGCGTGATGATGGCCTGATACTTCTCGCGCACGGTTTTGTAGACCCGGTCGTCTTCGTCGCGCCGGATAATCGGCCGGTTGGTGGGAATCACCACAACATCCAGTTTATAAATCTCCCACAATTCACCGGCCTCCGTTTCGGCCGTGCCCGTCATGCCGGCCAACTTGTGGTACATCCGAAAGTAGTTCTGCAGGGTGATTGTGGCAAAAGTCTGCGTTGCAGCTTCCACCCGCACATTTTCCTTGGCTTCAATTGCCTGATGCAGACCATCTGAATAGCGTCTGCCTTCGAGCACACGCCCCGTCTGTTCGTCCACAATCTTCACCTTGTTCTGGTCGACGATGTACTCCACATCCCGTTCGAAGAGACAATAGGCCTTCAAAAGCTGGTTGAGGGTATGGATTCTCTCGGATTTTACCTGAAAATCGGAGAGCAAGCGCGATTTCCTCTCAGCTTTTTCACGGGCATCTGGTACCGATTTTTCGATTTCCGCCACTTCGCTGCCAACATCGGGCATGATGAAGAATTGGGGATCCTCGCCGCTTGCGGTGATGAGTTCGATTCCCTTCTCAGTGAGCTCGATTGTATTGTTCTTTTCATCGATTGTGAAAAAGAGGGGCTCATCGGCTTTATGCATTTCCTTTTGCTGGTCCTGCATATAAAAGGCCTCTGTCTTCTGCAACTGAGCCCGAATGCCTTGCTCGCTCAAAAACTTAATCAACGCTTTGTTCTTCGGCAATCCGCGGTAGGCGCGGAACAGGGCGAGCCCTCCCTCATCGGTTTTGCCTGTAGCCAACAATCGTCGGGCATCGCTCAGGGCGGTGTTCACATACCTTTTCTGGGAATCAACGAGCCGTTCGATTCGGGGCTTCAGTTCCTGGAACTCATGGATATCGCCCCGCGGAGTGGGTCCCGAAATGATCAGGGGCGTACGTGCATCATCGATGAGCACAGAATCCACCTCATCCACCATGGCAAAATGGTGCTTGCGCTGAACCAGTTCGTCGGAAAACCGCACCATATTGTCGCGCAGGTAATCAAAGCCAAACTCATTGTTGGTTCCGTAGGTGATGTCGGCCCGATACGCCTTTTTACGCTCGGCCGAATTTGGGGTATGCAGGTCAATGCAATCGACCGATATGCCATGAAACTGAAAGATGGGGCCATTCCAGGCTGCGTCCCTGCGTGCCAGGTAGTCGTTGACCGTCACAATATGCAGTCCCATGCCCGAGAGGGCATTAAGGTAGGCAGGGAGGGTTGAAACCAATGTTTTACCTTCCCCGGTGGCCATTTCAGAAATTTTACCCGAATGCAGCACCATACCACCGATCAACTGCACGTCGTAGTGCACCATGTTCCAAACCACCTCATTACCCGCTGCACTCCACCGGTTCCGGTACACTGCTGTATCACCTTCGATCCGCACGAAATCCTTACTCACCGACAATTCACGGTCCATGCTTGTGGCCTGCACACGGATCTCCCCATTTTCAGTGAAACGGCGCGCTGTTTCTTTCACGACCGCAAAAGCTTCGGGCAGCAACTCGTCCAGTACCTCCTCCAAATGCTTATCACGCGCCTTAATCAACTCATCGAGCCTCTCGTAGGCCTGCGTTTTCTCGGCTGTTTGATCGGGCGGAAGTGCATCGGCCTCGGCTCGGCTCCTTTCAATCTCCGTCTCCATTTCGCTGAGCGCCTCCCTGATTCTCGAACGAAATTCGATCGTTTTCGCCCTTAACGCATCGTGGTCGAGCCCCTTGTATTCCTCAAACCAATGGTGGATTTCGGCCACACGCGGTAGCAGTTCCTTCACATCCCGATCCGATTTTTTACCAAACAATGCGGTAATGATTTGTTGCAGAAAACCCGCCATACGTGATTCTTAATTACGAGGCTCAAAGTTACACATTAGAAAGCACCTTGGCTTTATATTTGCCCAGTCTTAGGGGTGCCCTCATGGGCTGAGATTATACCCATTGTACCTGATCAGGGTTATGCCTGCGAAGGGAAGATGTCATTCATTGTTGCTTGTCGGCCCCTGCCAAGCATTTGTTTCACGTACAAATGCCCCGCAGCTATGCGTTTCCTGCCCGTCAATCCCATTTTCCTCATTCTGTTTTCTGGTTTCTTGTTGTCGGTGTTTGGGACAGCAGCTGGAAAAAATCCCATTACCGGAAAGGTAATCGACCTGAGCAATGGGAAGCCCATAGCCGCGGCGACGATAGTACTCGAACCGCGCAGTGAATTTACCCTCACTGACAATAGCGGACATTTCACAATAATGAGCGCAGGCCTCGTCACGCAAATGCATGTACGGATCAGTCACCTCGCCTACCGACCCATCGACACAATTATTCTGCTTACAGAAGTTTATTCCACCCCGCTCCTGTTCTATATGACACCCCGCATTCAGGAGCTGATGGAAGTGTCGGTAATGCCCTTTCCCGCTGGTAATCGTACGCCGATAGCATTCACGCGAATCACAGCCCAGGAACTGCAACCCGGAAATATGGGGCAGGATCTACCATTCCTGTTGCAACAGTCGACCGCTGTGGTCGCCCACTCCGATGCAGGAGCGGGCGTGGGTTACACCGGGATGCGTATCAGGGGTTCAGATGGTACACGCATCAATGTAACCCTCAACGGAGTCCCCGTAAACGATGCCGAATCGCAGGGCGTTTTCTGGGTGAACATGCCCGATCTCGCCAGTTCCGTTGATGAAATTCAGGTGCAAAGGGGGGTCGGCACCAGCACCAGCGGCACCGGAGCCTTTGGGGGCAGCGTGCACATCAAAACCCAACTTTCGGATGATACCGCGGGGGTGCGCATGAACCTGAGCGGTGGATCTTTAGGCACTCTCCGCCAAGCACTGGCCATGAGCAGCGGGCAACTCATAGGGGGGTGGCAATTTGGTGGACGAATGAGCAGAATTCGGAGCGATGGTTACATCGAACGCTCAAGCTCCGATTTAAGCAGCCTGGCCGTTGGCGCTTCACGCATGGGCAACCGCAGTCGTATCGCCTTCAACACTATTCAGGGACAGGAACGCACCTACCAGGCCTGGTATGGTGTTCCCCAGGATTCACTTGCATCGAGAAGGACATACAATCCAGCCGGGGGATTTGTAGATGCGCAGGGCAATTCGGTTTACCACCCAGATGAGGTCGACAACTACAGGCAGGACCATTACCAAGGGATATATGAGGTATGTACCCACCCCAACTTTTCCCTCAGAGGCATCCTGTTTTATACACGCGGGGTGGGATATTATGAGCAATATAGGGCAGACGAAACCTATGAACGCTACGGATTGAGTCCAGCCGTGATCGGCAGCGACACCATCAGCAGCACGGATATTATCCGGCGGAGGTGGCTCGACAACCATTTCTATGGTGGGCTGCTGCAAACTGAATGGAAATCAGGCCCATTGCAGATCCAGTCGGGCGGAGGTTGGTACAGGTATGTGGGATTCCACTTCGGTGAAGTAATATGGGCCCGAATTTTCCCCAATCAACCATTGCCGACCCGCTATTATGAAAATGAAGGAGAAAAAAGAGAATACCACTTATTTACCCGGGCCGAATGGGAAGCCGGATCGCATTGGCATCTGTTTGGCGACCTGCAATACAGGGGAGTCGATTATAGTTTTGAGGGACTCAACAACCAGAGTGAGGCGGTGGATCAAACGGTTCCCTTTCGTTTTTTTAATCCCAAAGCTGGCGTAAACTGGCAGCCAACACCTCGCCTGCGCTGGTTTGCCTCCGTCGCCGTCGGCCACCGCGAACCGGTGCGCGACGACCTAACCGCGTCGACACCCGAGAGTCGACCCGGAGCCGAGCAACTGACCGATTGGGAAACGGGTATCAGTTGGAAGGGTCGGAATGCGCGATGGGATATTCAGACCTATTATATGGTGTATCGCGATCAGTTGGTTTTGAATGGTCAGATTAACGATGTGGGCGCCTATGTGCGCGTAAACGTGCCCGAGAGCTATCGATTGGGAGCCGAGTTGTCGTGGTCAACCCGCCTTCACCCCAAGCTGGAATGGACAGCCAATCTGTGCCTTTCCCAAAATCGGGTACGCAACTACACGGAATACTTCGACCTATATGACGCTGACTTCAATTATCTGGGTAATGTGGGTGGACAAACGCTAGCTACCGCCCCAATTTCCTTCTCGCCGGGCATCACCACCGGCTCTACCCTTAGCTGGAAAGCAATAAAGAACATACGATTCAATCTATTGAGTCGACATATCGGGCGGCAATATTTAGACAACAGCGGAGATCATGCACGTGTCCTCCCCGCCTGGACAGTTCACGACCTCCGCCTCGACTACCAGCTCAGGAGTGGCGCTAACCATCCTGAATTACGCTTGAATCTGCAAATTGGAAATGTGCTTAACGCCCTATACAGTGCCAACGGCTATGCCTATCCGTATCTGTTGGATGGCACATTGGTGCGCGACAAATATTACTTCCCGCAGGCAACCAGAAACTTTCTGATCGGGCTCCAAGTCAATTTTTGATTGCTTTTTATTCAAAATCAACCTATTTTTTGACCTTTTGAAGAGGTGATAAAAAGTAGGAATACGAGAGAGCAGATCGTTTCCCTGTTGGTATTTGAATCGTTCGCCTAAACTCATGTGCTTCAACATTCAGGTCCTTCGGATCTGAAATCAAAACCTTTAGGTTTGAATTACCCAATTCGGCCGGTAGGAAAGACCTGCGAATGGTCCATTCCACCGGTATGGAGCCAGAATAACCCGCTTCGATTTGTCCATCCACCCACCAGCCTTCCGGACCCACTGGCTTTTGATCTTCCGTCAACCAGCGGCCCCGACGTATTTTACCGGTATCGGATCCGTTCAGCACCGGTTTGTCAAGCCTAATCATCAGATCAAAACCCGGAAGTGACACCTCTTGCGCGGCTATGAGGAGAGGGGGCGCATTTTCATGCTCCATATATAAAGGTATGAGCTGGAAACCGGGAGCATCAGAGCCCCCCTTGATCGACAGGTACGAGCGCACAACCGGACTTTGCTGAAAATGGCTGTCTGCGGGTGAAACTGCGCCGAAATTCCATTCCTCCATCAACATCAGCGATACGCCCTCTTCCAGGGCTGTGGTCGACAAAACCCCAGTACCCGATCCGTCTGGGGCGACCAAACGAAACAAGGGCGAATTCAAGCCTCCGATTGAGGCAAGAGGTTGACCACTGTGACCCACCACCTCAAGTTCGTCGAATGTAAAAGAGGTCTGAAGCCTGAAATCCAGAGCAATCCGGGCCTTACCCCCTGTTTTCAGTCGGTATGAATAGGCGCAATCCACGTTTTTCGTTTCGACCCATACCCGGATGGGGCTGCCATCCCATCCATTGGGTGCCATCACATGTAGACGGTAGCGGGACGGCTCACTCCACTCCCGGGCTTGTTCCCAGTCGGACCCCGACGACCAGTACATGATCTGCCGAACCGGAATATTATGGATTTCCTGACCTGCCGATAGGGTCAACACCTCGCCCTTCTGGTCCATTCCCAAAATAGTTCCACTGTATCCAATGTTTTCGCTGCCATCGAAGGTCTCCACCGAGACGGTCCGACCAATGTTTATGGATATGAGAGCTGAAAAATCCCCGGCCAGTCTCTGTTTGCGAACCGAATCGCGCACCATCTGCAATAAGACAGTTTGTACAACGCCTATAGCCGAATCCGTTGCACCTGCAGAAGGTTTGGACAAGCCTGGTTGCTCTTGAACACCCGATTTTGTGTCATCTACTGAGGTCATTGACCAATAGACCCGCTCCGGACATAGCCCTATAGGAAGTTCAATGTCTGCTGTCCCCTTCGATAAGGGTACACCCTGATATTCCAGCACGGCCAGATTTCCGGGGGCCACATGAAGTGCGACGGGTCGAAATCCCTTGGATGGTTGAGCGCTAATCGGTAATGCCAACCCAAAAAGGCAGCCAAAAGCCGTCAAAAAAAATGCAAAATATATATTCCTGTGTTTCATCTTCATAATATTATTCCTTTTTGCTACGCTTCAAGTCGACCAGCATTTGTCTGATTTCGCCTTGTCGAGTGCGCGGACAAACCAGAAGGCCTTGTTCTGAGTCTATCACGATAAACCCTTCCAACCCCACCAAAAGCATGGGCTTGTCACCGCTGCCCATCACCAAACACTGCGAGGAGTCATACATGGCGATATTTTGTCCGGAGACCGCATTCTCCAAATAATCATGCTCGTTTACCCGATAAACTTCCTCCCACATGGTTATGTCCGACCAGTCAAAATCGGCTACAAGCACCTTTACTTTTGGATTGTTGTAAAGGATGCCCTGACGAAATGAGATGGGGGCACACTGTTGATAGAGCCTCAAAATGCCGTCCCGTTCCTGTTTTGTTCCCAAAACCTCTTCCAATTCATCAAACAACTGCAACAGTTCCGGGAGGTACTGCCGATACAAACCAATCAGTACCGACACCCGCACTACCTTGATGCCCGAATACCATAAAAAATCACCGGATCGGAAAAAGGCGTTGGCAATATCCTGAGTTGGGTTTTCGGTAAAGGTTTTAACCGCACAAATCTGTCCGTTGTCTTCGTTGGGGTAATACTGTATATAACCATAGTGGATATCGGGTTGGTGTGCCCGAACGCCGGCTACAACCAACTCATCATACTCTGCAGCATAACGAAGCGCGGGTTGTAAATTCTTTACAAATTGGCGGGAATCTACTACAATGTGATCCGAGGGCAAAATCAAGAGCAGCGCATCGGGATTAGATCGCGCAATGCGCACCGCCGCATGCAGCGTGGCCACAGCTGTATTTTTACGGATGGGCTCAGTAATGATGGACGACTGAGGTAAATCGGGCAGTTGCATTCGGGCTACTCCCGCCCAGGTGTCGAGTGTAACCAGATGAATTCGCTCGCTTCCGGTGAGCAGACGCGCACGCTGAAAGGCCGATTGAATCAGGCTGTAGCCCGTTCCGGCCACATCCAAAAATTGTTTGGGAAAATCGGGTGAGCTCAAAGGCCACAGGCGCGAACCGGAACCTCCGGCCAAAATCACAGCGTGTAGGTCGTACATATAAGCCTTTCCTCCACAAAGATAGAGCAACCCATAGTATTTGCTCTACAAAATCCCTTCCCTCAACAGGTCATGCAGGTGCACGATTCCACAAAATTCCCCTTCCGCATCCACAACCACGATTTGTGTTATATTATTTTTTTTCATTAATTCAAGGGCATCAACCGCATAGCTGCCTTTGGCCAATGTAATAGGATGAGGAGTCATGATTTCAGATGCGGTCTGTGCTTCGGGTCGTTCAAATCTCTCCAGCATGCGGCGGATATCCCCATCTGTGATGACCCCAACGAGCCTTGCCCCGTCCATAACCGCTGTGACCCCAAGTCGACTCGATGTGATGCTGATAAGCACCTCCCTCAGGGGCGCATTGCGATCGACTTGCGGCAAGGCATTGTGCACGATTAGATCATCGACACGCAAATAGAGTTTTTTGCCAAGGGCACCGCCAGGGTGAAACCGGGCGAAATCGTGGCGCGTAAATCCCCGCTCCTCAATCAGACAAACTGCCAGTGCATCGCCCATTGCGAGTTGGGCCGTGGTGGAGGTGGTGGGTGCGAGGTGGAGTGGGCAAGCCTCAGACGCCACAGCGGAGCTCAAAAAATGGTCGGCATGCCTGCCCAGAAAGCTGCTTCTCTTCCCACTCATACCGATGAGCAGGTGTCCGGCCGACTTCAAAAGCGGCACCAGCAGCTTGATTTCAGGTGTATTTCCGCTCTGGGATATACACAAAACTACATCACCCTCACGGATCATCCCCAGATCGCCATGCACCGCATCGGCTGCATGCATAAACAAGGCAGGCGTACCCGTAGAATTGAAGGTTGCGCTGATTTTTGCAGCGATCAGGGCACTTTTACCCACACCGGTGAACACCACACGTCCCGGACAATGGAGCATCGCTTGGATGACCGATGCGAACTCGTCGCCTACTCCATCCCTGAGTGCCAAAATGGCCTCCCCTTCTGCAGTGAGCGCCCGACGGGCTGACTCGATAATGTGCGTGTGTGGATTCAATTTTATTTCGTATATTCGGCTACAAAACTAATACTTTGTCAGACCAGGTTACCGATTTCGTTGACGAGCGCACCAAATTGCGCGAATTGCTACAGTCATTTTTTGGATTTTCATCATTTAAGGGGCGACAGGAGGAGGTTATCGACAACATATATGCGGGAAAAAACACGCTGGTGATCATGCCCACCGGCGCCGGCAAATCATTGTGTTACCAGCTTCCGGCGATTGCCAGCGAAGGCACCGCCATCGTGGTTTCGCCCCTCATTGCGTTGATGAAAAACCAGGTCGATTCCGTTCGGGCCTTTTCGGGCGTCAGCGGCGTGGCCGAATTCCTGAATTCTTCGCTCAACCGCAGCGAAATTCGCAAGGTACACGCCAACGTGATGCAGGGTATCACCAAAATGCTGTATGTGGCACCCGAATCATTGGCCAAACTGGAAAACATCGATTTTTTGAAGAAGGTCAAAATCAGTTTCGTGGCAGTCGACGAGGCACACTGTATTTCCGAATGGGGCCACGATTTTCGTCCGGAATACCGCAAAATTCGGCAAATGGTGGATATGCTTGGCAAGGTGCCCGTCATTGCGTTAACGGCCACCGCTACCCCAAAGGTGCGGTCGGACATCATAAAAAACCTGCAGATGCCTGAGGCAGATGTGTTTTTATCAAGCTTCAACCGCCCGAATCTTTATTATGAAATCCGGCCTAAGGTCAACGCCATCAAGAGCATCATCAAGTACATCCACGAAAACCCCGGCAAATCGGGCATTGTATATACGCTAAGCCGCAAGAAAACAGAAGAATTGGCGGAACTGTTTATGGCCAACGGCATCAAGGCCGCTCCTTATCATGCAGGCCTCGAATCACATGTGCGTATTGCCAACCAGGATGCCTTCATCATGGAGGATATACATGTGATCGTGGCCACCATTGCCTTCGGTATGGGCATCGACAAGCCAGACGTGCGGTTTGTAATCCACTACGATATCCCGAAATCAATCGAAAGCTACTATCAGGAAACGGGTCGTGCGGGGCGCGACGGACTGGAGGGGGTCTGCATCGCCTACTATGCAGACCAGGATGTATTGAAATTGCAGAAATTCTTGAAGGACAAACCGGTTGCCGAGAAGGAAATCGGCTATCTTCTGATCGACGAAGTGGTTTCATTCGCCCACTCCGCCACGTGTAGACGCAAGCAAATCCTGCATTACTTCGGAGAGAGCTTCAACGAGTCCGAATGCAACCGTATGTGCGATTCGTGCCGAAATCCGGTGGCGATTGAAGACGGCACTGAATCGATGCAGACCCTGTTGAAGCTAGTGGCCGGCCTGGCGCGAAAGTTCGATTCGGATCACCTGTTGAACCTGATCACCGGCACGATGAGTCCAGACATCGAAGCCTATGGGCATGACCGCCATCCCCTTTGGGCAGTGGGGGGCGAGCACCCGCGTGGCTTCTGGGGGGCTTTGTTGAGGGAAGCGCTGGTAAGCCACCTACTCATCAAAGAATTCGAACAATTCGGTATTATACGATTGGGAGTCGCTGGTGAAGCGTTTCTGCAAAAGCCCTACCCTATTCGGGTTCGCCCAGACCACGATTTCAGCAAGATCATGGCGGAATCGGATGCCGAGGCACAAGGAACGAGCGTGCTCGACAGTCGCCTGTTCGATATGCTCCGGGATCTGCGCAAAAAAATAGCCGCCCAAATGAACCTCCCTCCTTATGTCATTTTTCAGGACCCCTCACTGGAGGAGATGTCGACCCTTTATCCCATTAACCTGCAAGAGCTACAACTGATCAGCGGAGTGGGTGTCGGCAAGGCAGGCAAATTCGGTGCTCCCTTCGTGGAGTTGATTTCCCGCTATGTGGAAGAGAACGAAATTGAGCGGCCGATCGACTATGCCATCAAATCCACAACCAGTAAATCGGCAGTGAAAGTATTTCTCATTTCCGGTATTGACCGCAAAATTCCGCTGAAGGATCTGGGGAAAAGCAAGAATCTGAGTTTCGACGAGGTTCTGGTGGAAATACGAAGCATCATCGATTCAGGTACCCGGCTGAATATTGATTATCAGTTAAGGGAGACAATGGATGAGGAAACGATCCAGGAATTATACGGCTACTTCCTCGGCATGCACAATGATGACCTTCCTCAGGCCATTCGTGACATGGGGGATGTTTTCTCGGAGGATGAGATTCGGCTCGTGCACATCAAGTTCCTGAGCGAGCAAGGGAATTGACCCTGCTTTTGACGTTCGAATCAGGAACTGCTCCGTGTGGTGGCTAAATTCGTGAGCATTTCAGACACCAGGGCGGGCAAATCGTAGTGGTGGTTCCACCCCCAATCGGTCCGTGCCACCTGGTCGTCGATCACCGCCGGCCAGGTGTCGGCGATGACCTGACGAAAATCCTCACGGTAGTCGATTCGAAAATCATACAAATGTAGTTTTATCACCTCCGCCAGTTCCATAGGTGTGAAGCTCATGGCGGTAACGTTATAGGAGGTCCGCACGCTGATCCTGGCCGCATCGGCCTGCATCAATTCGAGTGTGGCCCGCACCGCATCATCGATATACATCATGGGCAGGCGAGTATGAGCTTGTAAAAATGAAGTGTAAGACCCGCATCTGAGCGCTTCATGAAAAATCTCTACGGCATAATCTGTGGTGCCACCGCCAGGTGGGGTTCGCCAACTGATGATGCCCGGATACCGGAGCGAGCGCACGTCTAGTCCGTATCGCTGAAAATAATACTGGCACCACAGTTCGCCCGATAATTTGCTGATTCCATAAACGGTTCTGGGATCCATGACAGGCAGTTGGGGCACCCAATCACGCGGAGTGCCCGGACCAAATGCAGCGATGGAACTGGGCCAAAAAACACGTCCCACCTTGTGTCGAACCGCCAGATCGAGTACGTTCAGCAGACCCTCCATATTGAGACGCCAGGCAAATAAGGGGTTCTGCTCACCTTTGACCGATAGTAAGGCCGCAAGGTGATAGATTTCCCGAACCTGATGGCGTTTGATAATGGCCTCGAGCGACGATTTATCGAGCACGTCGAGGGTCTCAAACTCAGCCCCATCGGGTGTGGAATCTGTATGCAGGTCACAGCAAACCAGAGTTTTACCAGGATATTCGTTCAATATGGCTGCCGCAATCTCCGATCCCAGCTGGCCCGATGAGCCAATGATGAGGGTTACGGGGCGCTCCGTTTGGGTAATATTCATGATATGGTTTTACTTATTTTACTTAATGGCTATAAAGCGCCCCAAGATAGGCAGAGATAGAGGTGTTTTGGGCTCCCTAGTGATCGAAAGCGCATATTTTATGCACAGAGGCACGTATTCCCAAAGAATCAATCAGATAAACTAAATATATACATTTGTGTCCAAATATAGGTTATGCGATATTTTCTGGTTATTTCTGTATTTTTACTGCTGCAGTCGTGCTACTACGACAATGAGCAGGATTTGTATCCTGTTGGCAGCGGGGGTTGCGACACCCTTAACCTCAGTTACCAAACCCACATTTTGCCCATCATAAGCAGCAAATGCCAGTCGTGTCATGGATCCGTTTCACCAAACGGCAGCCTGAGTTTAATGACACACGCGCAGATTAAAGCCGCGGAGGTGAAGGTGCGCGACCGGATCAACCGTTCTCCTGGTGACCCCCAGTTGATGCCCAAAACCGACAAGCTACCGGCCTGTCAGATCCGTCAACTCGAATTGTGGTACAACGACGGCGCCCCCAACAACTGACCCATATGAATCGAGTACTTCGAATATTATGTGCCGTTTTTATCTGCCTCCTGTACCAGTCCGATGCCTGGTCGCAAAACGACAATGACCTCGAGGCCTTACTGGCAGACCCTTCGGGTGAACAGAAAAAAGAGTATGTGTCTTATACCTTCAAATCGGCCCGGATCATCAATGCGCATTCAGTCGAGCAAACCGCGTCTGGGGTGATGGATATGCGAATTTTACACCGATTTGGTAGTATTTCGGGTGGGGCCTACCAACTATTTGGCCTCGACCAGGCCAGTATGCGTATGAGCCTCGATTATGGCCTTACACCCTGGATGCAGGTAGGAATCGGGCGAAGTACAACCGGAAAGGAACTCGATGGTGTGCTTAAGTTTCGCCTGCTGAGACAGGTGATTAATGGTTTGGGGTCACCCATAACGCTTTCCTATGTAGCCGGATCTACCCTGTCGACATTGGAATGGCCCGAACCTGAACGAGGCAATTTCTTCTCGTCGCGGATTGGATACTACCACCAGTTGCTCCTGGGCAGAAAATTGAATGAAACCCTCAGTGTGCAACTGACCCCGAGCCTCGTGCACCGGAATTTGGTTGCGACCCGCACGGAACCCAATGATATATTTGCACTCGGCCTCGGCGGCCGCTTCAAAACCAACGCCCGAATGGCCCTCACTTTCGACTATTTCGTGGTTCCCGGGACAAAGTTAGTAGACCACAACAATAGCTTGTCGCTCGGAATTGATATTGAGACTGGGGGACACGTTTTCCAACTTCATGTTTCCAACAGTCGTGGATTGAACGAGCGCCAGTTCATCACTGGTACGAATGGGCGGTGGGACAAAGGCGATTTGTTTTTCGGGTTTAATCTATCGCGCGTGTTCACCCTACGGACGCCTAGGATGTCCATAGACCTCGGGGGGGACGCTGAAAAATAACCGAGAATTTATCCTTATCTTTGGTACAATATTTGTCATTTGATAATGGTTGTTTGAACCACATCCAACCCCTATGCACGCTAAACTACTTGTTTCCAGTTTTTTTACCTTTCTTCTTATCCTCAGCTTTGAATCACACCACAATTTAGCGATAACATATCCTACCGGAGCGCCAGCTGGTAGCACCGGGTCACCCACTGACGTCAATACTTGTAACCGATCCGGTTGCCACGGAGCATCCCCACAAACTGGAGCAACTGGATTGTTCTCTCTGAACACCACCAACAACCAATACGTACCCGGTCGGGAATATGTGGTGTCGGTTTCCATTGACGGCTCTGGGCGCAAAGGCTTTCAAATCTCACCCCAAAATGCATCCACCGGTGCCTTAATGGGTAGCTTGGTGAACACAACAACAACGGGAGCAGCTGGCACCCAGATTGTAGGCAGCGGTAAATACATAACCCACATTCAGGGCCCGACGGCCAACCCCAGTACGTGGTCATTTAAATGGATCGCTCCAGCAGCGGGCAGTGGACCAGTAACCTTATATGGTGCTTTCGTCAACGGACGGAATACGGGTTTGCGCTTGCAGCATATCCCCCTCACGGAGGGGTCGAGTACTTCGGTTCAGGAAAATGGCCGTATTCGTCAATTCAGAGTCTTTCCAAACCCGGTTTTGGGCGATAAGTTCCAAATCTCTTTTCATCTGGAGCGCCGCGAATGGGTACAAATCGGAATTTTTGACATTACCGGACGCAGAGTTCGCGAGGTTTGTCAGGAGTTGATGGAACCCGGACAACAGCAATTTGCCGTTGAGACACGTCAGTCGTTCGCCCCTGGCCTATATTTCGTTCAGATTGAAGCGGGCAAGTCGCGGAGCACCCAGAAGTTATTGGTACGCTGAACGCTAAGAAGTTATTGGTATGCTGAGCACCAGGAAGTTAATGATTCTATAAGCACTCTCGTTGAATTCTTCAGCAAGGGCGACACCTGTTGGGGTTTTCAAGATGGGAATCGCGAATTGTTCAGGTCGGTTAGCCCAGAATAATATCTAGTTCGCGTTCCACCTGCTTGCGGGAGGAATCGGAAAGCTGTATTAGTTCCAAAGCTGAGACCTGTTGCGCCAATTGGTGGCAGGTGACCAATCCCCTTTCAATTAATAGGGTTTTTTGATGCCTATTTAAATGATGAAGGAGTGTAATCGGGAAAATTTCTAGGCGATCCATCTCTGTTTTGAGTCCACCACCCTCGGGATATTCCCAGCCCAATAATTTCAAACCGGCGCATTTTGCATACTCGATGCTGTCGGCCGAAAACCGCATGTTGGTGACCAACCACCCTGATGATTCCTCACCCTTCGGATCATGTTTAGAAATAACATCCAGCATACGGGCTTGCACATACAATGGTGTTTTGATGCTCAGCACTTTGAGTCGATTCGTACTGTACTTGCATTCCATGTAGCGAACATCGCCTTTGCGCCGCGCTACTACATCGATTTCATGCTGTATGCAACGTCCGGCAATAAATTGCCCGACTGCCGTATCAAAATTCTGACGGGCAAAAACCTCAGCGATCAGTCGCTCGAAAGGATAACCGGTTTCGCCAAGCTGAAGAACCGCTTGTTTGAGCTTGTAGCGGTAGGCCGCCTTGATTCGTTCGCTTCGCAGAATTAAAAATACCCGGATATATATCTGTCGGGTACTCAACCCTTCACTTAAAGTAGGCAAAAGCTTGTCTAATACTTTTTCAGCCAGCTCCGCTGAAGCACCGCTATTAATAAGCGAGGTGCGTATTTTTCCTGGGTCAAATGCCTGAGTTTCTCCGTTGGCTTTTTTGATTAACACAATAGCTAAATCTTAATTTCTAAGCAAACGCGACACCTCTCTTGGAGTAAGATAGCGCCATTGACCCCTGGGTAAATCCTTTTTGGTGAGGCCTGCATAAACGACCCGATCGAGACGTATGACATCGTAGCCGAGTGATTCAAATATTCTGCGTACGATTCTGTTCCGTCCGATGTGCAATTCAATGCCTACCTGTGAAAGGTCGTCGGGATTGGGATAAGCTATGGTGTCGATTTCTGCCAAACCATCTTCAAGGGTAATGCCCGCTGTGATTTTTTCAAAATCTGCCGGGGTCAGCGGCTTGTCGAGACCCACATCGTAAACCTTTGATATCTGAAAACCGGGATGTGTGAGTTTCTGCGCCAGTTCGCCGTCATTGGTCATCAGCAATAAACCCGTTGTGTTGCGGTCGAGTCGACCTACTGGCAGGATTCGTTCGGGACTCACTTCTTCCACGAGCGACATGACTGTTTTGCGGTCTTCGGGGTCATCGGTTGTGGTAATGTAGTCTTTCGGCTTATTCAACAATACATAAACAAGGTTTTGAAGCCTCAGGGTAGTACCCTGGTAGGTTACCACGGCCCCGGGGGATACCCGCGATCCGAGGATGTTCACCACTTCACCGTCAACCATGATTTGTCCGGCCTCAATAAGTTCATCGGCCCTCCTCCTGCTGCACAGCCCGGTATTGGCCACGAAGCGGTTCAGGCGCATCGGTTTATCGAACGAAATGCTCTTCGGTGCCTTTCCCCGTATGGGATGGTCGGAAGCTTTGGGAACCCTAATTTTTGCATTCTCCCGTTTGGGCTTGTCGCCATAAGCACGGCGCCCTATAGATGGGAAATCACTGCTGCTGCGTGTATTATGAGGATAATCGGACCCCGATCTTTCTCTGCGTTTGCCGGGTGAAAAACCGGCGTTGCCGTCACGGCGGTTGAGAGGGGAGTATCCTTCATCATCGCGGCGGGCACGGGGTTGATAACCCGAGTCTCCATCGCGTCTGCCTCTCGGGACAAAACCGGAATCCCCATCGCGGCGGGCACGGGGTTGATAACCCGAGTCTCCATCGCGTCTGCCTCTCGGGACAAAACCGGAATCCCCATCGCGGCGGGCACGGGGTTGATAACCCGAGTCTCCATCGCGTCTGCCTCTCGGGACAAAACCGGAATC
>VHAX01000003.1 GCA_016872215.1 Sphingomonadales bacterium | reverse complement strand
CGGAGCAGAATTTTACGCCTGATTAGGTCGTAGGAAATGGGTTCATCAATCGGTAACTGCACAGATCCTTTTCCCCGTTTGTAGCTCAATAATTTATCGAGAAATGCGCTATGGCCCGAGGTTGTTACGTAAAACCCAATATGCTTCTGAAAAGCGGTAAAATACACCATTGGTTTTCCACACAACTTATAGGCAGGTATCCCGTATGAAAAATGCTCCTCAGCATACGGCGCCTCAGTCATAATAATATGACGTATTGAGATAGGGATCAGTTTGGTTGGTTCGGGAAAATTATTGATGTACTGATCGGATGCGTTCATGATGCATCAAAGATCAATAAAATTTTGAACAGGTAGAATATTGCTGTACACCAAAAACACTTTTGAAAAAAGGTAAACCCCATTGCATCTGGGTAAAGCAGATGCTAGATTTACAACAACCCAAATTGTTCAATCTCAACCGTTGATTAGCATCAATAACTGGCATCCAAAGCAACCACCATGAACCCTGAAGAACTCCGAGAATTTTGTATGGCTCTTGAGAGCACCACTGAAGATTTTCCATTCGGAGCAGAGAATCTGGTGTTTCGCATTGGGGGCAAAATATATCTCATCATCGACCTCGAGCAGGCTGATTATTGCAATGTGAAATGCAATCCCGAAAAAGCCATTCAATTCAGGGATGAATTCCCGGAAGATGTGCTACCCGGTTATCACATGAATAAAAAACACTGGAACACAATCCGATTAAATGGTAAATTGCCGAAAACCCTTATCGAAACTATGATCCGGGAATCATTTGAATTGGTAGCGGCTTCAGGACCCGCACGGCCCAGCAAGAAACGCTCAGTCAAATAGCCCCAACTGACGGGGCACCCCTTGCCTGTTTCTGTCCCCGGAATCTTGTCCGGCCTCTGCCTCCGCCGCCCCATCCGTAGGATTATGAACCCCGGAGCGGGAACTGTCGTCAATGGACGCGGCTCCTGCTGGCAACTCCGCCTCATCCACGTCCCCCTCTTCAACCCCAGCTCCTGCTGGCGACTCCGCTTTATCCAAATCCCTCCGTCCAACACCAACCGACGCAAGTGAACCCCCATCCTCCAAATTAACTACATCACCATCACCCACAAGAGCCGATCCAGCCAAGGTCGACTCATCAGGCATGGAAAAAGAAACCAACCGAATCGACACAGGAAGATCCGAAGCCAGGCGATTCCCCACTGCCTTCCATCCCTTCACATCGATGAATTCAGATAAAGACACCATAGAACTCTGCGCTTTCTTACCTTTTCCAACAACAAACTCCACCACCAGACCGCTTCGCGAGTCGGCAAACAACAACTTCGACCCAGCAGACTCTGAAATAAAAGAAAACCGTTTGTCGAGCGTGGCCGTTTCAATCAAAAACCGCTTCACATAAGTAGCCTTCTGGGCGGCAACATAATGGACGGCCGATATGGGGCGGGTGGGCACCCACTTCTCAAGCAACAGCAACTGTTCTGGCACGAATCGATGGGTGAGATCCGAATTCGTCAATTCATACGTGCCCTCTTTATAGACCGCGAGAATGGAATCACCCGAGTCGAACGAACCCAGCAGACGGCCACGAGCATCCACATTCAGACGGCCGGTGCTTTCATCATACCAAACATGGCGGCCACCCAGGGTCGATGCACCCCGTTCACGAAAAAGAACCCGCTTCACCTGGTAGCGGGTTAAAATATTGCCCTGAGCCGAGCGAGCCCGAATCTCCAATTCAGCGAAATCAAAGTCGAAGACCTTCTTTTTCGCACGGGAGGCGGTACTCAAAAAAACCTGGACAACCTCCGACTCGGAGTTGGGATTGGCACTGAAATACAACACCTTGCTCCCTTTGGAGCCACGCGTGAGATCATATTCCTTATCGCGCGTGACCCCACCTGGTTGAAATCTCTTGGTATAGACTGTGCCATTTTCACCGTCCAAATACATCATGTGAAAGGTCAGACGGTCATCGCCCCTGCGAAATACATCCACATGCAACACGTCTTTGCCCACAAAACCCTTTTCACTCACGCGCGTCACCATCATCTTACCGTCGCGACGAACCACAATGATCTCATCGAGGGGCGAACAATCGGTCACATACTCGTCCTTCTTCAACCCATAGCCCACAAATCCATCCGCACGATTGACATACAACTTCTCGCTGGCCACCACAACCTGAACCGCCTGAATGGCATCAAAAACCCGGATTTCCGATTTCCTCCCGCGACCTCCGTCATACTTTTTCAATAGTTTCTCGTAGTAGGACACCGTATAGGTCACCATATGCTGCAAATCGTGGCCAATTTGCTCCATATTCTGCTCCACCCCACGGATGTGCTCGTCGGCCTTAAACGCATCAAACTTACTAATCCGCTTGATCTTGATTTCCGTTAACCGGGCAACATCTTCCGCCATCACAATACGGCGCAGCAGCGGAAGAAAAGGCTGCAGACCGTCAAAAATGGTCTGAATTACGGATTCCCAGGTCTCACACTCTTCAATATTGCGGTAGATCCTCTTTTCGATAAATATTTTCTCTAGGGATGAAAAATGCCAGTCGTTCTCCAACTCCTCCAGCCTGATTTCCAGTTCCCGCTTCAGCAGGTGCATTGTCTGCTGCACATTGCTCCGCAATAAGTCAGTGACACCCAGAAATTCTGGTTTATTATCTAATATAACACAGCAATTGGGGGCTATACTAACCTCGCAATCCGTAAAGGCATACAATGCATCTATAGTGATGTCGGGCGACACCCCGGGCGGAAGGTGTACTTCGATTTCCACATCTCGGGCGGTGTTGTCGACCACCTTCTTCACCTTAATTTTGTTGGCCTCGCTCGCCTTTACGATCGACTCCATAATCCCACCCGTGGTCGTTCCGAAAGGGATTTCCTTAATAATCAATGTCTTTTTATCGCGCTCCTCAATTCGTGCCCTACACCGGATGCGACCCCCGCGGCGCCCGTCCTGGTAGGCACTCACATCAACCAACCCACCTGTCGGGAAATCGGGACATAATTCCACCATCTGCTTGCGGAGGATCTTGATGCCCGCCTCAAGCAGCTCCACAAAATTATGGGGCAGAATCCGGGTCGATAATCCCACCGCGATGCCCTCTACACCCTGAGCCAGCAGTAAAGGGAATTTAATAGGAAGGGTTACGGGTTCCTTTTTTCGCCCGTCGTAACTCATCTGCCATTCCGTGGTGGGTGCATGAAAGGCCACCTCCTTGGCAAACTTGCTGAGCCTGGCCTCAATATACCGGGGAGCCGCGGCGCTGTCGCCCGTGCGCATATCTCCCCAATTGCCCTGCGTCTCAATCAGCAGGTCTTTTTGTCCCAACCCAACCAATGCCTCACCAATGGCGGCATCTCCATGGGGGTGGTACTGCATAGTCTGCCCAATGAGGTTCGCCACTTTGTTGAAACGCCCGTCATCGATTACCTCCATCGCATGAAGGATGCGCCTCTGTACGGGCTTCAACCCATCCTCAATGGCTGGAACTGCGCGCTCCAGAATTACATAGGAGGCATAATCCAGGAACCAATCCTCATACAAACCGGAAATCGGACGGGCCTCAGACCTGCCGCCCCCGCCCCCTGCTACCTCCTCTGGAAACCCCTCATACATACCAACCGATTCGTCACTCATAGAACTACAAATATCGAGGTTTCAGTATTTGTTCCATCCAAATCGTCGCCCCCAACAACTTACCCACAATCGATTCCCCCATCTGGCAACTACACACCAAGCCCATTAAGAACCTTCAGTCCCCCCATGGGAAATGATTCCGACAAAAAGTTCTTATGTTTTGATGATCTCTACTTTTAACAACAATAGAAGAATTACAACTTTTCTGGATTCAAATCCAAAAAATTTCCGGTAATTCCGGATTTGTCTTCCTCAAGAATCAAAAAAGGGTGATGCACTTCGGTGCACCACCCCACTTGAGCGCTTGTCGATACCGATTAATGTACAACCACAAACTTGCGGAACTGGCTGCTGCTTCCTGCGTCCATGCGCAGGATGTATATGCCAGCGGGCAACTCAGCCGTTGAGAGGCTACCGTTCCAGCGACCATCCATAATGCCGGACGCATCGCTGCGGGTCATCACTTTGCCGGCGGCGTCCATCACTTCCCAAGAAAGTTGATTTATACCCTGACGAACCATCGCATTCATCCACAAGCGATCGCCAACAGGATTTGGATAAACCTTCAAATCATGAACGTCCAACCCCTGATCGCGAACGCTCACCCCTGGTGCCTCGCTGGTTACCGCCACAATCACAGGCACATAATCAGCTCCAAAGCCATTGGCATTCCAAGCCGACACATAAACTGGGGATGTGTACTGATTGTATTCGGGCGAAGAAGCCGAATAATCCAGACCCGTGCCGATGGAGGTAAACACACCTGTTTGGGGACCCGTGTAGACAGTCGATAGTATATATACCCCGGTATCCAGTACGACACCATTGGTTTGGGAGGCGATATCCGTGATGTCGGCTGTTTTAATGGAGCCTGAACCGAGAGAATCCGTATACGTATAGAAACCCTCTCCGATGTCGAATACCTCACCTGCGTCAATCATCTCATTACCGTTGCCATCGTCCCACCGGCTCACCTTAGCCACCACCGTCTCATTGATCAGGTTGAAGCCAACATTGGTCACAAACGCAAACTTGATTTTATCAATCCTGGTCTCACCCCCCACCTTAGAGTAGTAGAATACCCCGTATTCATAAGGTCCAGAAGTGGCGTCGGTCGGACGAACACCACCGGATGTGACCGGGTTCATTTGGGCATCTAAACGCACCTTACTGTATAAGGTATCAGTAATGTGAAACCCCTGAACATTCAGGTTATCGGCATCGAAATCATCGGCGGAGTTCGATTGTACACTGTAGCGCAGGGAATACAACCCCCGACCAGCAGTAATGGGCATAGGTGTATTCAATGGGTCATAGTCATTCAGGCGAACAATAAATGAATCGCCAGGCACCAAAGTGGGGAAAGTCGCCGTCTGGTTGTAGACTGGATTCGTGACCCCTGCCAAATTCGTGTGCTCGATTTGCAGATTCATCGTGATGGCGTTCTGCGTGTCGATTCCATAATTGCGAACGATGGCCCCCAGCTTCATGATGTAGTCACCCACAGCCTGAATCTGTGTGCGGGGAACAGCCATATCCATCGGACGAATCAGATCACCGGTAGAAAAGCCAATGTCGTTGCGGAACGCCCCGCGCTTTTGTCCGATCAACGCAACAGTCGAATCGCCATCGATATAAGGCCGGATGAGCGCCCCCTCAGCGTTGCCAATCAAAACAAGCGGAATGGTCACCTGAGCACCCACACCACCCCCGGCCATATTCAGGATTCCAGGTGAGTGGTTGATGATGATGAGACCGATCGCCCCGGCGCGCTGTGCCGCAAGGGCCTTCACCCCAAACTCGCAACTGCCCCGGTACAAAACCGCGATTTTACCAGCAATCGCCGACGCGTTGATTAAAGTTGTATCGCAGGCGAGAGAGTCACCCGCCGCAGTCCCACCTGCACTGCGACCAATCACCAAACGGCCGGTGGCCACCACCGTATCGAGCGAAATGCCCCATCCCGATGCAGGAATCCCGATGTCGTAGTTGCCACGGATGGGCTGTGGATTGAGTACAAAGCATACGACTTGAGCATGCGCAGAAATCGACAGGCAAACGGTACAAAAAAGAGAACAGGAAAAAAGTAATATTTTTTTCATATGGGTCGTAAAAAAGTGAATAAGAAGTTAGGCAATGATACAAAAAAGTATCTAATTCTACAAACAACGACTTGTATCATTGCAGCCTGCGGAGAGAAAAAATCCCCCACCCCAAAAATAGAGATTTACCCAATAATAACAGGTACAGATGAACCGACCACCCCTTCTTGGGCCAACAGCTAATCAAATCGAACGGGTCAGGCGTGGACTGCAAGGCACACTGCCCGGATTGCCGGCAATGATTCGAATGGCCCCCCCATTTCGGGAAGACCTCATCAAACGAACCCTGATCACTGCAAAACCGCACATGGCCGCCGTCCTCATCCCACTAATCCTAAAGGAAGAACAAATCCACATCATCTTCACCAAAAGAAGCGCTTACATAGGTGTGCACAGTGCGCAAATCAGCTTCCCGGGCGGAAGGATGGAGCAAGATGATGAACATCTTCAGGCAACCGCACTGCGCGAAACCCAAGAGGAATTGCAGCTCGAGAATCCCCGAATTGAGCTGCTCGGCGCGCTCACCCCACTCTACATACCGCCAAGTAACTATTGGGTGCACCCTTTTGCTGGCATCCTCCATAACCCCCCAATCCAGTGGAACCGGCAATCGGAGGAGGTGGACCGGGTACTCGAACCCAGCCTTAAAAAGATTCTTGACCCCAGAATTAGAGTCAAAAAAACAACCCAAACCTCCGAGGGAAGGCAGGAAGTCCCCGGCTTCCAACTCGGTGAACACTTCATCTGGGGTGCCACCGCTATGATACTCGAAGAATTCCTGTGTCTGGCAGACCCATAAACCGACCACTGCCGATCTGGTTTCGAATCCCCAAAATAAATCGCTTCCATCCCACACCCGACATCCCACGCATCCCCTAATTTTGCAGGCACTCCTCCGCCAAGGAAAGCTCCAAAACCCGTATGTCACACCTCGACGCACTCAATGAACCGCAGCAACAGGCTGTACTCTGCACCGAAGGGCCCGTGATAATCGTGGCTGGCGCCGGTAGCGGAAAAACACGCGTGCTTACCTATCGCATAGCCCAAATTCTGCAGCAAGGAATCGATCCCTTTCGGATACTCGCACTCACCTTCACCAACAAAGCCGCCCTCGAAATGCGCAACCGCATCGAAGGCATCGCGGGACAACAGGCGAGGCATCTTTGGATGGGCACCTTCCACAGCATTTTCGCCCGCTTGCTGAGGGGACAAGCTGAAAAAATCGGGTATACCCCACACTTCAGCATCTATGATACCGACGACAGCAAAAGCCTCATCAAAACCTTAGTCGCCGAAATGCAATTCGATGCCGATCTCTACAAAGCCGGCTATGTCTACAGCCGGATCTCATCTGCCAAAAACAGCCTGATGGGTCCCGGGCAATACGCAAACTCCACCGACCTGCTGGCACAAGACGTTTCCGCCGGCCGACCCCACATCCACCAAATCTACAGCGCATACGCCCAACGCTGCTTCCGCGCAGGGGCCATGGACTTCGATGACCTGCTGCTCAAGACCTTCGAACTGATGACTCAACATACGGAGGTCCTCAACCGCTACCAGCATCAATTTCAGTATATATTAGTCGACGAGTACCAAGACACCAACCTTGCACAATACCGCATCATCAAAATGCTCGCCGCCGCTCACAGAAACCTATGCGTGGTGGGCGACGATGCCCAGAGCATCTACGGATTCCGCGGAGCCAACATCCAAAACATCCTAAAATTCAAGGACGACTACCCCGAACTGCAAACCTTCCACCTCGAACAAAACTACCGGAGTACGGGCCACATCGTACAGGCAGCAGGCAGCCTCATTGCCCGCAACGTCCACCAATTCGAAAAAAAACTATGGACCGGCAATGAGCAAGGCTCGAAAATCAGGGTGTTGTCGGCAGCCAGCGATGGCGAAGAAGGCCGATACATAGCCTCCGATCTGATGGAAGCACGGCTCCGCAACCAACTCAATTACAGCGAATTCGCAATTCTTTATAGAACCAACGCCCAATCGCGGCCCTTGGAGGAAGCGCTCAGACGCCAAAGCATACCATATAGGATTTACGGTGGACTCAGCTTCTACCAACGCAAGGAAATCAAAGACATGCTGGCCTACCTCCGACTGATCGTGAACCCGGCCGACGAGGAGGCCCTGCGGCGGATCATCAACTACCCCACACGAGGAATCGGAAAGACCACCCTCGACCGGCTCTACGCCTGGGCAGGTGAACGAAATGAAACAATCTGGAGCCTCCTAAGCGCCATGGCCGATCAACCTCCGGCCCCTCAAGGCATGAAAAAGGTCGTCGATTTCGTGTTTATGATACGCGGATTCCAAACCATAAGCGCCCGGGAGGATGCCTATCAGGTCGCCCAGCACGTGTCGAAGCATACCGGACTCCACCGCCTGCTCGTTGAAGACAAAAGCGTGGAGGGCATCAGCCGAATGCAAAACATCGAAGAATTACTCAATGCCATACGCGAATACACAGAAGAAGATGAGATTGACCCAGCCTCGGGCAACGTAGAGGACCGCGACCGAAGCCTGGCCGGTTTTTTGCAGCATGTGGCGCTGCTGACCGATGCAGACCTTGATGGGGACGATGAAAACCCCGAAAAAGTTTCGCTTATGACCATCCATCAAGCGAAGGGACTCGAATTCAGCCATGTGTATGTGGCCGGCATGGAAGAGGCTCTCTTCCCCTCATCTATGAGCATGGAAAGCCGGGCAGATTTAGAAGAAGAGCGACGCCTGTTTTATGTGGCCATCACCCGCGCGGAAAAAAAACTGACGCTCACCTATGCTCAGACCCGCTTCCGACACGGAAACTTCCTGTGGCCCGATCCTAGCCGATTTTTGTCGGAACTCGACCCCAGTTGCCTGGAAATGCGCAAAGGCAGCGGAGCAAGCGCACAAACATCAAATGGAACAGGCTACTCAGGTATGCGCCCCGGCGGTGCTTTGAATTATTCTACCGGAAATGCCCGCCCAAACTCATACGGATCCTCTTCAGGCAAAACTGCCCCCAAATTCGGAACAGCATCTGGAAAAACATTACCCCATACCCCGAGCTCATACGGCAAACCGATATTTAAGCCCGTTCGGTCGCAACCCACCCCCACTCCTCAAGAATCAGCGAGCCTCGTGCACTTCGAGCCCGACGACACCACAAACCTAAAAGCCGGCATGAAAGTGCTGCACCAGAAATTCGGAAAAGGTGATGTTTTGTCGGTCGAAGGAACCGCACCCGACCACAAAGCCACCATTCGATTTGTACAGCAGGGAGAAAAGATAATTTTATTGAAATTTGCACGCATGAAAATTATAGGTTGATGAATCCCAACCCCCACAGACCGGGCTACAATACCCAAAACGACGATATGCTGCTGCCCGAATACGGCCGCAACGTGCACCGAATGGCACAGCACCTCCGTGAAATTCCAGATGCACAGGAGAGAAGTCGCGCCGCACATCAAATCATTGAAGTGATGACACTGCTCAATCCCCAATCGCGGGAGGCGAGCGACCAGCGACAAAAACTATGGGACCACCTTCATCTGATGGCCGGCGCAGGAGTCGAATTGGATAGTCCGTTCCCCAAACCCGATCACGAACCCATATTCCACACCTCCAAAAGCCCAGAATACCCGAATCAGAACATCAGGATCCGGCACTACGGAAAAATTGTGGAAGAGTTCATTTCCGCCACCCGGAGCATGCCGGAAGGGCCGGAGCGACAAGCGCTGGCGGAACAAGTTGCCTACTTCATGAAAATGAGCTACCGAAATTGGAACAAAATCGTACTCAATGACGAAGATGTATTCCAAGACCTGCGCAAATTGTCGGACGGACAAATCTCCCTGTCGTCGGAGGATACCGTACTCGGAAACTCCTTCAGCGGTCACCAGCAAATTCCCCCAAGCGCCAAAAAGCCGTTTAAGGGGAAAGCAAAATACAAAGGCAAAAAACACTTCAGGGGATGAGCCGCAACAACAAGACCGACCGCTTTGAAATAGAAGGCGGGCATCGACTGAAAGGTGAAATCGTGCCTCAGGGTGCCAAAAACGAGGCGCTGCAGGTGATTTCGGCGGTCCTGCTCACTTCCGAACCAGTCATCATCCACAACATCCCGGATATAGTGGATGTGAACAATCTCATCGACTTGTTGCGCGAACTGGGCGTGGAAATCCACAAAATCAGGGAGGGGAGCTACTCCTTCGGGGCCCGTGGGGTCGACCTCGATTATATGGAAAGTAAGGCCTTCCGCACCCGGGGAAGTGGCCTGAGAGGTTCAATTATGATTCTCGGACCCCTCCTTGCCCGCTTCGGCAAGGGCTACATTCCCAAACCAGGGGGAGATAAAATCGGTCGGCGAAGGCTCGACACCCACTTCCTCGGATTCGAGCAACTCGGTGCACAATTCACCTACGATTCCGAAAAAGAATTCTTCCGCGTGAGCGGCCACGCATTGAAAGGAGCGCACATACTGCTCGATGAAGCCTCGGTGACCGGTACCGCCAATGTATTAATGGCAGCCGTTTGCGCAGAAGGAAAAACCACACTCTACAACGCGGCCTGCGAACCCTACATACAGCAGCTCTGTGCCATGCTCAACCGGATGGGCGCACGCATCGATCCGCTCGGAATCGGCAGCAATCTAATACGAATCGAAGGCGTGTCAACCCTGAATGGCACAGAACACACCCTTCTCCCCGACTTCATTGAAGTAGGCAGCTTCATCGGTATGGCCGCTATGACCCAGGGGGAAGTCACCATCAAAAACGCGGGAATTCCACACTTGGGGCGGACAGTCGACGTTTTCCGTCGATTGGGCATACAGGTGGATGAGCAGGGTGATGATCTGTTCGTGCCGTCACAAAATGAATATGCCATCGACACGTTTATAGACGGCTCCATCCTCACCATTTCCGACGCCCCCTGGCCGGGTCTGTCTCCCGATCTGCTGAGCATAGTGCTCACCGTGGCCACCCAAGCTCATGGGTCGGTACTGATCCACCAAAAAATGTTCGAAAGCCGTTTGTTTTTTGTGGATAAGTTGATTGATATGGGGGCACAGATTATTTTATGCGACCCCCATCGGGCCACGGTCATCGGACTGGAGCGAAAACATAACCTGAGAGGTATCAAAATGACCTCTCCCGACATTCGAGCCGGCGTTTCATTGCTCATCGCTGCCCTTTCCGCTAAGGGTACCAGCATCATCGATCATGTGCACCAGATCGACCGGGGCTATCAGCAAATCGAACAGCGACTCACTGCACTGGGGGCTCAACTGCGTAGGATTTAAAAGGTGTCAGGCATCGCTAAGGTGCTATGGATTCCCAAAATGGATTAGGGGGAACATCCCCCGAACCCCGCATTTCGCGTATCTTTGCACCCCAAAAACCACCCATGTATGTCGACCTTCACCTTCACCATAATTAAGCCAGATGCCGTACGCGCAAGCAACATCGGCAACATTCTGGCCATGATCAACAAAGCCGGTTTTCGCATTGTTGCCATGAAATACCTCAAACTGAGCGAACAGCAGGCCGGGCAATTCTACGCCGTACACGCCCACCGTCCGTTCTATTCCGAACTCGTTGCTTTCATGAGTTCCGGCCCCATCGTGACCGCCGTTTTGGAGAAGGAAGATGCCGTCGCCTCGTTCCGCACCCTCATCGGTGCCACCAATCCCGCCGAAGCGGCCGAAGGCACCATCCGGAAACTCTATGCGGCCAATGTAGGAGAGAACGCAGTGCATGGTAGTGACAGCGACGAAAATGCACAAATCGAGGCCAACTTCTTTTTCAGCAGCCTCGATCGTTTCTGATTGCCTCGCAAGATGTATCTGTTGCCGCCCTTTAATATCTTGACCTAAATAGTTTGACCAGATTATGCGCTGGAATTCGTTTTGGGACCGACAAGCGAGATCCAATAATCCCTCTAAGCAGGTCGGCAGAATTGTTCGCGGAAAGCCCGCCGAACCGGGGGTAAACAAACAGATCGTCGAGCACATTACCCGGCTTCTTCGGTTGGAATCGCAACACACATTGCTCGATCTATGTTGTGGCAACGGCGAACTGAGCGTTCTGTTGGCCAGGAAATGTGGTCATGTAGTGGGTGTGGATTTCTCTGCCGGGCAGCTGGCTCACGCACAAAAACACCTTTTGACCAAGCCCAATCTGGAGTTCAAATTGGCGGATGTTCAATCGTTACAATTGCAACAAAAATTCGACAGGATCAACCTCTACTTCTCCTTCCAGTATTTTGTACGGAACCGAGATGCAGAAAATGTGCTTAAGGGCATCTTCGAACACCTGAAACCTGGCGGATGGGCCCTATTGGGTGACATCCCCAATGCTGAAAAAGAGCACAACTATTATCAAAATATATCGGGTCTCGTTAGAGCTCGCTGCCAATCGCTCCTGGGCCGCAACCCCATGGGGCGTTTCTGGAATCCGCAATCCCTCTCCACTCTGGCCGAGCGCATAGGTTTCATGACACGTGATCTTCCTGAGCCCACCCACCTGCCCTATGCACACTACCGCTTCGACCTCTTGCTCACCCGTCCCGAATAACAGCCAAGCAGAGCAAGTTGACATAAAAACATGACTGACGCGCGTTTTTTGGTGGTGGGGCAAGGGCTGGCGGGTACGGTTTTGGTGGATGCGCTCCTCGAACAGGGAGAATCCGTGCACATCGCCGACCAACACGTAACTGGGGCGGCATCGAAAGCCACGGCGGGCATCTGGAATCCCCTAACAGCCCGTACCCTGCAAGAATCCTGGCGCTTTTCCGAATTCATGCCCCTTGCACTCCGCTACTATGAAAACAAGTGCGCAGAGCGGAACATCAAGCCACCCCGCGCGCTGCCCCTACTCAAGGTCCTGCCCAACGAGCATAGCCTCGAACACTGGAACCGCACGGCCGAGACCCACGGCAGCAGTTGCAAAAAATCGAACGGATTACCCCCATCAACATTTCGGAATCAACTCCATATGGGTCCCTTCTACGGTTGGGTGAAAGGGGCCGGACACCTTCAAGTGGCTGAATTTATCGAAGCCGCGCGCCTCGATTACATCAATCACGGAATATTTCAAGACACCCGATTCGAAAGCGCTGGAGTTGAATGGGCAAAACATGGCGGATTGAAGTGGAACGGGAAGACCTATGAATACCTCATACTGGCAAGGGGACATCAAGAACGCAAGGACCACTGCTTTGGTTGGCTCCCATTCAAACCCGCTCAGGGTGAATTACTCATGGGATCAATTGCCGATCTCCAGATTCCATTCATCGTATACTCAGGCGGATTTCTCTTACCCATGGGCGGCCATCGCTACCTGCTTGGGGCTACTTATGAATGGGATGAACTGTCGCCCACACCTACGGAAAAAGGTCTTCAACAACTCATGCGCATAAAAGATGGAATTACCCCTCTAAACCTGCAAATTGAAGAGACCTGGGCTGGAATTCGTCCCACAGTGGCCGACCGACGACCTCTTATCGGGGCCCACCCCGCCAACAAAAATCTCTACATTTTCAATGGTCTGGGCACCAAAGGCGTTTCCATGGCCCCCGCTTTGGCCCAAATGCTGGTCGACCACCTCCTGAGGGGGACAAGCCTCATGCCTGAAATCGACATCCGGCGATTTTTAGGCCGCTACCGAAGGTCCACTATCCACACTTAGCCCTATTTTTGTGAGGCCCCAAAATACCCCAACCATGAGCCAACCCCTAATCCTGGTATGCAACGACGACGGCATACACGCACCCGGAATTAGAGCCCTGGTTGAAGCCGTGGAGCCCCTGGGCGATGTGGTAGTGGTAGCCCCCGATCAGCCTCAATCCGGGATGGGACACGCCGTAACCATCGGCGAACCTCTTCGAATCTTTCAAAAAAGCGGTTTATTTGGTCGGCACGACGCCTATGAGACCACCGGTACCCCGGTCGACTGTGTGAAATTGGCGGTCGACCGCATCCTGCACCGCAAACCCGACCTGCTCGTATCCGGAATCAACCATGGCTCCAACAGCAGCATTAACGTAATATACTCAGGAACTATGTCGGCCGCCGTGGAAGGTGCCATTGAAGGCATCCCGAGCGTCGGATTTTCTCTGTGCAGTTACGCTACCGATGCTGATTTTTCGCTTGCAGGACGGGTAGCCACCCAAATCACCCAGCTCATCATGGAAAACGGACTCATACCCAATACACTGCTCAATGTTAACATACCGAATATACCGGGTGACGAGTATAAGGGTCTGAAGGTATGTCGGCAATCCGCGGCAAAATGGCGGGAGAATTTTGAAGAGCGGGTCGACCCCTACCGAAAAAAATACTATTGGATGGTGGGTGAGTTTCAATTGCTGGAACACAGCACCGACACCGACGAATGGGCGCTGGCCAATCAATACGCAAGTGTAGTACCCGTACAATTCGACATGACCGCCCATCACGCCATTCCCTTCCTCAACCAATGGAAACTCGAGGGATAATCACAGCACAGGCAGCCGAATGAACAAAACAACCAAAGACCTCATCATAGGAGCCCTGATGGGGCTGGTCGGACCCGCCCTGGTGTTTCTGCTATTTTTTGGCCTGCAATCCAAATCGCCATCGCCCGAGGCATACGTATCCCGACTCCATCGCTTCAATCTGCTTTCACCCATTCTGAGTATGTGTACTTTAATAAATCTGGGCAGCTTCTTCCTTTTGCTGCGTTTTGAACAACTCGAACGGGCCCGCGGTGTATTATTGTCAACCCTACTGATGGCCATCCTCGTAGCCTACGTCAAATTTTCGGGGTGAAATACTACCTCATTGCCGGTGAGGCCTCCGGCGACCTTCACGGGGGTAGGCTCATCCGCGAATTGAAAAAACAACAGCCCCAAGCCAAATTTCGAGCATGGGGCGGCGATTTTATGCAGGAACACGGGGCAGAAATCATGCGCCACTATCGCGACCTGGCCTTCATGGGCTTTGTGGAGGTATTGCGCAACCTTCCGGCAATCTGGAAAAACTTTCGCTTCTGCCAATCCGATATACAGCAGTTTCAACCGGATGTCGTGGTACTCATCGACTACCCGGGATTTAATATGCGTCTGCTTCCATTCCTTAAAAAAAACGGGATCAAAGTGGTCTGGTACATTTCCCCCCAACTTTGGGCCTGGAATGCCTCCCGGGTCAAGCAGATCAAAAAATATGTGGATGTACTGCTCTGCATACTTCCATTTGAAAAAGACTGGTATGCCAAGCACTCGGTAGCGGCTCAGTTTGTTGGGCACCCCCTGCTCGACGCCCTGGATGAGATGGGTCAATCCCCGGATTTTCCTCAGCGCCACAACCTGAAACGAGACGGCTACCTCGCACTGCTGCCGGGCAGCCGCACGCAGGAGATCCGCAAGATCCTGCCTTCCATGCTTCAAACCGCTGCCCGGTTTCCCGACTACCCGGTGGTGATAGCGCAGGCCCCCAATCAACCAGCGGAATTATACCACTCCTTCAGCCACGTCCATCCGTTCACCCTCATGGAAGGTAGAACCTATGAAGTACTCCGCAACGCCCGCGCTGCTCTGGTTGCCAGTGGTACCGCCACGCTAGAAACGGCCCTCGTCGGATGCCCCATGCTGGTGGCCTACAAGGGCAGCGCCATCAGCTACGCCATTGGCAAGCGACTGGTGAAAGTTCCGTTCATCAGCCTGGTGAACCTCATCGCCCGGAAGGAACTCGTGTATGAATTCATACAAAACAACTGTTCACCCGAACACATGACCACCGAAGCGAATCGCCTGCTCCATGACCCGATTCGTCGGGAGGAACTGAAACAGGGCTATATGGAGTTGAGGGAAAGTCTTGGGGGCCTCGGCGCCAGCCAAAGGGCAGCAGATGCCATTATAAAATCTTGCGCAAGCCAATAAGCAGGTCCGCGAACAGTCAAATCCGTTGTTCGGCTGGCACGATTCAACCGACTCCAATTCCCGTTAACCTGAATCGTCGCGCTAACGGGAGCCTCAAGAGTACGCTGTTGGGGTACCGCATGAGTACGCCGTTCAGGTAACACGCGAGCACACTATTCGGGTAACACACGGGCGCTCATTCCACCCGTCACGAGCACCCGGATTCGAATCGACTCATTACCTAATGCATGACCTGCATATTCCAACCGATCGAGCTTGCCCGTTAACATGACCCCTTCGTCGAGCTTCTGATTCAGCGACTCATGGATCGAACTACGGGCAAATTCATAGAGGTCGTTCAACTCAAAAACCATACTTTCCGAAAGCTTACGTCTGATTTTCTCATCTAGCAGCCAATGGGCCGACTTCAGCATCAGATTGCGCGTGTTCAAGTCATATTCCAACTCCTTCAGATGCAATTTGCGCGATACTTGATCGACTTCCGGAACACTGAGCAAATACAGTATCCCCTTTTTGCTACCTGTGAAACTCACCTCCATCCCCAGTTTTCGTCCGGCCGGAAAAAACCGTAAACCAGTAATACGGATCCGATTTTTGCCAGAACCCAGCCACATTGTATCTATGAACGCGGTCATCATCGACGATAGCTTGTCGTAGGGCAACAACAAATCGGTGTAGATCTGAAAGCCGCTTCCGGGTTGGTGCTGACTTAAATCGGGAAGAACAACAACCTTGCTTTGGTTTGAGACAGGCAAAACAACGGGTCGCGCACGTAGTCCAATAGTCAACTCCAGCTCAGCGCCCTTGAAGTTCCATTCGGCCAAACTCAGTGCCGCTGGTTTCATATGCAGCCAACCCAGATCGCCTAAAGGAAACGGCTCTTGCAAAGCACTCCAAATGGGTTGTAAATACGATTTAAGCCGAAACGCACCCGCCTCCCGATCGATCGCCTTTTCCATCAGGCCGAGATTGGGTTTTAACTGCTTCACCAGCTCATCGTTGATGTTGACCCGCGCGAAGGTGACCCTACACTCATCAAGTGGCTTCAGATTCGTGAAGCGGGTCTCGGTGATGAGCTTCCATCGGGGGTCGAGTTTCAGTTTCGATTCCAATTCAACCTCTATGCGCCGTAATGGCTCATCCCAACCGCAAGAAAATGGGATAGGAGGATTCACACAGTAATCCATCACACAACCCGCGCAATACTCGCCTTGAAAACCATATCCGAGCGATAACCGTGCCAGTAGAGTTTGTCCCTGTCCCACCACCTTGATGCTCCTCCGCTCAACCTTATATCGATAGCGCAATCCACTGCAGGGATGCTCGCCCCCCGTAAATTCCCGCGGCAATTCGGCCTGCGCAAGTTCAATCATAGGCGCCATATCGACCCGTACCGGAATCACCAAACGCGATTCCACCTCCGGCAGCGGGTCAGCCGCCACAGTGAGCCCAGAGCCTTGGGGGGGCAACGGCTGCATGGGACGACCACATCCACCTATAAATACAGCGAATCCGAGCACAATCGGCAGGGAAACGAATGAAAATGGGATGAAAATACCCTTCAACGTGGGTCGGTTGAGGATCCACAAGACCAGAATCCATCGTAATTCCAAATGCCTTGCGAACGTATGTTCTGCCATTTTTTCCTAATTTTATAGCGCACAAAACTAAGACATCCCACATGCAAGGCGTACAATCCTACATCGATACACACAAAGACCGTTTTCTGGAAGAATTGTTTGCCCTGTTGCGCATTCCTTCCGTTTCAGCCAACCCCGATTTTCGTGAAGATGTATTTGAGGCGGCACAGTATGTGGCCGGGCGACTCCGGGAGGCGGGTGCCGACAAAGTTGAGGTTTGTCCAACCGACGGCTATCCGGTCGTTTACGGCGAAAAAATCATTGATTCAAACCTGCCTACCGTATTGGTTTACGGGCATTACGATGTGCAACCCGCAGATCCCTACGATTTATGGCATTCGCCCCCATTCGAACCCACCATTAAGGATGCTAAGATCTATGCGCGTGGGGCTTGCGACGACAAGGGACAAATGTATATGCACATCAAAGCCTTTGAACTGATGATGCAAACAGATCAGATCCCCTGCAACGTCAAATTCATGATCGAAGGCGAGGAGGAAGTGGGATCCGCCAATCTGGCCACCTATGTCGAAAACAACCGCCAACGCCTCAAGGCCGATGTGGTGTTGATTTCCGATACCTCAATGATTGCCAATGACATCCCCAGTATCGATGTGGGGCTGAGGGGACTATCCTACCTGGAAGTGGAGGTAACCGGTCCCAACCGCGACCTGCACTCAGGGGTGTATGGCGGCGCCGTTGCAAATCCTATCACTACGCTTTGTCAGATGATTGCCTCGCTGCACGACAATGACCGCCACATTACCATACCCGGATTCTACGATCGGGTCCACGAACTCAATACCACAGACCGCCACCAGCTCAATCAGGCACCATTCGACGAGAAGGCTTATATGGCCGATCTCGGGGTCGATGACCTCATGGGCGAGAAGGGATACACTACAGCCGAACGAACCGGAATCCGACCCACACTCGATGTCAACGGCATCTGGGGCGGCTATACCGGTGAAGGCTCAAAAACAGTGCTCCCCTCCAAGGCATACGCCAAAATCTCTATGCGGCTCGTACCCCATCAAACATCGGAAGAGATCACCCGACTTTTTCAACGCCACTTCGAACAAATTGCACCTCCGGGCATACGGGTAGAAGTTCGACCACACCATGGCGGCGAACCCGTGGTAACCCCAACCGACTCACCTGCCTATCTGGCAGCCGCCGAGGCCATGACCACCACCTTTGGCAAAGCCCCCATCCCCACCCGTGGCGGCGGCAGCATTCCCATCGTTGCCCTGTTCGAACGGGTGTTGGGGCTCAAATCCGTGCTCATGGGATTCGGCCTGGATTCCGACGCCCTACATTCCCCCAACGAACACTACGGCCTCTTCAACTTCTACAAGGGCATCGAAACCATCCCCTGGTTTTTCCATTATTTCAGCCGAAACGCGCGTTGACCCCCCCCCACGATGGTCCCACAGCGGTTGCGGGCGACTACACCCGCCCCGAAGTCGCGCGGCTCGTGGCCCGTACCCTTCTGAGCCTATTGTTCTTGCTCTCTGCCTGGCTCAAGGCAGTAGATTACCCCTCATTCGAGGTGCATCTCCTCACACAAGTTGGCACTGGGTGGATGGCTACCCCGTTTCTGGCCACACTGTTGATTGCTATAGAATTTGCTCTCGGCTTCTATTGGCTGAACATCGCCTCAGCCAATCGCTGGTTCGAACAAGCCACGGCCTGGGTTCTCCTGTTCTTTTCTGCCTACTTAGGATTTCTCTGGTCGAAGCAAGGGAACGGTGTGGATTGTGGTTGCATGGGCAGTGCCTTGCAGATGAATCCATCGGAGGCACTGGCCCGGAATTTGGTGGCCGGTGCATTCCTGATTATAGCGCGCGGTGAACGGGCTTTAATGCCCTTCAAAATCCACCCTACCTTATTGGCCAGCCTTCCGCTCGTATTGGCCGCCGCCGCCACGGCCTACACGACCCCCCCACCATGGGGCACCACTCCAGAAATGATGCACTCACGCATCAATGACGACCCTCTGTTCAGGTGGGGCTTCCCCTACCCGGAATCGGAACCACAGATTCGTGCGAATAGTGAGGGCAACGATATGGACTATGCCAGGCAAGGCCTTGGAATAACCCCTAAAAACGGGCGACTAACAACAGTGATGAGCGTTCATTGTGGCTATTGCGCCCTGGCAGCCGACCGGATAGGTAAATTATCGAGTGAACTTCCCACACTGAACATTCAAATCATTTTGGTAGGCCGTCCCCAAGAGTTGGCGCCATTTATACAGGAACACAAGCTTCAATCGACCCGGATTTATCACCCTCCAAAAGTAATCGTCCAACCCTTTGTGCCCTATGGCGTTCCCGAAATTTGGTTTACGGCCGCAGATGGCAGGAAATGGAAGCTGTCGCTGCGACAAATCACTCCACGAAATGTACAAAGCCTAATGGAAGAACCCAGCACGCCCAAAAATTGAATCGTGCCCCCAACAAAAAATACCAAAACCAACTACTTTTGAATCAGATTTTACACAAAATCTTATACCATGAAATCGAGCCGATCAGTCACGCCCACCTGCAATGGCCATAGGATAATTATCTTATCGATTTTGCTCTTGTCGCCCATTTTCTTCACTTCCTGTGCTAAAGACCATACCTGCAACTGCTACGAAAAGCCCGGCGACCCCGACCCCTATACCGCCACGCCCATACCCGACTCCAAGCGAAGCACCGCTAAAGAGGTATGCGATAACCTTAACGAACTGGCCAGTTCAACATTCCCTGAAGCCTATTGCGAACTCGACTAAGCAAATGAATACGGACTATTCCCGAAAAATCATAAGCCTGCGCGCTTCACTAATCGTATTCAGCCTCATTGCACTTGTGGCAACAACCCTCCGTGCTCAGGCACCTGCAGGCACTTCAGCCCTTGACCGAATGCCCAACCTGCTCAAAACCGCCGACTTTCGCGGCATGTTGCCCTACCTAAACTCCAATCTGGAAATTGCCCTTCAGGATCGGAAACAGACCTGCACCCGTTCCCAGGCAGAGGTAATGCTCCGGAATTTTTTCATGAAACACCCTCCTAAAGACTTTAAACTCATACACAAGGGAAGCTCAGGACAAGGAGGCGAGTACCTTATGGGCACGCTCACATCAACAACCGGAACCACTTTTAGAACAACCATCGTTTTTTTCGAGAAAAACGGTCAGGATTTGGTGCACCAGTTGCGGTTCGAGTAGTTCTCTATTTTCAACAATGTCAGCCATTCGGTTCTGTCAACCGAAACCCTCACTTGAACGCTTGAATTATCGCCCAAAAACGAATGCAAATCGATGATTATATACGCCTCGCGCTGGAAGAAGATGTAGGTGATGGCGACCACACCAGTCTGGCTCTTTTGCCCACCAACCTCCGGCGGAGTGCCAGATTGCACGTAAAATCTACCGGTATTCTGGCCGGTATGGAGCTGGCCCGAAAAGTATTTGAGACCATCGACCCCAACATCGAATTCGAGCCACTCCTGTCTGATGGCACAAGCGTGGTTGGGGGAGAAATCGCCTTTCAGGTGCGCGGCACGGCGCATAACATACTCACGGCCGAGCGCCTGTGCCTCAACATTATGCAACGGATGAGCAGCATTGCCACCCGAACCCGTCAGGTGGTCGAATCAATCGTCCACACTCATTGCAAGGTTCTCGACACCCGAAAAACAACACCCCTCAACCGAAAAATTGAAAAGATGGCCGTGGCCATCGGCGGAGGGGTCAACCACCGAATGGGACTTTATGACGCTATTCTCATCAAAGACAACCACGTCGACTACGCTGGCAGCATACAAGAAGCCCTAAACAGAGCAGACCAATACCTGAAACAGCATTCCCTTCACCTTCCCATTGTGGTGGAGGTCCGAAATCTGGAAGAACTCAAACAACTGCTCGACAGCTCCAAGACCGCCGATCGGGTGTTGCTCGACAATTTTCATCCGTATGCCTTACTCCAGGCCGTCGAAACAGTAGCCCGGAAAATCCCTACAGAGGCCTCAGGCGGCATCACGCCAAAAAACGCAGTTTCCTATGCAGAAACCGGGGTTGATTTTATATCCATGGGATGCCTCACCCAAAATCCACCACCATTCGACTTAAGTTTGAAGGCGGTTTGAGCAATTTTCATGTAAAGTTTACAGGTCATAAAACATAGATATTTTTGGGAAATGAAGCTACAACATTTCAGCAATCATGGCCTCGTCGCGCTCCACCCGTAGATTTTGAACTATAAACTGCTGCCGCTCCGGGGTGTTCTTGCCCATAAAATAAGTCAGCAACTTGGAAATCGTCGTTTCCGGCTTCAGAAAGACCGGTTCCAGACGCATATCGCGACCGATAAAACGGCCGAATTCGTCGGGACTAATCTCACCGAGGCCCTTAAATCGGGTAATCTCCGGATTCTTGCCCAAACGCTCCACCGCCAGCCTCCTTTCATCCTCCGAATAGCAATAGATTGTTTCCTGTTTGTTACGCACCCGAAACAAGGGCGTGTCGAGGATGAAAACATGCCCGTTTTTCACCAAATCGGGGAAAAACTGGAGGAAAAACGTCAAAATCAACAATCGTATATGCATGCCATCCACGTCCGCATCCGTGGCCACGACAATCCGGTTGTAGCGCAAGCCCTCCAGCCCCTCTTCAATATTCAACGCATGCTGCAACAGATTAAACTCCTCATTTTCATAAACAATCTTCTTCTTGAGGCCAAAGCAATTCAGCGGCTTACCCCTCAGACTGAAAACTGCCTGCGTTTCCACCTGGCGCGCCTTAGTGATGCTCCCCGATGCGGAATCACCCTCCGTAATAAACAAGGTCGATTCATACCGCCGGTCGTCCTGCCCCTCATTGAGGTGGAACCGACAATCACGCAATTTGCGGTTGTGTAGATTCGCCTTTTTGGCCCGCTCATTCGCAAGCTTGCGCACCCCCGCCATGTCCTTGCGCTCACGCTCACTCTGCGTTATCCGCTTCTGCAAGGCCTCAGCCACCGCCGGATGACGGTGTAGAAAATCGTCGAGCTCCTTTTTCAGAAAATCCCCCACAAACGTGCGCAGGCCCACGCCCCTGGGCGACATATTCTGAGAGCCCAGCTTGGTCTTGGTCTGCGATTCAAAAACCGGCTCCTGGACTCTAATGCTGATGGCTGCCACAACCGATGAACGGATATCGGACGCATCAAAATCTTTCTTGTAGAACTCCCGTACCGTGCGCACCAAGGCCTCGCGAAAAGCAGCCAGGTGCGTACCCCCCTGTGTGGTAAACTGTCCATTCACAAAGGAGTAATACTCCTCTCCATATTGCTCGCCATGCACAAAGGCCACTTCTAAATCGGCACCCTTCAGGTGGATAATGGGATAACGAAGGCTCTCGGGATCGGCTTTTCGTTTCAGCAAATCGAGGAGGCCGTCTTTCGACAAATATTTCTGGTTGTTGAAGACCAGAGTCAGACCAGCATTCAGGTAGGCATAATTCCAGATCTGTTGTTCCACAAACTCATTGATGAAGCGGTAGTTGCGGAAAATCTGATCCTCCGGCACGAACGTTACCAGTGTTCCATTGCGATCCTCGGTCTGTATCTCCTCCGTTTCACTTAGCAACTCACCCCCCGAAAACTCCGCGATTTTGGTCCGACCGTCACGGATCGACTGAACCTTAAAGCTGCGACTCAGGGCGTTGACGGCCTTGGTACCCACGCCGTTCAGCCCAACTGACTTCACAAAAGCCCCCGAATCGTACTTTCCCCCGGTGTTAATTCGGGAAACACACTCCAACAACTTGCCCAGTGGTATGCCGCGACCATAATCGCGCACGCTCACCTTATGGTCGCTGACCCGCACATCGATCGAGCGACCGTGACCCATCACATACTCGTCGATGCTGTTGTCGATTACCTCCTTCAACAACACATAGATTCCATCATCCGGGGCGGTACCATCCCCCAGTTTACCGATGTACATCCCGGGGCGCAGCCTGATGTGCTCACGCCAGTCGAGCGACCGAATGCTGTTCTCGTTGTATTCTACAGGGATGTTAATTTCAGTCATAAAGGGGCAAAATAAAGGGGTATATGGACATTGTGGTAAAAAAAATGCCGTTGCTCCAACAAGAAGCAACGGCACAAGACTAAACTATTAATTACTTGGTGCGGGCCGAATTGATGAACGCTTCAGGCTTTAAGGTCGAAGAATTCACTTTGTACATCACCACATAAGCATAAGTCCTGTCGGTGTTCACAGCGGGCGTTAGGGCAGGCTTTGCATAAGCAAACTGAGCCTTCACCTCCTTATTGGCGGGAATTCCCTCGGGCGCTGGTTGATTTGGATTCGAGCCCATGTGGTGGCCAAATGCACCGAATCCGGGGCGTCCAGGAATTTGAGCGTACCCACGATACACAAATTTGTGGTTGTAAGGACTAGGCGTTATACCAGCCTGCGGGGCAGACAGGTTATCCTCCACCACAAAAACGGACCAGGCATAAATGCCCATAGGCATGGCCTCGAACGCCTTCATTTTCACATCGTAGTAGACGGAATCGACAGTAGTCCTGTTCTTGGCAATAGCCAGACCCACCTTCACGGCCGACTCAGGAGTTTGCATAACGGCATCAACATCGCTGCGCCAGGACGCGGCAGAAGAGCCAAAAAAGGTTGTTCCGGAACCGAACCCGGGAATGGCCATGCTGCCGCCGGCAGGATAATAGGCTGCAGCCAAATCGCTGTTGCCCGGTGCAGAAAATTCATCGTTGAAGCCAACTTTCATCACATTCAGGCGTGGACCATAAGCAGCGGCTGCACTGGTGATGGCTGGTATGCCATTTGCCCCACAAGGGCCGCACCATGTGCCACTGAAATTAACCGCGAAGGCGTTGTAGATACGAACAATTTCAAGCGGATCGGGTGTGGGATCGGGTTCGGGCTCGGGGATTTGCTTCGTGCAACCGACTGTGACACCCACGAAGAGTAACAATAACCAAATGTTTTTCATACGAATGGGTTTAAAAAATAATACGGTAAAGATACAAAGAATCCAAACAAAAAGAAAGATTATAAAATATAAAAACAGATTAATAAACCGACATTCTGGCCGACTGCAAAACTTCCCCCGAACTACTCCCCCTATGCACCAAAGCAATGATTTCACACTGCTCCCTGCGCCACGAGGGCAACCAGTTCAATGAAAAGGAGCGCTCAAAAACGCGGCCCACCGGATAGGATGGAGCCTGGAGCGCTACCCCATTGTAGGGTGTCAAGAGCTTTCGGGCCACATGCTTGTGCACATAAGCCGAATCAAGCCCAACCGGCGATGGATTAAGTTGGAAACCCAAAATGTTATTCTCCACCAGATACACGGTCAGATACAATGGAGTCGATGAGGAGTCATTCAACCGGGCGCGGCAGTCTACCACCACGGAGGTGTCGCCCTCCAGCCAGCTACGCGATAAACTTAAATTCACTGCTGGCGGAACATCCTTCTCCAGGTTAACATAATTGCTCCACTTCTGATCCGAAATGATCACGCCCGGCTCGCCGGCAAACAACCGCCGGTTCACCGATCCGGAGGGGTAACCCTGGGCACCCCCCAACAAAGTCTCTATGTTGTTGCCTTCAGGCAAAGTAAGATCCTCGGCCTGACCAGCATACGGCACACTATAAAAACCCGTATGAATTCCTACGGCCGCTACCCGACCCGGGTAGAGTGTTTGCAGGGAAGAAATGGTGGTGTGGGCACGTGGACAATTCACACAGCGAACACCGGTAAATTCCTCTAGCAATACCACCCGATTCTGACGATTCTCAGGAGTAGATTCAATATAGGTGGTGTCCTTTAGTCCGGGAGTTCCAGTCGAAAAATCTACAGGTGGACCAACCTCCATGCACGATGTCAGGGCGAAAACCGATCCCAAGACACCAATTAAGAGTTGAAAACAGCGAGGCATATCGACTTCATTTGTAAGTTATTGATATCAAAGATCTAAAAGGTAGCCGACATACCAAAGCGCATCCCGTTAAATGCTGGTTCGACGCGACAAACGCCGCCCGTACAAATAACACCTTGAACCTGGCGCACGTATCCACCCGTTAAACGAAACTTCGGCAAGTTTAGGGCGCCAAAAACCGTATAATAATGAATCCGCTTCTCAGAATCCTTGTTGCCATAGTTCCACATATCCATAATGCTGAAACTGTAGCGCGGCGCAATGTTGTATTCGAGAAGCCCCCACCACCAGGATCCCAGATCCTGCTTTGTACTCATATGTGACAGCTCAAAGCGCACCGACTCCTTCCGGTTTCGCTTCCAGGTAAGTTCCGTGAAAGGGGTAAATACCTCCACCAGAGGGGCATTCGGCTTGAATTCGTAGATCGATTGGTTGTAGGTGAGCCGCTGAGCCCCCAGCATCCACTGAAAGCTACGGCTCGGCTTCCATTTGTATTCGGCATACAGTTCCCGAAAAAGGGGCTGACCCGAAAGGTCGTCGACATGCGAACCATTCAGCAGTAAGTTACCCTTTTTCCCCGTTTGGAGTACCACATCAGCCTGGAATCCTTGTTCACCTATTAGCTGAGTGGCCGGGGCATAGCGCGCAGTTAGGCGATAAGTATTCATCCGTGCCGTTGGGGGAATGAAATTCACCAGACCATTGTTGAGGTTCTCCAGGGGCGACACACGAAACTCATAGAAGGAGGTGCGCTTATACAACACGTTCACACCCAACCCCTGCCGGGCATAGCCCAGCCCGGTCATCAACACCGACCCGGGTTCATTCACCAGACTTCCCTCACGGTTCAGGACGGCCTCGCGCGATTTTCCTGCCGCCTCAAAACTCCAAGTGAGCGAGCGAGCGTCGAGGCTCCCATAAACTGAATAGGCAAAAGCATTGTATTTGGGCACAAAGCGCCTGGCCACGGGCAAGTTCTCAATGTCGCGCACCACCTGCTGCATCGATGTGTTGTCGAGGGTGCGGTTCACCACCGTCAAGCCAGGCCTGAAACGGATCTTTTCACCCAATGCCATTCCACCTTCCAGATTTAGACCCTTCAACACCGGTCTGTAGGTGTCGAACTGGAATTTTTGCCGACCCACAAAACCCTTCACCATCCATTCATCCGACAATTTGTAGCGTGCATGTAGTCCAAACAAAGCGTAGTCGAGGTTCTGACCCCGTGCTTCATAGGCCCTGAAGGTGACCCCACTACCAAATTGGTCGTAGATGTTGCCCGCGGTCAACTCAAGCTTATCGAGCTGCTTACGCACATACCAAAACCCCACCCCCTGATTATTGAACGCCTTTTGGGGATCGCGGAGGCCGGAGTTCAGAAACATATCGAATCGGATCCCAGCCTGCACATCATCGCTCCGGTAATTCATGTTCAGCCAGGCCTCGGTCGACGATAATTGCTGGTAGTACTGTGGCGGAATGGGGTTTGAAAGGATGCTCGAATCGAGAAAAAAGAAATTCTGAAACAGCTCAAAATCGCCTGTTATGCGTCCAGATTGCCCATTCTGCCCCCAAACGCTTCCTCTGTTGAACAATACGGCCAAGCAAAAAAGCACCATTGGCAAAAAGGCGCGCACCCTGGTGTAACCCATAAACTGTTTTTAACAATACAATTTCAGCGGAAAAATACGCGTTATGCGGATAAACGTATCCAAATTCCTATTTTCGCGCATGAAATTTCGACACCTACTCTTTGCGCTGAGCTGTTTCATACTCGCGATCTGTGCCGCACCAAGCTTTAGTCAGCCTTCCAATCAGTCCTCCATTCCCGAGGTTAGCCTGCGCGATACCGACGGCAATCTGGTCGAATTGCGTTCCCTGATCAGACCTGGAAAACCCACCATCATATCGTTTTGGGCCACCTGGTGTGCTCCCTGCAAGAAGGAACTTTCTAACTATGCAGAGTTGTATGTCGACTGGCAGAAGGAGTTTGATGTGGAGGTTCTGGCCATCAGCATCGACGACAGCCGAAATTCCGCCAAGGTCAAGTCTTACATTAATGGCGTTAAATGGCCATTCCGCGTTCTACTCGACCCCAACGAAGACATGAAGCGCGCCCTGAATTTCCAGACCGTGCCCTTCTCCCTGCTCATCGACGGCGAGGGGCGCATCGCCTATCGTCACAACAGTTATGTGGAGGGCGACGAATTTGTGATAGAGGAAAAGCTGAAGAAGCTCAAAAAACCCGACCAGAAGTAGCGATCCATTTCGGGCCCTATTTTTAAATAAGGTTCAAATCGCTTTGAAGAAGCGAAAATTTCTTTACCCCTTCTCCTGGTAGTAGCGATACAATTCGTGGATGGGTCTGATTAGAATTTTGCCGCAAATCAAGCGGTGACCCATGAGCACCTCCTCCAGAATCTCTCTGAAATAGAAAGCGATTGAGCCCACAAAATGCAGGGGGAGTTCGTGTACTTGATCATAGCGCAAGATGTGAATGCGCAGGAATTCTTCGAAACCGGATCGTACGAGTTGGCGAACATACGGCTCCGTGCTGTGGGTCGATAACACCCGCGCCATGGAGGCCAAATAGACATTCACGTGGGGCTCATGATAGACCGAATGAAATATGCCCTCTTTAGTGAGTCCCTTAATATTCAGTTCCTGTTCCAGAAATTCGGGCAACAGGTGGTAGAGATAGTCGGCCAGCAGCCGACGACCCAGCCAGCTACCACTCGCCTCATCTCCGAGCAAATAACCCAGAGCGGGAACGACCTGGCTCCACCGTTTTCCGTCGTAGTAGCAGGAATTGCTACCCGTTCCAATAATACAGGTTACACCACGATCATCAAAGTTGGTGGCAATTGCGGCGCCCAGAATATCATGCTCCACTGCAACTCGGGCGTTTGGAAAAAAAATCCTCAGCGGTTGCGCAATTTGTTCGTTGCGTTCCGGACTCGAACAGCCGGCCCCGAAGAAACGGACCTCAGTTATCTCGTTGGCCAAACGCGCCAGAGGGGATGAGGATAGTTCCTCCAATACGAAAGCGGCATCATGGAAAAACGGGTTGAACCCCTTGGTGGTACAAACATCGGTCACTCGGCTCCCGAATTTCCAGTCAGCCTTGGTTGATCCACTATCTGAAACAAGCAACATGTGATTGAGATTATATTATGTTTTGAGGGAGAAAATAGTATGAATTTCTTAGGTTATATCAGATGGATAATATTTTGGAAATTCGGAACAAATCATGATCGAGCACGGATGAAATTTTGGCGGCCTGAGTGAGCGGTGTAAACACAACCTGGTTGTTGATCAGGCCCGCCATCATCTGGTTTTTCCCTTCCATGAGCCCCTCTATGGCGGCCACTCCAAGGCGGCTGGCGAGCACACGGTCGAAACAGCTGGGACTACCCCCACGTTGTATGTGGCCCAGAATGGTGACTTTCATCTCATATCCATCGAATTGCTCCTGTACCTTGCGGGCAATTTCATAGGCGCCCCCCTCCTCATCGCCTTCCGCCACAATCACCAGTCCCGAGGTCTTATTGCGTAACCGTCCCTTTTTCAAATTTTCCACCAATTCATCGATGCTCGTTTTTGTTTCCGGGATGAGAATGTCCTCACATCCGGCAGCGATCCCGGCATACAGGGCAATGTAACCCGCGTCTCGGCCCATCACTTCAATGAAGAACAGACGGTTGTGGGCATCGGCCGTATCCCTGATTTTGTCGATGCAATCCACCACAGTGTTGGTTGCAGTGTCGTATCCAATGGTGAAGTCGGTGCCATTCAGATCGTTGTCGATCGTACCAGGTAGTCCGATCACCTTAATATCATATCGGTTGCTGAAATGGAAGGCGCCCCGAAACGAACCGTCACCTCCAATCACCACCAAGGCATCAATTCCCCTTTGCCTGAGTTGTTGATAGGCCTTTTCCATGCCCTCTTCGGTTCTGAACTCTTCGGATCGGGCAGATTTCAGGATGGTCCCGCCCCGGTTTATGATATTGCTTACCGACCGAAGATCCATCTTTTGGTAGTCGCCCTGAATCAGACCATCATAGCCCCGAACCACCCCCCACATTTCGAAGGAGTAGTGTATTCCTGAGCGCACCAAAGCACGGATGCAGGCATTCATTCCAGGCGAATCGCCCCCCGATGTGAGGAAGGCAACTTTCTTCAGTTGGGTCGACATACACTTAAATTTTTGAAGTGCGAAAAATACCAATTTCAAACCGATTAATTTTTCTGAACATAATTGTTATATAAAAAAGAATATATATTTTTGTTTGTCTTAAATAGTATTATTCCCTATAATATATCTTAATTAATTATAACATGAAAAAAATCTTTACGATGTTTGCGATGGCGTTCATGGCATTTATTTCTGCCGTAAACGCTCAAAATTTCACCGTTTACTTTGGAGTGGACATGTCACAGTATTTGGATCCCATTTCACCCGCTGGAATCCGAGTTGCGGGTGATTTTGTGTCCCGTGGTGCTTCCGTGAACGGCACAGCGCTTCAGTATTGGTCACCCGGCGACACCGCCTGTACCCTCACCAATCTTGGTAACTACGTTTGGGGCATTGGAATCCGCTTTCCGGACAGCGTGTTGGGGCAAACACTGACTTTTAAGTTCGTCAACGGGAGTAGCTGGGGCATGAATGAAGGTGCGGCAACTCTTTCTGGCTGTGGAGTTGACGACGGATTCGGCGGCTATAATCGTCAGTATCTGCTCGAAGGCACCGCCTACGTTAGGTATTGTTGGAACCTTTGTACTCGTTGCGACGGGAGCGATCCGGTGTCAGCAGCAAGTGTAAAATCTAATTATGTAACACTAAACAAAATTTATCCGAATCCGTTTTCAGGAAGTACCCGCATCGATTTGAATGTGGTGCAATCTGGTGGATTAAAGGTTCGGGTCTATAACATCCTCGGACAGCCTGTAACAACTCTATTTGACGGATTTGCTGGTGCAGGAAGCCTGTCTCTGAACTGGGATGGCTCCACGCAAACGGGTGAACCCGCACGTGAAGGTGCTTATCTGATTCGTGTAGAAATGGGACAGAATGCGACTACACATCGCATTTTGTTGAACCGCTAATATTTTTTTCTGCTCAGAAAAGCCACGCTTAGTCGTGGCTTTTTTTTTAAGTAGAAACTCTGCACTTCTTATGAAATACTACTTCACTTCCATTTTTGCTTTGTTCTTGGCCACTCAACTGCCTGCATTGGCCCAGGTGAGTAGTGTGCCCCGCTTCCCCACCGATACCGATTCTGTGACCATTTATTTTAATGCAACAGAAGGGAATGGCGCTTTAGCGAATTTCAATGGCCCCGTGTATGGGCACTTTGGAGTGCTTACAAATCTCAGTACGAGTCCCACGAATTGGCGTCATGTCGTGCCCTCCACCTGGGGCGTGGCCACACCGCAAACACTGATGGCCCCGCTTGGCAATAACTTATATCGCTTTGGTTATCGCCCACGCAGTTTTCATGCCGTGCCAACAGCCGAAATCGTGCAATCGCTCGCATTTGTATTTCGCAATACCGACGGCAGTGTGGTAGGAAGAGCGGCCGATGGAAGCGACATATACGTTCCCATTTATCCGGTTGGTCAACTTCAGGCACGGATTTTTTCGCCTTCGCGCGGACAACTTCTCGTACCCGCACAAACGAATATTCCATTTTTTGGCGCAGCGTCGCAGGTCTGCTCCCTTTCGCTGTTCGTGAATGGCGTACTGCAGCAATCGGTGGTGAGCGACACCCTCAGCATCAGCCTGCAGTTTCCACAAGCCAACAACTATGAATTGGTATTTCGCGCCAATACAGGTGCATCAACCGTATCAGACACCCTCCGTTTGGTTTGTCCACCCAACTCCGTCATCGCCCCGCTCCCGGCAGGCGTCCACGATGGAGTCAACGAAATCAATGACTCTACGGTGCACCTCGTACTCTATGCACCACACAAGCAGAATGTGTTTGTGCTGGGTGACTTCAACAACTGGACGCCCGATGTCAACTTTTTCATGAAGCGGAGTCCCGACAGCAGTTGGTATTGGCTCACCATCGGCAACCTAAACCCGGGCGAAGAAAACGCATATCAATATATGATCGACGGACAACTGAAAGTGGCGGATGCGTTCAGCCACAAAATCCTGGATCCGTCCAATGATCCGTTCATCACCGCCTCGGTTTACCCGAACCTCAAACCCTACCCCACCGGTAAAACCACGGGTATTGTGTCTGTGTTGCAAACCAACAAACCGGCATACCCATGGCGCAACACAAGCTTCAGCAGGCCAAATCCCCGCGATTTGGTTGCTTATGAGCTTCATGTGCGTGATTTTTCTGTAGAACGCACCTTCCAACGTGTAATCGATAGCCTTTCCTACCTTAAGCAACTCGGCATCAATTGCCTCAAACTCATGCCGACAACCGAATTTGAGGGCAACAACTCCTGGGGCTATAATCCGATGTTCATGTTGGCGAGTGATAAAGCCTACGGTCGGGAAACAAAACTGAAGGAACTCATCGACAGCTGCCACACCCTCGGAATTTCCGTTGTACTCGACATGGTACTGAACCATCAATTCGGATTGAGTCCGATTGTGCGAATGTGGTGGAACGCTACAGCCAACCAACCCGCTGCCAACAGCCCCTACTTTAATCCGGTGGCCAAGCACGACTTTAATGTGGGCTACGACATGAATCATGAGAGTCCTGCCACCCAACGCTTCGTTCGGCGTGTGCTGAAGCATTGGCTACAGGAATTTCGGTTCGATGGATTCCGATTCGACCTTTCAAAAGGATTTACGCAGCGCAACACCTTAGGCAACACCGGTCTGTGGGGACAGTACGACAGCACGCGTGTACGTATTTGGAAATCAATCTATGATTCTGTTCGGGTATATGACGCCACTGCGTATCTGATCCTAGAACACTTCGCCGATAATTCAGAAGAGCGCGAGTTGGCCAATTACGGCTTGATGTTTTGGGGTAACCTCAACTACAATTTCAACGAGGGCACCATGGGTTATGTCAACAATTCCAACTTCCAATGGGGCGCCTATACTCAACGTGGGTGGTCGCAACCTAACCTCATGACCTATGCAGAGAGCCACGATGAAGAGCGGTTGATGTACCGCAATCTCACCAACGGCAGCTTCAACGCTACACACAATACCCGAAACATACAAACAGCCTTGCGCCGGATGGAACTGGTTCCCGTTTTTGAAATGTCGATTCCAGGCCCAAAAATGATATGGCAGTTTGGTGAACTGGGCTACGACTTCAGCATCAATCGTTGTCCGAACGGCAGCATCAACCAAAGCTGTCGCACAGATCCCAAGCCAGTTCGGTGGGACTACTTCACCAACCCCGACCGACGCAGACTTTACAATATTTATGCGGCCATGAACCAGCTGAAAACGACTGAACCTGCTTTTGGCACAGCCAATTTTACTTTTGCGCTCAGTGGTGCCTTCAAGCAAATCCGACTTCTGCACCCTTCTATGAACGTGATGGTGCTAGGCAATTGGGGGATCACCGATGCTAGTTTCCAAGCAACTTTCCCGGCAACAGGCCGCTGGTATGAATACTTCACGGGCGACAGCATCGACATCGCTCAGGTAACCAACAGTATGCAGGTCGAGGCGGGTGGCTATCGATTGTATACCTCAAAGCGATTGAGTCCACCGAACCTGGTCTTGTCGGATCCATTCTCGGCCAGCCAGGGAACTGCGCCCGCGCTACGCATTTATCCCAATCCAAGCTCGGAGCGTGCGCTCATTGAACGTGCAGAAGATCAATCGGCTGCACCAGCTACCATAGATATTCGCAACATACAGGGACAACTGTTGTCGACCTTACGCATGGAAGCCGGCCAATCTGTGATGGATTGGAATCTGCACTCAGATGGAGGCAACCCCCTGCCTTCGGGACTTTACCTCATCAGCATTGATGGTTTGGGCCACGGACGCTTGGTGATTAGCCGTTAACAGAACTGAGTATTTAACATGTTGATATGATTCAGTATGCTTATACTCGGTTGACACCCAATTTAGGGTTAACCACGTAATGGACAACCCTCGATTATGATCGAACCCCAACTTATGGTCGACCCCAATCTAAGGTCGACCCATGACCTATGGTCGACCCCGATCTAAGATCGACCCCCGATTTTTGGTTGTCCCCGATCTAAGATCGACTCCCGATTTTTGGTTGTCCCCGAAATGGTCAACCCCGTAATGCTCGACCCTCGATTTATGGTTGAAAACTCTTTTCTGTTGCCAAAACCCAGAAAGGAGGTAGGCAAACCTTCATGTCGTTAGCTTGAATGCTTCAACTCCTCGCTAGGGGTCGATCTACACCCAAACCATTACTAGCTTATTGCCATCAATAAAAGCCTTCAGGCTATAAAAAGCCTAATAGTTCGTTAGGCTTGTGCTGTTCAATGCCTTGGGTTTCAAAATCCCAACATCCGGGCAAAGAGCCCGGAATTCGCTTGCATCCAGGTATCACTGCGCAGTTGAGTTGCGTTTTGGGCAAAGGAATTGAAAAACCAGGTTCGGGGGTTAATGACCCCCAGCGCAACATTTTGGCGAGCTTGAGCCAAAGACTCAACCCTCAGGCAACCACCATCATAACGTGCCAATCGTCCACCGTCAAGGAGTACTACCCCCCATTTGAACTCAAAATCCTTCACAAAGTGTACTGAGGCATCAATGCTGCAACCCGAGATGGCCTGCACCTGCTCATCCACGCCCAATACGATGACCTGATTCATGAATACCATGCTGTAGGCCGTCAAACGCAGTTTGTGGGCCGACCAATTCGCGGCAAATTCCGACAGGCGCTCTGCCAATTCAATTTGTTCATGGGTCTCAAATGGCCGATTCGAAACATAAATCCAGATTCGGCAACGGTCAGGCCACTGCACAGAATCGAATGGGGGCAATTGATTCAAAATACCCTGTGATGTGTCGGTGATGGGGCTCGTGATCATTATTGACTAGAATGTTGATACCTGATCATTTCGAAGAATCCGTGGTATTCAATCTCGGTTGCCATAATAGCTCAGAATGGGGGGTATGACTTTACTAGGCGTTGGACGAAGACGATGCACCCGATCGAATAATCAACTCTGCAATATCCAATACTTCCACTTCATCCTCTTTGTTATGATGCTTTACACCGTCGCGCATCATAGTCATGCAAAACGGACAAGCCACAGCCACAATAGTGGCCTCAGTGGAAATGGCTTCTCGACTCCGTTCGTGGTGTACCTCACCCGACCCCTTTTCAGATTCCTTAAACAATTGTGCACCTCCGGCACCGCAGCACAGACCCTGAGCGCGGCTTCTTTTCATCTCTACCAAATCTGTATCGAGAGACTGTAACACTTCGCGAGGGGCCTCATAGATGCCATTGGCTCGGCCCAGATAGCAGGAGTCATGGAAGGTAATACGCTTTCCCTTAAACGCTCCACCTTCCTTGACCTTCAGTCGACCTTCGTTGATCAGCTGCTGCAGCAGGGTAGCGTGATGCACCACCTCATAATGACCGCCCAATTCCGGGTATTCGTTGCGAATGATATTGAAACAATGTGGACAAGCAGTCACAATTTTCTGAACCCCATATCCATTCATCACCATGATGTTCTGCATAGCCTGCATCTGGAACAAAAATTCATTTCCTGCCCTCCGGGCTGGATCGCCCGAACAACTCTCCTCTGTGCCCAAAACAGCAAAGCTCATACCGACATGCTCCAGGATTTGGGCCACTGCACGGGTCACACGACGCGCCCGCTCATCGAAACTGCCGGCGCATCCAACCCAAAACAAAACCTCTGGCTTGTCGCCCGACGACTGCCATTGGGCCATCGTGCGTATGTTTAAATCATCGCTGAACGCGTCCATTCTATTGACTTTTAGAGGGTGCAGCCCATCCCAGGCGATCAGCAGCAGGGAACTGCCAGGGTGCGCCGTTATTTTCAATATTGGTGTACATCGATTTCCATTCGCCAGGTTGCTCACCCGCCTCCATCGATTGGTAGCGCCTGAGTTCGGTGATGATGCTGAGCGGGTTGATGAGAACCGGACAAGCCTCAACGCACGCCTGGCACGTGGTGCAGGCCTGCAACTCCTCAGCGGTTATATAATCGCCCAAAAGAAATTGGCCATCTGATCCTGCTTCTTGGCCTTGATCCAACAACTTTCCCACGTCTTCCAAGCGGTCGCGCGTTTTCATCATGATGCTGCGGGGCGACAATTTCTTACCTGTGATGTTGGCAGGACAAACTGAGCTGCACCTGCCACATTCCGTGCAACTATAAGCGTCCATCAGCGACTTCCAACTCAGGTCGGTCACATCCTGCGCGCCAAAACGACCAGGCTGGTCCCCGTCCGATACGTCAGCAGGAGAAGCAAACGGGTCCGCATCCGGATCGAGCATAAGGGAAACCTCCTTACGAACACTTTCCATGACGGATATTCGTCCGGACGGCACCAAATCGGCATAAAAAGTATTGGGAAATGCCATTAGTATGTGGAAATGCTTGCTGTAGGGCAAATAGTTGAGAAAAGCCAGTATTCCGATGATGTGCCCCCACCACGCTACCCGCTCAAGGGTATGCAGTACACCTTCCGACATCCCCTCAAATAAAAAACCCAGTTGATTGCTCAACAGGTATCCCCCTCGATCGGACATATTGGCTTCGGCAATGTTCATCAGCAGAAATGCGCCCATCAATACCACTTCAATGATCAGGATCAGGTTCGCATCCAGGAACGGCCAGCCCGATAACTCCGGTTTGTGGAATCGTTCCAGCCTCTGAATATTGCGCCGCCACAGAAAAATAATACAGGCGATGAGTACTCCCACCGCTAATAGCTCAAAAAATCCGATGATCACTTCATAAAAAGCGCCCAAAATGGGCTTGAAAATTCGGTGCGTTCCCAACAATCCATCCAGTACAATTTCCAATACCTCCAGGTTGATCAATATAAACCCAGCGTAAATCAGGACATGAAAAAAACCCGCCACAGGACGTGTGAGCATCTTACCCTGACCCAAAGCCACCCGCACCATTTGTTTCCACCTTCTGGAGGGCTGATCCGTACGCGATTCCGCCTTCCCCAGGCGTATGTTGCGGACAATGGAGGAAATCTTGCGGGCAAACAAACCAACCCCACCAATCAGTAATACCAAAAAAACGAGCTGTGCGATCATAGCCATGAAACAGAATGCAAGATAAGGAAGCAAAAAATATAAAACCGTATGGCAAACGAATGTTTCCTTAAGTGGGGTAAGTCAGGAGCAAACAAGCCTTCAAACACCAGCAATCAAGGAATTAGTCCACCCGATTTTAAAAATGTCCCGCTTTTTCCGTACCTTCGCACCTCATTCGGTGATGTAGCTCAGTTGGTAGAGCAAAGGACTGAAAATCCTTGTGTCGGCGGTTCGATTCCGTCCATCACCACCAAAAATCTTACATGCCAACATATAGTAGATTCGCATGCGTCGGTTTATTTATATTAGGACTGATTTGCAATCCGGCATGGGCTCAAACGAAGGATTCGGAGGGTAATCAATATCCAACCAAAATCATCGGTGCCCTGGAATGGACCACCGAAAATTTGAAATCTACTCGCTTTCGCAATGGCGAACCGATCCCCCAGATTCGGGCCCGGACAGAATGGGCCCGTTCCAATACCGCGGCCCGAATAGCACCCGACAGCTCTGAATCAAAAGTCGCTCAATTGGGTTACCTTTACAACTGGCATGTGGTAAACGACCCCAGGGGTATTTGTCCGACCGGCTGGCGTGTACCCACTCATGACGAGTGGACGGCGCTGACTCAATTTCTGGGTGGCGAAAAAACTGCAGGAACTACCCTGAAGATGAGTACCGGCTGGACCCCCGGCTTCCCGGGAAATAATGCCTCGGGCTTCAACGGACGCCCCGCGGGATTCCGTGCGGCAGACGGTTCATTTGGTGGAATCGGCAGCTATGGTTATTGGTGGAGCGCAACGGCCAGTAACATCAACGGAGCATGGGGGCGTTTTGTCGATTACAACCAGGAGGGAATTTTTATGATGGATGGCTTCAAGAAATCCGCTTTCTCGGTCCGCTGCGTTCGTAAAGTTGCCGCGGGAAAGGCCGGCCCGTTGTGGTAATTGGCGTCAGTGCGGTCGTTGGCACTATCGCGGAATTCGGTACTTGTTGTTAGCGTATTGTGTTAAAGGCCGTTTTCCAAAACGAAACGTAGCACCGAACCAACAGACATGAAATTTTCTTTCGTCGTTGCGCATTCAAGCTGATAAAAACCTTTGGTATGAAGAAAGTATGAGCCGGGACTAAGCCCGGAAGTTTCGATGCGGTCACCGGGTTGCAGCGCAATCCCGCTTTGGAGGATGCGTCCCATCATATCCGTTATGGACCATTGATAGCTTAGAGAGAAGGCCGATGCTGGCGTCGTATTCCAAGTCAAAAACACATTACCCCGGGAAGGGTTGGGAAAAATTGTGGGGGCATTCCGTGAAAAGTCGTTGTTTTCCAGATCAGGATCTTCCACAGGTGTTAAAGCATCAAAGCAAAGGGAAGATTGCCGGCGTGTATCCCTTTGGAAGTTAAGCCAAGCCGGACCATTTCCTTTTCCAACTTTGATCATATACGCTCTCCCAAAATTTCCAGACATGTTGGTGGCATAAATACCATATCCTCCAACGATAAAAACTTCCAGGGTATCGTCCGCATCAAAATCAGCGACAAGTGGGGCGTGGTCAAGTTCATACCGATTATCCCCGTAATGTTGCGCAAGATTTATATTCCATAACATTGCGCCGTTGCAGCCGCTAAGGGCATACAGAATTCCTTTGCTCGTTCCAAAAACGAGATCCAAACATAGGTCGTTGTTTATGTCCGCCAAAACTACACCCCGAAAGCATTGCCCGAAATTGGGGATGGTGTATTCCCATTGCAATGAGCCTGTTGCGTCCAGAACACTTAATTTGGAACCGCCAACGAATACCACTTCGCATGAACCGTCCCGATTCAGGTCGCCGACTGTAACAGGACCTCCTACATAACCGCCCGCTTTGAATTTCCACAAGGGTTGACCGCTTTGGCCTTGAAGACAGTAAACTGTATCGTTATATGCGCCAATGATTACTTCCGGATATTGGTCGCTGTTCAGATCAGCAATGGCGCTACCATGATACATATGATCATGAACGGGGAAAGCCCAGAGGCGCTGCCTGGTATACCCATCGAATGCAAACACAGAGTCCAGATAATTGAAGTTCCAGGATGCGACCACGAAATCCAGTTTACCATCCCGGTTAAGATCGGTAATGGTTGGAGCGGTTTGTATCCACGAATTCAGGTCGACTGCCAGATTCCAGGCGGTGGTTCCGTTTTCTGCATTGATACAACGAACCCACCCGCCGAATTCTCCGTGTAGAATCTCGGGCTTTCCGTCCTGGTCTACGTCGGCTACCGTGGGCGGAGAATCGCTACCCCTTGCAATGTTGGTCCACAGAAGTTGCCCGTTGTTTCCCCTGAAGGCAAAGGTTCGAGGGTTGCACGAAGATGCCAGGACAACCTCAGGCCCGCCCAATCCGTCAATATTGGTCAACAAAGGCGCTGCGTCGTTACAGCCGTGGGTGCCGGTTGCCGAGGCATTGAATTTCCAAAGCAGGCTTCCGTTATCGGCATTAAGGACATGCAAGCTAGAGTCGTTCCTGTAACAACCAAAGGCAATTTCCAAAAACCCGTCCCCATCGAGGTCTGCTGCAGAGGACTGACCTGCCGAAAAATCACCCGTATTGTACCACCACATAATGCGGGGAAAGCTCTGCGCAATGGCTTGAAAACCGTTACCCATCAGCAAGGCACCTATAATTATTTGCCAAATAAACTGCGCTCTCATTTCACAATGGTCGATGTACGTTGTAACATTTTTATTTGCTGCCGGAAATACTATTTCCTACTCATTTCAAACGCGCTTCGGATCTTCCGCCAAACAAAATAGCCCGTTTGCCAAAAATACTACTTCCTACTAAAATAGCAACCCATACCGGAGGGGATTTTTATGATAGACGATTATAAGAAAAGTGCATTTTCATTAAGGTGCGTGCGCAAACCGATTAAGAAATAGCTGCAGCCCTTAGTACCCGGGGGCAGGATTACCAAAAGCGCCCATGGGCATGCCTCAGCAGGCATAAATGAACAGCATCTAAAAAAATAACATTATCGGATTTCCACAATGAGTTAAGGCATTATTTCCATGTGTCCAACGGCGTTCCTATAATTGAAATGCAGTAGCCCATTAATAATCCATCCTTATTACATATAAAAAATCAGTGGTGTCACTGAGAGAACAGGGCTCCATTCATAAATGGAGCGAACGGTTTAACTAAAAAGAACCAGAAATATCGCTGGTTACATGAGGACAGTATCCCAAAAAAGTAACACAAATAAGGGATTTAGCCCCCAGATCAAAACAACTTGAAACCGGCAGTCAGCATCCACGTGCCGGGGGTTCCGTCGGTTGGAAATTTTTGTCCGCCTATAGTAAACTCAGGGGCAAAATTTGTTAGAGGCGATTGGTAACGAACATCCAATACCAAATTTCCTAAATCCAAACCAATCCCCGCCATTCCACTGATCTCAGACTTTCGGAAATTATGTTCGAATGAGGTGGCATTCACAGCATCACGAAGTTTGAGCTGTGCTAAATTGTTGAAGGATGGCCCCACCTGCATTCGTAATATTTTGAAGAACCGAATGCCCACTACGACTGGTACCGATACCCTACGCACATCCAGATTCAGCACCTTAGCAGCACCACCGGGATAATTCACCACCTGAAGTGAAGAAGCTGCGCTGCTGAACAACAACTCCGGCTGAAGGCTCAAACGGCGTGATTGCAAGCGCATATAGAGTCCACCATGATAACTTAAGGTGGGGTCACTCTTGATCGCGCCCAACGGATTCGGGGTACTGGCCGCATCGAACAAAGACTCAGAGGCTACCCCAATTCGAGGCCCCAACTGAAAAATCGGGGGCTTTTGTGCAAATGCCATTTGACCCAGAATCAAAGAACAAACAACTACGAATAGGAAAAAACCAATTTTTTTCATAACAATTATTATTTACATAAATACAGGGCTCCATCAAAAAAAAGGGGGGCATAAGCCCCCCTGAACGAATCTGAAAGAAACTGCTTAGCGTATGACTAAACGCTTAGTTTCCACATTATTGCCCGTGCGTACCTGAACAAAGTAAACGCCGTGGGGCTGGTTCGACAAATTCATAGAAGTGGCAGTAGAAACCGGTACAACACGACGAACCTCGCGGCCGATCACATCCGAAATCAGGATTTCATCAGCAACCTGCACCGTCTGAACCTCAAACAAACCACTGCTGGGGTTTGGATACACACTGAACTGAGCGGCAGGAGCAGACACCAAACGAGGGCCACGCAGACCAAATCCAGGCATCGACTCAGCCCATGAATTGGCCAACTCGGTGAGGCTGCCCACTTCCAAGGTACCAGCAACATGACCTTTAGCAGATACGCGGAAGATTGGCGCACCGGCGGCCACATTCCACTGACTCAGGGTGTGCCATGCAATGCGGAGTTCGTTGCCCTTCTGGTGGAACACAACGTCCTGTGCAGATGGACCAGTAGATACAACAGAAGTAACCTCCATTCCGGCAGGAAGCGTTAGGTTGATGGTAGCTGCACCCAAAGACAAACCCTGATCGCTATAAAGGTTGAAGTCATAATCTGAGACAGAGGTATGTACCACACCTTGCTCATTCATAGCAGAGAACGACTCACGCAAATTCACGTTGGGCGTTCCACTACCGTTGACGTCACCCGTGCACAGAGCCTTAACGTTCACTGTTACCGTGTTATCATTCACGGAGATGCTGGGATTGCCATATTTCCAGTTGCCTGCAGAGAATGACGCAATCTGCTGCGCCACACGACGTGAAATCTGAAGGGCATCAGTAGAAGTAACAGAGTTTGACGCATTTACGTCGGCGGCCGACAAACGAATGCCGGACAACAAGGCTACCTGAGCTGTGTGGCGGGAAACCTGAAGGGCATCAGTCGAACTAACACCAGACCATGGCTTGTTGGTGCTGAAGCCGAGGCCGTATGAACCATTTGGCACGTTGCTGAAACTGAATCCGCCAGTAGCTGAAGTTGTTACAGTTGCTACAGTATTGCCAGAAGAAACCAGATTCACAGTCGTATTGGTCATAGGAGTCGATGCTGTGTTGTCATAGGTCAGCGTACCATTAACTACACCTGGGAAACCGGTCGTGCAACCGCCAAACAAGTAGGCAGGCAACACGGTGTCTGCTGTGAGGTTGTGACCGCGGTTACCGCCATTGAAACAAGGACCAGAAGAAGGCTCATCCTGTCCCCATGAGTCACCGTTGATAAACTTGTAGCTCATAGAATAGCCGTCGGCCAATGTGGTGTCGAAGTAATAGACATTGGGGTTGGAGGACGATTGAATCATGCGTGTAGCGGCGGGATTCCAGCCTTGGAAGTTACCTGCCACACCTACACCCGCTGGGTGGATGGTCTGACCGGCCATATTCACCTGAATGCGAACGTTGCGGTACACGATTGGCGTTCCTGCAGTGTTACAGCTACCAAACAGATAAGCGGGGAGTATGGTGTCACCAACTACTAGCAAGTAGCGGTTGTAACCACCTAATCCGTTGTCCTGTCCGCAAGCTGAGGGAACAGCCTCATCATTCCCCCACGCGTTTCCGTTGATATATTTCCACTGAATGCTCACACCCTGCAGAATTTGGGTTGTGTAGGTATAGATGGAAGGATTGGTCGCACTCTGGCTCATGGGCGTGCCATTGGGGTTCCAGCCTTGGAAGCTACCAGCCACGTGAACACCTAGAGGAGAAACGGTGAGACCCGTCATATCGACCCGAAAGGTAACCGAACGGGGTAAACCGGGAGGTGTATTGTCGCAACGACCATAAACCACCAAACCTAATGTTGTGTCGTTCTCCACTGCCAGATGGCGGTTACCACCAGCATTGGCACACGATAATCCGCCAATTCCTTCCCAACCACCAAGACCATTCACGAACTTGTACTCGATTCCAGATCCTTGAGGGATTTTGGCCGTATAAACCCACACGTTGGGATCATTGGGGTCTACAGACATGGGCGAGTTGGCAGGGGTCCAACCTTGGAAATTACCTGCCACATGCATACCCGCTGGGTCAACCACCTGATTGGTCATATTCACGCGGAAAGTAATGTTGCGCTCGCGTTGCAGCACCTTCATAATGCGTGGATGTATATATCTTTGAATGGTATCGATGAAAGTAAGGCCATGAGTCCGGCTCATGTTCGGGTTGCCAATCATTCCCTGTGCATGTAGAGACGCAGCATTGTAGGTTCCACCCGTTTGAGCGTTCACGGCGGCCACATATTGTACGAGAGTGGCAGAATCCCACCATGTCCAAGGGTCGGTCTCGTTGGAGAATATGTACAAAGGCGGGACATTGCGAATCGGACGAACAATGGGGAACAGCCCTTCACCTCCGCCCACATTGATTTGGTCGTTGGGAGGAGGGTAGATATAAGGAATGGTCTGGTAGTACCAGGAACGGGCCTGATTCGAAACCGGATCGGTAAACATCGATGCATTACTGAAAGCGGCATTGTTTCCCAGGCGATTCGCACGGTCGATGAAAATACCCGCGCCTTGTACCTCTACTACGTTACCCATGGTTGTCGGTACTACTACAATACCGTTGCGATAAGGACCGAATGGATCACGAACTGCTTGAAAGGATACCATCGGGGCATCACCGGCCTCAAGCCATGTGGTGTCGGCCAAAGCCCCACCCGCGTTGATGCTCATTTTAACAGAAGATGAGTATCCAACGTGGTTGTTGACGTTCAGCAGACCATTAAAGCCCTGCAGGTTGCCCACAATATTGGTATCCACTACCGACTGGCCATTGGGAAGCTGGAACTTGGGCATAGAAATTTCCGAATGCTTGTCCATCGTCACATAAGCCAAAGCCACATAAGCTCCTGAACCCTGTCCGTATAGAACAATGTCATTCGGGTCGATTTTGTAGGGGTTGCCACTTTCAACAACCGTCTTGCGCATGAAACGAACAGCGCATTTGATGTCATTGATGGCACGATACACCGCATTCAATAGCTGAGCCCTACGCTCCAATTCCGTTGCTGCCAGCGGATTCCAACCTAAACGATAGGATGGGGCAATGACCACATAACCACGCTTGGCCCACTGCATACACAGGTTGACCGCGGCGCTGTCATTGATTGAACCCCCGATACCTCCATTGACCACAGGCGGCAAAAAGTTGCCCGCGTGTATGTACACGATCACCGGGCGATCCGTACGTGTGTCCACCATTTGATTGGGCTGGTATACACGCATTTTTACATCCAGTACAGGATAGGTGGTGGTGGGTGGAAAAAAATGGTGGTTTTGACCAAACACCACATTGTTTGTGACGGTCAGTTGGGCGTCATTGAACATTTCATTGACATACCTGAGCTGGGCCGAAGAATTGCCGCCACCCAGCAGCAACACAAACAACACCAGCGCGAGGAATTTGGAGAGTACACGCATAAGATATTTTGGGTTTCGTGAAAAGATTTAAAAAATTGAAGGTCTAAGTTAAGAGAAAAGATATGAAAAAAAAAATATGTTTATAAATAAATATTGCGGAAAAAGGCCTGTCAATTTTTCTATTCTAATTCGTTGTGCATATATTTCAGCTCAAATAACGATTTTCTTATTTCAGTGTGTGTCCAGCGTGATGCAACATAAAATTATATAACACTTGTTTAAACCTATTATTTTTAATTATGCAATTGAATAACTACCCAAAAATTCTGATGATTCTGGTCTTTTGCCTCACGATGTTTTCTTCGGGAATCAACGCCCAAAGCTCAGGCAGCCTGACCGGACAAGTACTCGATGCAGCCCAGATGCCTATTCCGGGTGCTGCGGTGACCCTCAAAGGCACCACCACGGGCTCGGTGACCGACGCTACCGGTCGCTACACCATCTCCGGCATCGTCCCAGGCACTATTATCGTTCAAGCCTCTTTCCTGGGTTATGTGACCGCCACCTCATCAACCAAGATCACCGCAGGCACCCGTTCTACTTTAAATTTTGTTTTAACAGAAGATGTGAAAATGCTGAGTGAGACTGTGATTGTAGGATACGGCACCACTCAATCGCGTGATCTCACGGGCGCAGTAAGTGCCATTCCTTCCAAGAATTTCCAACAGGGTAATTTTGCGACACCCGAACAAATGGTAGTGGGCAAAACGCCAGGTGTGCGCATCACCCAAAACAGCGGTTTGCCGGGTAGCGGAAGCGTGATCCGCATACGCGGAGGATCCTCACTCAACGCAAGCAACGATCCCCTCATTGTAATCGATGGTGTGCCGGTCGACAACGGTGGTATTGCTGGTGCGGCCAACCCACTGGCACTCATCAACCCCGAAGACATTGAAAGCTTCACGGTCTTGAAAGATGCCTCTGCAGCAGCTATTTATGGTTCGCGAGCGGCCAATGGCGTTATCCTCATCACTACCAAGAGGGCGGCATCCGGCAAGTTCTCCATAGAGCTCAGCACCAATTCCTCGGCCAAACAAATCGTGCGCACCATCGTTGTACTCGACACCGCACAATTGAAAGATGTAATCCGCCGATTGGGTAGCACCCGTCAGAAAACACTGATTAATGAGCCCACGGCCAATAACTCGACCGACTGGCAGAATGAAATCTACCAAATGGCACTGATGAACGATGTGAACCTCACCCTTTCCGGTGGAAGCAGAGTGCTTCCCTATCGCGTAGGACTGGAGCGCTACGACGAACAAGGCAACCTCGGAACCGGCAAGTTGGAACGTTCGGGGATGAATCTAAACATAACACCGAAATTGCTGAACAATCACCTGAAAGTAGACCTCAATGCGAAATACTACCACATCAAGAATCGCTTCGCAGACGGAGGTGCCATTGGTTCAGCAGTGGTTTTCGACCCCACCAGACCCGTGCGCCGCGACACCATAGCTTATAATGGCTATTTCGAATGGGCCAATGCTGCCCGTCCACTCGACCTGTCTCCCCGAAATCCGGTTGGTCTCCTCAACCAAAAGGACGACCGAAGCGGCGTGAACCGCTCCCTGGGAAATGTTTTGTTCGATTTCGAAATGCCAGGATTGAAGGACCTGCACCTGTTTCTGAGTTTGGGGGGTGACTTCTCCAGCAGTTCGGGCACGGTGTTCATCGACTCCACCGCTGCATCGGCCTGGGTGCGCAAGGGGGTCAACAACCAATACAGTATGGAGAAGTCGAATCAGTTGCTGGAAACCTTTTTCAACTACAAAAAGAAATTTGCAGGCATCAGCAGCACGGATTTCACCGGGGGCTACAGCTTCCAGAAATGGAATACTTTTAGTCCGGCGTTCCCGGATCTGAATGTAAAGGGCGACACAATCCAAAAAGCAGCACCGTTTGATTTCGAAACCGAAAACGCGCTGATGTCGTTCTACGGCAGAATGAATGTAAACATTGACGAGAAGTTGCTGGTGACCGCCACACTACGCTCCGATGGATCATCACGGTTTAGTCCGGAAACCCGCTGGGGCCTGTTCCCCTCGGTGGCTGCCGCCTGGAGAATCAGCGAAATGGCCCCATTTGTGGGTTCCAACACGATTTCAAACCTGAAACTGCGTGTGGGCTGGGGACGTACCGGACAACAGGACGGCATTGGCGATTATGGTTATGTTGCGGCCTACACCCAAAGTACACCTTCGGCACAATACCAATTCGGCGAGTCATTCTACCCGATGCTTCGCCCACAGGGCTACGATGCCAACCTGAAGTGGGAGGAAACCGCCAGCACCAACATGGGCCTCGACTTCGGCTTCTGGAACAATCGGGTGAATGGCGCGGTCGACTACTACAAGAAAAAGACCTACGACCTCCTCGCCGTTATTCCCACCATCGCCGGCACCAATTTCTCGGATTTATTGCTTACCAATGTGGGTGACCTGGAGAATGAAGGGGTTGAAATGACCCTGAACCTGGTGGCGATCGACCAGAAAAACACGAATCTGGAATTCGGGCTGAATTCAACCTGGAATCGCACAGAAATCACAAAGCTGACTCGCGTTCCGGACTCTTCAAGCCAGGGCATCCTGGTGGGCGGCATCGCTGGCGGTGTGGGCAACACCATACAGATTCATAGTGTAGGTTTCGCTCCTTATGCCTTTTATATGTATCGCCAAATCTATGGAGAAGACGGAAAACCACTCGAAGGAAAATATTGGGCACCCAACGGCACAGACACGATCAGTAGTCCGACCGCCAAACACCTTCAGAAAGGCAAAAACCCCATCCCTGCCACCTATCTCGGCTTCTTTTCGAATCTGCGTATGAAGCGGTGGACAGCTGGTTTCTCGATGAGAGCCGAATTGGGTCGCTATGTCTACAACAACGTCAATTCCAATGGGGCGAATCTGGCGGCCACAGGGGGTAGTCTGGGCTTCATCAATAATGTACCGGTCGACTACCTCAACACGAACTTCCGCCTCGCACAATTGAAATCCGACTACTACCTCGAGAAGGCCGATTTCCTGAGACTCGACAATATTTTCGTGGGATATGATTTTGGTCGCCCCTTCGGCAACAACTTAGCCCTTCGCGCCACCGCCTCTGTGCAGAATGTGCTCGTGCTCAGCAAGTATTCAGGAATCGACCCGGAGATTTTCGGGGGTATCGACAACAACATCTACCCAAGAGCCCGCGTATACAGCCTGGGCCTGAATGTCAAATTCTAATTTGGATAACAATAATTAATGCCCATCCCTATGAAAAAAATTCGCTTTCCATATCTCTGGATGCTGGTGCTCCTACTTTCCTTGGGCGCAACGACATCCTGCTTTGATGCCCTCAATCTTCAACCCAAATACGGCCTGAACGCCCTCAAGGTGTATGCCGATCCGGCCAACTACATCAATGTACTGGCTAAAATCTACGGTGGACTATCGCTATCGGGCAATGCTGGACCCGCCGGACAAGGTGACGTGTCGGGCGATGAGGGTTTTTCGCAGTACCTGCGCGTGCTGTGGAACCTCCAGGAACTGCCCACAGACGAGGCCGTTTGCGCATGGGCCAACGATGCATCCATTCGAGACCTCAACGAGGCCGATTGGAACTCACAAAGCTCGTTCGTGAATATGATGTATGCCCGGATTTTCTATCAGGCTCCATTGTGCAATGAGTTCATCTACTACTGCTCTGATGAATGGATGAACGAGAAGAACTTTAGTGCGGCCGACAAGCAGCGTATTCGCGGATACAAATCAGAGGCCCGCTTTATACGCGCTTTATCGTACTACCACGCCATTGACCTCTTTGGAAATGTGCCATTGGTTACCGAAGAAGACCGCCCCGGCTCTGGAGTTCCCGATCAGGCGTCCCGTGCAGAATTATTCAGCTATGTGGAGCAAGAATTGAAAGACCTTGAAAATCTCCTACCCCAACCTAGGGCCAATGAATATGGTCGAGCCGATCGCGCCGCTGTCTGGATGGTGCTGGCCAAATTGTATTTGAATGCCGAAGAATATATCGGCACCCCCCGCTTTCCGGATTGCATCACCTATTGCGAAAAGATTATGGATGCTGGCTACCAATTGGAGACGAATTACCAGTGGCTCTTTCTGGCCGACAACCACCTTTGTCACGACGAGGTCATCTTCGCAGTTAACTTCGATGGTCTACGCTCTCAAAACTATGGCGGTACCACATTTTTGGTGAAGAGTTCCACCCCGGCAGCGCCCGATAGTGCCTACCGTGCCAAGAGGGGAACCGACGGCGGATGGGGCGGAAACCGGGCCACCTCCGTATTGCGTGATTTGTTCAGGCCCGGCGATTCCCGCAATCTGATGGATTCGGTTGGCATGACCCGCGATATGTTGGTGTGGTCGGAATTCAGTCAGGGCTATCTGGTGTCTAAATTCAACAACAAAACGCGTACGGGGGCTTTCGGATCAGACCCCCAAAAGAACTTCATGGATATTGACTTTCCCATGTTTCGTTTGGCCGATGTTTACCTGATGCATACCGAAGCCGCAGCACGTGGGGGTGGCAACACATCTCGCGCCATTGAGGCCTTTAACAAGGTGCGCGAGCGTGCCTTTGGAAACACCTCCCAGAATGTGAGCGCATTGCCCAGCCTGAATGAAATATGTGATGAACGGGGTCGCGAGTTGTATTGGGAAGCACACCGCCGTAGTGACCTGATCCGGTTTGATCGCTTTATAGAATCGGACTACCTATGGCCTTTCAAGGGCGGCGTAGTGGCAGGCCAGGGAATTGATCCCAAATTCAAGTTGTATCCCCTGCCCCTTTCCGACCTCGTGGCGAACCCAAAACTGAGGCAGAACCCCGGCTACTAACCTCGGCGGGTGATGGGGTTCTGGCCGCAAGCGCTTATATGCAAGCTTTGTTCCCCGAATCTTAAGAGTCTTTTAGCGCATTCCCTGACCCCCCGAACCACTCGGGAGTTCTTTTTTTACCCCAACAGAAACTTCATCCCCCATCAAAAGCTCATCCTTCAACTGAAGTCCCGTTCCTAATCCGGAACTCCATCCCCAAAACGAAGTCCTTTCCCTCAACTGAGGCTCATCCCCCGAAAGCAGCCCTTTCCCCCGACAGAAACTCTATCTCTCATCAAATTTCCATCTCACCTCAGAACTTCATCACCCAACAGACGTTCTATCCATCATCTGAAGTTTCATCCCATAACAAAATCTCTATTAATGTGGCCATCGAGGCGGCTTCTTCAAGTCCCCTACCCAGATAGTGGGTCAACCGCATCCAAAACTTCACGGTGATACCCTGAATTTTCTGAATTTCGAGTATGATGTTTCCAAAAGTGAGACGTTTCCGCACGCTTTTAATAGAGGAATGTTGAAGAGATGGTTTCAGGTAGCACCTGTAGCGAACCCTTTGCACAACCTCTTCGTTGAATATATGCTGTTCTTTTAGTCGCCCTACGTAGCCTATCACCGATGGCGATGGCTCATTCATCGAAAAGCGCGTCTAATTCCCATTCAGGATGCAGTTCCAGCGGATTCCATACCCATACCGATAGACTCTCATTTTCTCAACTAAAAATCAACAGATTGCTCAGAATGCATCAACTCCTGCTCATAGAGTACCCGAAGGGAATTCTTGACTTCAGAACAAGAGGTAGGAACCGAGGTCGTGGGGTGAATGGGGGTGCGAAATTCCTGATGTTCGAGGGGTGCTTACGGGGAAACCCCCAATTCACTGAGCCAGTGGCGCCAGTTAATTGAAGTAGAACAAAGAACCCGGCGAAGGGTTTACTTGTGGTCGAGCAAATAAAGTAACGCTGCCAGAGCGGCAGAACCCAATTCCAGCTCGCGGCGGTTCACCGACTCTAAAACATCGGTACGGGCGTGGTGGTAGTCGAAATATCGTTGCGATTCGGGCACAAAACCTATGAGCAATTCGCACTGATCCCGCATTTGTCCGATGTCCGCGCCACTGCCCCCCTTCCTTATGCGATGGATACCATAGTCTTGCAGAGCTCCAACCATCGGCTGCAATTCAGCAATGCTCTGGCTGTCGGCCTCCACATGGAATTCGCGGGGCGAAAATCCGCCCCGGTCTGATTCTATAGAGACCAGATGCATTTCCTGTTTTTCCCGCGCGAGGCGCGCATACTCCCGGGCACCCCGCATGCCGTTCTCTTCATTCATATACAGGATTGTTCTTATACTGTTCCTTGGTCTGTATCCACAGCTCAACAGCAATCGAACCGCCTCCATGCTGTGTACACAGCCGGCACCATCGTCGTGCGCACCTTCTCCCACATCCCAGCTATCGAGATGCCCGCCCAGGGTAATGTACCGGTCGGGATTCTCTGTGCCCGTGATTTGGCCAACTACGTTGTGTGACAAGGTATCGGGATGATTTGAGCTATTGAGAACCAACTCAACCTCCAGCTTTTTTCCGGCCAGTAATTCTCTATGCATGAGCTCCGAGTGGAGGGTACTCACCGCCGCTGCGGGAATGCGGGGGATGCTGTCGCGGTACACCATCATTCCAGTATGAGGAAAGGAATCCAATGAGAGCGTCAGGGAACGCACCAAAACAGCGAGCGCCCCCTTTTGAGCGGCCTCTACGGCACCCTGAACCCGAATCGACGCGCAGTGGCTATAGGATTCGAAGGTATTGATGTAGCGAACATCCATTTTCTGGTTGATGAACACCACCTTTCCTTTAATCCAATCACCCGGCATTTTTTTTAATTCATCTAGGCTACCCACTTCAACAACCTCCGCCCTTAGTCCACCCTCTGGCGTGGCCATGGATCCCCCCAGAGCCAAAACGGCCAGTTCGATTTGATACTCTTTCTTAATTCTCCCCTGAGCAGGTGCTGAAATAAGCAATCGAGCCTGTTCGGGCGCGCCTCGTTTCCAAACAGGCACCTGCACGGGTTGCAACCAAACGGAATCGTATCCCATGCGAAGCATCTGGTTGCGGGTTAGGATCACGGCATTGGCTGCGCCTTCACTGCCAGTGAGGCGGTGACCAACATCTTTACACAGGGAGGTGAGTAATGACCATGATTGCCCGTTCATAAGTGATGAATCGAACAGCCTGCGAATCAATTCATCGGGCTGCCGGGGCACTAACTGGTCTAAGCTGCCTCGGGAATCAGTGGATATTGGCGTTTGTGCGCTGGCCAGTGGAAATCCAACGATTGCCCATTTCAAACAGAGAAATAATGATAAACGGCGTATTTTTCGGCTCATAAATCTTGAATTTAGCAAAGAAACTGACTAAAATGCTTCCTGAAACAGGCGTTCATATACCTTTTTCTGCAACGGGTTGACCGCAGGATCACGCAACCACATAAAGCGGGGGAAGGGTGCGCTTTCGAGAATTCCCTTGAATTCGATTTTCTTTCCATCACGCTTCCCCTCCACTTTCAAAACGTCGCCTGGTTTTAAATCTCGGATCCAGTCGGATTCGGGTTCTTTTCCGGCACATTTCATAAGCACATCGCCGGTTTGTATCCCCATTTTCCAGGCCGTACTGCCTTCCCAGAGGCTGGTGACCACCCATCCATCGGGGTTTCGGTTTCCTGCTGCGCCAAAATAGGCCTTCCGCATGTAATCCTGGGTATCCTTGAGTATGAGTCCTGCATAATTGGCATATCGGGCAAAGTCGACTGCTTCCCGACCGTAGACGTATCGATCCCACAGGCTATCGGCCTCCGACCCCAGATGCATCCGGAATGCGTCCCTGATTTCGTTATCTGTAAATCCCCTTTGCTCCTGCAGAGCAAATCGACCATACATCCACTTCATAACACTGTCTAATCCAAATTCCCCACCACTGCGATGCCACAGCGCCGCGTCACACACAAATCCCAACATGGCCCCCTTTCTGTAGTAGGAAACGGTGGTGTTGCCGCTGTTTTCATTGCGCAGATAGAATTTGATCCAGGCGTCGTAGCTGGATTCGGCGAGCGACTGCTCCAGATCGCCGCGATTGCCCAGCACGGCGTTGAAGCCATCCAAAAGGGTTTTTTGATATTTATCGGTCGACAACAAGCCCGCCCTTCGAAGGATTAGATTGTCGTAGTAGCTCGTGATGCCCTCGGCAAACCAAAGATGATGGGTGTAGACCTCGCGGTTGTAGTCAAACGGATTCAGAGCTTCGGGCCTCAGACGCTTCACGTTCCACAGATGAAAATACTCGTGCGCCACGAGGCCAAGAAAATCCGTATAGCGTTCTGGCTGATTGTAGACATCCTCACGGGTCTGCAGGGTGGTGCTGTTGGCGTGTTCCAATCCACCCCCACCCTTGGCTGCGTGTTGAATGATGAACAGGTAATTAAGATTTGGCTGGTGATCGAATATTTCGGTGCAGGACTCCACAATAGCCTTCATATCCTGCTCTAGTTTGTTGCGGGGAAACTTCCCGGCCCCGGGCATCACTACCCGATGGGGAATTCCTTCTGCCTCGAACGTGAATTCGGGGAAGTTGCCCATTTGAATTGGACAATCAACCAGCTCGTCGTAGTGCGCTGCTCGAAAGGTCGGCTGCTTGGTTTCGGTGGCAACTGGGACCAATGCGGTGGCCGCCTGTTTCCAAGCCTGGGGCAATGAAATGCACAGGATGTGTGGACGAGATTGTTGTCCTTCCACCCACATAAAAACGGAACTGCCCAAAAGTGCGGCCTGATCCTGATCGATATAGCTCGTGCGTACGCTGAATTCGTTGGCATACACCCTGTAGCGTACCTGAATGCGCTCTACACCGCCGGTGCTTACCTGCCAGGCATTTTTGCGGCACTTCCACCACGACAATTGCCTCCCACTTTCCGCGTCGGTGGCCTGAAAGCGGTCCACATTACGGGTGAATTCACGGATCATATACGAGCCTGGTGCCCATACGGGAAGACCCAGCTCTACTGTATCTTTTGTTCTCGTGTCAATGAGCATCTCAATCTCCGCGTAGCGTGCCGATGGTTGGGGGATTCTCAGGGAATACTGTACGGGAACAACCTCATCTTCTGGATTCACAGGAACACGATGTGCTGGTATATGACTCACGGACAAGTGATTAGCGGGCAAATGACTGGCGGATGCATGATTCGCAGACGCATGATTCATGGACAAATGATTCATGGACGAAAGATTCATGGACGAAAGATTCGCGGGCAAATGACTGGCAGATGCGTGATTTGCAAGCAAATGATTAGTAGGCACCGAGTTGTCCAACCCCTGATGCCGTTCGCTGATCTCAAATCCAGTACTACGCAAAAAAGGGTATGAATATAGCCCAACTTTGGTCGCGGGTGGGCAGCAACCCCAAACACCGCAAACGATTAGGGCTTGAAGAGCTTTTAAATAAGCAAAAATAGTGGGGGCAGCGTATTTCATGACCATTTTTTACATCAATGCTCAATGAAATACTCCACCCGGACCATGTACGTGGCCGTGGGCGCACTCATCGGCCGTGGCTGCTCGCACATCAACCACCACTCCGCTGCAATGCAGATCATAACCTGCGAGTGGGTGGTTAAAATCCAAACGCACAGACATATCACCAACCGAAACGACACGGGCTTTGTGGCTTTGGCCCTGTTCATCCTCCAGATTCAACCATTTGCCCGGAGCCACGTGGGCTGAGTCGAAGCCTCCGTCGGGCAACCTAAAGATATCAATGGGCAAATCCGACATTTGCTCTGCTCGGTGGGGTCCATAGGCCTGGTCCATGGCCACATCAAGTTCGAAGACATCAGCTGCCGACAAACCGATGAGAACATCCTCCAGCAACGGGATCATATCGACCTGTCCGACCAGAAAATAAAAGGGATGCTGCTCATCGCGCTTCTGGAAAATCTTTTCCGTTCCGTCGGCGGAACTTCCCGTAATCTCCACAGCTATGGCGGCAACGGTTCCTGGGGCAATTTTCATAGGTTCATCAATATTAATATTGCGAAGGAATCAATATGTGTTGTTGACGCCCCATTTTCGGTCAGGAACCCCATTAGTCGGGCAAGATCAAAAGGGGAATGGGCATTTGGGCGCTTATTTGTCGAACCACCGAAGGCACAAACAAGCGCTCCAGCCAGTTGTAGATGCGTTTCTGAAGAATAAGCAGGACAAAAGGGTGCTGCGACAAATATTTAAGGATTCCGTCAGCCGTATCGTCAGCCTGATGAACCACAAAATTCTGTTCATACAAGCCAAAGCTCTTGAGCAGGACATACGCCGTGCTGATCTGCTGTTTATCCGAGCCATAACCAAACTCATCTACAAACGAAATGTGCAACTGTTTCTGATCAGCTTGCAACGAATCGAGCATACGGCGCATTCTCTCAGTGGAAGTCAAATCCAATAACCCATCGGCCAACAAACATTGTTCGACTGAGCCAGGTTTCACTTACTGGGAATTAATATCAGAGGAACGGAGGTATACTCAGCCATTATATGGCTTGCATTGCCCAACAAGAAAGCGTCAACGCCCGACCTGCTCTGGGTACCCATTACAAGGGGTACATCGCCCAAACTTTTAGTCAATCGTTTAACAACTACGGGGGCCTGAGCGTGGATAAGGTGGCACTCGACATGTAATCCTGGCATCAAGTGGCTCAATCCGGCTTTTTGATCTTGCAAATCATCCCGGGCATTTTTCTCCGATTTAGACTGTAAGTTCACCAAAACGGCGTGCCCCTCACTTGGGATTAGAAGGGCATGCAGCAGATGCATGGTCCCCCCCTTTTCGGCCATCTGGTGCGCGGCCCAATCGGCCGCCACTTTGGAACCCTCTGAAAAATCAGTAAGTAATATATAATTAAAGGGGAAAGACATCACAGCGCTTTGAATTTGTTTGGGCTCTACTAGACTCATGCATGCAGGGCCCGGTTGGCGGTTGCGGCCAAACAGGCTTCTTTAAATACTTCTGTGTAGGTCGGGTGTGCGTGACTCATGCGAGCGATGTCTTCTGCACTCGCCCTGAACTCCATGGCCACCACCGCCTCGGCAATCATATCGGCTACACGTGGACCTATCATGTGTACCCCCAGTATTTCGTCGGTTTCCTTGTGTGCATAAACCTTCACCAATCCATCGGTATCCATGGAGGCCCGGGCCCGTCCACTGGCCTTGAAGGCAAATTGTCCGGTTTTGAAGGGAATATTCTGGCTTTTCAGTTCTTGATCGGTATATCCTACCGACGCCACCTCGGGCCAGGTGTACACCACATTGGGAATGAGGTGGTAGTGGATGTGTGGTTTTTGTCCGGCCAATACCTCGGCCACAAACACACCTTCCTCTTCTGCTTTGTGGGCTAACATAGTGCCCCGAACGACATCTCCGATTGCGTAGATATGGCTTTGGGCTGTTTGAAGATGCTCATTGACCGGAATCCTGCCAAGTTCGTCGACTTCTATTCCAGCAATCTTGAGGTTTAGACCATCGGTGAAGGGGCGTCGACCTGTACAAACCAATGTGTAGTCTGCTTCCACCATAAGGTCCATTCCATCGCTCAACCGACTAAACCGTACCTGGGTTTTACGGCCTTTTGTGGTGACCTCTGTTACTTTATGCGCAAAATAGAATTCCATTCCCAGGGGCTGTAATACTTTATGCAGTTCGCGGCTCATGGACTCGTCCATGCCGGGTATCAGTCGATCTGCGTATTCTATGACCGTAATTCGCGTACCCAACCGGGCATAAACCGAACCCAATTCCATACCGATGACTCCGCCACCAATGACCACCATGCTTTTGGGGATTACACGAAGTGATAACGCCTCAGTGGATGTGATGATTCGCTTCCTATCGATCTGAACGCCGGGAGGCGCTGCGGGTTTCGAACCTGTGGCGATTATGATGTTTCGTGCCTGAATCTGTTGGGCTTCACCGGATTTTGACTTAATGGACAAGGTATGGGGATCGAGAAAGGATGCGTGCCCATATACAACCTGAATTTTGTTTTTTTTCATGAGGTACTGAATCCCCTCCACATTTTGACGCACCACATCAGATTTGCGTTTCATCATAACCTCAAAATCGACTTCTATACCCCCACATTTTATCCCATGGGCTCCAAAACGATGGCGAGCATTATGGACATGCTCTGAGGAATCGAGGAGTGCTTTCGAGGGTATGCACCCAACATTCAGGCAAGTGCCGCCTAAAGTTGGATACTTTTCAATAAGGGTAGTCTTAAATCTCAATTGCGCCGCTCGTAAGGCGGCTACATAACCCCCCGGTCCTGATCCCACTACTGCAACCTCTGTCGTCATGTTTTTTATGAACAAACATAAAGAATTTCGGGGATTTATGAATGCTGGTTGTCGCTACGCCCACTATAATCCGTTTGAAATTTTTAATTCGGCAATTGGCTCAGAATATAGAAAATTAAGAATATTGAGGCAATAATCAAAGAAATGAGTCCAAGCAACAAGATATAAAACTCCAAAAAGCTATGTTTCTTAATGGCTTTGAACATAGGCCCACTCCAGTAGCAGCTCTGGCAGGTATAGCTGCGGATAATTGACTTGGGGTTGTGGTTGTTTTTGGGCAACATCTTTCCTTGCTTGCCGCAGCTGGGGCACACCCGGTAGCCATCGAATTTCACTATTATTTTTATTGTTGATTGCAAATATAAAATAAATTATGCATGATGTTTAATACTAATACAAAATATAAAGATGCTTGCCTCGGCAGGTGCTTGTTCAATCATAAAAATGTTTTGAACTCCTTTGCTGTTTTCTGTTTTTTTCGTTTTTTTGAGACCCAATTAATCACCTTTCACCTCATGTAATGAACAAACTAGAAGATCCGCTTCTGAAAAAGGCGCGCGATGCCGAGGGTCGGTCCATAAGTCCGATCCTGCCTCCTGATGTCCGTAATTTTTTAATTGACATCGACGGCACCATTTGCAATGATATACCCAACGAAGAGCCGGAACGCATGAAGCATTGCGAGCCCTTTCCAGATGCCCTGAAAACATTGAATGAATGGCACGATTCCGGACATAGAATCTACTTTTTCACCTCGCGCACTGAGGATCTGAGAGAAATCACTGATGCCTGGCTCAGGAAGTATGGATTCAAATACCACGGCATGATTATGGGCAAGCCCCGCGGAGGCAATTATCATTGGATTGACAACCATATGGTACGCGCCACCCGCTATGAGGGACGATTCACCCACATGATTAAGAAATCCAAAACCATAGAAATTTTTGAAGAAGAGTAAATGAGCCCCCTCAACAAATCGACCGCGGGCTACAAAATGCTGATGATTCTAGCCATCGAGGATGGAACCCACTTTAGTCTTGAAAAAAGGCAGATTATCAACTTTTTGGGCGACTATTTCGACCCTGAATTTCTCGAAGCGGCCATACATTCCGAGCAAATAAGGCTAGAAAGCCTTGAAAAAGATGATTTGATGCTTGAATTCCGCGACTCCATGAATCAATTTTACCGACAGTCGACCCCCGAAGAGCGCACCCGGTTTTTGCAGCAAGCTATGGACCTGGTGACAGCCGACAATCAGGTTTCGCCTGAAGAAAATCTATTCCTGAATCGCCTTTTCGAATTGTGGGGCGAAACCGAATAGATTCCACAAAATCGAAGTGCTTTGTTTGGTGTCATCACTTTTGTGGAAACAAACCGGATAGATTCCTCAAAATAGCAGTGCTTCGCTTGGTGACTAGACCCGTAGGGGGACGCATGTCAAGGCGTACACAACCGAAACACGACCCAACTGCACTCAAGCAGGTCAATAACCCTGCGATCCGAATGGCACCCTATGCTGTATGGATCGGCCCAGGGTGAGCTCATCGGCATATTCCAACTCGCCGCCAATGGCAATTCCCCTAGATATGATACTGATGGTTAGTTGATAGGGTTCTAGTCGTTTGGCCAGATAAAAAGCGGTCGTATCGCCCTCCATGGTGGCTGATAAGGCAATCAGAATCTCATGGATTTGTTCATCTACAATTCTGCCCACCAACTCATCTATGCGCAATTTTTCGGGACCCACCCCATCCATAGGTGAAATCAATCCGCCCAAAACATGATATGTGCCTGCGAACTGCCGCGTCTGTTCGATGGCCATCACATCCCGAAAATCGGCGACCACACATATCAGGCCTTGTCGACGCGATGAACTGGAACAAATGCGGCATAAATCCTCATCGCTCATATTGCTGCACCGCACACAGTATTTCATCTCCGAACGCAGTCGCGCCAAGGAAACTGACAGGTCCCTGGAAATTTCAGCATCACTCCGCAACATAAAAAGCGCCAGACGAAGAGCAGACTTGCGACCGATGCCAGGAAGGCGAGATAATGCAGATACAGCATCTTCCAGCAATTTCGAGGGATATTCCACACCTCAAAAATACTACCTTGCGGCAATCATCCGTATGATTGCCACATGAACCCATTGTTTTTAGCCTCGATCATTATTGGTTACTTTCTTTTGCTCATTGGTATTTCCCGATTCAACCAGGGGCACAGCGACAATAACTCTTTTTTTCTGGCCGGCCGGAATTCTGCCTGGTATGTGGTGGCCTTCGGAATGATCGGATCGAGTATTTCCGGCGTCACCTTTATTTCCGTTCCGGGCATGGTGGGCAAAGGCGGATTTCATTACCTGCAAATGGTTATGGGATATTTGGCGGGTTATTGGGTGGTCAGCCGGTTCCTGCTCCCCCTATACTACCGCCAAAAACTGACAAGTATTTACGCATATCTGGGCGAACGGTTCGGGAGAAGGAGTCACTTCACCGGCTCTGCTCTGTTTCTGATCTCGCGCAGCCTCGGCTCATCGTTGCGCCTCTATCTGGTGGCTATGGTATTAGACAAATGGATCCTCGCCCCCCTCGGCGTTCCCTTTTGGCTGACTACCATGGCAACCATCGGACTTATCTGGCTGTATACCTTCCAAAGTGGGATCAAAACCATTATTTGGACCGACACCCTTCAAACCGCATTCCTGCTACTCGCAGTCGTTATGGGCATCGGGATGGTGGGGGATGCGCTGAGTATCCCCTGGCATGACATTCCAGACCAGGTCTACAACAGCCCATTTTCAGACGTTTGGGAAACCAATTGGCGCCAACCCGACTATTTTCTGAAAATGTTTGTATCAGGTGCATTCATTACGATCGTGATGACCGGCCTCGACCAGGATATGATGCAGAAAAATCTCAGTTGCAGAAGCCTCCCCGAAGCACAGAAAAACATGCAGTGGTTCAGCCTGGTGCTGGTGGGTGTGAACCTTCTGTTCCTCATGCTCGGCGCACTGCTCTATATGTACTGCGCACAGCAACAAGTCGAATTGCCAGCAAAGTCTGATGAGTTGTTCCCTCAGCTTGCCATGAACACCTTCGGACCCACCATAGCGCTTGTGTTCACCATCGGCCTGATTGCCGCGGCGTATTCTAGCGCTGATTCCGCACTCACTGCACTCACCACCTCCTTTTGCGTGGACCTTCTGGGATTTCAAGAAGAAAAGGGATCGAAACAGACCCGAATGTGGGTCCATCTGGGTATGTCGGTGCTCTTGGCGATTCAAATTCTAATATTCCGACAGTATCACAACGACGCACTGCTGAATCAACTTTTTCGCATTGCCGGCTACACCTATGGACCACTACTGGGACTATACACGTTCGGTATGTTCACCCAAAGAATGCCCCGCGATTCATGGGTGCCCGCCATTGCCTTGCTGTCGCCTGTTTTGTGTTACCTGATCGATCAATACTCTAAAAAATGGCTGAACGGCTATATATTTGGTTTTGAACTGCTGATACTGAACGGGACCATTGCCTTTGGTTTACTTCAGCTGATTTCCCTATCTAACCCCAAAACAAAAACCATATGACACCCGAAGAACAAGACAATTTTAGAAATGTATTCGAGCAAAAAAGCTGGACCGAAATAAAAGCAGCTTCATCCTGGCAGATCTTCAAAATCATCGCCGAATTCGTAGAAGGATTCGAAAAATTATCAAGAATCGGCCCCTGTGTTTCCATCTTTGGATCTGCACGCACCGCCCCCAATCACCCTTATTATTTGTTGGCTGAAGAAATCGGCCAAAAACTGACAGAAAAAGGATACGGCGTCATTACAGGCGGTGGCCCCGGCATCATGGAAGCAGGCAACAAAGGCGCCAAGCTGGCGGGCGGGAAAAGTGTTGGGCTTAATATCGATTTACCCTTCGAGCAATTCAACAACCCCTACATCGACAGCGACAAACTGATCAACTTCGACTATTTCTTCGTTCGAAAGCTCATGTTTATCAAGTATGCACAAGGTTTCGTGGTCCTACCTGGCGGATTTGGCACTATGGATGAACTTTTCGAGGCACTCACCCTGATCCAAACCCGAAAAACAGGCCGTTTTCCTTTGGTGTTGGTGGGAGCCGACTATTGGAAAGGCCTGACCGACTGGCTAAGGGGTACCATGCTTGAGCAGGAGCGCAACATCAACCCCGCAGACCTCGATCTGATGTCAGTGGTGGATACAGCGGATGAAGCGGTGCAGCACATCGAGGATTTTTACAGCAAATTCATACTGAGCCCCAATTTTTGAATCTGCCGAATTCGCATTGTTTTGTTCATGAGACGAGCGCTGTTCAGTTTGCCGGGCCGAGGGGTCCCCATTATCTACCGACAGCAATTGCCTGATCTGATCGCAGCTTTTGGATTGTTTATATTCCTTTTTCAATCCCAAGCAGTCGGGCAATCACGTTTCCCGACCGATTATTTCACCACTCCACTCGACACGCCACTTATGTTGTCGGGTGGATTTGCGGAACTGCGTAACAACCACCTGCACAGCGGATTGGATTTCCGAACTGGCGGTGAGGAGGGACGGCCCATCTACGCCGCAGCCGATGGATATGTGGGTCGCATCCGGGTGTCGGGCCATGGATATGGCAACTGCCTCTATATCGTTCACCCCAATGGCTATACTACGGTATACGGACATCTGTCTACCTTCGGGAAACCCATTCTAACTTGGGTAAACCGTCGACATGAGCAATTGCAGGAGAATGAACTGGATGTATTCCTTCAGGAAGATGAACTACCGGTAAAAAAAGACCAGCTGGTGGCACTCAGTGGCAACACAGGTGCCTCCGGAGGCCCGCATCTGCACTTCGAAATTCGCCACACCGAAACCGAAGAGCTCATTAATCCTCATTGGTTTGGTCTACAGGTGGCCGACGAGGTGCGCCCCACCTTCGACTGCCTGGAGATCGTTCCCCTCGGAAAAGGCAGTCAGGTTCAGGGGAAATACTACCCATTTCGACAAAATATCATTCAGGACAGAACAGGATTTTGGATTACGAAGAAGGAAATGACTGTACGAGGCTCCTGCCATGTTCAGGTGAAGGTGTGGGACAAACACAACGATAATGAGCTGAGGCAGGGCATCTACAAACTACTTCTGATCCGCGGCGAGGATACTCTTTATGAATTTCAGGCCGACCGCTATGCCCACTCCGAAACCCGCTTTGCCAATTCCGTAATGGATTATGAGGGCAAAATGCTCAACAATGAGACTTTCTACCGGCTTTTTCGGGCGCCGGGCAACCACCTCCGTTTACTCAATATGGAGCTGGGCAACGGCACACTAACCCCCACGATCGGCGAAAAAACCTGGTACCGAATCGTCGCAACCGACTTTTACAAAAATCAATCGGAATGCACATTCACACTCACGGGAACCGCTGGCCACGCATCCGAAAAAGCATCCGCTCCCACGCCGCAACACGAAATAGTGGCTCCACCCAATCGGGTACTGAATATAGAGCGGGCCGACCTTCGCCTTACTATACCTGTCGGCACCCTATACGATACCCTCAAAACCCGAATCACCATCAGACCGGGTCCCGCTGGTTCCTGTTCACCCGAATACGGCATCAGCAGCGCCCGCATCCCCGTACATCAATATTTTCCCTTGTCGATTCGAGCCCCTAACGTGCCTGCGCACCTAAAAAACAAAATTGTGACTATCGGCACAGGCATCAAAGGCGTTCAGGTCGCACATGTCGGCACATGGAAAGGCGATTGGTTTGAAACCAAAACGCGTCAACTCGGCACATTTTATCTGGCCACAGATACCATTGCCCCCGGGATCAGTATGCAGGAAAAGTTGAAAAGCGACACCCTTCAGGTGGGCAGTACACTGTATTTTTCCACCAGCGATGCCCGATCAGGCATCAAGAATTTCCACTTTTATGTGGGTGAATATTGGAATAGATTGAGCTGGGATGCAAAATCAGCCACCCTCACCGTGCGTATCGATGAAAATGCACCAAGGGGCAATCAAATCCTTTGTTTAATTGTTATTGATGCCGTTGGCAATGAGGCCAGCTACGAAATCCCCGTTTACATACCATGAGCAGACCCAAAATCGGACAAAAAGCACCAGCCTTCAGAGGCCCCAATCAGAATGGGGTAAACATCGATTCTCAGAATTTTTCAGGTAAAAAAATCGTCCTGTATTTCTACCCGAAAGACGACACGCCGGGTTGTACGGCCGAAGCGTGTAATTTACGCGACAACTATGCAGCGCTACGGGCATCCGGATATGTGGTGGCGGGCGTGAGCGCCGACGGGGTGAAATCGCACAATAAGTTCGTTCATAAATATAATCTGCCCTTCGATCTGATTGCTGATGAAGACAAAAGCATCCACTCCGCTTACGGGACCTGGGTTGAAAAAAGCATGTACGGGCGGAAATACATGGGAACGGATCGGGTTACTTTCGTAATCGACGAGAATGGAGTCATAGCGGAAGTAATCGAGAAGGTGGATACCAAAAACCACACGAATCAAATCATCAAATAGCGGGCAGTGTAGCTTTCAGCCACATTTCGGAGTCCATCACGCGGCCCGGCATACAATATTCTCCCCCCCGCCTTGCCACCGTCGGGCCCCATATCGATAAGGTAATCGGCAGACCGAATCACATCGAGGTTGTGTTCAATGATGAGGACTGTATTTCCACGGTCGACCAACCGGTGCAGCACCTCCATCAACACACGTATATCTTCGAAATGCAGTCCGGTAGTAGGCTCGTCGAGTATATAGAAAGTGTTTCCCGTATCGCGTCGCGATAATTCTGACGCCAGTTTGACCCGCTGCGCCTCACCCCCCGACAAAGTCGTTGAGGATTGTCCCAACGTCAGATAACCCAATCCCACCTCTTGAAGGGTCTGTATTTTCCGGTTGATCAACGGGATGTTCTCAAAAAAAACGAGTGCATCGGAAATGCTCATATCCAATACCTCGCTGATTGATTTGCCCTTATAACGTACTTCAAGCGTCTCACGGTTGTAGCGCCGACCGGCACACTCTTCACACCGCACCTCCACATCGGGCAAGAAGTTCATCTCCACTATGCGCATACCCGCGCCTCCGCAGGTCTCGCAGCGCCCCCCCTTCACATTAAACGAAAATCGGCCCGGCTTGTAGCCCCGAATTTTGGCTTCGGGCAACTCGGCAAACAATTGGCGGATGTCGGTGAACACACCGGTATACGTACTCGGATTCGACCGTGGCGTTCGCCCGATTGGTGCCTGGTCGACCTCAATGACTTTATCGATGTGCTCAACCCCTTCTACTGAATCCACCCCCAAAGGGCGGCGGCGGCTGACCGTTAATCTCTGACTAAGCAAGGGGAACAGGTTTTCATGGATAAGTGTCGATTTTCCCGATCCCGACACCCCGGTCACACATATTAAACTCCCCAAGGGGAAACGTACATTAACATTCTTGAGGTTATGGCCCTTTACCCCCTGCAGCGCCAGCCACTTGGTTCCGGGCATGCGGGTTGCACGAAACGGCATGGTTTTCTCGCCCCGTAAATAGGAGGCGGTTAGGGAATCCATCTGAATGAAATCATCGGGATGGCCGCTGGCCACCACCTCACCACCGAAACGCCCGGCTCCCGGTCCCAGATCAATCACATAGTCACTTTGCCGAATAATCTCCTCATCGTGTTCCACCACCAGAATGGTATTGCCCGAATCGCGCAATGCTTTGAGTGAGCGAATCAATTGCAGATTATCGCGTTGATGCAGCCCAATACTCGGCTCGTCGAGGATATACATGACCCCAACCAGTTGCGACCCCAGTTGGGTGGCCAATCGAATTCTCTGCGATTCGCCTCCACTGAGGCTTCGCGCGGGGCGGTCGAGTGACAAATACCCCAATCCGATTCCGAGCAGAAAGGAGACCCTTGTGCTGATTTCCCTTAAAATCTCAGCGGCCACGAGTGCTTTTTGTCCGAAGAATCCTGAATCCAAATCTTGTAGCCAAACGGCCAGATCAGTTAACTCCATGGCCGATACCTGAGCAATGTTCTTTCCACCCACTAAAAAGTGCAGCGACTCGGTCTTGAGGCGGGCACCGCCACAATCCGAACAAACCTGAAATTGGAGAAACTCTTCGGCCCAATTTTGAAAGGAGGAGCCGGTTGAATCGTCACGCTGCTTTTGCAACATAGGAATGACCCCTTCAAACCGAACCACGCTGTTGCCGTATTCCCCGTATCGACCCGCTACCTCAAATAGGGCATCCGACCCATATAGCAACGCCTGTTTAAACCCTTCATCGAGCTGGCCGACCGGGGTGCTCAGGTTGGCTTTATACTTCTTGGCCAAAGCCGTAATTAAACGGAAAATCCAGATTTCGCGGTACTCACCCAAAGGGGCAATCCCACCCCCGATAATGCTCAGGGAAGGATCGGGCATGACGAGTTCGGAGTCGACCACGGCCAGACTGCCCAAGCCATCGCAGGCCTGGCAGGCCCCCTGGGGTGAATTAAAGCTGAAGGTATTCGGCTGCGGCTCATCGTAGGCCACACCGCTTTCCGGATCCATAAGAAACCGACTGAAATAGCGTGCTGTTGCGTGTTCCTCATCCCACAACAAAACAACCCCCTTCCCTTGCTTCAGTGCGAGAGTCAGTGATTCAGTAAGCCTTTTGCTGCCTCCTTCGACCACCTTCAACTTATCGATCTGCAGTTCGATTTCGTGGGATTTGTACCGGTCGAGCTGCATTCCTGACTTCAGTTCACGAAATTCTCCATCGACCCTCACCCTCATAAAGCCTTGCCTTTTCAATTGCTCAAACAGCTCTTTGTAGTGGCCCTTGCGCGATCGAATGAGCGGAGCAAGCAACACGATGTTCCGATCCGCATAATCGGCATAGATTATACGACGGATTTCCTCCTCGGTTAGCCGCTGCATCACCTTTCCTGTCTTATAGGAAACCGCATCCCCAACCCGTGCATAAAGTAACCTCAAGAAGTCGTACACCTCCGTTACGGTGCCTACAGTTGACCTCGGATTCCGCCCGACCGTTTTTTGCTCAATGGAAATCACCGGACTTAATCCCTCAATCACATCGACGTCCGGGCGTTCCATGGCTCCTATAAACTGACGTGCATAGGCCGAAAAACTCTCCATATAGCGCCGCTGTCCTTCTGCATATATGGTTTGGAAAGCGAGTGACGACTTACCGCTGCCACTGAGACCGGTGATGACCACCAGCCGGTCGCGCTGAAACTGTACGTTTATATCTCGCAGGTTATGCTCACGGGCACCTACCACCCGAACCTCATCCCGTGCAAGCCCCGCATCTGTGTCCATTGTGGTAGTATGACTCATATAAACTTCTCCCACCTCATTTTCAATAGGATGATCTGCAGCCATTATCTGGCTCCCTCCGCTGGTATGCTGTCTGTTCTCAATTCAATTCTCAGGGTTTGTCTACCCACCAGACAGGTGCTTTCCAGTGAATTCCACAAGACCAAATCCGATACTATAACGCCAAACATCCGGGCGACGTCCCGAACTTTTTGCTTTTCTGCTACGACGTGTCTCACGAGACTTATAATTTGGGTTTACTTAGATTCAATCAGGTCGATGGGCTTCGAACTTATTTCGTTTCAGGTATAACAATTGAGCTGTCACCCATCTGAAAACTACTGAAATCTGTTAACTCAGGTAAATCAACTGAACTCCCAGGATCTGGAACGCGGAAAGCGTATGGCTTTCCGGGAGAAGGCGCAGGCAGAGAATATGAACGAATCCAAGGGTTATTTGATCGGAATACTTTATAGTTGCTGCCAAGAGTTCGTGCGAAAGAAGTTAAGTCAATTATGGCGGTATCTACAATAAGTGTGTTTGCTGGTAGTGGTGCATACTTCTGGGCCGGTGACAGCCTATAACCATAACTCTTGGGGTGTTCGAAAATATATTTAGTTGCTATGAGTCGGGGCATATATCGACTGGTCTCCTGGTTCAACCACAGCTCGTAGTATTCACTTAGACCCTGTTGTTGCACCTGCTTGCGCAAGCCACTGGTCCCCATATTGAAAGCGGCAGCTGCCATGGCCCATGAACCAAATTCCTTCTTCGCATCCAACAAAAATCGACATGTCGCGTGGGTCGATCGAATTGGATCGTAGCGCTCGTCGATACCCTCTTCGATTCTGAGTCCATACGCCTTGCCGGTCGACTCAATAAACTGCCAAAAACCCGCTGCCTGCGACGGACTCACCACATTGGCCAGGCCACTTTCGATGACCGCCAGATATTTAAAGTCATCGGGCACACCATACTGCTTCAAAATGGGTTCGAATATGGGGAACCAACGCGCCGACCTTTTCATATTGAGTATGGTAGCCGACTGGAAATAGGTATTCACCAGCAACTCACGATCCACCCTTTCGCGCACCTCAAAATCTTCCAGAGGCACACGCTCTCCAGCAAATTCCATGTTATCGGGAATCGGCACCGCATGCACGGAATATCGGCTCCAGAACTCATCCAACAGTCGAGCTTCTTCCGAATTTCGGCTGGATGTGGTTAACTTAAACAAAAACCCAAGGAGGATGACAAGCAAAAATCCTTGTATTAATCGCTTGTTGTCGAGTAAATGGCTCATCCTCCTTTTTTATAGATGGGAACAGTAGAACAGGGTTCACCAAACATGATCGATCGTACAAGGGGTTGGAGGCGTTCCAACAGGGCGAGGATTAAGCGATCAGACTTTTCTCCACCACATCCTTTCAAAACTATTCTTTGTCCTGCATAGCCCGAGAAATCATCCCGGCGAATTTGAAGAATGGCCAAATGTACCCGAAGTTCATATTCTGTACCCAAAAACGGACGAGCGCCGACCTCTACCAAATACCGACCCACCAAAAGGGAAGTCCAGGCTGGCAACAATGCGGGGGTGCTACAAAAAACCGCCGCATCCTGGTTAGTGTAGGCCGACCAGTCCCATTCCGACAAAAACTGACGGAATTCTTTCTCCCGCAGCATCATGCCACGCTCCAAGCCGGGGGCTATGTCGAATGCAACACATGTCTGATTGTCGAGCCACTTCTGTGGTTCAATCAACTGTAAGCCGCTCAAGGCAACCCGATTGGTCAGACTCATTTCAAATCAAAAAAAGGAACTGAAAACATCGTGTTTCAGTCATTCCATTCCAACGCCCGAAACCCGTTGTTGGTTTACAATGAATCAATAAAAAAGATGCCGCTCGTCTTTGATCGCGATCAACTCCTTGCGGGCAGCGAGGCCTTCTCCCGCAACGCGCGACTTCAACTGATTGCGCAGATTCCCGTGCGTAGGACCTTGTTCTGCTTCTTTGGGCATGGGTGTCAGGGAGTCAACCACAACAACAAATACCCCATTGTTTCCGTGGATGGGCTTGCTTAGCGTGCCTTTCTTGCAGCCAAAAATGAATCCGGACACTTTTGGTTCCATTCCAATGTTGTTTAGGAAGCCCGACCCAAAATTTACAGCGGCATAAGTCTGTGCCACAGTCCCCATACCTATTGCCATACGCTCCACACTATTACCCTCTTTTTTACGTGTTTCCTCTAGCTTTTTGGAGATCTGCTCCGCTTTTTTGTCGCGCTTGTAGCGCGCTTCCACCACGCTGCGTACGGCCTCAAAAGGCTTAATTCCCTTAGGAATACTAACTGTTAGAATCGCCACCACAAACTGCCGCTGCGATTCGAAAACGGGACTCACGTTTCCATTCTCCGAACGGAAGGCCCAGCGGACCACTTCTCGTGTATTGTCGAGCCCAGCCAAACCCCGGTCGGTCGTCTTAAGTCCTTCTGCAGAACGCTTTTCCAATCCGGATTTCTTAGCCTCTTGCTCAAAACCATCTTTGTCCTTTATCCTCGACACAAACGCAGAGGCGGAATCATATGCCACCCTGTAGGTCTCGGTTCCGGCGCTCAGCTCATAGGTCACTGTTGCAAACCTTGCCATGGTGCGGCCACCCTTCTGATCGGTTATTTCAATGACGTGAAATCCAAAATCTGATTTAACGAGCAATTTATCCCCCCTCTTGCCCTCAAAACAGGCGTCATTAAATGGTTTAACCATGGCTCCCTCAGCAAAAAAACCTAAGTCCCCGCCATTCGTTCCCGATCCGGGGTCTTCACTATTGTCTCTGGCCAAAGAGGCGAAATCGCCAGCATTTTTCACCAGTTGCAACAAACTATCGGCCCGTTTTCTGGCTGTTTCCTCGGTTTCGGTCTCCTTCACTTTCACCAAAATATGGCGGGCTTTAACAGAATCCGGACGTACCATTCTCCTGGCCAGCCTTGTGAGTTTGTACATATTTCCGTCCTGATACACTTCGCTGAGGGCACCGATGGTATCACCAAACAATTTATTGCGGGTTTCATCGGTCAGCCCGGTTTGGGCATAGTATTTATCGTCACCCGGCTGCTCGGAATTCATGACCACAAACATAGAATCATCGTCGGTCGACAACCATGCCATACGGATTTCATTCATTTTCTTGAGCAGCGCATCCCGATCGTCGGATGACGGTTTCACTTCAAACACCGCATAATCCAGATTTCTTTGTTCCTCCTTACTCTTGAACTCCCAGGCATGCTCCTGATACCATTTGCGTAGCTCGTCCTCCGGGGCCTCTATACTACTGTCTGCGATCGTGCTGTAATCAACACGTAGAAACCGACCGGAAGCTGTCTCAAACACCTGCTTCATAAAAGTCTGAGCCGAAAAATTGGTCACATACAGGCCTTTGGTTATGAGGTTATTGTATTTTTCGTTCTCGCGGTCCGAAATCAAATATTTTTCAAATGCCTTCCATTTGTTCTGCATCTCCTCGGGTTGTTGGTCGATTTCGCGGAGGAATTTCAGCACCTGATTGCGGTCGAAATTACCAGTGTTGGGATCCGTGAAGGCTTGTTTTACTGAAGGATGAATCTGAGACCCCTGCACCATGTCAAACAACTCCTCGCGGGATACGGCAAGCCCCAAGTCGGAAGTGGTATTTTTCATAATTCGCTCCCTAACCAGCTCATTCCAAACCTGGTCGCGCAGCGATGACAGGGTGGCCTCATCAACTTTATCCGTTTTTGAGTTGGCCTTGTAGTTTTCTACGGCTTCTTCCACACGCTCCTCAAACATCGGGGCGGTTATCTCCTCGCCGTCGATTTCACCAATTACATTCGAATTGTTTTGATTAAAAAGGCTGTTTTGGGAGAAAACATCCATCAACAGGAACGAAACCAGGGCCAAACCAATGAGTATGACCATCAAACCTGCCTTATTTCTAATCTGTGTTATGATTGACATTCTAATAAATCTAATAAAATTAAAAAGTGTGCAAAAGTAAGGGAATTACGACAAAAAACAAGATGATTGCAGAGATTCCAAGACAGGGTGTGTACTCATTCCAAGTCTACACGACGCAACCGGACCAAATCGATCCGGGTGCGGTTCACCTTTAGAACCGTACAGTGATATCCAGGAAGTTCGATTTCCTTGTTCGCTTCTGGTATGTCAGGATCCCGCTCGAGGATTAGTCCACCCAGAGTCGTGTAGTCACCCAAAGGCAGATTCAATCCGTACTGTTCATTCAGGTAATCCACTTCTAGTCGAGCCGAAAACAGGTATTCCTCATCGGAAATTACCTGCTCCACGAGATCTTCCGAATCGTGTTCGTCTTCGATTTCCCCAAAAATCTCCTCAATCAAATCTTCCACTGTCACAATTCCGCTGGTTACGCCAAATTCATCAACGACCAGGGCGATACTTTTGCGGTGTATGTTGAAATCGCGTAGCAACTCCATGGCTGGCTTACTTTCGGGAACGATGGGAATGGGCAGGGTTACGGAAGCAATATCGGGCACGGCATCCAACATCGACTGAAAATGAATATAGCCCGTAATGTGGTCGATCGTTCCCTCATACACCAAAATCTTCGAGTGCTCCGATTCGGCAAATAACTTTCGCAATCGATCAGGTGATTCCGTAACCGCTACCGCCACCAGCTCCGTGCGGGGCACCATACACGAACGCACCTTCACTTCGGTAAACGACAACGCGTTCTGCAAATACTCCAATTCCGATGGGTTCTCCCAGTAGGCACCCTCGGTATCGCCCGATTTATCCTGTAACAGATAATCCAAATCCTGCTTTCCAAAGATCAGTCGCCCGTCATCCTTACTCAACCCGAACAGGCCCAGCAACGTTTGGCTAATCCAAACTACCCCTTTCACGAGGGGATAAAACAGATAGTAGCACACCTGAATGGGTACCGCAAGGGACAGCAACAGGCGGTCAGCGGCCATGGTGAACAAACTTTTGGGCAAAAATTCGCCCAAAACAAGGACCACCAGCGTCGATAGTACGCTCTGAGTCAGCAATTCCAGCGACGCTGTAGCATAGGAGGGCCCCAACCATAAACGAACCGGCTCCTGAAGCAGGGTCGACATCACCGAACCGTAGACCACCAACGCAAAATTATTGCCCACCAAAATGAGCCCAAGAAACTCAGCGGGCCGGTGCACAAAAGCCGACATGATCCGGCCTCCCATCTGGCCCTGCTTGCTCTTCAACTCAATGCGAAACCGGTTAGCAGTGAAGTATGCAATCTCCATGCCCGAGAAAAAGGCAGAGAACGCCAATGCCAAAACAATAATCAACCCGTCCATTCTTGCAAACATACGCAACCACTCGATAATGCGCTCAAATTTCGGTTATGGCTGCACCTTAAATGTACCCCGTGTATTCAGAATACGATAATTTTCAAACCGATCGTCGGATTCCAATCCATCCCCAAACAGAACCTCATCGGGGCGCACAATCCGCACATAGGCATCGCTGCTGATTCGTCCCTTTTGCTCCTCCCATTGCAATCGCTCCGTAAATAGAGTATCCCCCTCGCTGTTCGTAACCACCACATTACCTCTGGCCTGCATCAATCGCTTGCGAGGATAGCGGTAGGCCTCTCGGGCGGTGAGGTAACTATTCACCCGGCCACGGTGATCATAAAATGAGGCCCTCACCCCATGGGTCATCTCCACAACCGGATCATTACCCTGCCGACGCACCACCAGGGGTGCCTGAAGCACGACCTGAACCCGGCCCGAATCCGAAAATATCAACTCCACATCGCGGGCAATTTCCACGCCCACTTCTGGGGGCTTGGGAGCGTTCCGTGCGGATTTATCGCAGGATAAGCCCGGAATCGAAAGTAATCCGATCCAAACTCCGGTTATACACCGAACACGAACACTACCTTCCAACACCCCTCGATTAATTCCGGGCCCGTACTGACGTGCCCTCGTTGATCCAGCAACCCACCGAATAAACGCTTCCAGGGGTTATGCTCTGAAAGAACAAGGCCTCCATATCTGGAAAATAGTTGGTGTACTTATTGATCCTCTGGGTGGCCTCTTCAGTGCACGAAGGATCGATTTCACGGGCTTTTTTGTACTTATCAACTGCTGCCCAATACACCGATTGGGAGGCAATTCCCTCGCCGCACCGACCTGCACTCGAAGCATACAAATCACCAATAAAAATGTATGGTTTGCCCCAATCCGCTCTGTATTTGATTGCTTCCTGCGCCATCTGACGAGCCTTCGAATGCTGTTCCTGGTCGCTGTAGATCGCGGCCATTTCGTAGCAGTACTGGGATTTGGCAGAGTCGTTTTGAGCAGCGGCAACGGCTTTCTGGTAGAAGCCTATGGCTTTTTCCATTTGCTCCTTCTGCTTGTACATTCGAGCCAGCAGCAATGCCAACCGCTCTTCTCCCGTGTCCTCCAATCGGCTCTCGGCTACTTTGATAAAAATCGGCTCCTGCGTACAGCCTTTGCCTATCAACATCCCGTACACCAAATCACGCAACTGCTTATCGCCCGGGTTTGCCTCGTAACGGGCGCCAAAATTTCGGATGATATCCTGACAATCCTTAACCAGGTTACCGGCCAGATCGGCATCGAGTACCAGCTTGGCCTGTGCAAATTTCTCGGCCTCCTTACCCGTACTATCCTTTGAATTGGCGATGTTGAAATCGGCAATTTGGTTGAGCTGGTTGTAGACATCCACCGCAAGCGATTTATCAAACCTACCAGACGCAACCTCCTTCAATACGGTTTTAAAATAATTAGTTAGAACAAAAGACTCTACACTGTTCCCGCCCAAATCCAAAACCTTTTTAAAGGTGTTCATGACCTCCGCATTGGGCTCGGGACGAAGGGCGAGCAGATCCACGCCCTTTCTGGCTGTGGTTGATGCAGCGGATTTGGGGAACGAAAGAATGCGCGTATCATAAATCTTTAGAATCGTGTCAATCAACTGCTCTTTGCGCCCGGCTGAAGGGTTCTCCGCCAGAAACGCTTTATACATGATCACCCCATCGATGTGCGTTTGTTCCCGAGCGCAGGGCGCCTGATCGAACACATACAACCACGACTCGAGGGCTGATGCATAATTTTTTTGCTTGAAAAACTCACGGTACACCGAGATGTTTTTGATGGTGCTGACGCTATCGGTCCCGAATTTATTGACACAGGGATTGCTTTGGGCCCAAACCTGTGAAAAACCTAGGGTGATCAGAAGAAACAGCAGGAATGAATGGAACGTTTTCATGATGGGATATTGATTCTGTTGATAAAAGTGGGACGTAAAAACGTAAGTGGAGTGATTAAATCTTGTTTGAAGCAAATCTCCCGCCAATAAAATTTCTTTTGACGGAAAGGCGGCAAATATCCGATTTTTCAGCCAAATTCAATCGTATCTGCGCTTAATAAACCAGGTGTCGTTGAGTGTGAGCCCCAGACTGAGCCGAATCATCTGTTCCCTGACCAAACTCTGGTTGAGTGTGCCCCTGCGGGCCACTTCCAAAGTAGTATGCAACATGGGTTGCGACAAAATCCTCCGAACGGGGATTCCCATACCTAAACTCAAACCCAATTCATCGATCGACTCACCCATTATGGCAACTGGGCCTTTTTGAAAACGCATGCCCATTCGGTAGCGAATCGACTTCAGGCGGCTGTCGCCCTTGTAGCGGTCCCACGCCGGAGTAAATTGAAACCCCGAACGCACGAACCATGAATTGTTGAGAGAATCCAGAGCACCAGAATACTGGAAATTGCTCCATAACGTTTGTCCACCATCGCCCATCCACTGCCATTTGCGGTTGATGCCCCAATGTACACCGGCCGACCAGCCGATCGGGATCTGCATGGCCACACCATCACGGCTGTTATTTTGAAGCGTATCTCGTACAATCAGGTTATTGCCTTGATAGGTGAACCGATCCGCCACCACGGTCTGTCGAACGCCAAATGATGCAGGCAGGTCAACCGAAACGCCTGCGTTGATGAACCGAAAGCCCGTTGTTTGGTCACGCCCCGACCCGGTGCGACCTGCTCCGGATGTGGGGGTTGTCGCATCAAATACCCGTCTGTACTGAAGTCCAACCGTAAACTGCATATCCGAAACCCGTGCTTGCTCGGTAATGCGCAGGTTGTAGCGGAACAAACTATCCTGAAAGGGATACACCTGCAGTCGTTCTTGTCCCTTACTACCGAAAACCCATCGGGTAGTGAGGCCAGCATGCCAATTCTTGCCCAGCGACACCCCGTGAACCCACAAAACCTGATTATAGCCTCCCTTTCCTTTAAATTCTTCGCGCCATTGGGCAAATCCGGAGTCGACCTGCTGTACGACATGGTAGTTCACAAACGAATACGGCATGAATCCAAAAGCGGTCGACCACCGGCGCGAAATAGGGAATCCTACGAGCAAATAGGAAAAATTGATATTGGAGCGATCCAGTTCCCGCTGCCCATCACTGAGTCGGGCGAAGTAGCCGATGCTGCCCATTTCGAGACTCGTGAGGCGCACACCAGATAGTCCGGCCGGATTGCAGACATTCAGTGAGGTTGAATCGAACCACCCTGTTAGGGCCGAGCCTACCGCCTTGTGCTGGGCCAGTGTGGGTAGCTGCACATCGCCGGGTCCATAAAGGGAATAGGGCGACCCCAGGTTGAGTGCCTGTGAATGGGCATGAAAAGGAGTAAAACCAACAAATAACAGGACGAAGAGCGCGCCTCCCCCAAAAATACTTTTAGTAAAACTACAGCATTGCATGTAACCCGATTAACGCCAAATGAGGCGCGGCAAATATCCTCTCTTCCGGGATTATTTCAAAAAAATGTGCATCTCCCCCGGTAATAATGAGTTGACTCGATTTGGAATCCCTTTGGTGGTGTTGGAAATCGGTCCATAAGCCCCTGATTTCATGGCGAACGGATCGCAAAACCCCCCATTGAAGGGCCGAAAGGGTGTCCGTTCCGGGAGTCGATCCGCCGGATTGTATATCGGGTGGACGCACAAGTGGCAATCTTTCCGTCTTCGTGTGCATTGCCTCCCAGCGCATGGGCAACCCGGGGGTGATGTAGCCACCAAGGTGGCGATTATCAGAATTTATCCAATCGTAGGTGATGCAGGTGCCCATGGACACGACAAGTCTGGGGATTCCGGGGTATAAGACATTGGCCGCATGCACCATCATTTTACGGTCGCTACCCAAGGTTTCCGGGGTCTTGTAGTCGGATGGGAAGGGCAGCGGATCGCCTGACTGAATGATGCGTACCCCCGCCACACCCCGTTGGATCAGCCACTCTTGTAAGTCGGATTCGGGGTAACCCACAGAGCATACCACAGCGCGATTGGTGGAAATGGGAAGCATCGCCGCCCCGAAATCAGTGGAAGCAATCTGCCAGACCTCGATCATTTGGTCTTCAGCGAACCATCCTGCCTTGATCCGGGTGTTGCCCGCATCGATTGCAAGGGTATGGTAGCGGTCCTGTCGCAGATGCCCGGCGGTTTGGGTCTCCCGGTCGGTCGGCCAACTGCGAAAGATGGGTGTGCATGAAAATGACATGTGTTCAGACGTTTTGAGAGCACTTCGCAGATAAAATTTCAGAATCTTCGGTCTCTGATTCTGTACAGGGGACACACTGACGCAATTCAGGATGTACACCACGCAGGATTTGACGTCCATCGAAAATTATCAATTCACCGGTTTGGGGGTCAACTCCCTCGATTCGGGCACTGAATCTATTGCCGTTCAGGGAAAAATCACAAAATTCATGACAACCCCACAACCGGTTTAAGTACCCATCCGATATAACGATGTGCTCATCCCTCTTGATTTTTTCCAACCAGGTTCGCATTTGATTGATGGCTAAATGCAACACTTCGTCCCGATTCACTTCCTTCCCTGTTATGGACTTCAGCGATGCGGCCAGCGGCAAATGTTGACCGAAACGGGTTTGGTTGATGTTGAGCCCGAATCCTATTGCGGAGTGTCGAAATACCACCCCGGAGATCTGGTTTTCTATGAGAATCCCCCCCCATTTCCGACCAAGATCTGATACCTTTTTGTCTTCTATTAAGGGGGATGTTACAGTTGGATTAATCTCTCCTGCATCAAAATTATTAGATCCGGGCAGGTACCAGAGGTCATTGGGCCATTTTATTTTCGATTGATTTCCCAGCCAGTGCGCGCCCGTGTCGCACAAAGCGCAGGCCACGGCCATATTCAGGAGAAAGGCCGATGAGGAGGGAAGGCCTCCTCCCCCAATGAGCCAGGTGCAGAGGAGGTTCAAGCCCCCATCACTTTCCCAGGCTTGTCCCCTTTGTCCCCTTCCTGCGGTTTGCTGCTCCGCAACCAGAAGCAGGCTGTTTGTCGTTTCCAGAGCAGCCCGCCGGATCGCCTCCTGGTTGGTGGAATCGATTTGAGCGAGAAATACAGGTTGGCCGGGATGGGGCGGCCATGGGGTATCGCCTATGTGGGGGATAATCACCTATTTTTGCACAAAATTAAACAAAATAGTGGGTAAAAAACAGCTGCAGGAATCCGCTTTGGCCAGCGTGGTGTTGGAAGGAATCCTGGAAAAAAAGGGACGCGGAGTCATGCAACTCGATTTACGTAACATAACTGACCGGCCGGCCGACATTTTTCTCATCGCGGAAGCTGAATCGGGCGTACAGGTGCGGGCCATAGCCGATTCTGTGGCCGAACGGGTCTGGGAGATCCTACAGGTTCGTCCATTAGGCGTTGAGGGGAAGGAACACGGACAATGGATACTGATTGATTTTGGAGAAGTAGTGGTTCATGTGTTTCAATTGGAATGCCGCCGCTTTTACGATCTAGAAGACCTGTGGAACGACGCTGTACGCACCGAACATGCCTGATGATTGTAGCGACACATTCAAACTAATTTTTATCGGCAAACGTTTGCCAATAATTAAACCCATCTGAACCAATCCGCCCTGTATGGCCCCAACGAATAAGAACAATAAAAAGGAAACCAAAACCGCCACAGATAAGCAGCCCAAATTCAATTTCTACTGGATTTATGGCATCGTCGCTTTGCTTTTTGTGGGTATGCAGATTATGGGCAATTCCTCAGATTCCCAACCCTTTCAATGGAGTGCCCTAGAAACCGCCCTCCGCGAAGGGGATGTGAAAAAATTGACGGCATTCCATCAAAAAGAAATTATCGTTCTTGAGGTTACCCTTCGCACCGAAAGTCTCAAAAAAGAGCGTTATAAGGGAGTAAAAAAAGCGCCTCTCAGTACGAGATATGCCACATTGGAGATTACCGAAGCATCGGCGGAAGTGATGGAATCGCGGTTGGATCAATGCCAGAAAAATCTGCCAGATGACAAAAAAATGGAGATCCGTTGGGAAAGTCGGCACAGTTGGTTTTCCGACATTCTTGTCTTTTTACTTCCCATGTTGCTGTTGCTCGGTTTTATGATGCTGCTGATGCGCCGATTTGCGGGTGGAGCCGGGGGGGCGGGTGGACAACTATTTAATATCGGGAAGTCACGCGCCACGCTGTTCGATAAAAATGCCCGGGAGAACACCACCTTCAACGATGTGGCAGGCCTTGATGAAGCCAAGCTGGAGGTCATGGAAGTGGTCGATTTTTTGAAAAGCCCAAAAAAATACACAAGTCTCGGCGGAAAAATTCCCAAAGGTGTGCTTCTGGTGGGCCCTCCCGGCACGGGCAAAACCCTTTTAGCCAAGGCTGTGGCTGGTGAGGCCCAAGTGCCATTCTTTACCCTGAGTGGCTCCGATTTTGTAGAGATGTTCGTGGGTGTGGGTGCCAGCCGCGTGCGTGACTTATTCAAGCAGGCGCGTGAAAAGGCTCCTTGCATTATTTTCATCGATGAAATCGATGCGGTTGGCCGTTCCCGAGGCAAAAACCAGATCATGGGGGGCAACGACGAGCGGGAAAGTACGCTCAACCAACTCCTGGTGGAAATGGACGGCTTCTCATCGGAAATCGGGATCATCATGATGGCCGCCACGAACCGGCCGGATGTATTGGACGCTGCTCTGCTTCGCCCAGGTCGGTTTGATCGCCAGATCACCATTGACCGCCCCGACATTAAGGGCCGGGAGGAGATCTTCAATGTTCATCTGAAGCCCCTCAAATTGGCAACCGATGTTGATGCACGGGTTTTGGCTGGACAAACACCAGGTTTTGCCGGCGCCGAAATCGCCAATGTTTGTAACGAAGCCGCTCTCATCGCCGCCCGAAAATCAAAAAAGCAGGTAGAACTCAGCGATTTCCAGGAGGCGGTGGATCGGGTGATTGGTGGACTCGAAAAAAAGAATAAGATCATTTCCCCGGAAGAAAAACGAATCGTGGCCTACCATGAGGCCGGTCACGCTGTTGTCGGATGGTTCCTCGACAGCACCGATCCTTTGGTGAAGGTATCGATTGTGCCCCGCGGCATCGCGGCTCTGGGCTACGCGCAATACCTTCCTAAAGAGCAATACCTGTATACCACCGAACAACTGCTCGACTCTATGTGCATGACGCTGGGGGGGCGGGTGGCCGAAGAGGTAATTTTTGGCCGTATATCAACCGGTGCACAGAATGATCTGGAACGGGTTACCCGTATGGCCTATGGAATGGTGACCCTCTACGGCATGAACCCCAAGGTTGGCCCGGTGAGTTTTCACGATCCCACCGGCGAATACCAGTTTAGAAAGCCTTATTCGGAGGATACCGCTCGTATGATTGATGAGGAGGTGCGCCTGTTGATTGAAAAAGCACATGACAAAACGCGCGATTTGATTGTGGAGAGACGCGAAGAATTGGAGAAAATCGCTCAGGAATTACTCGTGCATGAGGTCATCTACCAGGCCGACCTGATTCGCCTGGTTGGCCCTCGTCCGACCCCAGACACCCATTTGTCGGAGGAAATCCCTCAGGTGGCGAGTTTCCCTGTGACGGAAACTGCTTCTGCACCTGCTGCGGAGGTAAATACCGATCCACAGAAGGAGTCATCCGCTGTGAATCAGCACGCCGATTTACCCTCTGGCGATCAACAATCTGTTGAGGAGTCCAGAATATCAACTTCAGGCATAGGGGGACGAGATAATACCGAGTCGGTCACCGCGGACCCTAATCCCCCATCAACCTTGTAAAAATGACCGGCTTACGTGAGGTTACGGCCCGCGAGCGGGTTTTGAAACACATCCGGAAGGGGCTGATTCACCGCGTTTCGGCCTCAAGCCTGCGAGGGCCCGCCGAACAGGGGACTTCCCATTCCGAGCAGGAAGATACAGCCGTTGTATTTGCCCGTAAGGTAGTGCAATCGGGTGGCCAGTTCGCCTATTGCGGTGACACTATGGAGTTACGCGACACCTTGATCGAACTCACGGCCCTACATCCCGAATGGCCATTGGTTTGTTATGAGGAGTCGTTGTGCCGCCTGCTGGATGGCTTGGGGATTGGCTTTTCCCAGCCTGTTTTTACCCCTATTCAACCCCACTTTCGATTATTGTCGTCGGAATTTCTCATAGCCGAAGAGGGAGCGGTTTTGGTGGCGCCAGGTGGACCCAACCCGTTGGCTGATTATGCTGGTGCGGCTACCCTAGTGGTGGTAGGCTTCACGCATCAACTCACCACCCGCCTCGGTCAGGCTTTGCAGCTTTGGGTGGAAACGCATGGGGCAAAGATGCCTGCCATAGGTGTTTTACTCAAATTAGGTGACCCAAACGGGATTGGTGAGACTCTGTCACCAACCCAAGCGGCATCTTCGAGCCCATCCGGTGAATATCGAAACCGCGAGTTGTTTGTTTGCCTGATCGAGTTATAGCGCGTCCATGAGCGGGGGTTCTGTTTTCTTTTTGAGTGATTTCCACCTCGGAATCCCCAACGCAAATGAAAGTCGCGCCCGGGAACGCCTGATTGTTGGGTTTCTGGAGGAGATTGCCCCGCGTGCCGAAACAATCTGTCTGGTGGGTGATGTTTTCGATTTTTGGTTTGAATACCGGCATGTGGTGCCGAAATATTACACGCGCTTGCTCGGAACTCTGGCCAAAATGACAGATTCGGGCATTCCCATTCATTTTTTTAAAGGAAACCATGATTTGTGGACCTTCGGCTACCTCTGCGACGAGATCGGGCTGGAGGTGCACCATGGCGAATGGGCGCCCGTATTGGGTGAAAATGAAAAAAAATTTTATATCGCACATGGTGACGGCAAGGGTCCGGGTGACAAGGGTTACAAGAGTCTCAAGAAAATCTTCCATCTTCCGCTCAATCAGCGCTTGTTTTCCTGGTTGCACCCCGACCTCGGCCACAGCCTCGCTCGAAGTTGGAGCTATCGGAGTCGGGTTGCGGCACCGTCCGACGAGTCGTTCCAAAAGGCTGACGAATGGCTGTACCAGTACTGCCTCCGGAAATTGGAAAAAGAGTACTACGATTACTTCGTATTTGGACACCGTCACCTTCCCATCCACACTCCCGTGGGTGAAAACAGCCTATATGTGAATCTCGGCGATTGGCTGCAGTTTCATACCTACGCAGAGTTCGACGGAAAGCGTTTAGAATTGTTGCGGTTCCCTGACCATACCCTGGCGGGATTCGGACGCGGACGCTGAATTCTGGTAAAGTCTGCAGTTCCCTTTCCTTTCAACACATCCGAATCCTCCTTTCATTCGACACGGAACTATATTACTTTTTCACACCCCATTCTCAATCGTAGGGCTCCGTACCGATCAGATCCCGAACCTAGTATTTTTGCGCGATGCTCGATCAATACCCTGCCATACGTGCACGCTTTATCGAAACTGGTCTCCAGCTGCAAGATCCGGCGGTCTTTGCGGATATGTTGCGCTACACCGAACTCAACCGCACCTACCGCGAACTGGAGAAAATGGTTCAGGCCTTTGAGGCCTACGAAAACCTGCAGTCGAACATCGACAACAGCCGCAAGATTCTGGCCGAAGAAAGTGACCCAGAGTTTCAGGAACTGGCGCGTCAGGAACTGGCCGAGCTAGAGGAGCGGCTTCCGCAACAAGAATTAGAACTGCGCCTACTATTGGTGCCGCGCGATCCGGAAGATGACCGCAACGCTCAATTGGAAATCAGGGCAGGTACGGGGGGCGATGAGGCGGCCCTATTTGCCGGCGATCTGGCGCGTATGTACACCCGCTTCTGTGAAAAGCAGGGCTGGCAAATTCAGGTACTGGATATAAATGAGGGCACAGTTGGGGGATTCAAGGAGATCGTTTTTAAAGTGCTCGGATCACAAGCCTATGGAACCCTGAAATATGAATCGGGAGTACACAGGGTGCAACGGGTACCGGATACGGAGGCACAGGGACGCATCCATACTTCAGCAGCAACGGTGATGGTGATGCCAGAGGCGGCATCCTTCGACGTGGAGGTGAACCCCGCCGATGTGGAACTGCAAACCAGCCGGTCGGGGGGTGCTGGCGGACAAAACGTGAATAAGGTGGAAACGAAAGTGCAGCTGACCCATAAACCCACCGGAATCGTGGTGACCTGCCAAGTTGAGAGATCGCAGCTGGCCAACCGCGAACGGGCTATGGAAATGTTAAGAAATAGGCTCTACGAACTGGAATTCAACCACAGACAGAAAGCCGACCAAAGCAAGCGACTGAGTTTGGTGAGCAGTGGCGACCGTTCGGCCAAAATCAGAACCTACAACTATCCCCAGAGCCGGGTTACCGACCACCGCATTGGGATGACCCTCTATTCACTCGACACTTTCCTCAATGGTGACATACAGGAAATGATCGACGCCCTTGAGTTGGCGGAGAATACTGAGAAAATGAAATCCGGGGTTTGATCCGAAAGGCACAGACTTCAACAGAACTGTTATCGGTTGTTAATCTGTATTTTAATAATGCTTCTCGTGTTATTTACACGCACAAAATAAATACCGGAGGCCATAGACGTCATCTTGGGATGGAAAATCTCTTGCTCGATAGATTGGGTCGCTACAATCCTGCCGGTGGGCTCCATCCACTCGAGTGTGCGACCGATCCACTCGGCCGGAACCTCAACCCTTGTTTCGCTGGTGAATGGATTAGGGTTTATGTTTAGTTTTTGGGTCGCATCAGGGTCTGTCGGTACGGAAGTGGTGTTACGTGGGGCAATTTTTACGATTCGGTGCGTGAACGGCTGGGTGTTGCTCCACGAATTTCCGTTCGTGGCCAGATAGAGGTTGCCAGCCGGATCGGAGCAAACATCCCGAAGGCGGCCATACCAATTGGTCAGGTATTGTACCTCCGACACCACTGCTCCCGTGTCATTCTGAAGACTTAGAACATACAGCCGGGCATTCTTGAGGGTAGTGAGCAGAATTTTATTGCGAAAAACAGGTAAGGAGCTATGGTTGTACCACATCATTCCCGCGGGTGCTATCGTTGGCGTCCAGGCTATAATCGGTTCACGCACATTGTTCTGCGCACAGTATTGAATTTCGGTCGGTTGATCGCAGTAGCCTGCCACCGTTGGCCAGCCATAGTTACCCCCAGGGGCCAGAACATTCACCTCATCATCGGTGGTGGGGCCGTGTTCTGAAATATAAACCTTGCCGTTTAGGGGGTGCAAAAACATCCCCTGTGCATTACGATGCCCGAAGGTATATACGAGGTTACCCGGAAACGGATTATCTGCAGGTACGCTTCCATCAGGGAGCATGCGTAGCACCTTTCCCGGCAGTTGTTGGGTGCTGAGGGGAGCCGATTGAATCTGTGCATCGCCAGTGGTCATCAGCAGGCTCCTGTCCGGCAAAAACAGCAGTCGGCTTCCATTGTGGGTTGTGTTTCCGGGAATATCATTGAGCAGGATTTCAGGAGTTGTGAGTTGTCCGGCCGTTTCATTATAGTTGTAGCGCACCAGTCGTTCGCGGATGGAACTGCCAGTAAGATAGGTATACACCAGATATACCCATGGAGTATCGGCGAACGAGGGGTGCAGGGCCATTCCGAGCAGTCCGGATTCGCCAGAGGCCTGGCAATCGGAGAGCGTCAGCAGAACCTGCTGTTGTCCGGTTTGTGGGTTCACCCGACTCACCCGACCGAAGCGCTCCGTCATCCAGATATGGTTGTCGGGTCCCCATATGATTGTCCATGGTATATCGATTCCAGAAATGACTGTGGAGGTGTCAACCAGCGTTCCTCCGATTGTGATCTGTGCTTGTATGGATCGGGACTGGGAATCGATTAATAAAGCAACCCAAAGCATAAAAAAAAATCGATTCATAACAATTGTCGTTTTAACAAGACTACGAAAGTAATGTGCAAAAATAAACGACGCCCGCCAATCACGGAGCCATTATTTTTGCTAGATGAAGCAACTCTTTAACGAAGCACGGGATCAGCAGTTGGTGGCAGTGATCAAGGGATTGGTGATGGATGCAACCCGAAAGGCCTCTTCGGGTCACCCCGGGGGCGCATTTTCATCAGCCGATTTTGCTGCAATCCTTTTCAGTGAGTACCTGAGATTTGCCCCAAAACATCCCAAATGGCACAATCGGGATCGGTTTGTCTTATCAGCCGGTCACGAATCAATGTTGTTGTACAGCTTGTTGCACCTGATGGGGTTGCTTCCATTGGAGGAGTTGAAAGCATTCCGGCAATTCGGAAGCCGCACCCCTGGTCACCCCGAAGTACACCTCACACCTGGGGTGGAAGCCACAACAGGGCCACTCGGACAAGGAATCGCAATGGCGGTGGGTATGGCGGTTGCGCAGCAGCAACAGGAGTCAGTATTGGGAAGCGAATTTGGAAGCAACCGGGTATTTTGTTTGGTGGGCGACGGCGACCTACAGGAAGACGTAGCCCTGGGGGCTTGTCAATTAGCCGGCCATTGGGCACTGCACACTCTGGTGGTCTACTACGACAAAAACGACCAGCAGATTTCGGGACATACAGGACGTGTGAGTTCGGTCGATTTTCCTGCGCTGTTTCGCGCCATGCAATGGGAGGTCATGGAAATCGACGGGCATGATCACAAGGCTATCCGCCAGGCGCTCGATTTCGCATGCAACCTCAGCGCAGGCAAGCCCCTTCTCATCATCGGGCAGACCATCATGGCCAAAGGCGCAGCCACTATGGAGGGCAGCCACAAGACCCACGGGGAACCATTGAAGGTCGACGAGATATCCGCCACCAAATCCCGGCTTGGCCTCGATCCAGATGAATTTTTCCAGATCCCATCGAAAATCGTGGATTATTTTCAGGCCCATCTGAATTCATTCAATGCCACAGCGGAAGAATGGAATCACGCGATTGCCATCAAAAAACAGGAAAACGATGTATTTCGGGAGGTTTACGATCAGTATTTCTCACAAAAGCCGATTGAATTGGATGTGCCCCTCTCACCCCCGGGCACCCAGATAGCCACGAGGGTTACATTCGGTAAGGCTTTGGAATATATGGGCCGGCAATCGCAATCGATTATGGGTGGATCGGCCGATTTGGAGCCATCAAACAACACAGCGGCATTTGCTGGAGCGGTAGAAGAATTCAGCGCATCGAACCGAAGTGGCCGAAACCTTGCGTTCGGCGTTCGGGAATTTCCCATGACTGCTATTGGTAACGGCATGGCCCTGTATGGTGGTTTTTTGCCGTTTGGTGCCACTTTTCTCACCTTCAGTGACTACTCACGCAATGCAATCCGCATGAGCGCACTCATGGGGCTCCCGAGCCTGCATGTTTTCACCCACGATAGCATTTTTCTGGGTGAAGATGGTCCGACCCACCAATCTGTAGAGCATCTGATGAGTCTGCGCCTGATTCCTCAGCTGCAGGTGTGCCGGCCGGCTGACGAACGCGAAACCCTCGCATGTATGCGGGTGTGGGGCCGCGGTGGAAACAGGCCCATGCTTTTGGCACTCACTCGGCAAGCGGTGCCTGTATTGGAAGGTCCGGTTGACGTGGAGCGTGGTGCTTATGTTTGTTACGATACCGATTCCGGGGCGACCAACAGACCTATCGACCTGATGATCTATGCCAGCGGTTCCGAGCTGTGGGTGGCACGAGAAGCTGCACACCGGGTGAGTCAAATGAAAAATATTCGTGCTTTGGTGGTGTCCGTTGTGTGTTGGCTTTGGTTTGATGAACAGAATGAGCACTACCGAAACCAGATCCTTCAAACAGGGGTGCGGGCACGGGTTTCGATCGAAGCGGGAAGTACATTGGGTTGGCAGCGGTTTACGGGGATGGACGGCCTAAATATAGGGGTGGACAGTTTTGGTCACTCCGCCCCCGCTGAGGCCTTGGCATCGCATTTCGGGCTCTTACCTGAACAAGTAACCGAGCGGATAGGGGACTACCTAAACCGTTTGAACGCTTGAAAACTTCATCGGTCGTTGATGTACCGGCAACGGAATCCCCAGACCGATTGGGTCTTTTCTTATTGGGATGCCTAATGGCCCTTCCCTTGCTCCCCGAATTTATGGTGGGCTATTTATTAATCGCCTGGGTCATTTGGCGCATCTACCAAGGCAACTTAAACGAAATACTAACCCGGATTCCCAAGTCAAATGTACTAGTCATCCCCTACTTTGTTTGGTATTTTTGGCGTTGGTCGGCCACCGGATGGGGCGCAGAAGGGGGGCGCATCCTAGTGATGCACCTTCAATGGTTGGTGATCCCCCTACTCCTCTTTTGGGTTCCGCAAAACCTGATCGGAGCCGTTAACAAGCTGGTACACGTATTGTGGATGCTCGTACTGCTGACCGCTTTAGCCCTGAGCCTGCAGGGTGTCATTGAATGGTCACTTCGCGACACCCCCATTGAGGGCTTTTCAGACCATCCCCTGTTCTACATCGGACTATCGGACCCCCTGATGCACCCAGGTTATCTTTCGATGATTGTGGCCGTGGTTATCATGGTTGCCCCCACCGTTCCTCGTCCCGCCTGGCTATCGGGATGGCGTTTCTTTGTAGGTCAGGTTTTCCTATTGACATTTTTTATGATGCTCTCATCCCGTATGATTATGGGTGCATTGCTTTTGACCTGGCCATTAGCCGGGCTGTTTTGGTTGAAGTTGAATCGAAAAAGCAGCATCACAGCAGCTCTTTTTATTTTGTTTCTGATACTCGTATTTGCGCTTGGTTTCTTGCCCAAGCCACTCGACAACCGAATCCGGGAATTGTCGCGCCATGAGTACCAAATCGGGGCCGACAGCTTAAGCGATTTTTCAGGAATTACCATACGTCTGGCAGAGTGGGGGGGCGCAATACATGCCATAGGAAATCACCCCGTATTGGGACACGGACCTGGATTGGGGCATAACGCCCTTATGGAATCCTATGAACGATTGGGATTTAAAGTAGGCCTTTTATATAAATTCAATGCCCACAATCAGTATCTGCAAACAGCACTCGATTTGGGCTGGGTCGGTTCTGTGCTTTTGATCTTGTCGATCCTAGCACTTTCCTACCCGTACATATCATCAGGAAACAGGCGGGTACTTTGGTTTGTGATTTTCTTTCTGCTTTGCTCCGGTACGGAAAGCACTTTGCTAAGACAAAGAGGAGCCGTAATGTTAGCCCTTTATGTGCCCCTATTGGGATTCATCTCAGCAACCGCCAAGTCTGAAAACACACACGACTCAGAGGATCGGCAATCTGAATCGAAGTAGTAAAGGGTATATACCTCTACTTTGTTTTGCAATTAAAAATGTAGGGCCGACAAAATCCGGTCGACCTGTTCCTGACCAGGTTCCATAGGATGCGCTGCCATATCCCGAAAAAGTGAGCGCAGGGTCAGGCATTCATCGGTGAGCTCTCGGTTTCCAGCCATGAGGTGTTCGGCCAGATTACGTCGGGGATCCCAGGGATCTAAAAAAAGGGCCGAAATCAATAGATCTTTGGTAAAATTTCTTTGCATAAAAAAAGAAGATGTTTCTTAAAAATTATTAAAAACGCAAATGTAGACCGCTTGGTATAAACTACCTTCGCAAAAAAATCGATGACAATATTGAAGTTTTTCGTGGGTATGGCTATGTTGCTATTAGGTTCCGATTGGCTCATTAGAGGAGGATCGGGAATCGCCAGAAAATTCCACATTCCGGTCATTGTGATTGGCCTGACAATCGTTTCCATGGGGACATCCCTCCCAGAGCTTCTAGTGAGTTTATTCGCTGCACTCAAAGGAAATTCAGATATCGCAATGGGTAATGTTGTGGGAAGCAACATCGTGAACATCCTCTTAATACTAGGGCTATCGGCCATAATCCGTCGGCTGACCGTGCAAAAAAACACAACGTACGCCGAGATCCCCATCACTCTTGGCACTGCATTGCTGCTCACCTTGATGGGGGTCATGTCTGCAGATTCTGTTTCCCAAACCAGCAGGATGGGACGGGTACACGGTATCATACTCCTTGTCCTCTTTGGGCTCTTTTTATATTATCTGGTGTGGATGACCAGAAAGAGCAGAAATCATGAGGTAGATATAGAATCCACGCCAGAATATCCGTCAAAGCCTCCCATGCTCTTGGTGGGTATGCTGGTCGCAGGAATTGCGTTTCTCGCATGGGGCGCTGATTTATGCGTAAACAATGCGGTAAAGATTGCGGTGTCATTGGACGCATCGGAAACATTAATTGGACTTACATTGGTTGCGGCAGGCACCTCACTCCCGGAGCTGTTTACCTCGGTTGTTGCCACCATCCGCAAGGAAAATGATATTGCGATTGGCAATATTGTAGGATCAAATATTTTTAACATATTGTTCATCCTTGGAACTTCCACGAGCATTCATCCCATCCGATTTTCGGTTGTGATGATTTCAGACATGTGGGTGATGTCGGCGACTTCACTCCTGCTTTTCGTTTTGGTATTCCTTGGAAAAAAACATAGTTTGGGTCGATTAGAGGGTTTGATTTTCCTATTGACCTATGCGGCCTATCTATATTTTCTGATTCAGCGTGGATGAAGCGCGCATCCCCTACTGAAGAGTATAGAAAGTGCCGACGAGTTGCGTCGGCTCAACGAGGCCCAACTCCCTATCCTTGCCGATGAATTGCGGCAGTTCCTCATTCATGAAATTAGTGAGCGGGGTGGGCACTTTGGCGCCAACTTGGGTGTGGTTGAACTAACGATTGCCCTTCACTATGTATTCCGTACTCCGATTGATTCGATTATTTGGGATGTGGGTCACCAGGCTTACGCCCACAAAATACTGACCGGCCGTAGACAGGCATTTGCTGGAAACCGGGTTTTGGGTGGGATCAGTGGATTTCCCAGTCAGTCAGAAAGCGTGTTTGACAGTTTTGGCATGGGTCACGCCAGCACCTTAATCAGCGCCGCCATCGGAATGGCTTAGAAAAATAACAACCTCAAGAGCGCAAGCCCTTTCCGCTTTATTGCTGTTACAGGTGATGGTGCATTAACGGGTGGATTGGCTATGAAGCACTAAATCAACTCAGCGGAAGCGTATTGCCGGTTTTGGTAGTAATCAACGAAAACCAAATGAGTATAGACCCGAATGTCGACGGAATCAGCAAACATCTTCTCAACCTGAAAACCGGTCACGCCACAGATCGAACCGACTCTATCTTCTAAAATCTGGGAATACCCTATACCCTATAGTGGATGCTATGACGGTCACGATTTGCAACAATTAATAAATGCATTCCGAGATTGGGATCGCGATCCAAAGCCCTTCACCATTCATATTTCTACACACAAAGGCAAAGGCTTTTCCCCCACAGAAGAGGAGCAGACGCGTTGGCACGCACCAGGCCGATTCGATAAAGTAAGCGGTAAATCGCTCCCGGAGCCTGAGCGTTCGGGCCCCAAATTCCAGGATGTATTCGGTCAAACCCTGTTGGAACTGGCGCAGGGCGACCATCGGGTTGTTGGCACAACCGCAGCCATTCCTTCCGGCACATCCCTCAAAATCATGATGGATTAAATGCCCGATCGCTGCTATGATGTGGGGATTGCGGAGGCACACGCCGTGACGTTTGCGGCAGGTATGGCCACCCGCTCCCCGCGCCCTTTTGTAGCCATTTATTCAACTTTCTTTCAGCGGCCTACGACCAAATTGTCCATGATGTGGCGCTTCAAAAACTATCGGTTATTTTTTGTATTGACCGGGCCGGTTTAGCGGGCGCGGATGGCCCGACCTACCACGGTGCCTTCGACCTGTCGTATTTATCGTACATTCCCAACCTCACAATAGCGGCGTCCCGAAATGCGGAGCAACTTCGGCTGATGATGTATACTGTACTCCATCATGATTCTGGACCCTTCGCCATCCGATACCCGCGCGGACATGCACCGGATCGGCCCGAAAAAGGGACTCTAAATCCCCTAACTAAATACACTGAACATTGATTGACTGAGGGAGAGTCGGGAATGGTAATTTCGGCAGGGACTATGGCCATGTATGTGGTACAATATTTGGATCGTTTAGGCCGGTATACAGATGTGGCCCACTGGGGGATCTGCGCTTCGTGAAACCAATCGACCCAGAATTATTGTCGCACATCCATGCCCAACCATTCGTGCTTGTGGTGGAGGACGGATGCCTTCGGGGAGGTGCGGGATCCGCTATCGGACATGCGCTCATGGAGGCAGGTTACAAAGGGAAATTTCAGGTCGCTGCTCTGCCCGACACATTTGTTACCCAAGGGAATCCCGACGAATTGTATGCGATGCATCGATTAGATCCTGCGGGCATCCACGAACATTTGCTTGCGTTGATTTCTGATTGACCGATTCCAAGTTACGCTCATTTGCAATCCATATGTCAGGATTTATTGCATCGGGATTTATCGCTTCACAAATCTGAGTCGACCAAGTCCGTTGGTCGACATAAACTCAAGCATATAGAGCCCGTTGGGTAAGGCATCCACATCCAATTTCACTACATCACCCCCAGGCTGACCCATAAGTGCTACTCGTCGACCCGCTGCATCAACTGCAAACCAATCCATGCATTGGACCAGATCGTTACCCTTTAAAAAAATGACCGACTGTGCAGGATTGGGATAGATTCGGTACTCAGTAGCTGAAGCGCTTTCAGATAGAGAAGTCATAAAGAATGAAAATCCGGCGCTGGAATCAGAAAGACAACCCGCAGAATCCAATATCAGCTGGTAAATCCCACTTCGCTGAGGAATCAGAGTGCGAATGGCTACCGTATCGATCCATATCCCATCTACAAACCAGCGATAGGAACTACCAGCGTTCACTGAACGAAGTACGCCCGAAACGGCCTCGATTTCAGCAGGCGGCGCCTCAAAAACCCGAATGGTGTAGGATCCGGTAACCACGCAACCACCACTCTGTCCGCTATACTGAATCGTATGCAGTCCAACACCGGCCTGGGAGGGACTAAATATCCCGAATGAAACACCAGGCCCCGTATAGGAGCCCCCCGGAATGCTGGCCTGATTGAGGAGAATATTAGAGCCGCGCACGCAAACCGGATTCACTGGCCAGAAGGTTAGTGCCGGAGGCTGGTTGATGGTTATGCTGCGCGTCAGCCGATTCACACAGCCTGAAATGGAATCGGGCGTTGTTGTGTAGGTGATGGCAAACACCCCGGCACCCGCCAGGGAGGGGATAAGGCTATCGTTTCGCACCCCCGGACCCGACCATGTACCAACGGGAACCCCCTGAGGCAGCGCAATGGGGGTTGTGTTCACACAAACTGCCGGAATATTGGCCGGCGGTGTGGCGATTCGTGGTAGGGAATCAACCTCAATGAAGGCGGTATCGACAGAGACGCATCCGTTACTGTTGGGTAACGAATAAATCAGCGTATGTCGACCGCGACCAGCAGTGGATGGGTTGAAGTTGTTGCCCAAAACACCTGGGCCTGAGAAGCTACCCCCTGCAATACTCGCAGTTAAATTTAGGCTTGCCGCGTTCAGGCAGATTCTTGTCGGTAATGAGTCAATTTGCACCGCGGTCACGGGCAGAACCTGTACGGTGGTGGATTGCGAAAACTGGCAACCTGGAAGGGTATAGGTAAGTGTATGGGTTCCTACGCCCGCTGCTGATGGCCGGAACAGGCTATCGCCCGAGGTACCAGGACCGGTATAACGCCCCCCGCGGGGGAATCCGATCCGCAGGGCAGTGACCCCACTGTTCACACAAAGTGGCTGGGGAGTTCCGAGGGTGATTTGCAGCGAGTCGGTTACCCGAACCGCAAGCTGACGTATGAGCGTGTCCGATCCGGTCACATTGGTTGAAATGAGGGTTACGGTAAATACTCCTGCCGAATCATACCTTACCGGGGCGGGGGTGGCTCCTGTGTCGGTGGCCGGGGACCCACCGGGGAAGAACCATACGCGGGAATCCGGGTTGTTCTGGCTGTTGTCGCGATAAGCCACAAATCCACCGCGACAAACCGAATCCGCTGTTTGAACAAAAGCTGCCACCGGTCGCAGGATGGGGGGTTGACAGCCATTGCTCGTGAGCAGGCTAGCCCGACGGGTGCCGTTTTGCAGAACGACATTCATTCGCTCCGTTTGATTGGCCGTGAAAATATTCATGCACGCATCGTTGGTGTAGTCCATGTAGTTCTGAACCATATCCGGCCAGTCGGTGGTCGGATTAGGGGGATAGGTCATGTCGTTGCACCGGTTCACGTTGGGGCATCCGGAGTTTGACTGGCTGCTGCGGGGGGTGTCGTCGCAGTAGTCATCGACCGTACAACCCCCATCCCCCCAGATGTGACGCAAACCCAGAAAATGTCCCGCCTCATGCGTCGCTGTTCGTCCGCCGTTATATTGTCCGGGGAATGGGTTCGCCGGCGGGCGGCCTATAGAAGAATAGAGCAAAACGATTCCATCGGTGTTGGCGCTCCCCCCTGTTAGTCCAGGCAGGCCCGTTCCGGAAGGGAATTGTGCATAACCCAATACGCCCCCGCTGAGGTTGGCCACCCAAATATTGAAATAGCGCGTTGGGTCCCAGATCGTGTTGGGCTTAACCTGACTGTTGAAGGTACTTGTGCTATAGCTGGTGGTGTTGGGGAAGGCGTGGCGAATAATGCCGTTCGTGGGATTGCCGGAGGGGTCTTGTTGGGCGAGGCAAAACTGAATATTGGAGTTGGAGGCCACAGGACGAAACACGACCGGAGTGTTACCAGTATCTGGATTTTGCCGCATAAAGTCCTCATTCAACACCTGGATTTGCGACAGTACCTGTGCATTACTGATGTTCCACGCATCGCTTTCGTTTCGGTATATGATATGAACCACAGTGGGCAGGATTCGGGGGCCGGTTTCCGGTTGGGGATGAACGGCCATTTCGGTCCGTTTTCGTGCCATCCACTCTTCAAACCGGATGTCGATCATCGGCTTCAGGGAGCCGTACATCTGCTCCTCCATTTCGGTAGTGTAGCATCGGATGGTCTGGCCGTGCGCCAGTGGCGAATAAATTGTGCACAGCGCCAATAATACGAGTAAGGGATTGAATTTCTTATATAGATTTAGTTTCACGGAAGCTCTATGATTTTGATGGAAAAGGACTGGGGACATTTGGAATAGCGGATAGGGAGGTGAAGATCATTTAGGTAATTGTATTTTGTCATTTCTTTAGGAGGTTCCGAAACCCACAATCAGTAACCGATTCAAGATTCAAATCGTTTAGAGTCGTGGTTCGGAACATTTAAGGTGGAAGGGCTTCGGCCAACCAATCGGACGGCCATTGTTTCAAGGCTACAATTCTATGAAATTTGACCGAAAATGGCAAGGGTGACTAATTTTACGGCATCATGCAAGCGCAGATGAAAACTGGCACTGACCTTGATAGGGCCGCCCGCATCCTTCGGGAGGGCGGTCTGGTGGCCATCCCAACGGAAACGGTTTATGGCCTTGCGGCTAATGCGTTGGACGAGCAGGCTGTTCTTTCCATTTTTCAGGTCAAGAACCGCCCCGCTTTCGACCCACTGATTGTTCATTTGTCACGCGCTGCGGAACTGGACAGGTATGTCTACGGGGTCAACGAATTGATCTGGCGCCTTGCGGACCACTTTTGGCCCGGACCTCTAACCCTGGTCTTGAAACGAAAGTCCCTGATTCCGGATTTGGTGAGCTCCGGACTGGAAACGGTGGCCGTGCGGGTACCCAATCATCGGCTCACGCTCGATTTGCTGACCCGAATTGACTTCCCTCTGGCCGCCCCGAGTGCCAACCCATTCGGCTATGTTAGTCCAACCTGTTCGGCCCATGTCCTCAATCAGCTGGGAGGGCAAGTCGGTTATATCCTGGAAGGGGGTGACAGCAGTGTGGGGTTGGAAAGTACTGTTTTGGATCTCAGCAGTGAAACACCCGTGATCTTGCGCAGGGGAGGCATACCAGAGGAGGAGCTCGAAGATTTCATGGGTTACAAAATCCACAAAATGCTATCCTCCTCATACCCGGGGGCACCAGGGATGTTGCAAAGTCACTATGCCCCAAGATGCATTCTTCTGACCTATTCCGGAGATGAATGGAGGGGATTGGCCTCAAGAATGAGCCCTCCCCGGCTTTCCGGGGCCACCTGGCTTCGGTTTTCTACGGCGCTGATCGAGATTGAAGAGCAACAACAATGGATATTGAGTCAAACAGGCAACCTTGCCGAGGCAGCCCGTAATTTATTTCGTGCGATTCGGGAACTTGACGATCGGAGTCCGAGTATCATCTTCGCGGAAAAGGCACCGAATATTGGATTGGGTCGGGCGATTAACGACCGCCTCGAACGTGCATCGACGAAGAACGGTGGACCATGAACGATCTATCGTCAAATTGCCCATCAAACCCAATCCTAACCCAATAACAAATCAAAATTTAACAACTGATCTCCCAGGAATGGCATGGAAACATGCCCCACACCCTCTCCACAACATTTATCTTTCGGAAATTCCTAAATATTTGTCCGCGTTGTTATAAGGAGAAATCTGTAGCGAGGACGGGAGTTGAACCCGTGACCTCAGGGTTATGAATCCTGCGCTCTAACCATCTGAGCTACCTCGCCAATTCAGGGCGCAAATATACTGTATGATCCAAAAACATTTGCATAAATCCCTCTTTTTTCGTACCCTTGTGTTTTTGGCCGGTTACCACAAACAAAGGTGGGTCCGGCCCGGGCTCAGAAAATCGAAGCGGATGGCACAACGTGTGACTTTAAAGCTGGAATACTTGTTCCATTGCTCTCCCAAACTGCTTTTTAAGCAGATTTCTACTCCTTCCGGTCTCGAGACCTGGTTTGCCGACCGAGTGAACGTTCATGGGGGTGACTTTGAGTTCGTTTGGAATCAGAGCAGCAATCGTGCTGATCTGCTGGAAAACAAAAACAACTCCCACGTTCGGTTTCGCTGGAAGGATTCCCCTACAGGTGAATTTTTCGAACTGCGCATCAAAGTGGATGAACTCACTTCAGATGTGTCCATTTTGATTACGGATTTTTGCGAGTCGGGCGAAGAAGATGAAAACCGCATGCTGTGGAATCAGTCCGTAAACACACTGCGCAGCCGCATCGGGGCATAATCGATTTTTTGGAGTGGGTGTACTTGGGCGACTGCTGATCAGGACCTTTGCCGGTCCGTTCATCCTCACCTTTTTCATTGTGCTGTTCATCCTGGTGATGCAGTTTCTGTGGGTCTACATGGACGATCTGGTGGGTAAGGGATTGGAATGGTATGTGATTGCGGAGCTGTTGATGTATGCCTCGGCAAGTTTTGTGCCCATGGCCCTACCCTTGGCCATGCTCCTATCATCTATTATGACCCTGGGGCAATTTGGCGAGTACAATGAACTCACCGCGACAAGAGCCGCCGGAATCAGTCTCTGGAAGCTGGTACGCCCCCTTCTGCTGCTGTCTGTCCTCTTCAGTGTGGCCGCTTTCCTGTTCTCCGATACCCTGTTGCCCCAGTCGCGACTCAAATTCGGGTCGCTCTTGTTCGACATCCAACAAAAAAAACCGGCGCTCTCCATTAAAGAGGGACGTTTTTATACAGAAATCGAAAATTATGCCCTGCGGGTTGGACAAAAAAGTGAGGACGGGGAACACCTTCGCGATATTCTCATCTACGATCATAGCAGTGGGCGCGGCAATACCAGCGTCATCACCGCCAAGCGGGGCAGGATGACTATGAGCGCCGACCAAAGGTACCTGAGCCTAAAGCTATATGACGGCTATACTTATGAAGAACTACAGGAAGATGCGCCCTCCCGTCGAAACCGACCTCATCTGAAAACCAGCTTTGCTGTGCAGGAAATTCATTTTGACCTGTCATCCTTCAACATGAAACGCAGCGATGAATCGATTTTCCGCGATTATTTTTCGATGCTCAATCTAAACCAGTTAAAGCAGGCCACGGATTCACTGGAAACCGCCTACGAAGAGCGTGACCGCGATATACGTCATACAATGAAGCAATTCTACCACTTCAGCGACAGCCTGCTCTTCGCTTCCAAATCGAATGCCACCCATCGTGATGCGCATCGGCTTCAGGTACGCGGCACACACAGCATGCAAGAATCGGTGCAATCGACCTCAAGCACGGAATCGGGTCAATCGCTCATGGATGTTGATACAACCTCAAATTCGTCCTATTCGGAAGCAGAAACCCTATCGGTCTTGGGTCGACAAAATTTACCGACAAGGGAAGCAACAAATTTACCCGGCGGGGCGGGACAAATCATCGAGTCTGTACGCACCAGAGGCGACTCACTCGCAGCCATTTGGGCGGAAAAAAGGCGAAATGAGCAGCAGATCACCCATACCGACTCCATCACCCTATTGCGCGATGCCGTGCAATCGGCGCAGACCCTACAGGGCTATAGTTCAATGCGCTTGCGGGAACTAGAGGGCCGTAGGCATATGCTCAACCGCCATTACCTCGAGATTCACCGGAAATTTTCGCTTTCGTTTGCATGCTTTCTGTTCTTCCTGATTGGTGCGCCCATGGGTGCGCTGATTCGGCGTGGGGGATTGGGATTTCCCATGCTCATCTCCATACTCCTGTTCCTGATCTACCATGTGATTACCATGAGCAGCGAAAAGCTCGCCCGAGACGGCGTTGTGGATGTGCACCTGGGGATGTGGATTTCCAGCATCGTCCTACTCCCCGCTGGCGTATTGTTGACATTGGCCGCGAATCGCGAGGGGCGCATACCCCTTCCCCGATTGTCTGGATTTTGGGGCAGAAAAAAGCCGACGAATTAACTACAACCCAAGCGTAAACCAACCAGTGTTCAGGATTCTGCAGATCACAAACCGTATCCCATTCCCCCTACATGATGGAGGCAGCCTTGCCGTTCAGGCCATGTTGGATCTACAGGAGCAGATTCCCTGTGCCGTTCGACTATTTTCACCGAACGCCAGCCGAAACCGGGTTCATGTACATGACCTGCCTGCGCAATTTTCCAATCGCTATCGTTTGTGGACGTTTGACCTCAACACAGATCTGATGCCTTTTTCCATGTTTGCCAATTGGCTATACTCCAAGGAATCGTACCATTGCGTCAGATTTATGCAGCCCATTGTGGGACACGAACTTCGTCGGATTTTGACTGGGGAGTCATTCGACATCATTCAGTTGGAAGGCCCATTTTTAGGGGGATGGCTACCTCTGATCCGCGAACATTCCGACGCATCCATTATTCTGAGGGCCCATAATGTGGAACATGAAATTTGGTCGGAATTAGCCGCATGCACCGGGAATCCGCTGAAAAGAGCATATCTAAAGAGTCAGTCGGATCGATTGGCAGAATTCGAGATTCGACTCGCCCAATCTGTCGACGGCATTTTGGCAATCAGCAACGCCACGGCCCAGTTTTTTCGAACCCACACCCCGAAGCACGTTGAGATCCTGGGGAGTTTTATACCGGCACGACCCAAACCTGAACCCGTACAACCTGATCGGTTAAAACACTTATCATTTTTAGGAAGTCTGGATTGGCTACCCAACCTGGAAGCGGTTCATCATTTGCTCGATTCCTGGTGGCCTGTGTTGCATCGAAAATGCCCCGATATGCAGTTGCATATAGCAGGCAAAAATTTCCCGAACACGTTAATGCAGAAAAAAATTGAAGGGGTGATGATGCACGGGGCTGTACCCGATGCTGAGTCATTCCTGAGGCTGCATCCGGTGGTGGTGGTGCCACTCCGCAGCGGCAGTGGCATTCGGATCAAGAGCCTGGAAGCACTCACTCTCGGACTACCCATGATCAGTACCGCCAAAGGAGTAGAGGGATTGAATTTGAAAGCGGATGTTCACTACCTGCCCGCTGAAAATGCCCATGAATTTGTGCATCAGGCCGAGAGACTGCGAAGCCAGCCCCGACTGGCTCTGGATCTGGGTAATGCGGGTCGAAGCTATGTGTCCGCTCATTATGGCGTCCAGGTTCTGACCCACAAGCTCAGCGATTTTTACCGACATTTGCGCAGCCTATGATGCTTTGCACGGCCGTTGCCCTGTTTTGTCTGCTGCTTGTTGCCTACAGCTATCTGCTGTTTCCCTGGATAATGAAACGCGCAGCTGCCCGGTCACACCCAGAATTTGAACCGCTGGAGGATTTCCCCACTGTGAGCGTAATCATGGCCGCCCACAATGAAGAGCATGTACTTGAGGATAAAATCCGTTCCATTTTTCGATGCCGTTACCCCAAACACAAGATCGAAGTATGGGTTGGCTCGGATGCCTCAACCGATCAGACCGACTCCATCCTGGAACGCCTTTCATCCTCCTACCCCCAGCTCAGATGGAGGCGGTTTGCGGAACGGACGGGCAAGCCTGGCATCATCAACGAGCTGGCCATGGCGGCAACGGGTAGCATTCTGGTAGTAACCGATGCAGATGCCCTTTTCACCGAGTTTACTCTGGCAGAATTGGTATTACCCTTTTCCGATCCGAAAGTGGGTGCCGTACAGGCCCATGCTGAGGTCATTTTAGAGCCAGGCGGCGATGTGGGCACACAAGAACTCGCCTATACCCGACGCGAAATGCTTTTGAAAGAGGGGGAAAGCGCCTACGGAACCGTCATCGGCGGATTTGGTGCAGCTTATGCGCTCCGAAAAGATCTTTTTCGGCCTGTTCCCCGCGGATTTGTTGTGGATGACTTCTTCACTTTTTCGGATCTGCTGAATCAGGGCTATCAAACCCTCTTTTCCGTAGAGGCGCGTGTCCTGTTGGGCTTGTCGACCGACAGTGGGGTGCAATTCCGACGAAAAAGAAGAATTGGCAGGGGTAATTTTCAGAATCTCTGGTATTTCAGATGGTTGTGGCTGGGTAGGGGTGGCTGGCGCATCGCTTGGCTGTTCTGGTCGCACAAGGGCATCCGATGGATGACCCCGCTCTTACTCATCTTGTTTTGTATATGCGCCTGCTTCCACCCGGCAGCTCGCCTCAACCAATGGGTGTGTATAGCGGCTGGGGCAGTGGTTTTGTTATCGGTACTCGATCTGATCCTTTCGCGCAGGGGGGTTCATGTTAGTCCCGTCCGATATCTACGACACTTTCTTTGGATGAACCTGGCACTTTTGGCAGGGTTGTGGGACGCATTGACGAAAAAAAGTGTGGGGGGCAGCTGGGACAATCAGAAGCCGACCGACAAGCCTGCATTGTAGGTGGTCCAATGACCCATTTGCACCATTTCTGCATAGGCCATTAATACCAGAATTTTCACCCTTAGACCAACCCCATAGTGGGTTAGGTTGTCGACCCGGGTTTTGATTTCCACTGGTTTGTTGAGGTTGCTGTATTCCTGAATGAGAGTTCCGGAACTTTGACTATTAATGACGAGCGCGGTTGGCACATCATATTGTCCGTCAGCAGCCACCGAAAAACTACTGCGCATAAGTCCCGCCCGCACGTAGGGGGTGAAAAGTGCGATTTTCTTAGAAAGTATGATTCCCGCGCTACTAGCATTGCTACCCAAAACCAATTCCTGTGTGGTAATATCCGCTGGTGATTGTCCACCTACATACCGATAACCGGTAATCACCCCATTGATTCCGCGTGGATAATCAGCCGGCGTAGGCCCGGCAATCCGCACGACCTGCCTGTACTCAATCACACAATGGTTGACATATGCGCTGAGATCTATGGGGACTACCTTTAGCAGACGGGGCAGGTACTGCGATAAACTATGCTTGACGCCGACACCCCAAAATGTCAGGTTGCCGTTCTCCCGAAGTTGCCCGGGCAATGCGCTGATGTCGCCCGCCAAGCCGTCCAGGCTGGAGCGTGGAAGTAGTCGCAGCGATATCTCCGTACCCTTCGGCAGTCCCACATTCAGTTGCACAAAAGGTGCCGGCACATGCCCTAATCCCAGTCCCGGGGTTAACCCACTCAGGGTGTCCAGCACGAGTGTATTGCCTGGATTGAGCGGGTCCGAAACCTGTACCAAATAGGCAGTATTTACATTTGATGGGCCCGCGAGTGTGGTCGCGCGGGCATCGATTGGCCGAAGGTTGTTGAGCCCAAGATTTTCGGGGTAGAAGTACTGATTATCGCCCGGAATAGCCACCAAACTGAGTCCGGCCTGCACGTTAAACCGCAAAAGCTTCAACGGCTTGGCGGTTTGGTTCCAATTCTGCGCTAGCCCAAGCGAGAATGCTTGTCCGAACGGCCCCAAATAGGCCCCCATCAACTTCTCAGCATCTTCGCGACCCGCGGCCAAGGACAGGACCACATCATTTTGTGCTCGCACGGGCCGTAACCCTACAGCAGCCATCATCCCGAGTAAAACCACGCATTTCTTCAACATAATTGGATGGATTACTTTTGTTAAACTAATTGAATTATCCATTCACGACCCCGTCAATTGTTTGCACAAGTTGTAAAACGTCCTGAACACGAATTCGGTTCATACAGGGGTTATCGGGCAACACACAAAATTTTTGCGCGCAGGGGTTGCAGGGCAGTTTGTGATGTATAAAGTGGGATTTTGGTCCGTAAGGGGCAAAGACTGAGGGTATGCCCGGACCAAACAGGGCGATAACGGGCACGTCCATGGCCGCTGCGATATGCATGGGTCCACTTTCATTACCGATCATACACACCGCTTTCGAGACCAAAGCTGCATAATCAAGAAGCGATGCCTGTCCCGCGCAGGTATAGGCCTCGAAGGGAAGAATCCGCATGATTTTACGAATATCGGCCACATCATCGGATCCACCTGCAAATACGATTTCACAACCATAGCGTTGGTACATCACCACGGCCAGCTCGGCCCATTTACTGATGGCCCAGCGGCGGTAGACCCAACGCGCACCAGTGTGAATGACCATAAAACGCTCGATGGCATGCCTTTGCAGAAAAAGAGTGGCATTTTCATGATTATTGGTCATCACCTCCAGCCTTGGAGCCTGAAAAGGCTCCAGGGATTGACCGGCCCGCCTCAGTAGGGGAGCGATGATGACCTGGTTGATGTGTACCTCGTGGGGCTGCTCGCGGTGCATGAGCCGGTTGATAAATCGATGCGAACCACGGTCGACCCGATAGGCTGGATGTGACAAAGCATAGTACAGGCTTTCATAGGTGCCCCTGAGATCCACGAGAACATCATATCGGCCCTTCAATTCTCTGCGATCGATCACGATGCATTGAATATGGGAGGAGGGCCACATCATGGGTGCCACTGCTGGCCGACACCAAAGCGTGATTTCTGCATGGGGATATACTGAATTAAGGCGGGAGAACACAGGCAGTGTGGTGACCATATCCCCAATTTCGTCGAGCCGAATGAGCAGTATTCGTCTCGGGGTTTTCGGCGGACGGGGGAAAAACAAATGGAGGAGTCCACCGAAAAACCATGAAGCCAAAAATAGACCACGCTCACCCCGAAACATGCGGCAAATTTCCGCAATAATTCGTGCTATTTTGCAGTTTTGTTTGGATGCGCCGTCAACTGCTCACGAGCGGAAGCTATGTGGTTTTTTTGAATCTGTTGGTGAAGCCGATCTGGATTCTGCTGATCGACCGCGAACTGCAAAATCAGCTGGGGCCCGGTATCTACGGCACTTACTACACCCTGCTTAGCTTGTCGCTCATGCTCAGCGCCATATTGGACGCGGGTCTGGCCAATTTCAATACCCGGGCCGTGGCCGGTGGGGGTGACAGTGCGCTCGAGGACCTCCCCATGATGGTGGGACTCAAATCAGTCCTTTGGCTTGTGTATATGCTCTGCACCCTCTCCATCGGATTCTATCTCGATAACCCGCCGCAGTCGATCTACTGGCTGATTCTGTTGGGTATTCAGCAAGGCTTGAACTCGCTCAACCTCCTCCTGCGTTCGATTTTTGCCGGTCAGATGCGTTTTCTCCGTGATGGTTGGATGGGTGTTCTCGATAAGTGGCTGATGATCGCTGCTGCTTTCCCCTTGGTATGGCTGGGATGGAGCTATGGCGGCCGTCAACCCGTATCCGTCTACATCTGGATTCAATTGATGGCTACCCTGACCCCGACCCTTCTGATGGTGTTTATGTTGAGGAAAGGTGTACAACTGTGGCCGGAATTTTCGTTGGGGCGACAAAAAACACTACTGAAAAATGCCCTTCCTTTTGCCCTATTGGGGTTACTTGCCGGCTTGTACACCCGCGTGGACATGGTTATGATCCGCGCGCTACATTCCGATCCAGAACTCCAAGCCGGCCTGTATGCCTCCTCCTATCGGCTGCTCGACGCGACCAACATGATCCCCATTCTATTGAGTGGAATACTCCTGCCCCAATTCACCCATCATTGGTCGCGCCACACACTTCGACCGGAGTGGATTAAATCTATCACTTACCTCATGCTCTCTATCGGACTATGCCTTTCCTGGGGATTGGTAGCCTTTCGTCATGAAATAATGGGGTATTTATACCGCTACCAATCACCCTCTCAGACAGACATTCTTTTCTGGATCGGCCTTTGTTGCATCCCCATATCCCTAAGTTATGCGTGGGGGACATTACTCACGGCAGCGGGTCAACTCAAAACACTGAACCGACTGGCACTGTGGGCTCTTGTGGCAAATATTAGCTTGAATCTTTGGCTCATGCCGAAAATGGGGGCTCTGGGCGCAGCTCAGGCTACCCTCATCACCCACCTCATTCTGTGCATTGGCCAGGGTTTCGTCTGCCTTCGACAATTTTCGCCGGCCATTGCCGGACCACGCTGGTGGATCGGAATCGTCGCCCTCCTCTTGTTCATTTGGGCGGCCATAAGTTTCAACCACTCCACCCCTCTTGTGCTTAGAATGGGACTAACCGCCCTTTGGCCCTTCTTGCTGTTGACCGCCGAAGGCATCAAGCCTACCACTTGGCGCTCGTTTTCGAGAAAAGGGTATAAAACCGACAATTGACTATTTTTGCGGCACTCAAAGCATGTTGTTTACTTTTCCCCACCAACCCCCACCCGGATGACCGAAATGACCCCATCAAAGGATGCCTTCTCGAGTCAGGGCATGTGGATGTACCTGATGCGCTGGCGCAAGCTGCTCATCGTCACCGGGTTGACAGCCACCCTGACATCAGTCATATTCTCAGGTCCAACCTTCATCAAACCGCTCTACAAATCGACAGTGGTGCTGTATCCGGCCACCACCAACTCCATCTCCAAAGCACTGCTGAGTGAAAACGCCTACGATCGCAGCGACCCGCTGGCGTTTGGCGAAGAGGAGGAGGCCGAGCAACTTCTGCAGCTGCTGAACTCCGATCTGATCCGAAACCGAATCATCGAAAAATATAAATTGATGGAGCATTACGAGATTAAGGCCGATGATGCTTTTCGCCAGACCAAACTCTACAAGCGCTACGAGAGCAACATCAAATTCCGCCGCACGGAGTATATGTCGGTCGAAATCTCCGTTTTGGATACCGATCCGGAAATCGCGGCACAGATTGCGAACGACATCGCCGTACTTTTGGATGAAACCAAAAACTCGATACAGCTCGGACAGGCCCGCAAAGCTCTTGAAATTGTTGATAATCAATACAATAAAAAAGAGACCTACATTCGTTCGCTCAACGACTCCCTTAATCAACTTCGCGGACTAGGCATTTTTGATTACGACATGCAGATCGACCACACGACCGATTTGTTTGTACAGGCCATGGCTGGCGTTTCCGATGCCCGCGCCAAGGCTGAAGTTTATAAGGATATGAAGATGCCCGCTACCGATACGGCGGTCCTAAACAACCTGGCCCGCTTGCGGGGTTATGAAGCCAGCGGCAAACGCCTGCAAGAGCAATTAAACCTTCTGGGACTCTATGGGGGTGCCCATAATAGCCTCAAGGAGCAAATGGAAAAGGAAAACGAAGAATTGGTGAAGCTCAGACAAAAGCGCGACCAGGCACAGGTGGACGTAGATGAGGTGCTTCCAGTGAAGTTCATCGTGAACGACGCTGCCCCCGCCGAGAAAAAAACCTATCCTCTCCGATCCCTGATCGTACTGATTTCCACTATCTCCACCTTGTTGCTGTGCCTGCTGTTGATCGTTGCCGCCGAGCAGTGGAAGTTGTGGCATCAAGGCAGGTCTTGAACCGCCGTGCAACATGTTTGCCCGAAATACCCTTTGGTTTCTTTCGCTCGGCTTTGTGGGCCTGATGGCCACGGCAGTAGCTTTCGAAATGTGGCTCATGGCGCTGATTCCTGTGGCTATGTGGGCCGCATATCTCATCTCCCAATACCCCGATCGGGTTGTTTTGGGCATTGTATTTTGCACACCCCTAAGCATTCTGGTGGATGTGAAGCCCCTCGGCGCAGCTATTTCGCTCCCAACCGAACCTCTCTTAATAGGCTTACTGCTGTGGTTTGGGGTCAGACTAATGATAGAGGGTCGCTATGATTCCGCTGCCATTCGCCACCCTGTAACCCTAAGCCTTATAGCCTATCTGGCTTGGATGCTCCTATGCTCGGTCAACAGCTCCATTCCGCTGGTTTCATTCAAATTCCTGCTGTCGAATCTCTGGTTTAGCGTAGGCTTCTACTTCCTGCCGCTACTCATTTTCAAAAACCGCAGCAGGCCGCACCAATTTATCTGGCTTTATGTTATTCCCCTGACTTTCCTGATTGTGTGGAGCATAATCCGCCATAGTACCTTTGGGTTCACCAAACAGGCCTCCTATTGGGCAAGTGAGCCTTTCGTGATCAACCACGGAATCTATGGGGCCATGGTCGCCTTTTTTGTCCCGACACTCGCCATTTATCTGGTGAAATCAAGGCTATTTCTGAACAGGCGATCCCTCCTCATTCCCCTTGTCATTTTGTTCGCTGTTTTTTTAGTCGGGCTCATTCTCAGTTATACCCGAGCTGCCTGGCTGGGTACGGTAGCGGCGCTCTTTTTTTATATCCTTTTGCGCATTGGGTTGAGATTTCGCATGTTATTGGGATTATCCGGCGTGTTGGTGGCCTTGTTTTTTGTGTTTCAAACCGACATCACGATGAAGTTGATGCGCAACAAAACAGATTCGCATGATAACCTCGGTAAGCACCTTCGTTCCATTTCAAATGTGCGAACGGATGCTTCGAATCTGGAGCGCCTGAATCGTTGGGCCAGCGGGTTCCGGATGTTTGAAGAAAGGCCCCTTATGGGTTGGGGACCCGGCACATATATGTTTCAGTACGCGCCGTTTCAGAAGCCAGGCGAAAAGACGATCATCAGCACCAATCAGGCCGACGTAGGGGGCATTCACAGTGAGTATTTCAACCCATTAGTGGAAATGGGGCTGCCAGGCATGGCACTGTTCCTGCTCCTGATTTCTTTCAGTATACAACGAGGGATGCGCTATTTCCGCCTCCAATCCGACGGTTATCTACGTTACACTTGCCTGATGGCCTTGCTGGGTATGGTGACCTACCTCACGCATGGCGCACTCAATAATTACCTCGACTTCGATAAAATTACGGTACTGTTCTGGGGCTTCATGGCCATGATGGTTGGACTGGAAATCTACCACCCGGTGAAGGAGGGCTCAGGTCTTACCCCCGGCACCACCTTCGTCTCCGACGCTGCCTACGACACAGTCCCCACCAAAGACTCAACCACCGTTTCCGGCACCGCCTCCGGAATACCGGATGGTAAGGAGGGTGACGTCATCAACAAAATTCCACCCCCCCCGGTGGGCAATTAGTCGACCGAGAACAGCGCTGTTCACTAAATCGGGACTCAATTCTGGTGTTTCACAGATAGTGCCCACGAGCCGATCCATCCCAAATGGCTCCTGCTTCTCATTTTGACCTTCCACCACCCCGTCAGTGCAGATCAGCAACAAATCTCCCGGCTCCAAAACACATGTTCCCAGTTCCATAAACGGCAGGGGCTGGAACATCCCCAATAGGGTCGTGCCCTTATTGAGCGTTTGCAAAACACCATTTCTGTAGAGTACAGCAGGAATATGCCCAGCGCAAACATACTGCAAGGCCCCACTTTCCTCATCCAAAGTGCCCATAAATAGGGTGACAAACCGCTCGGAACGGGTGGCGTGCCCCAACAAATCATTGACATTGGTTACGAGCGTGGGCAAATCGGTGTAGGCGTGTAGGAGCGCGCGGATACTCGCCTGCAGGTGAGCCATAAGCAAGGCGGCCGACACACCCTTACCAGCTACATCGGCCACACAATAAAGCCACTTTCCCCGCCCCATCTCAACCACGTCGTAGTAATCGCCCCCCACATCATGGTGGGGCACATAAATGGCCGACATGGATAGGCTTGGACTATTGGGCAGGCTATCAGGAATCAGAAATCCCTGTACCTGCGCCGCGAGTGACAGCTCTTGCTTCATCCGCTCCTGCACCAGCCGGTTCTCCAGCATGCGCTCTAGCTGCCGATTTAGCAAGTCGACCTGATGCCTAAGCGCTGTTACCCGAGTGGGGGTATAGTCGCCTATTTTCGATACATCCAGAGGGTCGACATTCATACTGGCAACTTAAGAAGTTCCGCCCACTCTGCCAAATAGATCGCTGAGGCCGGTGCTGAGTAGATTAGAGGCCAAGACCATCCCGGAGATCGCCACACCGGGGGCAATAGCCAGCCATGCGGAGCGGGTAAGAATATAGGGATAATGCTCACGAATCATCATCCCCAGACTGGGCGCTGGTGGTTGTATGCCCAGGCCCAAAAAGCTGAGCCCCGATTCCACGAGTATGGCACTTGCAAACTGCGCTGAGGCCATGATAAGTATCGGGCCGGCCATGTTGGGCAACAAATGATGCAGCATAATCCTCCCCGGACCATAGCCCAAAACCTGGGCAGCCAGCACAAATTCCTGCTCTCGGAGTCGACGTGCCTCCCCCCGAACAAGGCGTGCCACATCCACCCATAGGGTGAGTCCCACCGCGAGATACACCTGCCAGGCGCCCCGGCCCATGGCCAAGGAGAAGGCAATTACGAGCATGATTGAGGGGACCGACCACACGACCTGCATCAGCCAAGTGAGGCATTGGTCGACCTTGCCGCCATAATATCCGGCCAGCATACCCACACATATGCCCACCAAAAGGCTCACCATTACGGCAAAGACCCCAATCTTCAGGGTTATACGCATCCCAAGTAGGAGTCGACTCAGCAAATCGCGGCCCATCAAATCCGTGCCCAGCCAAAAGGTCTGCCTAATCAAATTCACTTTGTATTCATGCGACTGACGTACACTTAGGGTGTCCTCGGGCTGATCCCATACCACATATCTAAACCCAAAGTCAGTGCGTTCATACCACATCAGAGGAGTGCGTTTTTGGTCAAAGCAGATAGAGTCGCCCTTTGCATTGTGCTCAACGAGAAAATCGACACTCCGGGCAGGCGGAAGGGTCCTGATGCGCACATCCTGCCGGTTGGCGTCAGGGGAAGAATCGGGCGCGATCCATGGGGCCATGATCGAAAAAATACTTATACCCAGCAGAATCCAGAAACTGATCCGCGCAGGAGCTGGCAACCGATTCACGAATGCCCAAGGTTTACCATTCATTGTAGTTCCAGTTTATCCGCAACCGATTCACGAATGCCCAAGGTTCATCATTCATTGTAGTTCCAGTTTACCTGCAACCGATTCACGAACGCCTGAAGCTTACTATTCATTGAAGTTGCAATTTAGGGGATGGGTCAACCATTCACTCTATATTTGCTCATGATCTTTCGATTTTTCAAATCACTTTCCCATTCAGCAGCATGGAAACGTTGATATTAGGTATTGACCCCGGGTCGCGGGTTACTGGCTTCGGACTTATAAACTACTCCGGAGGAAGCTACGAACTTCTGGATGCGGGCATCTGGAAGAGTGCCGAGGAAGATTCAGCAGACCGGCTTCGTCATATTCTTCAGTCGGCCACGGCATTTATACGCCTTCATAAACCTGACGCAATGGCCATCGAAGCACCATTCTACGGAAAGAACATTCAGAGCACCCTTAAACTTGGAAGGGCGCAGGGCGTTGTGATTGCAGCTGCTCTTCAACTCGATATACCGGTATTTGAATATGCACCGCGTCGGGTTAAGCAGGCCATAACGGGCAATGGAAACGCAGGGAAGGAACAGGTTGCGGCCATGTTGCCCATTCTGCTTAAGAATACGATCAGTGCCGACTTACCAACAGACGCCACAGATGCGATTGCTGTATCACTTTGTCACGCTTTCGGATTGAGAAAAGGCACCGTGGCGAACTCGAGCCCTGCCAATTGGGCCTCATTTATAAAAAACAACCCGGGGCGGGTGGGCCGCCTTTGAAAATAAGTTACCCATTCCATTGCGCCCTGATCAGCTCGGCAGTGTTTGCCAACTCATCAGACGATGGATTCAGTTTTTTTTTTCCAAAATCCATATCGCTCCCCTGGTTCATCGGAATTAAGTGTATGTGTACGTGGGGGACCTCTAAGCCTACAATAGCGAGGCCTATGCGCTTACAAGTAATAGCTTTTTCTATGGCCGGTGCCACTTTTCGTGCAAATTCGAATAATCCAGAATACGTATCGACATCGAGATCGAAGACATAATCGGCTTCCAGTTTGGGCACCACCAATACGTGACCCATCGTTAAAGGCTGAATGTCGAGAAAGGCAAAAAACCGATCGTTTTCAGCGATGAAGTGACAAGGAATTTCACCCTTTATGATGCGCGAAAACAGGGTGGGCATAGCGGTTACAGACTGATTTCCAGAATTTTGAACTTCATAATCCCTGAAGGCACCTGAATCTCTGCAATCTCCCCCTTCGCCTTACCCACCAATCCCTTTCCAATGGGTGAGGTACTCGATATTTTCCCAACCTTTAAATCCGCCTCCTTCTCCGAAACAATACTATACGACATTTCCGCATTGTTGGCCATATTTCGAATTTTTACCCTTGTTAATACCTGAACGCGCGACAAATCGATCGTACTCTCGTCTAATACCCGCGCACTCGCCAAAATATTTTCCAGCTTCGCAATGCGCATTTCTAAGAGTCCCTGTGCATCCTTGGCCGCGTCATACTCAGCATTCTCCGATAAGTCACCTTTGTCCCGCGCCTCCTGGATTGCCTTGGCCATTTCAGCTCTTCCGCGCGTCTTCAGATCGGTCAACTCGTCCTTCAATTTATCGAGGCCCGCTTGTGTGAAATAAGATGTTTCGCTCATGAACTCATGCTATTAAAACAACGGAACGCCCCGAATTGGGGCGTTCGTCTGTAAAATTACTAAAAATTCTTACAATCCGTAGCGGACTCCGATTACATGCGTACCGCTGAATGGGTTACTAGCACGATAAGCATAATCAAAACCAAATCGGCTCTTGCCACTGGGTGCATCAATCGAAATACCATAATTCATGCCCGTATACACGTTCTGAATCAGCGCTTCATCCGAAAGATTATCCTCGACCTGGTATCCGGTACGAACCGCGATGATGTTTTTGAAACTCAATTCCGCGCCAAATCCATACTGATCGTTGGTAAATGAGTTGGAGGTGAAATTACCCGCAAGCGTAAGGCGGTAGTTGTCGTCATCGGTCAGATAAATATCGTAAGACACGCCAATATTCATGAGTGAGGGCAATTCAAAGGCCTGAGAACGTTGACTCAGTGTGAGGGGAACAGTACTTCCCTGCATAGTACCACGGGCCGATAAACCATCTCCGCCAAACACCATAGGAGTACCCACATTCCGTAGCGCAATGCCAAACTTCATCTCTTCTTTTCTTCCCGACACGTACTGAATACCCGCATCGAATGCCACCCCTTGCGCAGAAACGTCTGAGATACTCTGCGAAATAATGCGCAAGGTCACACCACCATGGATTCGGTCAGAAAATGATTTGGCATATGACAGGCCAATGTTGGAAAATGAAGGTTTGAACGTTCCCAATCCACCATCCGGATTCTCCACGGTCGTAATGTCAACAGCTCCTACATCAAGTGACATCACAGATAAGCCCAATACACTTGACTCATTGATCCGTTGTGCAAGACCAAAGCCGTTCACATATACGTCACTTCCACTCAGCCAGGTCGTGCGTGCGAAATTAAGTTCTGTCTTTTGTGTGAACGCCAGACCGGCAATATTCATACGCTCAGCTTCAATACCACGGATACAGGAAGAATTGACACCCACCCAGCCCGAACTGCGAGCCCATGGCAAAATCAGTAACTCTGTGGCACCAGCCTGACCCCTACGATCGGGATTGCCAGCAAATGCGGGCATAGTGAGAACAGAACCCAATCCGATGCACAGGAAAAATCTAGAAATATTCATCATTTTCATAAATAGCCGGTCTTTTAGAATGTATCCAAGTCGATAGGGCGCGTAACGCCAAACCACTTCACAACCTTTTCACCAATACCTGGTGCATTCACATGGAGCAAATACATACCACTGGCAATCGGAATTCGCTCCTGATTCAAGAGATCCCAATCCACAAAGGTGCTGGCATCGTCTTTCCTAAGAGTACGAATCAAAGTTCCGTTCAGCGTATAGATCTTGATTACACACTGAACGGGCAGATTTGTGATGCGAACGCGATTATCGATCTGGCTCGTTTCATAGCGCGAAGCTCCGTAGTAAGGATTGGGAACCACACGAATGAGATCCAGCGCCTTCTGAGCAGTAGGCAGATCATTCTTGATGGGGGCCAAATCAGTCAGATCGAACTCATATCTAGGATTTCCTGAGTTGAGCATTTGTGCTCCCAGAGCAAGAAACTTACCGTATGAATTGTTCACACGGATAGTAAAACGCACTTCGTTATCCAACAAGCGCTTACCTGTAGAAAGCAACGGTATGGACGTCCATAAAACCTCACGATACACATTGCGCAACAAGCTGTTCCCCAAATTATTCACATTCACACCCGGCCCTGCTAACTGATTGTAGACATAATTGGCGGTGTCGTAGCGCGAGCCGAACACATAAATGAAATGTTTGCCCCCCATGGTAATCTGAGGTTGACCACGTCCGACATCACCAAACAAGGTGTCATTCGGGTTCCAAATCATATCGCGACCATTGGATAGAGAAGCACGGCTATCCTCACCGAAGGCCATGTTCAGACGCGTTCCCGTTTCCAAACTGATGGCATATCCGGGGAACCAACTCAGGCCCAGACGGCTTTCATTCTGGTCTACATTACCCTCTTTATCCACAGATGCGGCATTTCGAATGTGATTTCTTCTACGACCACCTTGCGATTCGGCACTTGCCTCACACATTTCCAGAACCACACAACGTGTCCATTTAGATTTATCGGGGGTGATTACAATATCGACACTCTTCAAACTGTCAAGGCGTGCAGCCAAACGGAAAGGTGTGGCTTGGGGGATATCATCCACGAAAACACCAGGTGTTATCGCGGACGGCATTGCAAAACGCATGGGCGACCAGGTTCCGCCCTGCAAATCCGTTCCCGGTACCGTCATCCGAACCACTCCTTCATAGGCACGCTTTGGATCACCATCTACAATGAAACCATCACCTCCACCCACATTGGCAGGACCCGCTTTAATCCAGTCAAACAAACCAAATCCGTCGGGCAGACCAAACATCCACTCACGCGATGGCTCAGAAAAACGGTAACCAGAGGTAATCAATCCATTCCCGGTTTCAAGTACAGAAGCATCACCAGGAGGTGCTACATTGCGTATTGTTGCACTAAGTCCCAACCTGCGGAAAATAGCGGTAGACTCATAGTAACCCAGAATCTGCTCATTGGCCAAGGCTATAGTCGTATCCGAGAAAATGGTGTCGTTGTTGTATAAGATATACCAGCGAGCGCTGTTATCGACAGCTGCTGTTCCGGTAGGCGTGCCTTTGTACATGGCCAACTGCATTTTGGCGCGAGGCACTAATGTTGGATCGATCACCTTGATATCGATAGGACCAAAACTCTTCTCAAATTTTGGTGCAACTGCGTATCCGTTATTTAAAATTTCATTAAGTGTCTCCTCAGTAAGCTCAAGGTTACGACCGCCATTTCCACGACCCTCCAACTGCGTAATTTCGGGACCATCGCCATAAGCCGAATTCAGAATCAAGCCGTTGAAGGTAGGCTCCCATTTGTGCGGGATTCCTGTGTAAGTCGAAACATTATTACGTCCCGCGAGGTAGGGGCGCTGTTGACCCAATAAGGCCACTGGATCAAACTCCTGATATTTGTTGTAGGCGTAGGCTACGACCAGATAGTAATAACGTTTGAAATTAACCAGACGATCGCTACCCTCGGCGAACAAATCTCGGGTGACTCGCAGGGTCATCTTCACGCCCTCATTGGCACCATCCACCGCGATATAGGGAACCGACTGCTCCATTTCCAAGTCAAAATCCCAATTGATTATACGGGAAACTCCATTTTTCAAATCCCCCTGATACAAAAGGCGCGCGCGAGTTGGGTCATCCAATTCTCCCGTTGACACATTGGAGGCCGACAACTGATAAACCTTAAAACCTTCGAATTTATACACCGAATCATACAATGGTACTCCAGGGGGAAGATCACGATTCAATGCCTGAATCACAGGGTCTATCTCCCTATACCGAAGATTGTAGTTGTTGCTGGTGGGGCGATATGAGAAACTAAGGATTAGCTCCTGATCCAATTCAGTGATAGAAACATCAGGGGCATCCGGACCATCTATGGTCTTGAAGCAAGCATCGAAGAGCGCCTGCGCCTTAGAGTCGGCTCTCAACAACTGATTGAACGAGCCACGAGCACCTCCCGAAGAAGCGCGTGCCCAAACCACACCAATGGTGATGTAGTTAATGGCTCCCGGCACGAGGGTAAATGGGCCTGCAGACTGAACGAATCGACGATCCGCAGGAACGTTGGCTTGGGCACCGGGACCAGGGTTATTCTCATCCCAATCAAAAGGAGGAGCAATCGGATTCTGGACCGAGCCTCCAACTGACCAACCATATGCGCGGTCAGAGGCACCAGGAAACATCAATCCGGCGGGCGTAGTGGTTGCTCCTGATGAACCTGGGTAGCCTGTACCACCATATACCATCTGACTATTGTCTTTCCATTTGCCAATCATGTAGTTGTAGGCATGCTCAGCGGTAGTCGGGTTGCCAATCGGTGTGCCATCGTTATTGAAGTAGAGGAACTTTGCCATGATGATGCGCTCTGTGCGAGGTTCAGGATCACATCCCGTTGCTGCAATTTCATCAACCAATCCGTCACGATCGTTGTCTATTCCATCATTCAAGTCAGAGAATGGGCCTTCGAAAAAGTCAATTCCGATAGAGGGTGGATTTTCACCATACCCCTGAATGCCCTCATCCTCATCATCACCATTATAGCATATTCCCAAACCTCTTGGCACATCGCATCCCACAAAATCATCTGTGTAGTTACCCATATCCGGGTCGACCCACTGCGCCATATAGCAGTTCGTGAGAGTAATTGACGACCTGTTAATAATCTTATTCGTGTAGAACGTCATATTGTTCAATTCGTCATTGGAACGATAGCCAAACGCCTGGGTTTGAATCTCCATACCAATGGGTGTGCCACCGGAGCCTGGTGCATTTCCCTTGTCATTGGTTACAAACCAAATGGACTGGTCTCCATAAATGAACGGATAATCACCCGCACTCGGATTGTAGATATCGTCGGCATCAACGTCCACAAACGGAGCCAGTTTCGGATCCTGCAACAGGGTTACGTCGCCACTCGCGGGCCAATTGCGTATGGCATCGGGTACAACATAATTGGGGTCTTCCGATTCAATACCCGCAATGTGGTCTTGAATCTGCTTGCGCTCCACCTTCCAGTGTGTATCCCACCGATCACACTCCGACTTGGAAATGGTAGCCGAGTCGAGCGTTAGGGGACCCGACCACCAACCCACACCGAGAACAGAAGTCTGACGATAGGTTTGAGCAGCAACTTTCAACGTGCCAACCGCATCAATTCCACCTACCCATACCGAACCTGCAAATAATGAGTGCTTTTTAGGCAAACTAGGGTCGTCGAGTTTTGGGATTTCATAGCGCGGGTTGCTGGCCAAATCCCACCACATATCGTTGCCACGCAGAATCATCGTACGAACATTGTTGATGTCCAGATTGATCTTGGCAGAGGGCGGGGTACATGTTGAGGCCAGACGCGCAATAAAATTACGGTTGTTTTGGTCGGTTCGCCTGCCCACAGAAAGATCCTCACGCGCTTGTGCACCCATAACAAGGCCACAAATGAACAGAAGCGCTAAACTGATTTTTTTCATATGCTTGAAAATATTCATGTTGGTCATATTTCTTAAAAGTTGAAACGTATGCCTAAACGAGTCCGCCGGGGTATACTAAAATTACCTGGAGCATCCATAGAAGCCCTGTACAAATCAAGAAACGCCTGCTGATTTAGGACACCCTGCGCTTGTTGCCGACCCAAATCGCTTGTCAGATAACCATCATCCAAAGGGTCACCGGTGAACTGGTACACATCGATCACGTTCATGTTATTGAACAGGTTCAATACCTGCAGGAATACATTTATTGTAGCCTCTCTAGGTTTGTCGTTGCGATCGGAGGCCATTTTAAAGCTGATGTCTTTGTCGACCCGCAGATTCATCCGAAACTGCCATGGAAGGCGCGAACCATTGATTCCGCCTTTCAAGGTGGTTCTTCCCTGCAATCCACCAACAACAGCTCCTGCAGGTGTGGGCACAGTTTGACGAGAAAACGGCGTGCCTGATATGGCATTAGCCACAAAATTGAAGCCTACGCCTTCAAGGATTCCAAGCCCAGCAATCCGTGGTCCACTATAATTGGAGCCCTCACCGAATCGGAAATCGAGTGTACCCACCAAACGGTGCCGCGCATCAAAGTCCAACGGAATAGGTGTACGTAGATTATCGATACCTGCCTGGATAATATTCGTTGCTTGTTCGGGCGCTGAGCCTGTACCATCCGCAAACTGAAGGGTATAACTAGCGTTGATGCGCACATTACCTGTTCTGCGGAGGTCATAGCTCAAGGTCAGACCCTTTACCGTACCAAAGTCAATATTTCCGTAGGTACGATAATCCAACGGGAATGCAAAGGGTACGTTGATGATCTGAATCATATTCCGTAACTCACGATAAAAGGCACTAATTGTGAGCGCAGAGGTCTTATTCAATCTCTGTTTGAATCCCAGCTGGTAATCAATCGTGCGCTCAGGTTTGAGGTCAGGGTTGTTGATTGTTCCGCCGATTTGCTGGAGGTAGAAATACTGACGCGGATCGAAACGGAAGAAATCACTGGGGCGTTGGGTCAGCACATCGTAGTGCGCAAAAAACTGGGCCTCGTCGGATATGGGAAACGAAAAGGCCACACGGGGCATAAAATTAATCTGCGGGGTATAATCTACAAATGCGTCGGCCCGAACTTCATTTTGGGTGGCATCGCGCAGATATGGGGTTACACGTCCCGATGCGGAGGCAGCCGCAATTCCGGAAGCATTTCGCACTTCGGTACCCTGAGCAGTGTACCATTGTACACCCGAGCGATAGCCGAGAATGGTCGGATTGGGTGTGTTCAGGTCATTAACATAAACAACTGCATTGGTGGGAACAACGGTCGGGTGCGCACCAGACGAATTTAAAGCGCCATCAACCTCCGCGAGGGTTCTGGCCGGATAGAGCAGGAAGCGATCGGACAAAACCGGCTGATTGGCATCGAAACGGTCCACCCGTACTCCCACGCGAAACACGAGGTCGTCGAAAGCAAACTTATCCTCAATAAAGCCGGCCATATAGATTGGCTGGAAAGCAGGAATGGGACGATTGATTCGGTCATTGAAGAAATCCAGGAAACCAGGGTTTTTTGCCAGGCGGTTACCGAGATAATCGTAACCATTATAAGACACAAATGAATTGCCCTGATTCAAAAGCTCCTCCACGGAGAAGAAACTCAACTTCAACTGATCGGGGTCTAAATTGTCGACATTGATGAACCTCAGGTCGTTGTCGGCATAACCCAGAGAGCGACGAAGATTGCGGTCGAAGGTCGATTGATTGGCTGCATTGTAGAGCCTGTTATAGCGAACCGTATCACCCAACATGAAGCCGAATTCATCGCGGTCGATAAGTGGATTGTCTAAATCCAACTCGAGGATGTGGCGATTGGTTAACGCTCTGGCGATGCCCCATAAGCCAATACCACCGGCGTAGGCGCTTACTGAATAGCCGCGATCGATGCGCTGGTCGTATTCGAAACCAAATTTGAGGGCATGCTTTCCAATATCGGCGGAGAAAAATCCTGTGAAACGGAAAAGGTCGTTGTTTGAGTAGCTATAGCCCCCAAACTGACGGCCCGGGTCTTGCCAAATGCCGTAGGCGGAACCCGGACGAAGGCCATTTACTAAACCACCGAATAAGCGTACGTCACTCAGGCTGTTGAATTCAGTGGCATTGAGCACATTGAAAAAGCTCGTGCCCCAAACCGATAGGCCCGGGTCGATTGTGCTTGGGGTGAAGCGAAGGTTGCGGTCTCCAAAGCCCTGAAGAATCTGTACATCATCGTAGCGGACCGGAAGTCCAGAGGCAGAATCCACAAAAAATCCCCTTTGAAAAACAGGAATTTGGCTATAGTTGAAATTGCCCACATGTCCATAATTAAAGGGATTGCGGTCCAACGCACCCCCACCATCCTGGGTGGAACCTGAATTGGTGTAGTCGAATTGCAGCGTATAATAAGCATTCTTTATAGTAGCGTCTTGCGAGGATGCAAAATTCTGCTTGTAGCGGGCATACATACGGGTTGTGGTCTCCGTGTTGAAGCCCATGTTGTTGGGACTAAACAGCAGATTGGCGCGGCTGTAGTTGCGGAAATCTACAAAATCGTAGTTTCCACCCACTGTGAACCCGATCAACGGCGTCGGCTGGAAATCGATCTTGCCTGCAACCGACAAACGATCGCGGTTGGCATTCGGGCGAACTTGACCCAATACCATATCGTCGCGGGTCACAAATTCTGAGTTGCGGTTCACCCCACTTCCAAATATTGAAGCTCTATAGGGGTTGTTGCTTATTGAATCGAGGACTTCAGGCATAAGCGACCATACGCCGACAGCAGACGGACGGGGGTCGACCTGAGTTTCATACTCTGCCGAAAGAAAATATCCCAATACAGATCGATTTCTGGATTTCGCCAATGGACCAGAAAAGTTAAGCGCATAAAGGTTGTATCCGTAGGGCTCCAGCACTTTAAAAGAACTTAACACCTCAGCACCGCCGTAAAACTGACCGGATGGGCCACGTGTGGTGATGTTGATGATACCCCCGGTGGCATCCCCGTATTGAGCCGGAATACCTCCTGTGATTACAGTTGTCTGTTCGATCGCCGCATTGGGCAGGTTGGTCGTTCCGCGTACCCGAATACCGTCGATAAAATACTCTGTTGATGAAGAGCGCGATCCCCTTATGTTCAGTGCGCTTCCCTCATCTTGCTGAAAAACGCCGGCGGTAGTGGCCGCAATAGAATTTACATCACGGGTAGGCAATGCAGCAATTTCCTCCCGGGTTACGGTACCTCCCGTTGAGGTTTCGTCCTTAGAAATCAGCGGAACCTCGTAATCCACCACATCAATCACGCTCAAATCCACGCCAGAGGTCATGCGAATATCCAAAAAGTTGGATTTATCGGCCGTCACCAAAACACCCTTGATTTCCCGTGAATTGTAACCCACATAGGACACCTTCACATCATACTTTCCAGGCGGAACCGCACCGAATTTGTAGGCTCCGTTGATATCTGTGGTGGTTCCCGATTTTTGGGCACCGTTTTGCTCCAAAATCACGTTGGCGAAGGGAATTCCTTCCTTGGGCTTGAGGTCATCCACTACTTTTCCTTGCAACGTACCCGTGCCGGCCTGTCCGAAGGCTGAGGCGATGCAAGCAAAAAACAGGAAAAATCCAGCGTAGAGCGTTCTTTTCATACAAATCAACTTAAGGTAAAATCGAGGTGCAACATAGCAAGGAGAATGAACTTTTGCAAGTACCCCCCCCACACTAAAATTATTCTTTGGAATGACAAGAACCGAAATCTGCCGTTTCTACGTAGTTTGCGAGGATCAACTCTTGGTTGATTCAAAAAAAACTATGTCAGAAAACAGGGTTTGCCGTCTGTTCAACATCTCATACCCTATTATCCAGGCCGGTATGATCTGGTGCAGTGGATGGGAACTTGCCTCCGCGGTGAGTGAGGCGGGTGGATTGGGCATCATTGGTGCCGGATCTATGTACCCTGATGTACTCGCCGGGCACATCAAACGTTGTCGCGAGGCCACGAGCAAACCATTCGCCGTGAACCTGCCCCTTTTGTACCCTCAAATTGAAGATCACCTAAACCTCATCATTGAAAACAGGGTGCCGATTGTGTTCACCTCTGCAGGCAATCCAGCTAAATACACATCAACCTTTAAGGAACAGGGCATTACGGTGGTGCATGTGGTGTCGAGTGCTGCATTCGCCCAGAAAGCTGAGCGTGCGGGGGTCGACGCGGTGGTGGCCGAAGGCTTCGAGGCGGGCGGACATAATGGACGCGAGGAAACAACCACCCTTTGTCTGATCCCTCAGGTGAGGAAGGCTACATTGCTACCACTGATTGCAGCTGGTGGCATTGGTTCGGGCACTGCTTTATATGCCGTAATGGCTTTGGGGGCCGATGGTGCACAGCTAGGTAGTCGTTTTGTGGCCACGCATGAATCGTCGGCTCATCCATCCTTCAAGGAAGCGGTGGTTCGGGCCGGTGAGGGCGACACCCGACTGTCGCTAAAGGCGCTTACCCCGGTTCGATTGCTGAAAAATCCCTTTTTCGATCAGGTGGTAGCGGCCGAGGGTGCAGGGGCTGATGTAGGTCAACTAACAGCACTGCTGGGCAGGGGTCGCGCAAAGAGGGGAATGTTTGAAGGGGATTTAATCGAGGGCGAATTGGAAATCGGACAAGTTTCGGCGGGAATCGATGAAATACTTCCGGCGGCGGAGGTGGTTCGCCGCGTCTGGGATGAATTTCAGCAAACAAAGGCAAGCATGAGCAGGTTAGGGTAACAGAAATTCCCTGGCCTCATTCTTTTCCTGTCCTGTTTACCCCAACACCTCATCAATCAGACCATGCAAGAGGGTATGGCGGATGATACGCATGCCGGAAGGAGGTTGTGCGATCGGCTGCAACTCGGCCACACAGGCAATGCTGTATCCCAGCCGGGAGGCCTCGCTCAGCCGGGCTTCAATGGCGGTGACCGGACGAAGTTCACCGCCCAATCCGATTTCCGCGGCGAACAGCATGGGGGAAGCCGGAGCCAGATCTCTGGTGGAGCCAGTTAAGGCCACACAAACCGCCAGATCCATCGCCGGATCCTCGGTTTTAAGTCCACCCGTCACATTTAAAAAAACATCGCTTGGACCCATTCTGAGTCCACATCGCTTTTCCAGAACCGCCAGCAACATAGCCAGTCGACGGCTGTCTATGCCCGTTCCTCCCCTTTGGGGAACGCCGAAAACGGAGGGGGTTACCAATGCCTGTACCTCCACCAAAAGTGCCCGGTTGCCTTCTCTACTAGAACCGGTGGCCATACCCGACAAACCAGGAATAGTCCGCCCCGAAAACCAAAGGGCGGGATCGGACAAGGGTAGCAATCCGGCCGACACCATCTCGTAGATTCCCAGCTCAAGTGTACTTCCAAATCTATTCTTGAGGCAGCGTACCAACCGTAGATTGAGGTGGCGATCGCCCTCAAACTGCAGCACCGCGTCTACCAGATGCTCCAATAATTTGGGGCCCGCGAGCTGGCCTTCTTTGGTGATATGACCGATCAGCCACAGTGGCACATTTTTTTCTTTCGCAAATTCGGTGAATTTCGCTGCTGCAAACCGGATCTGGGCTACACTCCCCGCCACCGCATCGATGTTGGGATCCGACATGGTTTGAATGGAATCGACGATGATCATTCGCGCCTTTAAGCGGTCGGCCGCCTCCAAAATGATGGGCACGGAAGTCTCCGCCAGCAAATAGCATCGATCCAGATTTCCCCCCAAACGCAATGCTCTTTGCCGAACCTGCGAAACGCTCTCCTCCCCACATGCATATAAAATAGGTGAAGGGCCGAGCTCTTCCAGTGCCAACTGCAGCAACAGGGTCGATTTTCCGATTCCGGGTTCACCCCCCATCAGCATAACCGCTCCCGGCACAATGCCACCCCCCAATACCCGGTTGAGTTCCGGATCCTGACATTCAATCCGCTGAAATTCGATTTGTGGTGCTTCCGAAAGCAGGACCGGCTCTGAATGAATGACCGATCCGCGAGGGGCGGCCTCGGCCGCAGACAATTTTATTTCCTCCTGAAGGGTGTTCCAGGAGCTGCAGGATGGACAACGACCCGACCATTTGGGTTGTGCCGAACCGCATTCCGTGCATATCCACTCTGTTTTGATGCGCGCCGCCATGATGTGTCAAAAATAGGCGTTTCGGCGGTGGCGAAATCGCCGTATTTTTACACTTTTCACCAACTTCCGCGTTGTTTCAATCGATGTCAGCCTCCCTTGTCTTTTCCGGGGTCTCATCTCCCCGGGCTAAAGTTGACGTTGCCTGTGCGTTCCTTTTTGGATTTTGCATCGCCCTGCCTCTGTTGGCCATCACGTCCGCCCGTGCCCAACAAGATCCCAAGACCCAGATGCAGTTGGGCATCAACTATTTTCAGCAGGAAGAGTTCGACAAAGCAGCAGAGACATTGGAGCAACTGCTGAAAACGAATCCAGGTGAACGAAACGCATACAATTACTTGTATGCCGCTTACAGTCGGCTGGGTGATTTCAAGCGTGCGGAAAACATGGCCGTTTATTTAAGCAAAAAATTTCCGGAAGACATCCAATTTGAGATTGACCAGGCGGTGTCACTCCGTCAACAGAACAAGGAAACCAAGGCACTGTCAGTTTTCGAAGAGATCTTCAAAAAGCTTCCCTTTGATCGCAACCGCCTCCTCACTTATGCCTTTTGCTTCCAGATCCGGGCCGAAAATGACTACGCCATACGGGTTTATGAACAGGGGGCGCGACAACTGAACAACCCTGCTGCTTTCACCCTCGAATTAGCCGAGTTGTATCGGGCAACGGGACAAAAATCACGGATGGTGGTGAATTATCTGGAGTATCTCGTGAAGAATCCGCAGCAGATGGGGCACATTCAAAAGCAATTGCAAAGCAACATCGATGCCGAGGATTTCGAGATGTTTCGCGAAAAATTGATGGCCGCACTACAGAAGTACCCCGACGACCTGCAATTACCCGAACTCGCCATCTGGTATTTCGTGCAGCAAAAGGACTTCAGTCTGGCTTTTGTGCAGGCGCGGGCAATCGATAACCGCAAAAAAGAGGGAGGCAGTCGCCTCCTTGCTCTGGCGGCAACAGCCACAGAAAATCGGGATTATGCGGCGGCTGATGATATCTACCGCTACCTGATTGAAGCGGGTCCTGCACAACCGGTTTGGTTCGATGCCCGCATAAACCGCCTCGAAAACAGCCAGCTGATGCTGGAGCGCGATCGTGCGGGTCGCGAATTGTGGGCACAACTTGCCGAACAGTACAGGCTCGTGATCGCTGATGTTCGTCACCCCAACCTGTCACTCCCCCTCAAAAAAGGTCTGGCCCACATCCTAGCCTATGAACTGGGTCGCTTTGAGGAAGGCATTCAGTTGTTGGAAGAAGCCATCGCTGGTCCAGGCGATGCCCGCAGGCGTGCTGAAGCCAAATTGGAGCTGGCCGACTTGTTTTTATTGACCGACGAGCTGTGGGAGGCGCAGTTGCTTTATGGTCAGGTCGATAAAGACTACATTGAGGATGTGATCGGCCAGGAGGCCCGCTTGCGCAATGCGCGCTTATCCTATTACCGCTTTGATTTTGAATGGTCACAGGCTCAGCTCGATATATTGAAAGCGGGCACCACCCACAAAATCGCGAACGATGCCATGGAACTGTCGCTACTCATTGCCGATAACTTCAACCTCGATACCAGCCAGGTACCCCTGATGAATTTTGCCCGTGCCGAGTTGATGATGAAACGTCAGCAGTATGACTCGGCCCTCCGCGCCTTCGACGTCATGCTGATCGAACTGCCTGACCATAGTCTACGCGATGAAGTCTGGTTCCGCAAGGCATCAATACAGGAAAAAACCGGCGATCTGTCCGGTGCCCGCCAGAGTTATGAGGTGCTACTCAAAGATCATCCGAAAGACATTTTGGCGGATGATGCCCTGATTGCTTTAGCTGGGCTTTCCGAACGGGAAGGTAAATCGGAGGAGGCCCTTAGCCTGTACCAAAAACTACTCGAGGAATACCCTGATAGTCTTTTCACCGTAGATGCCCGGCGGCGGTTCCGGAATCTTCGGGGCGACGCCCTGAAAGTCGATTGATGGCAAAAGCGGCTTCCCCTACTCCCTCTTCATCTAATCAGCGTGAGTGCGCCGTGATGTTGGGCATTATCAGCCCGTCGCACGATGAATCTTTGTGCAACGAGCACCTCGACGAGCTGGAATTTTTGGCCAAAACGGCCGGAGCTTCGATTAGCAAGCGCTTTGTTCAACGTTTACCCGGTCCAGATTCGCGCACCTACCTCGGGTCGGGCAAAATCAGGGAGGTTGAAGAGTATGTGCGGATGGAGCAAATTGACTTGGTGTTGGTCGACGATGAGTTGAGTCCGGCCCAATTGCGCAATCTGGAGTGGCTGTTCAACCCCGACCTCCTCGAAGCCCGCGTCAAAATCCTGGACCGAAGTACCCTGATCCTCGATATATTCGCCTCCCGTGCCCAATCGGCGCAGAGCCGCACCCAGGTGGAACTTGCGCAGCATGAATATTTGCTCCCGCGTCTTACCCGTATGTGGACCCACCTGAGCAAGCAAAAAGGTGGAATTGGAATGAAAGGACCCGGTGAAAAAGAGATTGAAACTGACCGGCGCAACATTCGCTACCGCATTACTCTGCTCAAAGAGAAATTGGAAGAGATTGAACGTCAACACATCACCCAACGGAAGAACAGGGGAAAAATCATCCGTGTGGCCCTCGTAGGCTATACGAACGTGGGCAAATCGTCGTTGATGAACGATCTCAGCAAATCGGAGGTTTTGGCAGAAAATCTTTTGTTTGCCACCCTCGATGCAACCGTCCGCAAAGTGGTCATCGATTACACCCCATTTCTCCTTTCCGACACTGTCGGGTTTATCCGAAAACTGCCACATCACCTAATTGAGTCCTTTAAAAGCACGCTCGATGAAGTCAGAGAGTCGGACATACTCGTACATGTGGTGGACGCCTCCCACCCCGGCCACATCGCCCAAATGAATGTGGTTACGCAAACCCTGCATGATTTGGGTGTGCGCGACAAGCCCATTCTCATCGTATACAACAAAATCGACTTAATACCTTCGGTTCAAGAATCGGAAAAAGAATGGCCTGATGGTTCGGATACCCAGCTCCTGCAGTCACCCGATTCTGATGCAATCGTATCCGTTTCCGTACGTAACCGGACAGGTATGGACTTACTCCGCGCCAAATTGGCGCGGATGGTCAAAGAAGCCTGGATAATTCGTTACCCTCATCAGCATGACTTTTATTGACAATCAAATCTATTAGTTTTTTATTTAAATAACACCTCATTATATGTCAAATAGAGTATTTCGCATAATCCCGATGTGGATCAGTCTCATCGGACTGATCGGCGAAGGGTCACTCACTTCCTGTGTGAGCATGAAACAGCATAAAGACCTGGAGGCCCGCCACCGGGCAATCAGCACAGAACTCGATAGCTGTCAGGCGCGAGAGCTTCGTCTGAACGGACAAATGGACGTGCTGGAACAGCGTGTGAATGCCGCACAAAAAGTCAATCTGGGATTAGCACGCGACACTTCAAGATTAATCAGTGACCTCAGGTCGGCCCGGCAGCGTATCGAGCAGCTCGACCGACAAAACGAAGAACTCGCCCGCACAACCGAAATTTTGCGATCAGGCAGCGCGGCCGAACAGGATCAGTTACTCAAGGAGCTTCGGGAGACCGAATCGGAACTGCGCAAGCGGGAAGACGACCTCGCCTTGCTCGAAAAGGATGTGCGCAACCGCGAAGTGCGGATTCAGGAGATGCAGGGCATAATGGATGCGCAGGCCCAAACCCTCAATAACCTGAGGCAAACCATCAGCAAGGCTCTGCTCGGCTTCGAAGAAAGTGGCCTCACCGTGCGGGAGAAAAACGGCAGGGTGTATGTTTCATTATCTGAAAAACTCATGTTTAAAGTGGGCAGCGCCGAGGTAGATCCGCGGGGACGACAAGCCATACAGGAGTTGGGGAAAGTACTGGCCGGCAATCCCGACATCAGCATTATTGTTGAG
>VHAX01000002.1 GCA_016872215.1 Sphingomonadales bacterium | reverse complement strand
GCGCTGAACGACACCCTCCGGTGGTAGGCATTTGCGCTGTTTGCGGGTACCGGGGTCGATGACCACCAATAAGTGTGGCTGAGCAAACCATCGAATGCACCCGTTTCTCTTCTGAAGCCAGCCGGGAGAGCCGTAAAGCCCGAACTATTGGTCCCGTTTCCGGTTGATGCCCATCCACTCAGGCTTTTCATGGCAAAACCAGCGGTAAGGCTCCCTCCCAAAGCATTGGCTAGGGTGTTCCATTCCGTGTCGGTGGGAACATGCCATCCGTTCGGACAAATTCCCCGGAGATCCGCAGCAGCGTAGGCATTATAGAGTCGCCCGTAGATGCTGTCGTTGGTTGTGCTGTTGTTGTAAATACCCTGTGCAGGCGTGAAGGTCGATGACCAGCTTTGGGCGGTCAACGGGAACGGAATAAAATCCCCGTTTCTAAAGCGCGCCGAACGTAAATTGCTGCCCATCCAGCATTGGTTCTGAATAGCTACGGTCGGGTATACATTTCCCATGGTATCGCTAACTGTGGGGGAAGGGCACATCGGTGGTATGATGCTTCTTTCGTTTGTGTAGTAGGTGCCAGCAGCGTTTCGGGCATAGGCGCGTACAAACACAGGTCCAGAGCCTACTTGAGCGCTGATGCTGAACGGGAAGCTGCCTCTGCCTGCCGACTGGGTGCTGTCGTTCGTGGTGGGTCCCGAACTGCTCCTCCAGCAAATCCCCCGGTCAAAAACACCGCTGCCTGTTTGGATTAGACTAACCAGAGCTGAAATTTGTCTGGGCATCGGCGTCCAAATGCTGTCGAGTTGCCATAGCGGGGGCGAAGGGGTGGGCGCAAACGAGGCATTCACATCCCCGGTGGACAGGGTTTTTAGGGGGATGTTTATTGATGTGGAATCCGCCACCCTACCGGTTGTATCCCAGCGCCAGTCACCAGACGGAAATTGAATAATGACCTGCGCCGTTCTTCTGTTGATATTGAGCGCATCGGTTGCGTTGATGGTTCCGCTGTTGTTTATGTCGGCCGCAGCACACGAAAGAGGGTTCAGCGTCAAGCTTCCTGTGAAATGCCGGCTAGTCTGAAGGGCATCTGTGGCATTGATGCCTCCTGAGGTGTAATCGGGGAGTGGTCTCAGGAAAAATCGACCACCTAAGCGGGTGGCCATGGAAAAATCACCCACAGCGCCTGTGGTATCCCGATTGGTAGTGTTACCCGTACTGTCCAGGAGTTCAACCACCACACCCGCCATCGGTGTTTGTGACGCGTTGGCATAGCTGAGCTGTCCGCCTACGTCCATCTGTTGAGTGGTCGGGTTGCATGTAAAGCGATTAATGAACTTCCAGATCTCATTGTTCAGCAGATAATCTACGGGAACAGAATTGGGGACATCTCCCATCCGAATCCAAACCATGTTCTGAGATGGAACGACATTAATGAACTGACCATCACTTCCAAGCGCGGCATATACGTCAGTAGGCGCGTCCGGGAAAATACTACCGGGAAATGTCCATTGTACCCTTGGAATCATAAAGCCTGTGCTTCCGTTCAGCCACCACAAATAACCATAGGCCGGATTGATGTTTTGTGAGGTTCGGGTCATTTGCCCAAAATATGCCGTGTCGGCAAGCACTGCAGTGCCACTCCAAATACCCCTGTTCAACATGAGAAGCCCGAATCGGGCCATGCTCCTCGCCGTACTGAAATAAACCTGATTGTATCCCTGAGGCAGAAAGAGGCCATCCATTCCGGTTGGAGTCTTGATTTTTTGATTTATGTATTGGTTTAGGGTTCGCCCGGTAGCGTTTTCCAATACAGGGTCGAGCAAGGTATAGGGGGCGTTGTGATACGCCCATCTTGTTCCCGGCGGGGCGAGGTACCGCAGACAAGTATCGTCGGTGCAGTAGAGATTTGGCACTCCGTCATCCAGTCCGGTGGTCATGGTGAGCTGGTGGCGTATGGTGATGCGTTCCTCTTGCTGAGGGGTTAGAATGCTCCATCCGGACCCGAGGTAATCACTGGTGGAGTCAGAAATGTTCAGGTAATTTTCTTGTTGTGCGATGCCCACCAGGGTCGATGTGAGGGTTTTGCCCGCCGAAGCCCAATACCAATTAGTTGATGCAGCGTGGCCATTGAAATAGTGTTCAATAACAATCTTTCCATCTTTGAGCAGAATAAAGGCTTTGGTGTTGTTGCTGTCTAACATGTTCAGCATACTATCAATCACGGGCTGGTACCACCCCAATTGTTGCGTGGATAGGGTGTCCCAAGTGCCAGGCGCAACAGGGGGGAAATACAGTGTTTGAGCCTTGATCACCGGCGACAATAGGAGCAAAAGCGGAAGGATGATGTGTATCATGTTATATGTATGCGGCGGGTTGAGACATACAACAATCTTGTAGATATAATAAATTGATTTCCTGAGTGGTGCCTCCGTTTGGGCTTTGCCACGGGGTAAAAAAACCGATGTTCAGGCATCGGCTTTAGAGTCGGGTGAAAGATCGGGTTCGAACCGACGACGAAAGATCGGGTTCGAACCGACGACCTCCTGAACCACAATCAGGCGCTCTAACCAGCTGAGCTACGATCACCATAGCGTTTAAGGAATACAAATATGATTTGTATGATCCAAAACGAAACGCAAAGATAGAAAATTTCTGAAATTATGCCGCGAGCGAATCGGCTGAAATGTAGAAGATTCGCACGTGTTCACGATCCAGCCATTGGTATGCTATATCATAGCAAATGATCTGTTGCTCAGTTTTTTTTCGATCAGTCCATTGCGTGCAGTGCTGGAAAGAAAATCCCTGTTCCGTCAACCACTGAGAGGGCACCTCATTCCGCTCGCCAAAAGCTATTCCGGCCTGCAACAAAATCCTTCTGTTTTTGCGCAAGATGGTGTGTGTCTTTCGGATTAGATTGTAGTCTGGTGCATAGGTCTGGTTATGGTATAGACTTCTGCAATGATCATCGCAGAACTTCTTGTCGCGTCGCCCCGATAATGTTTCCCCACAATTTATACAGTTCTGGCTACCATAAAAGGCTTCAGCCAATGGCTTAGTGTCAAATTCGGTCATGGTGGGATTGTAGATGTGTACCCCACAAATTTCGGAATTGTAATTATTAGGAATTCAGCAAAATGTGTTGATTTCTTTCTCTGAAATCCCCATTAATCGGTTTTCTGGCTGAGTAATTTGCGCTCAAAATCCGCCCTGGTCCCGTTGTAGAGGTTCATATCTACCTCTATTGAGATTCCTGGGATGCGTGAAGTGTGGCTGTACTGCCAAAAGTGCCATTTCGATGAGTCCAGGTAATGAAGTTCATCGCTCTTCAGATCACACATCCAGATGGGGTTATTGAAATTCCCTTTAATCAAGGAATGATAGAAGCGGGCGTTGGTATAGAAAATGGGTTCTTTGCCGTAGTGATTTCTGAGAATCCGCTCCAATTCCCTGACTTCCCTGATGAACCTTTTTTTGTTGTGGCTATGTAGCAAAGCCCGGTTGTAACGCCGATCATATTCAAGGTCAATCACAGGCGGCAGGTTCACAGCTTTCTTTGGGACTCTCGCTATGAAGTTTCTGCCTTGCAGTCCCGGATCTGCCCCAAAAATATAGTAGTGATACGCACCACGGGGCAGATCGTTCTTCCTGCATCCTTCCAGATTCTGCACGAGTCGTTTGTCAACTAAGGTTCTGCCCTCGGTGGCTTTGATGAAACAAAAGCCAATTTTGTGGTCGCTTACCTTTTTCCAATTGATTGCGCCCTGGTGGTGTGACACGTCTATGCCTCTTAACTGTGCATTGACTCGGGTGACGGCCGAACGGGTGGGTGAGTTGGATGGTGATAATCCCCCTAAAAATCCATGAACTTCGGGCGAAACCATGGCCAACGACAGCAGGGCAGCAAAGAGCAGGGAGCAGAGCAGCAGGCAGGTTTTTTTCATGACAAGTAGGAGGTATCTGAATGAAAGGGGTAAAAATGAAAGGGGCAAAAATAAGACGAGATGAACGCCAAGAGCATCATTATAATTGTGGGCTTACGTAAGCAATCATCAACAAACGTCAGACGAACGGGTTTGGCTGAAAAACGGGTCCGTTTCTCTTGTTTTCAGTGGCTTACGTTTACTTTCGGAAGCATACGTCTGCATTACGGTTATTGGTTCTCCGATCCTTCAATTTTGCTTTCCTAAACTAAATTCTATTTTATGTCACACATCAGAAATCAGGTGCGCATCATTGGCAATCTGGGCGCAGATCCGCTGGAGCGCCAAACCAACAACGGAAAATCGGTTACCAACTTCCCGGTGGCCACCAATGAAACCTATGTCAATGAGGCAGGGGAAAAGGTCAGCGAAACCCAATGGCACCAGGTGGTTTGCTGGGGTAAATTGGCGACCTTAAGCATGGAACTCCTCAAAAAGGGCATGGAGGTGGTCGTGGAAGGAAAGATCAGCAACCGCAGCTATGTCGACAAAGAAGGTGTCAAACGAAATGTGAGCGAAGTGATCGCCTTTGACTTTCTGCTGGTCGGACGCAAGCAGGCTGAAGCAGCATGATGCCGATCATCGGATGATCACCAGTTTCCCGGTCTGCACGTCTCTCGACTTAACATCCATCACCGAGTATAGGTATAGTCCGCTACTCAGGGTTTGTTTGCTGTCCGACAGAACATCCCAGGCGTGCTCCCCACCGGGTAGGATGGTTTGATCAGGATTCAACCCGAAAACGGAATACCAACCGGCTGTGCTTCCATTAAACCCGGACTGGGAACGATGGAACAGGTGCGCTACCACATCTCCGCCCACGGTATACACGGTAATTTCGGCTTCCTCAGGGAGGTTGTAGAAGTAGATTTTTCTGGAACGGGAGGTGCTTCCGTCCCAAGCAGCCGATGCACGATAGGGATTGGGATAAACCCCAACCGTTTTTGAGCCGTCATGCGTTGCAGGGGTGCCCGAGAAAACCCTGAATGCATTCGCTGTGCGGGACGATTCCAAAGGCTCCAGGCCAATGCTGGTGTTACCCCTGTCGAAGGCTGTCAAAATATACACATACTGCCATCCGTTTAGCACGTCATTAAGTTTGTAGGAATAGTGATATTCGGTGGTGTCGCCTGGAAAGTAGACCGGATTGGCCAAACGAATAGCATTAAAGCCATTATTGTATCCAACGTTGTTGGCCGGTTTGTCCCACTGCGACAACAATGCAGCGCGGGAGGAAACATTACTGAGCTTGTCATCACCTGGTGCAGTTCGGTAGAGCCTGTAGCCTTCAAAATCCTGTTCCTGGGTGATGGGATCCGTTGTATTTTCACTACTTCTGTTCCAGAATAGGGTTACCTCATTGCTGCCGCTTTCAATACGAACCTTTGGGGGTGGAGGGGGCTCTGGTAGGGTATATCGATCCAGCAGCCCATTCCCGTTGGCATCTTCACCCGGATCGAGCAATCCGTTCATATTTTGGTCTTCACCGTTGAATGTACGCCGGCCCCAATCGAGGTGCTTCCTGAGATCGGTTCGGGCAAACCAGGAGTCGAGAGGTTGGTCGTCTCTTTGGGGTGCACAAACCGCAGCGAAAACCAATTCTATGGTTTCTCCTGGACCGATCCGACTTACTGGACCCGCTGAGATCAACTGAACCCGATTGCCGGGGGTGTTTAGGTTGGCGGCCTGACTAAAATCTCCGCGGTTCTTCATGCGATCGTAGCGCTGCAGATCATTGGCAGGTGCGGCAACATTGTAAACCCAATAGTTGGGGTTCAATCTAAAACCAGGCGTAAGTGAGTTGGCTGGATGGAAAAACTGATTCCCCTGCATGACGCCCAGGAATTGCAAAGCACCATAGGAATTGGTAAATGGCCGATCACCGGCCACATCGTAGGCATAGAGGGCAGAGAGCGTATCGTCGAAGCCAAGGCTGCCTTTGTTGAAAAATGCACTACCCCGGTCGTTGGTCACGTTCACATTTCTGACAACCAAATCGCTCCATAGCCCCATATACACGGAGTCCCACGGCTGAGTACTGTTGTTGGTGATCCGGTAGTGGAAAATGGTGAAGTAATCGGCGAAAGGAAAATTCCATGAATAGGTTTCCAGACGTACGCGTGCGTTCAAGGGAGTTAAATGATTGCTAATGGGTTGATTTGATCCCGGAACAACCGTGAACTCGTCTGTGAAGGTCACAATATAGTCTTGATGTGAAATGGCGGATGTACTAAAAAACTCACTCCCCTGTAAACTGGAGCGGGTCAGTATTGTTGCACCGGGCGATGGTGAAAACTCGAAGCCTGATTTACCCACCGCGTATCCCGAAGCATCGTCAACAGCAGCGGTCGAAACCGTTACCTGGCCATTACTGATGCAGCCAATCCAAAGGCCAGCCTCAAACAGATGTTCCACGCCTGAATTTAAGGGGTATTCCATCGACGGGGGACCTTGTGGGTCGTTACGAACATTGGGTCGGCCAATGGTACCAGCATTGGTCACATGAACGCCAATGTTTCCAATATTGATGGTTCTTTCCTGAAATTGAGCGTGCAGTGCGCTAAAGCTCAACATCAAGAACAGGATCAGGAAACTGATGCGGTGTATCATAGCGCAAAAATATATAAACGAGGTGCCGGAGAGGTAAATGCTCAGTTGGGTTGGGTCAAATTTTCCAAATACAAGCGTGCGCAAGGGTGGCCAACATTCAACAATAGGTCTATCACAGACAGATTGCTCAGAAATCCGGTTTTCTGTTCAAACACCTGATAATACCGGGGAAGCACGATACCTGAATCGGGTTGACTGTTTTGAAGAGGGTTGATTGGACTCTGAGGAAATTCCAGGTCGTCGGAAATTGTCGTTTCAGGACAGAGAAGTCGAACAAAAAACGCCAATACATGGAGATTCCAGTCAAACAGCAAGCTGAAATCCGGTTCATACAATGCATACAATCTGTCGCTGTAATGCCCCCAATAAGGAGATTTGCCATAGTTCGATTTGAAGGCGCCCAAGTGCTGTCGTTTCCATGGAAGACGGTGGTCGACCCGCGTTTCGCCATACCGTTGATGATGGGATCTTCCGCCTAGTATAGGTATGCTCAACAGTGCGGGACCCTGACTGCTGCCGATTAACATCCGGTTTCTCCCTGTGGCTTTCTGAAAGGACTCCAGCCGTTTGAACCGAACTATCGGCATCCGCTGTATCTTTGCCATATTGAGAATATTAGGGCCATATTCCAAAATCAGGTTTTCAGGACTCGTTTTCTCAACATTTGCGCCGACCTCCATAAACATTCGCTATGTGTGACACAATAGTAAGGAGTCCTGCTCTCTTTTTGATCACGTTTTTGTTCGCGGTTTTACTTCAGACTGCTGCTACCCAGGCGGTGGATCTGCAGGCCAGATCCATGATATTTTGTAGGCCCGGTGGTGATACCTATGTGGAACTGATCCTGTCGGTAAACAGCAGATCCGTGCATTTTCAAAAGCAGGCCACCGGCAAACTGCAAGCGTCTGTACGGGTAGAGTGGTTGTTTTATCGGGGCGACAGCTTGATTAAAGCTGATCGCTATCGGCTGAGTAGTCAACCCGTCGACTCTGGTCAATTTCGAGACTTTTCCTTTCTCGATCTGCAGCGATATACCCTTCCATTGGGAAGCTACCGCATTCTGTTGAATGTTGTGGACTGGAACGACACCTCAAACCACGCGGCTACTGAAATGAATATAGATTTGATGCCCTGGCCCGATAGGCCGCTTTTCTCGGATGTCATAATGGCAGAGCGAATCAGTAAATCCACTCAAACGGGATTGCTGGTGCGGAGCGGGTTAGAGGTTGTACCGCGTTTGACCGATTATTTTGGGTTGCCGAATGATACCCTATATTTTTATGTGGAGTTGTATACATCCGACAATGCCAAAGACAGCGTATTGCTGATGAAAGCCACACTTGAGGGGGCTCAAGGCCAACCCACACCCTGTTGCAGCCGATTTGCCCGAATCTCTCCCAGGGGAATACATGTATTGACCGACGTTTTTCCGCTGCGTGAGGTGCCTTCGGGCAACTATCGCCTGCGACTAGAGCTTAGGGATAGCGAAAATCGGTTAATTGCCGAAAAAATTGTCGGAATACAGCGACTAAACTCACGTATTGCACCCGATTTCTCCAAATTAGAAGAACCCCAGACCGCACTCAGTTTCGTGCACTCAATTCGCTCAGAGGAGTTGCCGATGCATGTGGGCAGCGTACGACCCATATGTTTACACACCGAGCAGGCCTACGTGGATCAATTGCTTGCAGCATCGCCTACTGAGCAAACCCGGCCCATGCGGACATTCCTTCACCACTTTTGGCTTCAACGAGATCCCGGCGACCCCGCAGGTGCTTGGGCCCGTTATGCCATAAGGGTGGAAGAGGTGAATCAAATGTTCTCTACCAAAATAATGCGGGGATTTGAAACGGAGCGGGGGAGGGTTTATCTGCAATACGGAAAACCCGACAGTCGGACACAAGTGCCCAATGAGCCCAGTGCGTATCCGTATGAGATCTGGTGGTATTATCGGTACAAGGGTCAAAGAAACATTCGTTTTGTGTTTTACAACCCGGATATGATCACCAACGACTATGAGTTGCTCCATTCTGAGGCATTGGGCGAGCCCAGCAATCCCCAGTGGCGACTGATGTTATTCAGCCGCACGACCGCTTTCAGGGATTTGGATGAGCAGATGAACCGTGGGCACTATGGTAGTTTTCTGGAGCAAAATTTCAGGAATCAATAATGCCGAGCGGACTCATCTATACAGTGCAGAAAAACGGGGTTCAATGGTTGGCTGGGTGGCCTCTCAAACGGCTGTACCGCTTATCGGATTTGTTGTTTCCGCTCATATACTACATCATGAGATACCGTAGGGGCTTGGTTTGGCAAAATCTGGTTCGCTCGTTTCCTGAAAAAAATCTTCATCAAATCAGAGCCATCGAGAAAGGCTATTACCAATATCTGGGTGATCAGTTTGTGGAAACCCTCAAGGCTTTCAGAATGGATGATAAGGAATTGAGGCAACGCGTAACCCTGGAGAACCCGGAGATTCTTTCAGGTATTTTTGAAAGGGGGCAGTCGGTAATGCATCTGCTTGGTCACCATGCCAACTGGGAGTGGTATGCAAAAATTCTGGCTATGAATATGAAGCACACCCTTTGGTTTGTGTATAAACCTCTGAATCAGGACGGATTTGAACATTTGTTGGCCGGTATGAGACAGACCAACGGCATAGAGGTGATACCGATGAAGGAGGTGTCGCGTAGATTAACGGCCGGTCCGGAGAGACCAGTTTGTTGTTATTTTGGTGCCGATCAGTCACCCACCGCATACAATCGTTTTATGTGGATTCCGTTTCTCCATCAGCCTACAGCCGTTTTTTTGGGCGCCGAAGAACTGGCCAAGCGCCACAACATGGCTGTGGTTTATGGAAGCATGCGCCGTATGAAACGTGGCCACTACTCGATTTCGATGGAATTGTTGACGGATCATCCTGCAGATTTAGAGCCCGGAGAAATCACCCGCTGGCATACCGCTGCGTTGGAGCGCCTTCTACAGGATCAACCCCAATATTGGCTATGGTCACACAATCGCTGGAAATTAAACCCCAATCAACACCCTGGGGTTTCATCAGGAATTTATTCAAACTGAGCATAGACCACTTTGACCATGCACTGCAGCATTGTAATACTCAACTGGAATGGCAGGAAACATCTGCAAACCTGTCTGCCCTCCGTATGTGCAACGGATTACGAAGATTATAGTATATGGGTGGCCGACAATGGTTCAACCGACGACTCGGTGGCATGGCTCAGGGAACAAATGTCGGATTGCGTACAGATCCTGGAGCTCAAGGATAATACAGGTTATGCCGGGGGGTATGCCAAGGCCTTGCAGCAAATCAAGGCGGATGTGTACGTTTTGCTGAATTCAGATGTGGAGGTGACCCCCAGCTGGCTTCGTCCCGTTATGTCTGCCTTCGCAACGCACCAAAAACTAGCCGCCGTTCAGCCCCATATTCTTGATTACCGAAACCGAAATATGTTCGAATATGCCGGCGCCGCTGGAGGCTATATCGACTTTTTGGGATATCCCTTCTGTGCTGGTCGAATTTTCGAGCAAATAGAGGACGACCATGGGCAGTACAATTCCCCAAAGTCGGTCTTTTGGGTCTCAGGTGCCTGTTTGTTTGTGCGTGCCGGGGCATACCATCAGGTGGGTGGGCTCGATCCCACTTTTTTTGCGCACATGGAGGAGATAGATCTGTGCTGGCGGCTGCAAAACGCAGGTTACCAATTGTGGCAAATGCCCGAATCGGTGGTTTACCACATAGGTGGCGGAACTCTATCCTATGGAAATTCTATGAAAACCTTCCTGAATTTCCGAAACAGCCTGATCAATCTGCAAAAAAACCTGCCCGCAAATGAGCGGTATTGGAAAGTGACCCTTCGTATGTTGCTGGATTTACCGGCCGCCTTGAAATTTCTGTTCCACGGAAGTTGGGCAGACGCATGGGCCGTATTCAGGGCACATATGTCGTTCTACCGACTGCAGCCCACGATCCGTAGAACCCGAAAAGCAATCATCAATCGACCACTACCCTCTGCAGCCCTAACCGGGATGTTCCGCGGAAGTATTTTGTGGGTGCACGTTAGCGGCCGTAAGGATGGCCTCAACGCTTTTTTTTACCGCCAATTGCTGAAAGATGTGACAAAAGGCCTTGTAGTGCCAGTCGATATGACTCCAAACCAAACCCGGTAACCAAGCCCACGCAATGAGGCGACAAATACGACACATGACGAAAGGTTTCTCTACGGTGCGGATGGGAGACATGAACTTCAACCACAGTGCAGGGAAGTGCCGCGAGGGTGTCGCCCAAAGCAACAGAGGTGTGGGTGTAGCCACCAGCGTTGATCAAAATTCCATCGCAAACAAAACCATCTGCCTGCAAACGATCGATAATCTTGCCCTCGTCGTTGCTTTGAAAATAGTCGATCCGATGATCCGCAAAATCGGCTTTCAATTCGGAAAGAAACTCCTCAAATGACCGAGTTCCATACCACTCAGGCTCCCTTTTGCCGAGAAGGTTCAAATTGGGGCCATTTACAATAGAAATATGCATGCTTAATGAACAAGAAAAAATAATCTCGAGACACCTCATCGTTGTGCTGTGGGATTAGGCCCCCATACTTATGGTTGATGCACTTTTCCAACAAAAACAATGTCGAAGAATCATGCAAAAATACAGAGATCCGATATGAATGGGACTGAACCGAAATCTGCCTGGGCAAATATTCTGAAACAGTTTCAGGGCTACTTACGTCTGGAGCGTGGACTTTCGCCAGCCACTTGCAGCGCTTACCAATCTGATCTTCAGCAACTGGCTCAGTATCTAACAGAGCCATTTGCCCTTACAGAATCACTGGCTCCATTAAGTCCTTCAACCCCATCAAACTCGCCAACCACAACAACCTTATCAGCTGCATCAAACCGATCAAACCCGCTAGCTCCGCTAACGCCATCTGCGCCGGTTCATCCCCTTACCCTTCAGCTCGACGACATACGGAGATTTATCGAATATCGATCGATCGGTCGACTAGAAAGAAGCAGCCAGGCCCGTCTCATTTCCTCGGTGCGGATGCTTTTTCGATACATGAACGAAGAAGGCATCCGCCACGATAATCCCGCTGAATTGCTCGAAACCCCCCGATTCGGACGGAAATTGCCGGTGGTGTTGAGCACGGCCGATATCAACGCCATGATTGCCGCTGTCGACCTCAGCAAGCCAGAGGGGCATCGCGATCAGGCCATCGTGGAGTTGATGTACAGCTGTGGGTTACGGGTGAGCGAACTCACAGCACTCACATTAGGCGCTCTCCACTTCGAACTCGGCTTTATACGGGTTACCGGAAAGGGAAACAAGGAACGTCTAGTGCCTGTCGGACAGCCAGCAGCACACGCCGTAAACCTATACCTCAATACCCGTAGGCGTCAACAAACCCCCAAAAGTGGCGCTGCAGAAGTACTTTTCTTGAGCAAAAACGCAAGGCCCCTCACCCGAATGAAAATATACTTATTGATTCGAGAATTGGCTCAGGCTGCGAGTGTGCGCAAGGATATATCACCCCACAGCTTGCGGCACGCCTTCGCTACCCATTTGGTGGAAGCTGGAGCCGATTTGCGCGCCGTACAAGAAATGCTCGGCCATGAGAGCATCACCACCACCGAAATTTATACCCACCTGAGCCGTGAATATTTAAGCGAAGTTGTGCGAAAGTACCACCCCAGGTCATGATCAAATCGAGCAATCCTCCCGCCCAAGCAAGAAAATAGCGATATTTACAATACCAATCATGAACTCCATTCCAGGGTCACTTCACACGCTGTTCACCCTCATCCGGCTCGAGTTGCGTTCGGAATGGAGGCAGCAAAATGTATTGGGAGGGATTCTTTTGTATGCGGCAACAGCAGTTTTTGTGGCCTATATGACCTTCCGTATATTTCCCGGCCCATCGTGGGTGGCAGTCTACTGGCTGATTATGCTGTTCTCCTCCACACATGCTTTGGGCCGTAGTTTCGGACCATCCAATGGCGCGCGCTTATTGTTTGAGCAATCACTCGCCTCCCCCGGACTCTATTTGGCGTCCAAAGTCATCTATAATATTTTTTTATTGGGGCTCATCCATCTGCTCACCACTCTTTGCATGTTAGTTTGGGGCGGGAATCCTTTTCAGGATCTGCTGCGTTTCAGTTGGGTAGCTGTTGTGGGGCACATCGGGTTATCCGGGGCGCTCACCTTGATTGCTGCGATCAGCCGCAAGGCGAGTGGACAAACCACACTGATGGTGGTGCTGTCTTTTCCTGTAGTGCTGCCCCTTATGTTGCTGCTGATCAGATTGAGCATGCATGCGCTCGACGGACTAAATCCAGTGGCTGGACAAACCTATTTGGCTCAGCTCATAGCCCTAGACACGCTGATACTGTCGACAGCATTTCTGTTGTTTCCGTACATTTGGCGCGATTAATTATGCCCCGACTCAACCCCTATAAATGGCTGGCCATTTTGTTGCTTTCTCTGGTGATACCGATGGGATGGATGGGTGACGTGCCACGCAAAATTATTCTCAACGAAAGCATTCGGAATCTATATTTTCACGTCCCGATGTGGTTTGGCATGATTTTCCTGCTCGCCGCCTCCGCGTGGCATAGCCTGTGTTATTTGAGGGACCGGCAAATGCACCACGACCGATTGGCCGACAGCTATTCGATAGTGGGATTGTTGTTCGGTTTGCTGGGACTCACCACCGGAATGATTTGGGCGCAATTTACCTGGGGCGCATGGTGGAGTGGTGACCCCAAACAAAATGCATCCGCAATTGCACTATTGATGTACCTTGCCTACCGGGTACTTCGAAGTTCCTTCCCCCAACCCGACACCCGTGCACGTGTTTCCGCGGTCTACAACTTATTCGCCTTTGCTAGCCTCATACCTCTTTTGTTTATATTACCCCGGTTGACCGATTCGCTGCATCCGGGTAATGGGGGAAATCCAGGATTCAACAGCTACGACCTCGACGGGCGGATGCGGCTGATCTTTTATCCAGCAGTACTTGCCTTCACCCTACTGGGGTTCTGGTTGGCCGATTTATACGCGCGCTTGCGGCGGGTAAACCAAATTCTTCAAGAACATTACACACGTTAATATGTCAATTCTTTATCTTAAAAACACCACGGCCATTGTCGAGATGGCTGATCTGATGCGTAGTAATGGAAAAATCTACGTACTCCTCGCTGTAGTACTCCTCATATTCGCAGGTATCGTTTTCTTTTTGATGTTCATGGAGTACAGGCTATCGAAACTTGAAAAGGAAGTGGAGGATCATACAGCAAAGAATTAGTTCAGATAATTTTTATAAATTAATATTACAACTAAAGATGTCAAGTACAAACGCCGCTCAACCACACAGTTTTTTTACCGATGTTATGGCCTATTTCGATAAAGCCTCTGCATTTGTGCAAGCCCCTCCAGGTGTGCTGGATCAGGTAAAGTATTGCAACAGCATCTACAGCATGCGTTTTCCTGTTCGGGTGGGCGAATCGTTGGAGGTGGTCGAAGCCTACCGGGTTGAACATTCACACCATCGATTGCCTACCAAGGGCGGCATTCGGTATGCGATGTCGGTCAATCAGGACGAAGTGATGGCCTTGGCAGCACTCATGACCTATAAATGTGCCATAGTGGACGTGCCCTTCGGTGGTGCCAAGGGTGGAATCAAAATTGATCCCCGCAAATACACTGTGGAGCAGTTGGAACGAATCACCCGCCGATACACGGCCGAACTGATTAAAAAGAACTTCATCGGTCCGGGTACGGATGTTCCTGCGCCTGATTACGGCACGGGCGAACGGGAAATGAGTTGGATTATGGACACCTACACGACTTTTTTTCCAAACCAAACCGACGGAATCGCCTGCGTAACGGGTAAACCCATCACCCAGGGTGGAATTTCCGGTCGCCGAGAAGCCACCGGTCTGGGTGTGTACTTCGGGGTGCGTGAGGCCTGCAGTTTTGCCGATGATATGCAGTCACTGGGGCTCACAACGGGACTGGTGGGCAAAACGGTGGTCATACAGGGACTGGGTAATGTGGGCTTCCACGCGGCCAAATATTTTCATGAAGGGGGATGCAAGATTATTGCCCTGGCTGAATACGAAGGGGCGATTCACAACGTAAAGGGGCTGGACTACCTGGCTGTCGTAGAACACAGGAAGGCCACTGGCAGCATACTCAATTTTCCAGGAGCCACCAACATGGCGCGAAACACCGACGCACTCGAACTGGAGTGCGATATTTTAATTCCTGCTGCATTGGAAAATCAAATCCATCAAGGCAATGCAGCCCGAATTAATGCTAAAATCATCGGTGAGGCCGCCAATGGCCCGGTCACAGCCGAAGCCGAAGCGATCCTTAACGCAAAGGGCATTATGGTTTTGCCAGACATTTATCTCAACGCGGGCGGGGTCACCGTATCTTATTTTGAGTGGCTGAAAAACCTGTCACGTGTCCGCTTTGGCCGCCTCGGCAAACGATTCGATGAAAATCTGAACAAGCAAATTATCGCAGCGGTGGAGGACCTTACCGGTCGAACCCTTGACGACACCCAAAAGAGATTGATTGGTCGTGGGGCAGATGAGCTCGATTTTGTCTACTCCGGATTGGAGGAGACCATGATTGAAGCCTACCGGCAGTTGAGGGATGCGCGCAAAGAAAACCCGAAGATTCCCGACTACCGCACAGCCGCCTTCGTTGTGGCCATTCGAAAAATAGCCCGCTCCTACGAGTCGCTGGGGGTATTCCCATAAACTACTAAGTTTGATTACCAGGATACTTGTTCCTCGATCCATTCCGGAGTGTAAGGAATTAGCTTTAGAGTCCGGAACAAAGGCATCTATACAAATGAAACCACTTCTGAAGTATGGAAATGGAAACGATGAAGATGCGGTCAATCAATCCATGGGGGTAGTGGAGGATTGCCTCAGGTTTGGCCACGGATTCGATTCACCCCCTTTTGGGTGAATTATAAATTATAAATTTTACAAATTGCCCCGACGAGCCTGCTCACGCTCAATGGCTTCAAACAAGGCCTTGAAGTTGCCCTTGCCAAACGAGCGAGCACCCTTACGTTGAATAATTTCGAAAAAAAGGGTCGGCCTATCTTCTACAGGTTTGGTGAATATTTGGAGCAGGTAGCCTTCCTCGTCACGATCCACCAGAATGTTGAGTTTGCGTAGGTCCGGCAGATCTTCGTCGATTTGCCCAACGCGCTCCAGCAAATCTTCGTAGTAGGTGTCGGGTACCTTCAGGAATTCAACCCCCCGGCGGTATAATTCCGCTACGGTATGTAGGATGTTGTCGGTGGCCACTGCAATGTGTTGCACGCCCGCTCCCTGGTAGTACTCCACATATTCTTCAATCTGTGACTTCTTTTTCCCCAGGGCAGGCTCATTGATGGGGAATTTCACAAAACCGTTCCCATTCGACACCACCTTCGACATCAGGGCAGTGTAATCCGTGGAAATATCCTGGTCATCAAAGGTGATCAGCAGCTTAAAGCCCATCGCTTCCTCATAAAACTGAACCCATTGGTTCATCTCCCCCCAACCGACGTTCCCCACACAATGATCCACATAGCGCAGACCCACCGAACCATTCGGAATGCGCCAGAAAGGTGTGGAAAAGCCCGGCATAAACAATCCCGAGTAATTTTTACGTTCAACAAAAGTGTGCAGGGTGTCGCCGTAGGTGTGGATGCTGGCAGTCACCACCTCTCCATATTCATCGCGGTGCACCTGCGGCGGTGTATGCGGTTTCGCACCCCTGGAAACAGTGGCTTCGAAGGCCGAGCGTGCATCATCTACCCATAACGCAAGAACCTTAACTCCATCCCCATGTACGCGTACGTGCTCGCTTATATGTGAATCGGGCACGAGCGAGGTGGTCAATACAAGGCGTATCTTGTCTTGCTGAAGCACATAGGAGGCCCGGTCTCTGCAACCAGTCTCGGGACCGGCGTAGGCGATCAACTCGAATCCAAATGCCGCCTGATAGTAGTAGGCCGACTGCTTTGCATTGCCCACATAAAATTCAATATGGTCTGTGCCCAGTAACGGTAAAAAATCGGTTTGGACATCGGTTTGTGCAAGGGCATCCGTATGCATTGTCTTTTAATGTTTGGGTGATGATTATTTATTCATACTGATTTTCCATCCAGGAGCGGAAATAGTGCCCATCATCGATCGACAGGGCAGCTTCGGTAAGACCGAGTGGACGGAAGGTGTCTACCATCACCGCGAATTCTGCGGTATCCTTTTTGCCAATGCTTCGCTCGTAAGCGCCAGGGTGTGGTCCGTGGGGTATACCCCCAGGGTGTAGGGTGATCTGTCCCGGAGCCACGTCGTTGCGACTCATAAAATCGCCATCCACATAGTAAATAACCTCGTCGCTGTCGATGTTGCTGTGGTTGTAGGGGGCCGGAATCGACAATGGGTGGTAGTCGTAGAGGCGGGGCACAAAACTGCAGACCACGAACGCCTGATTCTCGAACATTTGATGAACGGGCGGTGGTTGATGAATGCGTCCGGTTATGGGTTCAAAGTCGTAAATAGCGATACCAAAGGGGAAGTTGTAGCCATCCCAGCCCACCACGTCGAATGGGTGTGCGGCATAAACCACCTCATGCATCATGCCCTGTTTGCGGATTTTGATTCGAAAATCACCTATTTCATCGTGTGTCTCCAATTCGGTCGGGAGTTTGTAGTCGCGCTCGCAATAGGGTGAGTGTTCCAGTAACTGCCCGAAGTGATTTCGGTATTTTTTTGGCGTGTAGAGAGGGGAGGACGCCTCAAGATATAAAAGACGGGTTTCACCTTTCTTGAATTCGAATTGGTGAATCATTCCACGGGGAATCAGCAGATAATCGCCTGCCACAAAAGGTATATTGCCCAGTTGTGTGTGCAGGGTACCAGATCCCCGGTGCACAAACACCAGTTCGTCGGCATCTGCATTTTTGTAGAAGTAGTCCGACATCGATTGGCGCGGAGCCGCAAGCCCAAGAACCAAATCGTTGTTGGCCATGAGGGGTGTGCGTGCCTCGATGTAATCGTTGTTGGCCGGGATGTTGAAGCCAATCAATCGCCGTGGCGTTATGTTGTGTGAACAGGCAAGATCGGGTCGCACTTTAGTGGGTTGACCTACCGAACGGATGATGGTAGGCCGGTGGATGTGGTAGAGTAGGCTCGACATGCCATCGAAGCCGATGGTTCCGTATAATTGTTCGTAGTAGAGGCCCCCATCGGACTTCCGAAACTGCGTATGGCGTTTGGGAGGTATTTGTCCCAGTTTGTGGTATATGGGCATAAAAAATATTCGTACAAATATATCCGAAATTAAAACAGCGTCAGCAGATCCGCGGTCGAAATTCGCGCTGGCTGCTTCATTAATGTGGAACTAATCAACCCAATCGGCGATAAACACATTGGTAGCACGGGTTCCGTCGTTGAAGCGATTCGACGAAAACACCATTTTTTTCCCGTCTGGGGAAAACATAGGGAAGGCATCGAAGGTTGGATCAAATGAGATTTGTTCCAGATTTTCGCCATTTAAATCCACCATAAACAAGTTAAACTGATAGCCGCGCTTGCTATGGTGGTTCGAAGAAAAGATGATTTTTTGCCCGGAAGGATGAAAAAACGGGGCCCAATTGGCCTTGCTAAGACGAGTCACCTGACGCAGCTTACGTCCATTGGTGCGGCACACAAAAATCTCCATTTGGGTGGGGGCCACGAGGCCTTGTGCCAGTAAATCCCTGTACTCCTTCAGTTCTTCTTCTGTTTTTGGCCTTGAAGCCCGAAACACCAGCCATTTGCTGTCTGGTGAAAAAAATGCGCCCCCATCGTAGCCAGGCAGGCGGGTAACCTGTCGGGTCCTTCCACTTTTCAATTTCATTACATAAAGGTCGAGGTCCCCATTTCGGATGCTCGTGAACACCATTTTCTTGCCGTCGGGTGAAATGGTGCCCTCCGCATCGTATCCTGGTGTATGGGTAAGCCTGCGCAGTATTTTTCCCTGATCACTGGCTACAAAGATATCGTAGCCTGTGTCGATGGGCCAAAGGTACTTACCGTCCTCCCGTGGTTTGGGAGGCGGTGGACATTTGTCATCTGCCAAATGGGTCGACGCATAAAGAAAGGTTGAGTCGCCCGGTAAAAAATAAGAGCACGTGGTTCGACCCAAACCGGTACTTACCATCCGGGGGCGCACCCCCTGCCGCAATACATCAAACATAAAAATCTGGTCGCACGCCACCTTCCAGTCACGGTAATTGGATTGAAAGACAAGGCGCTTGCTGTCGAAACTCCAGTAGGCCTCGGCGTTGTCACCCCCAAAGGTGAGCTGTATTAAATTGCGGAAATGTTTTTCCCCTTCCAGCAGCGGGTCTCGTCCCTCCCTCGACACATCAATTGGCTGCAGCAAGGGCTTCTGAGCACTAGACAGGGATGCTCCCCCAAAGATCCAGGCTGTCGCAAGAACGAGTCGGATTGACGGAATAAGAGCGGATTTCAGAATATAAAAGAGATCGATTTTTTGCATAATTGACCTATTTTTGTCGGCCTGCAAAAATACCGCATCTCCATTGGAAAAAGTGTCTCAAAAAGTAAAAACTGATAAGCTCAATTGCCTGATCAGTCTGGGACTAACCCGGACAGTTTGCATTCTGGTATTTTCGCTTGCGGGCCTGCTCGTTTCATCCTGCGGCAGCGGTGAGCCTTCGATCGAAACGGAGGTGGTGACCGAAGCTCCCGCCTTAGATCCCGAGTTATCGGAACTTAACCGACGTGTACGTTCTGAGCCTCGTAACCCAGAACATTACCATTTACGCGCCCGCTATTACCTGCGAACAGGTCAGTATGAACCCGCTATGGTCGACCTCCGCTCCCTGTTTTCGCTCGACACGGGGCGGGCCGACTATTTCCTCACAGCAGCGGAGGTCTATATCAAGTTGGGCGCTTTTTCACAAGCTGATGAAGCATTGGCCGTGGCCACCCTTAAAGACCCCAAACTTGCCAACGCCCATATAAAGAGGGGAGAATTAGCATTTATGAACAAAAAATACAATTCGGCCATGTTCTATTTGAATGAAGGATTGAAGGCCGATATTCACCACGCCGATGGTTATTTTTGGAAGGGTATGGTACACCTCGAACAAGGCAAGCGCGAACAAGCCAAATCCGCATTTCTGACCTGTATCGAACAACAACCCGAACACACCGAGGCCATGATGCAACTCGGATTGATGCACCAGTACGACAACACCGCTCTGGCGTATCGCTACTTCAGCAACGTAATGCGGGTCGACTCCAATTATTTGGAGGCATTCTATGCCCGGGGCTCCCTCCTTCAGGAACAGGGCTACCCCGATAGTGCACGGCACGACTACAAGCAGATGCTTTCGCGAAATCCTTCACATCCCGATGCCTTGTTTAATATGGGTTACACCTTTCTGCTGGAAGGCAATTACCCGGAGTCGATCCGGTGGTTCGACCGCCTCATCGCCGCCGACCCAGCGCACTACCGGGCGCTGCAGAATAGGGGATTGGCCTATGAGCAGAGCGGACAAAAAGACAGGGCGTTGGCCGACTTCAGGCAGGTGTTGAAAATTGAACCCGGCTACGACAAGGCTTTGGAGGCAATTAATAGAATAAAATAACAAACAATAAAAGTTAAAATGAATCTACGAGTTACCCTTCCAGATGGTTCCTTACGTCAGGTTGCGGAAGGAAGTTCACCCTATGATTTGGCCTTGTCGATCAGTGAAGGGCTTGCCAGAACGGTGCTGTTGGCGGAGATTGACGGGCAACTATGGGATTTGCACCGGCCATTTGTGGGCGATTGTCGACTTAAACTGCTTAAATGGGAGGACGCTGGCGGAAAATATGCTTTCTGGCACTCATCAGCCCACCTGCTGGCAGAAGCCCTCGAAGACTTATACCCTGGTATCAGACTGGGCATAGGTCCACCCGTTGAACAGGGCTTCTACTACGACATCGATTTCAATGGACACACATTCGGGCAAGATGATTTCGAAAGGGTAGAGCAGAAAATGTCGGAATTGGCGGTGCGCGAAAGCCGGTTCGAACGACAGGAGGTCAGCAAGGCCGAAGCCCTCGCCTACTTTCAGTCTAAGGGCGACCCCTATAAGCTGGAGTTGATTGAGGGTCTAAACGATGGGGAGATCACATTCTACAGGCAGGGTAACTTCACTGACCTTTGTCGCGGTCCGCACATCCCCCACACCGGCAAGATCAAAGCCGTTAAAATTACCTCTGTGGCGGGTGCATATTGGCGTGGAAACGAGAATAACGCACAACTAACCCGGGTGTATGGAATTACTTTTCCCACCACCAGGGAGCTATCGCAGCATTTGGAATTATTAGAGGAGGCAAAGAAGCGCGACCACCGCAAATTGGGCCGGGAATTGGAACTTTTTACATTCAGTGAAAAAGTGGGTATGGGTCTCCCGCTCTGGTTGCCCCGGGGGGCCCTTCTACGTGAGCAACTGGAGCAGTTCATGCGTAAAGCACAGGTGGCTGCGGGTTATCTACAGGTCATTACCCCCCACATCGGTTCGAAATCGCTTTATGAAACGTCGGGTCATTGGGAAAAATATGGTCAGGATTCATTTCGGCCTATTTACACACCCCACGAAGGGGAGGAATATCTATTAAAGCCTATGAATTGTCCGCACCACTGCGAGATCTATAAGAGTAAGCCCCGATCATACCGTGATCTGCCACTGCGCCTGGCCGAATTCGGCACGGTCTATCGATATGAGCAGCATGGTGAACTACACGGCCTCACCCGGGTACGCGGGTTCACGCAAGACGATGCGCATCTTTTTTGTCGGGAGGATCAAGTAAAGGAGGAGTTCAAGAAGGTCATCGACTTGGTATTACATATGTTTAAAGCCCTCGGATTTACAGAGTATCATGCGCAGATTTCGATTCGTGATTCAGATAATCGTCAAAAATATATCGGCAGCGACGAAAGTTGGGAACGTTCGGAGCAGGCCATAATTGAGGCAACGGCTGAGAAGGGAATGGTAGCCGAACAGGTTCCAGGCGAGGCCGCATTCTATGGTCCTAAACTTGATTTTATGGTGCGCGATGCCTTGGGTCGCAAATGGCAGTTGGGCACGATTCAGGTCGATTATAACCTTCCAGAGCGCTTCGGGCTGGAATATACGGGCTCCGACAATCTGAAATACCGGCCGGTTATGATTCACCGGGCTCCTTTTGGTTCAATGGAGCGTTTTGTGGCGGTATTGATCGAACATTGTGGAGGTAACCTGCCGCTCTGGCTGGCTCCGGAACAGGTCGCGGTCTTGCCTATCAGTGAAAAGTTCGAGGAATACGCCCAAAGCGTTGTTGAAATGCTGAGAAAACACGATATTCGCCCCGTCATTGACCTTAGGGATGAAAAAATTGGTCGCAAAATCCGAGATGCTGAACTGCAGAAAACGCCGTATATGCTGGTCATAGGTGAAAAGGAGGTGCAGCAACAGCTGGTTTCAGTACGCAGGCATGGGTCGGGTGATCAGGGCGCGGAGTCGCCCGAGTCGTTTTTGTTACGCATTCGTACCGAAATCGATGCCGTTTCCTATTCTTAGTGTATTGCATAATCCTTAAATTTTTTCACCATAGCACTACCCCTACGTCAACCCAATCGTCTCAGTAAGGAAAAACCCATTGAGCCAATCAACGAGAACATCCGATTTCCGGAGGTTCGCCTGGTGGGTGATAATCTGGAACCCGGAATCTACAGCATCGCTGAAGCCTGGAAAATCGCACAGGATATTGGATTGGATCTGGTGATCATTTCCGAAAATGCCACGCCACCGGTGTGCAGGGTCACCGACTACAGCAAGTTCCTCTACGAAAAGAAGAAAAGGGAGAAGGAAATCAAGGCGAATGCGCAAAAAACAGTGGTTAAGGAGATTCGATTCGGTCCGAACACGGACGAGCATGATTTTGAATTTAAACTGAAGCATGCCCAGAAATTTCTTGAGGAGGGAGCCAAGGTCAAGGCCTATGTTCAATTTCGAGGAAGAGCTATTGTTTTTAAGGAGCGGGGTGAACTTCTTTTGCTTACCTTTGCGTCCCGTCTCGAGGACCTTAGCAAGGTGGAGAGTTTGCCCAAATTAGAAGGCAAGCGTATGTTTCTACATCTGGCCCCGAAATCCTCTAAGTCGAAGTAATTGTAAAATTGCCTGTTATGCCTAAAATGAAGACAAACTCTGGTGCGAAAAAGCGTTTTGCCCTCACAGGAACCGGAAAAATCAAGAGAAAGCATGCCTACAAACGGCACATCCTCACCAAGATGTCGAAAGTTCGTAAGCGTCACCTGACGGCCTCAGCCTTGGTCGATACCACCAATGAGTCGCTGATTCGTCGATTGCTCACCATAGGAAAATAAACCATTAACCTTGTCAGTTTACAAGCGCCTTTGTGCCACTGACGCAAACAAAGCCCCATGCCTAGATCCGTCAATCATGTCGCTTCCCGTGCCCGCCGCAAAAAAATTATGGCGATGGCCAAAGGGTACTTCACGACCCGCTCCACCGTTTACACCGTTGCCAAAAACGCCGTTGAAAAGGCTCTTGGTTATTCATACCGCGATCGTAAGACCCGCCGTCGGTATTTTCGCCAGCTTTGGATTGCTCGTCTCAATGCCGCTACCCGTCAGGAAGGCATGAGTTACTCCCAGTTTATGGGCAAATACAATAGTTCCGGAATGGGGTTGAACCGTAAGGTCCTGGCTGACCTGGCCATGAATCACCCCGATACATTCAAGGCGGTTCTCCGGTCCCTCAATTAAGGAATTTCTCTTCATTCCACTATTTTGAGGTGGTTTGAATCACCGTAGAGCCCTTCAACTCACTAAAACGCAGTAATCTCTATAAAGAGATTTCTGATTAACGTGGTACGATTCCTTGAAATTAGGAGATAATCGCTTTTGTTCACAGCCTGTAAGGAAAAAAAAACGGGAATCAGAAAAAGGAAAAAACGGTTTGAAAAAATTTAATGCAACGCGACCAAAGCCTTGCGCATGCATGTCAAAGCCTTGTCCACCTCCGCTGAGGTGATGCACAACGGGGGAGCAAGGCGAATTATGTGACCTTGGGTGGGTTTGGCCAAAACTCCTTGCTTCATCATTCGGATGCATAGGTTCCAGGCCAAATTTTGAGTCTTACCCCCCTGCTCGCTACCCACCACGATGGCATTGAGCAGTCCCTTGCCCCGCACGTTCATCAGAATAGGGAATTCACTTTTGAGCTCATGCAGTCCCGATCGCAATTGTTCGCCCCGAAGCGCGGCATTCTCAATCAAGCCTTCATCCTGCAACACAGCTACCGCTTCCAGAGCGACGCGACAAGCAACAGGGTTTCCGCCGAATGTGGAGCCATGCTCACCGGGCTTAAGCGTTAGCATCACTTCATCGTCACCCAAAACGGCACTAACAGGATATACGCCACCACCCAAGGCCTTGCCCAAAACGATCAGGTCGGGGCGTACGTTTTCATGATCGCAGGCCAGCATGCGGCCCGTGCGACCCATACCGGTTTGAATTTCATCGGCGATCATCAGCACACCATGGCGTGTACATAGGGCGCGTACTCTGGTCAGATAACCGGGATCAGGCATCACCACACCGGCCTCGCCCTGTATCGGCTCCAGCATAAAACCAGCCACATTGGGTTGTGAGAGTGAAATATCCAGAGCCTGAAGGTTGTTATATGGAATAACTTCATAGCCGGGAACAAACGGACCAAAACCACGCCGCGCGGTGGGATCAGTGGATGACGATATGGCCCCAATAGAACGCCCCCAGAAATTTCCTTCTGCAAAGACCATGACCGCCTGGTTTTCGGCAACCCCTTTTACATCATAAGCCCACCTGCGTGCCAATTTAACCGCGCTTTCGGCCGCTTCAACACCTGTATTCATCGGAAGGAGCCGGTCGTAGCCCATCAATTGGGTCATGTGACGGGCATATTGCCCAAGAAGATCGTGGTGAAACGCCCGGCTGCACAGACTAAGCGATGAAGCTTGTTCGGTGAGCGCCCCAACAATCTTAGGGTGCGAATGTCCTTGGTTGACCGCCGAGTAGGCCGATAAAAAATCCAGATATTCTTTGCCTTCTACGTCCCATACCCGGCTTCCTTGTCCTCTCTTCAGCACCACGGGCAATGGGTGGTAATTGTGGGTGCCATAACGATCCTCGAGGGCTATGACATCCCTACTGCTGATCATACGATTCAAGGGTTTCGCCATAGCAGAAGCAGTCGTTAATTCTTCGGTTGCTATATGTAATGCCGACATATTTATTTACTGGCTTGGGTTGATTTGTTTCCCTTTTTTCTTATCTTTGCGCCCTGTATTTGGATTCCTCCTGGATCATTTGGAAAATAACAAAGATAGTCAAAAAACGAACGTAATGTCGAGAATATGTGATCTGACCGGTAAGAAGGTCATCGTAGGCAACCGGGTGTCTCACTCCAATATCAAGAGCAAGAGGCGGTTCTCTCCCAACCTTCAAACCAAGAAGTTTTTCATTCCCGATACTGGTGAATGGATTACCTTAAAAGTTTCTACAAGTGCAATCCGTACTATCAATCGGAATGGTATTTCGGCGAGTATCGCCAAATTTTTGCGCAACGGTAAAATCTGAATCCAACCATGGCAAAGAAAAGTAAAGGCAATCGCATCCAGGTGATTCTGGAATGCACGGAGCACAAAACCAGCGGAATGCCGGGCATGTCGCGCTACATCACTGTTAAGAATAAGAAGAATACGACAGAGCGTATGGAATTGCGCAAATACAACCCCTTATTGAAGAAAGTAACGGTACATAAAGAAATCAAGTAATGGCAAAGAAAGTTGTGGCAACCTTGAAGAAGGGGGCATCTGAAGCAGAGAAAATTGTGAAGGTCATCCGCACAATGCGTTCACCCAAAACAGGCGCCTACACCTTTAAAGAGGAGTTTGTAATGGTCGAAAAGGTGAAAGATTATTTTTCAAAGTAAAATTTGTATGCTTGCCCATTTCTGCGGCAGGTATAATTTTTCGCGCCCGGACAGCCATCGCTGGTTCCGGGCGTTGTGTTCATAAAGCCGGCAATTCAGCAATATGGGAATATTTAACTTTTTCCTGAAAAAGCCCAATCGTGAGGCTCTTGTGCAAGGGATGGAGCGAACCCGTGAGGGTTTCTTCTCCAAAATATGGCGGTTGTTTACCGGCGGTCAGGTTCTTGATGATGATATGCTCGACCGTCTGGAGACCCTACTCATCGAGGCTGATACGGGTGTCGATACGACCGCCAAAATCATCCGAAATCTACAGGGGCGGTCAAAATCAGAAAACGGACTGAAAGGCGAGCGCCTTCAGGAAGTGTTCCGCGAAGAAGTCATGTCGTTGCTGAAGCAGACACCGGAATCTGATTTAGATTTTTCACGCAAGTTTACAAGCCACCCACATGTTATTTTGGTGGTTGGCGTGAATGGGGTCGGTAAAACCACAAGCATTGGAAAATTGGCGTGGCACTACAGGCAGGCAGGCAAAAGCGTGGTCATGGGTGCAGCTGATACATTCCGTGCTGCTGCCATTGAACAGCTTCAGGAATGGTCACGCCGTGCTGGCTGCCGAATTGTAATCCAGAAAATGGGTGCCGATCCAGCCTCTGTGGCTTTTGATACCCTCAGTTCAGCCCAAAAGCACGGCGAGGAGGTGGTGTTGATTGATACAGCCGGACGACTCCACAATAAATCGGGACTTATGCAAGAATTGGGTAAGGTGCGGTCGGTTATTTCGAAAGTCATCCCCGATGCACCCCACGAAGTATTGTTGGTATTGGATGCGTCGACCGGGCAAAATGCCCTCGAGCAGGCCCGGATTTTTGGGGAGGTCACCCAGGTAACCGGACTGATTCTCACCAAACTCGACGGAACAGCACGCGGAGGAATTGTCGTTGCGGTGAGTGATCAGTTGGGAATACCGGTCCGCTACATTGGGGTGGGAGAGAAGGTCGAACACCTTCAACCCTTTGACTGTCAGGTGTTTGTAGATGCCTTATTCAGCGACGCAACAGCATGAGGGCGCGCGGAACAGCACCTGCCCGTGTTCATGTGGTGACCCTTGGGTGCTCCAAGAACACGGTCGACTCCGAGAACCTGGTGACCCAGCTAAAGGCAGGAAACATACCAGTAACGCACGGGACCGCCGGTAAGGGGGCACGCATCTGGGTTGTCAATACCTGCGGATTTGTGGAACAGGCCAAACAGGAGTCTATCGACACCATATTGAGTTGCATCGATGCAAAAGAATCGGGACATATCGACAAGTTGTATGTGACCGGTTGTTTGAGTCACCGCTACCGCGATCAACTCGAGGTGGAAATGCCTCAGGTCGACGCGTTCTTTGGGACCATGGAACTGCCCCGTCTGCTCAAAACGCTGGGCGCCGATTACCGGCATGAGCTGTTGGGGGAGCGGCTGATTTCCACACCCCGGCACACCGCATTCATGAAGATTGCAGAGGGCTGTAACCGTCCCTGTGCCTTTTGTGCCATACCGCTTATGCGCGGCCGACATGTGTCGCGCCCCATAGAGGATCTGGTGCACGAGGCTCGCAATTTATCGCAGAAGGGTGTAAAGGAACTGGTACTCATCGCCCAGGACCTGACCTATTACGGACTGGACTTGTACGGAAGCCGCAGGCTCAGTGACCTCCTTGTGGCATTGTCCCAAATCACCGGAATACAGTGGATTCGTCTTCAATATGCATACCCGTCGCAGTTTCCCACCAATATTCTGCCGCTGATGCGCGATTTGCCGACTATTTGTCGCTACCTGGATATGCCCCTGCAGCATGCATCTGATCATGTACTCCGACAAATGCGTCGAGGCATTACAGCAGCGCGTACGGAAAGCCTCCTCGATGAAATTCGCCGACAAGTACCAGGCATACACCTGCGAACCACACTCATCAGTGGATTCCCAGGTGAATCCGATATCGATCACACCACCCTCATGAAATTCGTAGCCCAGCAGAGATTCGATCGATTGGGGGTATTCACGTACTCACACGAAGAAAATACTGCGGCCTATAATCTAACCGACGATGTGCCCGCTGAGCTAAAAGAGGAGCGTATGGAAGAAATTATGGCGCAGCAGCAGGAGATTTCCCAGGAGTTGAATCAGCAAAAAATCGAACAGGTTCTGCCCGTGCTAATGGAACGGTGCGAATCGGGTTTCTGGGTAGGGAGAACCGAGTTTGATTCTCCGGAAGTCGATAACGAAGTATTGGTGGATGCAGACGCATGTGGCGACCTTCAAGCCGGTACGTTCCTGCAGGTGCGCATAACCGGGGCCGAGGCGTTCGATTTGTATGGAGTCCCGGCAGACAGTCCGGGATTATAAGGAATTCAGTACGATGAACCACCATGCATAGCTATTCCATTTCTCAGCATCCGCTACGGCAAACTGGCGCATTCTCGCCTCTTGTGCTCGATTATCTGGAGGGCAAAGCGGGGTTTGATATATTTCCCAACACCCCTGATGTAGAATCTATTTTGCGGGTTGCCCGTCTGCAAACAGAGTGGGATGAGGTAATTCGCAGGAAGGTCTATGATCGGGTAATGCAACTCTATTCGGTATTAGAGCATCCGCAGATCGACCCCATTCAATTGGAGCGAATCGGACAAGCAAGCACACGATTTGTGGTAACGGCCCACCAGCCCATTCTTTTAGGTGGGCCATTATATGTGCTTTATAAACTGAGCAGTGTTGTGGCGCTAGCCAAGCGCCTGAATAAACATCCTGACGCGCGCGACCTGCATTTCGTACCCCTCTACTGGGTAGGTGATGAAGACCACGACCTTGAAGAGATTGGACACTGCCATGTGCTGGGAAAAAAAATCGTTTGGACTCCGGGGAAGAGCGGGGCGACCGGCCGATTGGTAATCGAGGAGCCAGAGGAATTTTTGTCGCCCCTACAAGAGATCCTTGGAAATAGATCTGAGGCAGTTCGGTGGATGGCTCTCGCGCGTGACTGCTACCGAAAGGGTATAACGCTTTTGGAGGCCACACTGCGGTGGACCGATACCTTGTTTGGATCTGTGGGATTAGTTGTTTTTTCGGGCGACGATCCTCAATTGAAACGTGCAGCCATACGCCTGTGGGAACAGGAAATTCACGGACGTTTTTCAGAGAAGGCCGCTCTACGGGGGGGGGAGAAATTAGTGGAAATGGGCTATCATGCACAGATATCTCCCAGAGAAATCAACCTTTTCTGGATAGAAGAGGGTAGTCGCCAGCGATTGGTCCGCACCCCACAAGGCAAATGGCAGGCTGGCGAAAAAACCTGGCCTGATGATCGCTCCCTATGGCAGCAGGTGCAGACAGAGCCAGAAAAGTTGAGTCCAAACGTGGTACTTCGTTCGGTTTATCAGGAATTTCTTCTTCGGTCATCTGCCTTTGTGGGTGGTCCTGCAGAGGTGGCCTATTGGCTGCAGCTCTACCCCGTTTTTCAACAGGCGGGCGTAGAATTTCCCCCGGTCTTGCTTCGTGCTTCTCTGATGCTGATGGATGCCTCTATGCAGAACCGCTTGAAACAGTTGGCGATGAAGGAAGTGAATCTTTTTAGGAGTAAGGAAGATTGGGTTCGGATTTACCTCGACCAGCAATCAGAAGTCGGTCTCTCTGGACAAGAGGTGCTGGAATCGATTCGTAAAGGTTATTCTCGTTTGTCGCAGGAGGCGGCGTCTGTAGATCCAAGTCTAAAGTCTTTCGTTTTGGCCGAGTTGAACAAGCTGGAGAAGTCCATCGAGGTCATTGCTCTGCGGGTACTCAAAGCACGAAAACAGAAAAATGAAGTGAGCATCAGACGATTACAACAATTGCATGAACGTTTGTTTCCATGTGGACAACTACAAGAGCGCCACGATAATTTTCTAGGATGGGTGGCATCGGATCCAAAAGAAGAACTACTGGATTTTTGTCGCAACTTTATGGATTTCCCAACCCATGATTTGTCGCTGTTCCGATTTTCAGCGAGCCTGAACGACTCATAGCCCGAATATTACGGGTCTCAGTTCAAAACATGTTGCCAAATGTCGTTGCCGAAGGCAAACATCATCAGCAACAACACGATTGCCATACCCACGTATTGGGCTCCGATCAGTACTTTTTCCGGGACGGGCCGGCGAATGACCATTTCGATCAGCAGAAACAAAACGTGCCCTCCATCCAATGCAGGTATGGGCAATAGATTCATAAAGGCCAATATTATGGAGAGAAGTGCGGTGGTCATCCAGAAACGATACCAGATCCATTCCCCTCCGTACATCTTTTTGGCGATGGCGATGGGGCCGCCGAGGGACTTCTCCACCGGGATCTCGCCGCTGAATACCTTGCCGAAGCCCCGTAAATTGTCGGTAATGCTCGACCATGCGAGCCAGGCACCAGCGGGTATGCTTTGAGTCAGGCTGAATTCCTGACGGGCGGTTTGGAGTTTCTCCAATTCTGGATAAATGCCGATGGTACCCTGTTCACTCACCTTCAAATTCGATTCCATGGGACGTCCTTCGCGCATCCATCGAATCGGCACCATTTTGGAGGCACGCGCTTTAAGCGACTCCTGCAGTTGGTCGAAAAACAGAATGGGTTCACCGTCAATACTGAGGATGCTATCTCCCGATTTGAGACCCGCCGCATTAGCCGGCATGCCCACAACGATTTCACCCAAGCGAAAACGATAACGTGGGGCGAGAAACGACGAACCATTATCCGCATCCAACAATCTACCAACCATATTGGAGGGCAGATCTACTGTGACGAGGCTGCTATTGCGCATCACCTGAATCTGGTTGTTCTCCCCAAAAAACACATCCAGATCCATAACCTCCCCGAATCGCTCTACTCCAATTCCATTCAGGGAAACAATCTGGTCACCCGATTGAAAGCCTATTTCACGGGCTAACGGACCAGCTGCAACGCCATTGGTTAGGGCGCTGTTCGGCAGGTATTCTTGTCCGTAGTACCAAAAAATCCCGGAAAAAATAAGAATCCCCAAAATGGCATTCACGGTGACCCCACCGATCATAACGATCAATCGTTGCCAGGCGGGCTTGGAACGAAACTCCCAGGATTGGGGCTCCGATTTCATGGCGGCGGTATCGAGCGACTCATCGATCATGCCACTGATTTTGACATAGCCCCCGAGCGGGAGCCAACCCAATCCGTATTCTGTGTCACCTTTTTGTACGGAAAAAAACTTTTTTCCCCAGGCGTCGAAGAATACATAGAATTTCTCGACCCGAATTCCAAACATACGTGCGGCGCCAAAATGCCCCCATTCGTGCAACAAGATCAAAAGGGTAAGCCCAAGAAGCATTTGGGCAATCATAATGAGTACGTCCATGCGGGGAGAACCAAATGAAAACGCAAAAATATAAGGTTCACCCACTTTTTTTATCAAAACTTATTTCAAGATAATGCATGCGTGCCAAGAAGAAAAACCGCATATTTCGAACATGTCTGAGCGTTTGCAACTGAGTTTGTTGTTGTCGCATGTTGTGAGTCGACAAGCCGTAATCCTGGATGCTGCGTTTCGGGAAAATGGCATCCCATTCACCGCCGAGCAGTATCGGTTGATGTATATACTTTGTGGACAACCAGGCGCGCACCAGGAATTTTATGCCAGAAAGTTGGGCCGCGACCGTTCTTCACTTACACGAATGCTACAGCCTCTGGAAAGGTCAGGCCTGTTAAGGAGGGTGCAGTCCGAAAATGATCGCAGGAGTCTGCACGTGGAGCCAACCGAGATCGGGGCAGATTGGGTGCGGCAGGCGCGACCTGTTGCCGATGAAGTCATGCGCAAATTGTGGGAGGGCATCGCGGCGGAAGAGAGGGAGCTGCTCAACAGTCTGCTTGTACGCCTACGGGGTAATTATTAGCGGATTGCAACAAACAATAGAGATGTTGTCCAGTTGATTTAAGGTTGCCGTTGTGGGATAACCCTGAAAATAGATGGAATTTCGGGTTTTTTACAGGTTATTCCGTGCCCTGATCCGGTCGGACACCGTCATCCAATAGACTTTTGGCGGCATCTTCTAACATATTCTGACAGTCGGCAATAAGGGCCGTCGCCTCTCGATACAACATCAGGCTTTCATCGAGGGAGCCTTCGTCCTTTTGCATACGAGCCATCAAGGCACGGATCTGGTTCATCCTGGATTCGATTGATGAGGGGGTAGGCTGCTTGTGGGTAGACATAAACACGAAGATAGCAAGAACCTGGATGAATTTATTTGCATTCACTTTTGTTTGGGATCACATTGGTATATTTGGTGCTGAAAATTCTATGAGCTACCGCGAAAAACCCTTTGTGGTTGGGGTTGGGGGAGGAAGCGGATCCGGAAAAACAACCTTCCTGGCTCTGCTGACTCGTCAATTGGGCCCGAATAATTGCACATGCATCAATTTGGACCATTATTACCGCACATTGGCCGAACAACCGAGGGATGCACAGGGGGAGGTTAATTTTGACCTGCCGGAGTGCATCGACCATGAGGCGTTTCTGACCGATTTTCGTCAATTGTGTAATGGAAACGAGGTTTTTAAAAAGGAATATACGTTCAATCAGGCAGATAAAAAACCCGAAAATATCCGGTTGCTTCCAAAGCCCGTATTGCTGGTGGAGGGACTTTTTCTGTTCCATTTCCGAGAAATCATGGATTTACTACAGTTGAAGGTGTTTTTAGAGGCGCCCGACGAACTGCGCCTGATTAGGCGAATTGCCCGCGACGGGATCGAACGAGGATACCCCGAGAATGTGGTGCGCTATCAATGGGAATATCACGTCCGACCCGCCTTTGATTCCTTTATTTATCCCCATCTACCAGAATGTGATTTAATAATTCCACATAGCCGCGATAATTATGTAGCGGTTGATGTGATTTCTACCTACATAAACCAGAAAATTGAATGGAAAACCGTTTCGGTATAATTGGATTGGGGCGCTTTGGTAGCACCATAGCCCGTAAGTTGTCGGAGAGGGGGGCGGAGGTTATGGTGTTCGACAACCGGCCAGAGAACATTAATCTCTTGCGCGATCAGGTGGCCTATACGGCACAACTCGACTCTACTAACATCCAGGCGCTTAAGGAGCAAAACATTACCGATTTGGATGCGGTGGTGGTGGCCATAGGCGAGAATTTCGAGGCTTTGTTGCTCACTACTGTGAACTTGCTGGAGCTGGGTGTGAAGCGCGTGATTGCAAGGGCCTCCACCCCTCAGCAAAAAATGGTATTGGAAAAAATCGGGGTCAAGGAAATCTTATCGCCCGAAGACGAAGTGGGTATCTCTGTGGCGGGACGTTTGATCAATCCGGATTTGGTGAGTTATTTTCAGCTTCCCGATGACTACCAGATTGTGGAATTGAAGGTTCCACTTCAGGTCGCCAATAAAACGGTTTCGGATATTGATTTGCGCAACACCTATCACCTTAATCTCATCACTTTAAGAAGGCCGTTTGAGGTGAAGGGTTCAGATGGTCAAATGAAGCTGGAATACCACATATTGGGTGTTCCTAAGTCGGACACCATGCTGTATGAGGGCGATTATTTGCTGTTGCTTGGCAAAAACATCGATGTGGAGCGCTTTCAGGAGGTGAATCGCTAAATTCCTTAAAGCTTCGATTGCCGTTCTCCGCGGTAACCGGAAGCCTTGAAAATATCTATCTCCTTTTTTTGAAACAAATCCGGAAGGGTGACTTCGGGGTGCTTTTTCATATACCGTCCAACCATACTTGCACCAATCCACTCACCGAGACGGGGTGGTGCTTCCGGGTCCAGTTCGAGGGTCGCGGGCCCATCGTCCAGAAATCGACTTTTGAGGCGGAGCTCGCTCGCATACACCAGATTCTGACCCATTAGATATTTCCAAACATCCTTTTCATGCCGGGCCGCCCATGCCGCCTGGGTTGAGGTGTAGCGAAACAGAGAGGAGTCGGGTATTCCGGGTTGCAATTTTTGTATGGCGTAATGTACTTTCCCCGCAGCAATCATTTCTTCCAAAAGGGAAGCTGTTGACGGTGGAGGCGAGAGCTGGTCCTGAAGCAGCAGACGAAGGGCATCTGGCAGGAGATAATCGCGCGACATCCGACGGGTCTGGTATTCATATATGTAATGCGCTGTGGCATAGTAACGGTAGTTACGGCCAAGGTACGTATCGAGACCGATGAGGAGTTCACCACTATCGTCCAATGCTGCCTGGTACCTGAAGCCACTTAAAAATGTTGTGATCCGAGTGGGGGTGGGGGTATGAAATTCCTTTCTGAAACGGGCAATGGCATTGGGCAGCGCGCGGTATAGCAGGGGATCACGATCGGCTGGAAAGGCTTCGTAAATATCGCGCACAAGGCTATCGGTGTAGAGATCACGCTGAAACTGACACAGCAAGTAGGCGGTAGTGTTACTGTCGGCTGGGCCCATTCCCATCATCTCTTCCACCAGAAGTTTGTAAAAAAGTGGATGCGATTTTCGCAGTCGGGCTACACTATCCGGGCCTTTACGGGCTGCTTGATCCAGTTCTTGTTCGAATCGAAAAACTGAGGGCGTCAGGCGTGGATCTGTCCCCTGATCGCTGTCTGATGAGCAGCTCAAGGTAAAGCATAGGGGAAAGGATAGAATTGCCGAAAGGAAAAATCGGGCAAAGGGTTGGGGGGGTGTACTACAAGTCATCATGAAGCGTTGCAAATCACGATATTTGTAGGGTGTTTTACAAGAATTTATCAAATATGATGCAAATACATTTGAATCGATTTGGGCTGATCATTATAGCGATGTTTTGTGGGTTTATGAATGTTCCTAGTGTACAAGCTCAGGGCAATCTATCGGATGTGCAATGGCAGTTTCAGGTGGAAGGAAATATCACCCGGATAGCCCCTCAAACACGCAACATCAATCGTGAAGGCTTGGGAATGGGCTGGGGTTTCGGTTTGGGTGCTCAAATGCCACTACAGGGAAATTTGACGGCCTATTCAGGTTTGTCTGTGGTTCGTTCCGGTTTCGGCGCTTCTATCGATTCAGGCAATTTTCTGAAACGCGACGGGGATCAGGTTATGGCTGAGAATGTGGAATACCTTTATCAGACCACTGCCTTCAGGGTACCTGTCGGACTTCTACTTGTGAGTCAGGACCCCGAGCTGCCGGTCATTGTGGCGGGCGTTGGGGTTCATTTAGACGTTCTAATGAGTCGCCGGGCCCGGGTGGGTAATTTGCCTGCGGTTTTTGATCCCGATGAGTATTTCGATATCATGAAGGTGCGCGACTACGTAACCGATGGCACACAGGAAGACCGCCTGAGCCGGTTCAGGGCCGGACTCCATATGATGGTGGGCACTGATTTGGAGCTGGGAACGGGTAATAAAATACGCCTGGCTACGAATCTCGATACCGGATTGAGTGATGTGATCCGAGGCAATTCGGTTTCTGCCCGACAAAGTGCATTTTACGTCTCTGCGGCGTATACTTTGGGTCGTTGATGCAGGTAGCGGTCGTTCAATATAACCCTCACATCGGTCATTTGCAGGCCAATGCGGAGCAGATTATTGCTACTTCTGTTTTCTGCCGCGCCCGTGGAGCGGATTTGGTGGTGTTCCCCGAACTGGCTCTCTGCGGTTACCCCCCACTCGATTTGTTGGAACTGGAGGGCTTTGTTGATCTTTGTGTTCAATGGGCTAAAACCATCGCTCGGGAAACCCCCGGCGTTCAGATAATTTTTGGACTTCCCCTCAGAAATCCACAGCCTTTTGGAAAATCAATGCTGAATGGTGCGTGCCGCACCGCAGATGGGACGATTCAGCAATTTTGGGCCAAGTCTCTTTTACCGGATTATGATGTGTTCGATGAGGGTCGGTATTTTGCACCGGCTCCACCCAATTTCAATCAACTCTGGTTGCAGGGAGAAGCGCGCATTGCGGTCACCATTTGTGAGGATTTGTGGAACCATTCCCTGGACAATCTCTACGGCCATGACCCTTTAGAAGATGAGATCTTTCAGAAAGCCGATTGGGTACTCAATCTGGCCGCTTCCCCCTATCATATGGGAAAGGAAGCCTTGCGCAAATCGGTGCTTTCTGAAATGAGCAGGCGACTCCATAAACCTCTGCTCTATGTTAATTCCTGCGGTGCTCAGGCGGAATTGGTTTTTGACGGCGCCTGCGCATGTTTTGATGCGAACGGGAATCGTATGGGCTTCCTTCCATCGTTCGAATCCGGGATCACCCACCTTCAATGGGCCAACGGAACGTGGATTCTGGGGGAGGGGTGGCTTATTGGGGAGGATGTGGTGACCGCAGTTAAATCAAAGCTAGGTGTTACCCGTTTTCAGTCGGGCGACTCAGGCGATTCGGAACTGGAACTCGAACTGCTTCGTAGGGCACTTGTTTTGGGAATCCGAGATTTTTTCTACAAGCAGAAGTTGGAAAAGGCGGTGGTGGGATTGTCGGGTGGAATCGACTCTGCGTTGGTTTCGGTTCTCGCTGCTGAAGCCATCGGCAGCGATCAGGTAACTGCAATTCTTTTGCCATCACCATATTCTTCAGCGCATTCGGTCGGTGACAGTGTGGAATTTGCCAGACGTTTGGGTGTTTGTTGCCTTAATTTGCCCATACATTCGGCTTTTTTCGCCCAAAAGAAATCACTTCAGGAAGTATTTGGTCGGAATTTGGGTGATCTCACGGAGCAGAATTTGCAGTCCCGTATTCGTTGTGCCCTACTCATGGCAGCCGCCAGTGAATTGGGGGCGGTACTCCTGAACACATCGAACAAGAGTGAAATGTCGGTGGGTTATAGCACCCTATATGGCGATACATCCGGGGCGCTCTCTGTGCTGGGCGATTTGTTCAAAACTCGGGTTTACCGTTTGGCCCGGCACATCAATCGCAGTGGTCCCATTATTCCGGAGCAGATTATTGAGAAGGCGCCCAGTGCAGAACTGAAGCCGGGACAGGCCGACAGCGACGACCTGCCACCATATCTTCTGCTCGATGCTATTTTGGAGCTATATGTGGAGAAAAAGTATGCGCCTGATCGAATTATAGGTCTTGGATTCGACGATCACTTGGTCCATAAAATTATAAGAATGGTCGACTCCTGCGAATTCAAACGATTTCAAAGTCCACCTATTCTTCGGGTAACGGAAAAGGCCTTTGGACGCGGGCGGGTTATGCCACTAGTAGGGAAGGCACCCTATTGACAGGCCAGCAAATTTTATTTTGTGTTTCAAAAAACGGGTGGGTCGACTAATTACCCAGAAGTTCGCCCTTTGAATCCCGGAATTCAAATTGATTGAGACCAAAGTCCACTACTTCTTTTAGCTGAATCCATTTTTTATATTTCCACCACCACTTGAGCGGGTGGTTGAGTAGACCGAGTGTGAGATAGGCTTTTAAATAAGGATTGAGGTGAATCGATTTCACCATTAATTTTTCTTCTGTCAACAGGAAATCGAGCCTGCTCTCCAACTGATCGGCAGCGAGGATGCTGGGTTGCACGGTTCCAGTACCCATACAAGCATTGCAAACCTCTTGTGCGGTCATGCTCACCTCCTGTCGTACACGCTGTCTGGTAATTTGAAGTAAGCCAAATTTGGTGATGGGGAGAAGGGTGTGACGAGCACGGTCCGATTTCATGCACTCGGTCAGTCGATCAAATACTTGTTTCCTGTGCTCCGGTGGGTTCATGTCGATGAAATCGATCACAATTATTCCGCCCATATCTCTCAATCGGAGTTGACGCGCCACTTCTTCAGCAGCCTCCATATTGATCTTGAGTATGTGTTCATCGCGCTCAGTCGATTGTTTACCCCTTGCCCCGCTGTTCACATCGATTACATGGAGGGCCTCCGTGTGTTCGATGACCAGATATGCACTGCTGCTCAGGTTTACGTGCTTGCCAAACGCCGCCATAATTTGCTTGTCGATCCCGTGGTGCTCAAACAGGCCAACTTTCCTCTTATGTAATTTAACAATATCTGTCTTCTCAGGCGCAATACTGCTGATATACTCTCGGATATCATCCCAGTTTCGCGGGTCATCAACATAGATATGCTGGAAGGAATCATTAAACACATCGCGTAAAACACCGGTGGTGCGAGCCATTTCCTGAATAACACGGGTTTTTGGTTCCATGCCATTGAGTCGGAGCATGGTTTTTTGCCACTTTTCTATCAGTTCCCTGATATCGGCCGAGAGTTCCTCCGTGCTGCACTGCTGCGCAGCAGTTCGAACAATTACACCGTAGTTTTTTTTAAGCGCCACGGAAGCTATACCCTTCAGCCGCTTACGTTCCGCCTGCTGGGTCACTTTCCGGGAAATGTTGATCGACTCAGAGAAGGGCAGCAACACACAATAGCGACCGGCCAGACTGATATCCGTGGAAATTCTCGGGCCCTTGGTGCCTATGGGCTCTTTGGTTACCTGAACCAGAATGATCTGACTCCGTTGTAGAATCGCATCTATTTTTCCTTTTTTGTCGAACGTCGGATTCAGACTGAGATTTTCGAGCGAAGCATATTTCCTTTTTCCTGTAATGAACTCCTGCACATATTGGTTAAACTCTTTAAAAACGAGACCCAAATCTTGAAAATGAAGAAATGCGTCTTTTTCGGAACCAATATCAACGAAGCAGGCATTCAGCGCCGGAGCGATTTTGTTGACTTTACCCAAATAAATATCACCCACCTGAAAATGTTGATCATTTTGCTGGCTGGTCAATTCGATAAGGCGTCGGTCTTCGGTTGTGGCAATTTCAAAGCCATTGCCCGAGGTCCTGATATACATGGATTTTGCCACGGTATGATGGAATTTACGGAGGGCATTCGCATATCTCCGATTAATATTGAGAAATAGTAAGCCAGAGTAACTGGCAGCTTCACTTATTTCTTCTTGTGGCGATTCTTCCTCAGACGCTTTTTCCTTTTGTGAGTCGCAATTTTGTGGCGCTTTCTTTTTTTACCGCAGGGCATAGTGGGTTATTTAAGGTTTTTGGAATTGACGGATGTACTCATCCATCTGCTGTTGCAGTTTTGGATCAGGTACAAGTCCTTTATATTGTTTTAGGAAGTATAGGGCACTGTCAGAATTGCCCATTTCATGATAAGCTTCGCCCAATCCCAGATACGCATCAGGGTAGGAGGGGTACCATTCTATGATTTGACGAAATCGGGTAACAGCTTTTGACAGTTGACCGCTTGTTATCGCCATTCGGGCCAAATGATAATTTGCACGGAGGTGACGCGGTTCCTGCCGGGTGATGTTGAGCAAGAGCTTGATCCCTTCCATGGGTTTGGACGATGTGAGCACTACCACCCGTGCCCAATCAGCCTGAATATCGAGATTTGTGGAATCGAGAGTGGAGGCTTTTTGCAGGACATCCAGAGATTCTGTGAATAAAAACTTCTGTGTATTGCTGTCGGTCGACAACTCCGCTGCGTGCATCAGCATGGAGCCCGCGGCATGCAGGGCGGCACTGTTTCCGGTTTGGCGGGCACCATATAGCCTTGAGAGGGCCGATGCAGCCGGAAATCCTTTTTTATTCCAAAACGCGCTCAATCCCTCATAAATCATGGCACGCTGCTCGGGGCTGGTGAGGGTATCAATCGCCTTTTCCATGCCGGCTACTTTCTTACTTTCCTCTTCAGTTAGCGACTGGCTGGCTTCTTCCCAGATTTGGGTCTCAGGAAGAACTGATTTCTCTTCATATCCGGCTGTGTCCGGCTTTATTGAAGGGGTTCGATTTCCATAAAAATATAATCCAATGGCTGCAGTGAGCAGCACGACCACCCAAATGATTTGCATTCGGCTCATAAATCAATAGTCATCACCTGAAATGGGCTGGCCATTGAGTTCAGCCTGAAAAATCTTGGAGGGTTTGAAGTGCGGAATGATGCGCTCTTCCAGGTTGATTGGGCTTTTGTGCTTGAAATTATAACCCACCTTGGCAGAACGCTTTCGGGCCTGGAAAGAACCAAACCCCCGGATGTATAAAGTTTCACCCTCGCCTAAAGCCTGCTTGATGCCGGCAAGGCACGCTTCAAAAACCTGATGAACGTCGACCCGTTCAATTCCCGTTTCGTGCGCTACTTTTTGTATCAGTTCGGCTTTGGTCATAGTGAAAATTTCCTTTGCGTATGGGCCATAAAAAACCCTTAATATTGCTCTTGGATTGCAAAGGTAAGAGAAAAGTAGACAAAACGCAAGTTTTAATAGTGAATAAAAGGAGTGGCGAAGAATTGAATGAGGAGTTGGCCAGGGAGTTGTTGTACTGGTACGATGAAGCGAAGCGGGATTTGCCGTGGCGCGCATCCCGAGACCCCTATGCGATTTGGGTATCGGAAATCATACTTCAGCAAACAAGAGTAGGTCAGGGCATTGGCTATTACATTCGATTTCTCTCGCGATTTCCCAATGTTAAGAGTCTGGCAGAAGCAAGCGAACAGGAGGTTTTATCGATCTGGCAAGGCCTGGGTTACTATTCACGAGCTTTTAATTTGCACCGTGCTGCCCGGATGATTGCGGGGGAATTTAGGGGACACTTTCCAGAGGCGGCCAACGATTGGCAGAAAATACCTGGAGTGGGCGCATACACGGCAGCGGCTGTGAGCTCAATTGCATTCGGCTATCCGGTAGCCGCAGTCGACGGGAATGTACTTAGGGTTTTGTCGCGTCTGACCTGTGAACCGGAGCCTGTTTCGGAATCGTCGGCGCGAAAAAGACTCTCCTCAGGGGCAGAATCTATTCTCTCCAGGGAAAGACCTGGTGATTTCAATCAGGCTATGATGGAACTGGGAGCCTTAGTTTGTGTTCCCAAGAGGCCAAAATGTGGCGATTGCCCGGTTGCCCCACACTGTCACGCTTACAGGATCAATCAAACGCATTTTTATCCGGTCTTATCCCCGAAGAAAGCGCCCACGGAGCTTTCCCTGTGGTATCTCGTATGGTTCAACAGAAATGGTGTTTTCCTGCGTCAACGGGGAAACCGGTCGATTTGGCGACAAATGTGGGAGTTTCAGGCCATAGGTGAACACGAATATCGGTTCCTTCAGCAGTCCAGAAATGGCGCGAAACAGCCGTCAAGTGAAATTATGACGGTAGCGGTTCGCGGTAGACCCGTTCCGGCACTGGAGCGGATATTGGAGCACCGATTAACTCACCGATTGCTGCGCATTTCTTTGTTGCCTATGGATTGTGGTGTTGGATTTACGGACAAGTTTCTTACTTTTGTCACTTGGAAAGACATAAAAGACTACCCTTTACCAGTGGTTTTCTCCAAATATCTTAAAGAAACTGAATTATGGGAGGTTTGAATAAAGTAATGTTAATTGGCAATTTGGGCAAGACACCGGAAATAAGAGTTTTGGATAACGGCAGCCGGGTGGCTACGTTTCCGTTGGCCACCACGGAGACCTATAAAGATCGTGAGGGTGTCCGCCAATCCAAAACAGAATGGCATAATGTTGTGATGTGGAGGGGATTGGCAGATTTGGCCGAGCGGCTGTTGACCAAGGGCGCTCAGGTATATATCGAAGGCCATTTGACTACCCGGAAATGGGAGGACAAGGACGGACATCAAAGATTCAACACCGAGGTGGTGGGCGACAACCTGATTCTGCTGGGAAGGACCTCCGACAGGCCTGAAAACCCCGCTGTCGCATCGGGTGAACGTTTTGAATCGCCAGAATCGGAGGGCAAGAACGACTTGCCATTTTAGTAAACAAAACATAGTACATTGGACCTGCCTTCCGCTGATCCGGCCGACCCATTGCCGGCGCTTGTCACCCCAACCGCCGGCTTTGGCCTATCCGATTGGTTGTTTCCGCTCTTTGGAATTCTGTTTTTGCTACTGGGCTCTGCTCTCATTTCGGCCAGTGAAGTGGCTTTTTTTTCGATGAAATCAGCAGAAATTGAGGGGTTGCCCAAGGGAAATGCTTCCACAGGTCGAATCCAAAAATTACTGGCACGCCCGAAGCATCTGTTGGCTACCCTGCTGATAGCCAACAATCTATTCAATATCAGCATTGTTATTGTTTCTTACCAACTGTTTGAACGTCTGGTGCCGGGCGACAGAGAGGGTTGGGTTGCTTTCCTGTTAAATTCAGTTGTAGTAACCTTTCTGATTGTCATTTTTGGGGAGTCGCTTCCAAAAGTATTTGCTAATTCGAATAAATCAGCGGTTGTCAAGTTTGCGGTGATTCCGATTGTCGTGTTGGATACAGCATTACGTCCGATTTCGTCACTTTTGGTTCTCGGCTCGCGCTTTTTGGACCGTTGGATGAAGAAGTCGGTAACGGCTCTCTCATTGGAAGAACTGGGAGAGGCTATCGATTTAACATATGAACAGCGAAAAGATGATCCGCGGGAAAAGGATATGTTAAAAGGCATTGTTGAATTCGGCACGCTAAGTGCGCGACAAATCATGGTTCCACGCAGCGACATCAAGGCGGTTGATATCCGCCAGCCATTTGACAAGGTGCGTGAGCAGGTACGTGATTGGGGATATTCACGGGTTCCCGTTTACCGCGATTCTCTCGATGAGGTAGTGGGCATACTGTATCTGAAGGATCTGTTGCCCTACTACGACCGGAAAGAAGTATCGCAGTGGACAAACCTCCTCCGGGCGCCGTATTTTGTTCCGGAAAAAAAACGAATAGACGATCTTTTCCGTGATTTTCAGGACAGGCACACCCATTTGGCCCTGGTAGTCGATGAGTTCGGGGGTTGCTCCGGACTCATAACATTAGAGGACGTTCTCGAACAGATCGTGGGTGAAATTCACGATGAATTTGACGAGGCGGAAAGCAGTAGAATCAACAAAATTGATGAATCAACCATTCACTGCGACGGCCAAACGCTGCTACAGGATTTGATTCGGGTAGGCGACGGCATATTCGATGAGTTGAGAGAATTCCAGGAGCAGGCCGATTCGGTGGCTGGACTAATTTTGGAACTGGCCGGAAAAATACCAGCTGCCAGTGAAGAGGTTAAATGCGGTAACCTGATCCTTCATGTGTTGGAATCGGATGATCGTCGTATTAGCAAGGTGGAGGTTCGCAGCACAAGGCATTCTGATGGTGGGACCAACCCCTTAAAAAATGAATAGAATTAGGGTAATTCCCATTGGATTATGGCCCTTTTTCTTCTGCCTGCTGCCAACAATTTGGTTAGGATGCGAACACGATGTGCCCATGCCGCGACCCTATGCCTATCACCGCATTCATTTACCGGATACCTCGGCGGTCTATATCCGGCTTGACTGTCCCTTCGAACTCAGAATAAACCAATCAGCAAAAGTCAGTTACCCCAAAGGGAGGAGCGGAACCGCCTGTTGGGTCGATATTCACTATCCGGACATTCGCGCCAGTATACACTTCACTTATGTACCCCTGAGTGAAAAGGGAAAATTGGGGGAATGCATCAGAGGATCCCAGGAGTTGGTTTTTAAGCATACAATTAGGGCCAATGAAATATTGGAGGATCCATTGGCTCATTCAGATCGAGGGGTATATGGACTGTTTTATCGGCTTTCGGGACATGCCGCCAGCAATTCACAATTTTATGTTACCGACAGCACACGCCACTTCCTGCGGGCCGCACTCTATTTCGACGCCACGCCTCATCCCGACAGCATGGCACCTGTTGTGGATTATATGCTGGGAGAGATGGAGCGACTCGCGTCTGGCTTGCGGTGGTCGGAATCAGGGAAACAATAAAACTTCCGGGCATGGATGCACATCGTCTCCTGCAACAATCGCCCGAATATATTAAAGGGGTGGGAACGGCACGCGCCACACTGCTTGCCCGAGAATTGAATCTGCACACCTGGGAGGATGTGCTCCATCATTTTCCTTTTCGATACATCGATCGCCGTAAATTCCAAAACATTTCCGAGATTCATGAGCAACTGGGTATGGTTCAGTTGTGTGGCTGGCTGCGGGATGTGGTGCACAGCGGAACCGGGCGAGGGCAGCGCTTGACTGCCTGGCTTACTGATGGAACGGGTGAGGTGGCCCTCGTTTGGTTTCAGGGGATTGATAGGTTGTTTGGTCTCCTTAAATTGGGGCAGGAATATGTGGTTTTTGGACGACCGGTCGCATTCAGAAACGAGCTTTCACTCCCACATCCCGAGATCACCACGCGCGATCGATTTGTGGAGCAGGGTGCCGGACAAACCCTATATCCGGTGTATCCGGGAACTGAAAAACTCAGAAAAAACCGATTAGAATCACGGTTTTTCTCACAAATAACTCGGTTTATCCTCGACAAGACACACGGGGAAGTTCTGGATTACCTGCCCTCAGACATCCGAAAGCACCACCAGCTTGTCGATCGGCAGGCCGCCTTGTGGGGCATCCATCACCCCCAATCGGAGCGGGAGGCTCAGGTGGCTCGGCATCGTCTCAAATTTGACGAGCTCTTCTACCTGCAGTTCGGCTTGTTGCACAACAAAATCAAACGGCAATCGGGTAGCCGCGGACATCGTTTTGTTCATGTCGGCGAAATGGTCAACCGCTTTTATTCAGAGCAGCTCCCATTCAAACTGACTGACGCTCAAAAGCGGGTCATCAGGGAAATCAGAGCCGATATGGGGACCGGCGGCAGGCAGATGAACCGATTGCTGCAGGGCGACGTCGGCAGCGGAAAGACGATTGTTGCTCTGATGGCTATGTTGCTAGCCCTCGACAACGGGTTTCAGAGCTGTCTGATGGCCCCTACTGAGGTACTGGCGGTACAGCATTTTCAATCGCTGTGTGAACTTTTGCATAATATGCCTGTCAGGCTTGCGTTGCTGACCGGAAATGTCCGTACCAAGGAACGTAAAGTACTCTTAAACGACTTGCAGATAGGTAAAATTCACATATTGGTGGGCACCCACGCGCTCATTGAACCTCCGGTTGTGTTTTGCCAATTGGGTTTGGCCATTATCGATGAGCAACATCGTTTTGGTGTGGCCCAAAGAGCCGCTTTATGGGCCAAAAATGTTCCGCCACCCCATATATTGGTGATGACCGCTACCCCCATTCCGCGAACATTGGCCATGACCCAATATGGTGATCTCGACCTTTCGGTGATCGATGAACTGCCTGCGGGTCGTCGACCCATCATGACCCGACATGTAACTGATCGGCAACGGTTGTCGGTGTTTAACTTCTTGCGCAAGCAAATTGCCATGGGCCGGCAAATTTATATAGTGTATCCCATGATCGAAGAGGGTGATGATGAGCAGATGAAATATCTGATGGATGGCTATGAGTCTGTGAGCCGAGCATTCCCGATTCCTGACTACCAGGTGAGTATCTTGCATGGGCGAATGCGCCCCGACGATAAACAGATGGAGATGCAGCGCTTCGTGTCTGGTCAAACACACATTATGGTGGCCACAACCGTGATTGAAGTGGGGGTGAACGTGCCAAATGCTAGTGTCATGCTGATAGAAAATGCTGAGCGCTTTGGTCTGTCGCAATTGCATCAATTGCGCGGCCGGGTGGGACGGGGTGCGGATCAATCCTATTGCTTGCTCATGACTGCCAACGAGCCCAGGGGCGAGTCGATCCGAAGAATTGAAGCCCTGTGCTCTACTACGGATGGATTTAAAATAGCAGAAATTGATCTTCAATTGCGGGGGCCGGGAGATTTGTCGGGCACCCAACAGAGCGGCATGTTAGATCTGTTACTAGCCGACCTGCGAACGGATGAAACTCTGATAGCTGAGACGCGACAAGCGGTAGAGCATTTGCTCGCCCGGTATACCGACTATTCCCAACCCCCATTACGTGGACTTCTTATGGGTTATCAGGCGCAAAAAAGTCGCCATAAGAATTGGGGGGAAATAAGTTGATAAGAGCCATCAGAGATTAAGATTCTCTGCCATACATTAGGCGTCCGATTCCTCGCCGTCCTGACCCCGATGCAATCCGTACTTCTCCAGCTTGTTGTAGAGATGCCCACGCTGAATACCGATGTGTTCTGCTGTTCGGCTCATATTCCAATCAAATTGATGAAGTTTGTGGATTATAAATATTTTTTCGGCCTCCTCTTTGAAGGCATGGAAATCGTCGAATCGAGCGGGATTCAGGGGGTGCGCTTCGGGCGATTGTGTTGAATCAATGGATTGTTCGAGTTGAATCGGGTGCGCATGCATTAGGATGTCTTCTCTACGAATGCTGTTACCACACAAAATCACCAATCGCTCTACTACATTATGCAATTCACGAATATTGCCTGTCCACCGCAGTGAGCATAGGGTTTGCAGGGCATCTGGTGTGAATTTTTTAGGCGCCATTCCGTAGGAGGCACATATTTCCTCTGCAAAACGTATGGTAAGGTTGGGAATGTCTTCGCGACGATCAGCCAAATTTGGCACATGTATAAGAATCACGCTGATCCGGTGATAGAGATCGAGCCTGAACTTTCTGGTCTCGATTTCGGCCAATAGATCTTTGTTGGTGGCCGCCACAACACGCACATCAATCGATATATCCCTTTCTCCTCCCACGCGGGTGATGCGGTTTTCTTGCAGGGTACGGAGCATTTTTGCCTGTGCCTCGAGCGGCATATCGCCAATTTCATCCAGAAACAGCGTGCCCCCATGGGCTTGTTCAAACTTGCCGATTCTTTGCTTGATGGCCGAGGTGAAAGCACCTTTTTCGTGCCCAAACAATTCGCTTTCGATCAACTCGGAGGGTATTGCTGCGCAGTTGACCTCCACCATTGGTCCTTTGCGACGGGCACTTTTTTCATGAATCCAGCGAGCCACGAGTTCCTTTCCGGTTCCGTTTTCTCCGGTAATGAGAATTCGGGCATCTGTTGGTGCCACCCGCTCGATGGTGCTTTTGATCCGGCGAATCGACTCACTATCCCCAATAATCTCCTGGTTACGGGCAATTTTTTCTTTCAAATTGCGGGTTTCAACTACAAGTTGTTTGCGTTCCAAAGCATTTCGAACCGTAATCAACAAGCGATTGAGGTCGGGTGGTTTATGCACAAAGTCGAACGCGCCTAATCGGGTCGCCTCAATGGCTAGTTCCTCAGTTCCATGCCCCGAGATCATAATGATGGGTAGTTCAGGCCGGGCTTCCTGCACTCGTGCCAGTAGCTCCATGCCGTCCATCCGTGGCATTTTGATGTCGCTGAAAATCAGGTCGAATTGTCCCTGGCTAATCATATCCCATCCGACTATTCCGTCGGCGGCTTGTTCCACTTCGTAGCCCTCAAGGCCCAGGGTTTCGGCCAAACTCGATCGCACACTGCGCTCGTCGTCGATAATTAAAATGGAAGGCATAAGAGAACGTGCTAAAATAGGTGAAATTAATCCTCTTCAGCAAATATTGATGGAACGGTATTTCATTCTAAATGTGGTGCACCGATCAATAAAATCCGGGCCCCTACGGGCCCGGGCAGTCTTGTAAGCCGGATTCTGTGTGCCCATTTTCGTGGGACCCCTGTCATTTATCTGAGCGGCCTACCCTCCGACCGAAGCGAGCAACATCACTGTCGGTTTACATGGCCTTGCAACCCAGGAGGTTTACCCGTTCGAGCAATCGCTTACACGAACTGTGGGCTTTTACCCCACATTTTCACCCTTACCCCAAGGGGCGGTAATTTTCTGTGGCACGATCTGCCGGGTTACCCCGACCACCGATTTCCGGTGCCTGGTGCTCTGTGTTGTCCGGACTTTCCTCTCTGCCTGAGGGGCAGAGCGACAGAGCCGACTGCAGGGCAAATATAGTTTATTGAGTGGGATCCGCAGGTGTATTTACAAAAATACTGTCATTGAGATGTTCCAGAAAGGCAGATAAATCGCGCAATTCTTCAACAGACAGCTCTCGGCCTATTTGTGGAAGGTCGGATTGTAGGGTGATGGGTTCCATTTTTTGATACATTCGGTTGTAATGTTCCAATACCTCTGGAATCGTATTGAAACGACCATCATGCATATAGGGTGCTGAAAATGACAGGTTTCTGAGGGATGGGGTGCGGAATCTCGCATAGTCACCCCAACTCATACTGATCCGTGCTCGTCCGGTGTCGGGTCGCCCTGCATCCGTAAGTCCATTTCTGTGAAATAAACCATCGGTAAAATCGGGGCCAGTGTGACAGGACCGGCAGTGGGTTGCGTCCGAAAAAAACAAACGCATACCCCGCAAGGCGGCAGGGGAAAGGGCTGTCGAATCACTCTGATAGCGGTATTGGTCGTATCGACTGGATGCGGAGAGAAGCGACAACTGATATCCCATCAGGGCCTGTGTAATGGTGAACGGGTCAGGCAAGCGGTTGTAGATTTTATCGAATTCTCGAACATACTCAGGAAGGGTGCGCAGACGCCTCACAAGGGTGTCGATGGGGAGATTCAATTCATGCGCTTCATTCATCGGGGAAAGGGCTACCTCCGACAAGCGGGCCACACCTCCGTCGCGAAAAAAGCGGATTTGTCTAAATAGGTTGAACAAGGGGGGCGTATTTCGTCGCGTGGCGTACCCAGCCATACCTCGACTGAAGGATGACGAATCTCCGAAGGCATATCGGGCTTTGTGACAACTGGCGCAGGATATGCTACCGTCTGCTGATAACCTTTTATCGAAAAATAATTTTTGTCCCAGCGTCATTCGGTCCCTCTCAAATCCGTTGGGATTTCTAAGGCTGTCGGGCAGGGGGTAGGCTTCTGGTATTGAGTGAACGCGATCCGCAGGATGCGGCTGTCCGGGATTCTGGGAGCAGCTGTTTAGGATTGACAAGAGGATGCCTACGGCAAATAATCTGAGGTAGGTGTAGGAATTCCTCATAATCCTATATTAAATATGATGCACTGAATTATTTTGGCATGAATGAGTATAAATCATTAATCTAACGGCATCTTATAGGCTGGGTTGCTTATAAACGATGAGTCGGTCAGCGTGTGTAAAAAGGCAATTATGTCTTGTTTGTCCTGACTGGATAAATTAAGCCCGCCCTCTGACTGATTTGCCACTCTAAGGTTAGGGTCGAGGTTTGGGCTGTTTTTTAGGTGATGGCTGTAGTGTTCTAATACCTCTTCTAAGGTTGAAAATCGCCCGTCGTGCATATATGGCGCGGTCAGCGTAATGTTGCGCAGGCTGCTGGCTTTAAACTTTCCCCGATCGGAGGCTGATCCAGTCACAGACTCATACCCTGTAGCGGGTTGTTCGTCTAGTCCATTGTCGAAGAACGCATCTACACGAAATAGGTGTCCGCCATGGCAATGAAAGCAGTCGGCACCCCTTGGTCTACCAGTTGATGGAGCACTGTATTCACGCATAAACAGGTCAAATCCCCGTTGTTCGGAAGCTGAGAGTGGATTGGCTACCGGATTTTGTCTAAATCGATCGAAACGGCTGTCGCCCGATACTACGGTGAGGAGGAATTGTTCCAGGGCACGTGCAATGCGATCCGGGGTAACCTCTTCGCTGCGGAAAGCCGAACCAAATAGTGCTTTGTACTTGGTGGTTTCTGATATTTTTCTGACGGTTTCAGGGAGTGTTTGATGCATTTCAATCGGGTCTTGTATGGGCATCAATACCTGTTGACGAAGACCTGGAGCCCGTCCGTCCCAGAAAAAACGGGTGTGCCATGTTAGGTTGAACAGAGCCATGCTGTTGCGGGTCCCTGCAATTCCATCGATTCCTGTGCTGTAGCGCTGGAGGGAGTCGCTGAATGCATAATTGAGGCGGTGACAGCTGGCGCACGACTGGCTATTGTCGCCACTCATCTTTTTTTCATAGAATAGGTGTCGACCCAGCTCAACCCCTTGTAGGGTGAGGGGGTTGTCAGATGGAAGGATCGGGGGTGGAAAAAAAGGTCTCGTCGTCCAGGTGTATGGGGTGGGTTCGGGGTATTCTTTGGGAACGGGTGGTTTGTCGGGTTGGCAAGACCAGGTCAACATAGTAAAGCATAGAGGAGCGAGAATCCGCATCCATATCCTTTGGGATTGATGGATGTTGCTTTCTTGGCTGAGGATGAGGCCGTGGAGGTTCATGTTTCAGTGGACGGATTCGCTTATTGTGGAAATTCAAACAATCCCTGCATATTTCCATGCAAAACGGGGGCTATGGTATCGCCCAGTGTACTGTGGGTGAAAAAAGAGGTGTCGGATATGAGGTGTGCGTGGGGCTCATTGAAAAAGCGGTCGACCCGCATGTTTATGCGGACGGCGGTAGATTTTCCCTCCTGATGTTGGATGTTGAGTGTCGGAGAGGTAAATCGACTGATCAGATCGTCGCGCCCAATGTGGTAGCTATAGCCACGGTTTTGGGAGACTATATTGCGGTAGCGCCCTTCGAGCTTAAAGAAGATGTATCCGGCATTCCAACCCCAGTGCATTAGTCCCCCATTCATCAGGCTGAGTCCATGCTCATTGGGCCAGTGGGCAGGATCCGCGTGGTTGTCGGTCGAATCCACACCAAGTGTGAAACGTAGGCGTATGTATGCGCCCACGGGCACGTCGGTGATTCTGAGCGTATCGGGTTTGTCTGATTGAGCCTTCACTAAAAAATAGGATGAGCTGTTGACCCACGAGCCGTCGGGCTTTTGAAACGATGGCTTCCCGAGGTAGTAGTCGAGCACGTCGATTCCCACTGGGTTGTTGAGTGTGTTATATTGTACATCGCCCAATTGCAGCCTTTGTGGGCCAAATCGGTGGTCGAGAATTAGGTCGATCGACGTAGGGTCGGGTTGGGGAACCGGAACGGGACGTGGATCACATCCGTACAATAGCCCAATGGCCATCAGTAACGATAGATATTTATTTGATTGCTTCATCGGGTTGGTTTTCGTTCCATACCACCTGCATATCTCTACTGCTGGTGAGCAGCAGGCGGGTGGGGTTGGGTATGAATGTCAGGCGGAAGTTGTGTCCTTGTCCATTTTCGAGAACTACACCTGAGGTGCCGTCGGTTTCATAGGTATCGGTTTCGGACAGGTATTCGTAGTGGTTACCAACATAGGCCGTTGGAATGAGGTGGGGTATTTCTGGGGTTAGTTTTTTGTGTATGCGTATGAGTATGGGTTCGATCAGTTCTTGATAACGTCGGTTGAAGGTGTCCTCGAAGTCATGCAGTTCGTCTTCTAAATCGTCGTATTTGGGGTCGTTGAAGGCCATTTCGTACAGCTCATTACGCAGGTCGATGAGGTCGATGAGGTCGCTGTTCAGTCGTTTGTAACTCATATACAAATATAGGTATTAAGATTATTTTTTTCTTTATGATATTTATATTGTCATTCTATCTATATTAGCATATTCAATTTTATTTACTTCTAACTGCTCTTCACGATGGACATCAAACTGATTTTTGGACGTAATATGGGGCGCTTTCGCAGAAAGCTGGGTTTCACGCAGCAGCAGCTCGCTATGCGCCTGGGCATAGCACGGGCTACGGTGGGCGCGTATGAACAGGGTAGGGCTGCCCCCCCGCTTGAGGTGATGGGTCAACTCGCCGATTGCTTCGGCTGTTCGGTCGATGAGCTGGTGAAGGAGGAGGCGGTTCGTTTGCCTGGCGGGGTACGTCATTCCGATCCAGCGGGCGAACGGCTACGGGTGTTGTCGGTGGTGGTAGACGGGGCCGATCAACACGAACAGATCACCCTGGTGCCTGTTCAGGCGGCGGCTGGCTACCTAGAGGGCCACCGAGATCCCGATTTCGTGGCCCGCCTTCCCCAATTTATGCTCCCGGTTTCGGAGCTGAACCCGAACCGGTCCTACCGCATGTTTCAGATCAAGGGCGACAGCATGCACCCGCTTCCCGATGGGGCGTACCTCATCGCGGAATTTGTACGCGATTGGCAGCAGCTGCGCGACTACCAATGCTGTGTTGTGGTGTCTGCCGGTGAAGGTGTGGTATTCAAGCGCATCAAAAACTACCTCAGTGAAGGTTATTTGGAGCTGATTTCAGATAATCCAGCTTATCATCCCTATCGGATGACGGCCGATCAGCTCCTTGAAGTATGGCGGGTTAAGGCCTACCTAAGTTTCGATTTGCCGGATCCGCATCGGGGTGCTTCCGATGAGGCGGGAGCGCTCCTGGGGCGGTTGCGTCAGTTGCTGGATCAGTATGTTCCGCAGCAGAATCCGGGTCGGGCGTAAACGTTCTTCATAATGTATGTGCAGGTCCACAGCGGATTCAGTCTGCGGTATGGGGTTTTGTCGCCCGTTCAGATCCTCGAGCAGGCCAGAGAGGCGGGGGTCGACTGTGTGGCCATCACCGATATCAATAGTACGGCGGCCATACTCGACTTTGTGCGTCTGGCACCTTCCTACGGTGTCAGACCCCTGGCTGGGGTCGACATACGCGTCCGCAATCGGCCACATTACCTGATTTTGGCGTGCAACAACGACGGATATGTTGAGGTGTGTGTTCACCTGAGCGACATACTCCAGGGCAAGATTCAACCCGGATACCGTGCACCCCGATTCCGCCACGCGGTGGCGATCTATTCCCTGCCAGTTTGGAGTGGACATCAGCTGGCGGAACATGAATTTTTGGGTGTAGAAATCCGGGAATTGTCGCGCTGGCGTCTGATTTCCCGTCGCGTGCCGCCAGGTAAGGCGCTCGCCCTTCAACCTATGACCTTTCGCGATCGTGCTGACTGGAATGCACACCGCCTGTTGCGGTCGATCGACCACAACTGCCTGCTCAGTAAGTTGCCCCCGGAGGATCCAGCTCCGGATGCTCATCGCTGGATGCCATTGGACCAGTTTACGGAGGCCTACCGTGCGTTTCCCGATCTCATCTACCAGACACGATGCCTGACCGATCGCTGCCGCATTCATTTTGAATTCGGACAACAATATCCCCACAAAAATCAGCAGACCTACACGGCTCAGGAAGAACTCGACTTTCGTCTGTTGCGCCGGCTGTGCAGCCTCAACCTACCTCTGTTCTACCCCAAAGCATCCGAACAGGTATACACCAGGCTGGAAAAGGAGCTGGAAATCATTAGGCAGAAGCGCTACGTATCTTACTTTTTGATCAGTTGGAAAATATTGAAATATGCCCGCAGTTGCAGCTTCTTTTATGTGGGTCGGGGTAGTGGTGCCAACAGCCTGGTGGCTTATCTGCTTCAAATTACCCAGGTTGACCCCATCGAATTGAACCTTTATTTCGAGCGGTTCATCAACCTATATCGCCGCAATCCGCCCGATTTCGATATTGATTTTTCCTGGAAGGAGCGCGACCGGATCATTACTTATATTTTTGATCGCTTCCCGAATGTTGCTCTTTTGGGCACATACGTTACGTTTCAGTACCGGGCCCTGGTTCGGGAACTGGCCAAGGTACTGGGTTTGCCCCCCCATGAAACTGAGGCACTGGCAAGTGGACGGTCGACAGGCGGTGGCGACGACCGTACAATACATCTCATATTGCAATACGCAGCGCGACTCAATGGACTGCCCAACTACTTGGGCATACACGCTGGCGGAATTCTGATTACCCGCGATCCCGTCCAGCATTTCAGCGCCACCTTTCTGCCCCCCAAGGGATTCCCCACTACCCAATTCGATATGAATATTGCAGAAGATGCGGGTTTACATAAATTCGATATACTGAGTCAGCGTGGACTAGCCAAAATCACCGATGCACTCGCCCTGATTGCCCAAAATCGCCCTGATGAAACCCCCATCGACCTCTACCAGACTGAGGTATTCAAAAACGACGAGGCCACCCGGCGCCTCGTTCGGGAGGCCCGCACCATCGGGTGCTTTTATGTGGAGTCTCCGGCCATGCGTATGCTGATGTGCAAACTTCAGGTCCAGGATTATTTAGGGTTGGTGGCTGCCAGTTCGGTGATTCGCCCTGGTGTAGCCCGTTCCGGAATGATGCAGACCTATATTCTTCGGTGTCGCTTTCCTGAACGCCGTCGCGAAACACCCCCCGTTCTGCTCGATATCATGCCTGAAACCCATGGTGTGATGGTCTATCAGGAAGATGTGATCCGGGTGGCCCATTGTTTTGCGGGACTAACCCTGGCTGAAGCGGATGTGCTTCGCAGGGGCATGAGTGGTAAATTCAGGAGTCGCGACGAGCTCGAACAGGTCAGGTCACGCTTTTTTGAAGGGTGCCGTGCGCGAGGGCACTCGCCCGATCTGGGCCGCGAGGTGTGGCGACAAATCGAAAGTTTTGCAGGGTACGCCTTTGCCAAGGGACATGCCGCATCTTATGTAGTGGAGAGCTACCAGAGTCTCTATCTTAAGGCACATTACCCGCTGGAATATATGGTGGCTACCCTGCGCAATGGGGGCGGGTTCTACAGTACGGAGCATTACCTGCACGAAGCGATGCGCCTGGGCGCGCAGATTTCTGCACCCTGCGTACAGCATAGTGAGGGCGAAGTCGGGCTGTGTGGTCGTGAAATCCGCCTCGGCTTGTTGATGATCAGGGGCATTAATGAGGATTTTGTAGCACGGCTGTTGGCCGAACGGAAGCGGGGAGGTGTTTTTGCAAACCTTCCTGATTTTTGTCGGCGACTCTCACCCCTACGTGAGCAGCTCATTCTTTTGGTGCGTATAGGGGCTTTTCGGTTTACAGGGCTATCTAAAAAGGCCCTGATGTGGGAGGCTCATTTGCACACCTTAGAAAAGGTGTCTGTACCTTCTTCTGGTATGCTGTTTTTTCGGGATGTGTCGCCCACGCCCGATTTGCCTCTATTGGAGGAGGCAGACCATGAATCGGCTTTTGAGGAGTATGAGCTGCTCGGCTTCCCGCTGAGTAGTCCGTTTAGTCTCCTTTCGGGCACCCCGCCGGCTGGGATTTTTTCGGCCGATATGAAGGCGCACCGCGGACGGGTGGTTGTGGTCAACGCCTATTTGGTGAGTATCAAAGACACTCGGACAGTGAAGGGTGATCGGATGCAATTTGGTACGTTCGTCGACCAGCGGGGCGACTACATCGATACGGTTCACTTTCCCCCGGTGGTTGCGCGATATCCTTTTCGTGGTCCCGGTGTCTACCATCTATTGGGGCGGGTAACCGAAGAATTGGGTTTCTACAGCCTAGAGGTGCAGCGCATGGAATTGTGGCCAAGAATCCCGGACCCCCGTTTTGTCGACTCGCCACGCCACACCACCCCGCCTAGGTCTCATCCCTCCATATTGCCTGAATCCCATACTCTTGCCTTGCCCGAGCCCCGTGCTCCTGCTTCGTGCGAACCACACCACCCCGCCCCGCCCGAGTCCAGGCAGCCGGAATGGATTGTTGCCGCTGCGGCAGGTGAAATCCATCAATCCACGATAGCAACCACCTGATTCCAAACCGATGAATTCTATGCAATCCCAACCAGAATCTCATGACTCCCCTGACAGTGTTTGGGGTGCACGAACGGTGCTCCACCTCGATCTGGATACATTTTTTGTTTCGGTGGAGCGCCTGATCGACAGCCGTCTCAACAATAAGCCAGTGTTGGTGGGTGGCATGAGCGACCGTGGGGTAGTAGCCTCGTGCAGCTATGAGGCCCGTCGTTTTGGCATACATTCCGGAATGCCTATGAAAATGGCCCGGCATTTTTGTCCCGAAGCCATCGTCATCCGTGGCAATACAGCGCAATACACGGAATACAGCAAGGCGGTAACGGATATCGTGTCGGCCGCTGTGCCCGTACTGGAAAAATCTTCGATTGATGAGTTTTATGCCGATTTAAGCGGCATGGATCGATTTTTTGGCTGCACACGCATAGCCCAAGACCTGAGGAAGAGGATCATCCGCGAAACAGGATTGCCGATTTCCTGTGGCATATCGGTCAACAAAACCGTATCTAAAATTGCAACAGGTGAGGCGAAGCCCAACAATGCCCGATCAGTGGTGCGTGGAACGGAAAAATCATTTTTGGCTCCCTTATCGGTCCGAAAAATCCCCATGGTGGGTGAAAAAATGTATCATTCGCTGCGTGGATTGGGCATACAACACATACACACCCTGCAGCACATACCACCCGACTTGCTGCAGCGGGTGTTTGGACAATCAGGATTACAGCTATGGAAAAAAGCCAATGGTGAAGACAACGCCCCGGTGTTGCCGTTCAGTGAACGCAAATCGATTTCTACCGAGCGCACCTTCGAACGCGATACCACCGATCTGCAAAAAATCAGGGGCATCCTCACGGCCATGACGGAGAATCTGGCCTTTCAGCTCCGCCGGGGCGGACGCCTGTGCGCTTGTGTGGCGGTCAAAATCCGGTATTCCGATTTTCAGACGGTAACCATTCAAAAGCAAATCGCCTACAGCAGCGCCGACCACATACTGACTCCACTGGTCGGTGAACTATTTCAACGCCTCTATAACCGCCGACTGTTGATTCGCCTGGTGGGTGTACGTTTCAGCGATTTGGTTTCGGGTGGTGTGCAGCTTCGGCTGTTTGAACAAGTGCCGCAGGCACAGCAGCTCTACGAAGCCATAGACCGCATGAGGGAGCGGTTTGGAGATCGCGCCGTGGTTCGGGCGTCGGGACTAATGGCACGAACCATTGGGCGGGAGAATCTCTTCAACGGAGAGCCACCGTCCTTGTTGGCCAATCGAAAACTATGATTAATAAAAAATGCAAAAACAGAAAGAGCCACAAAAGCAGTGGAAAAAGGCCGTTTCTCAGCCCAATGCAGCCAGAACGTCACTCAAACCACCACCATTGTGCACCTCAACAAAACCATCCTGCTCCAAAATGTGCTGAGCCATACGGCTTCGGCCGCCACTTTTGCAGTATACAATCAGGGGAGTGCTACAACCACGGAGTTCATCCGTACGATAAGATAACTCTTCTACAGGAATATGCATGGCACCCGGGGCGTGCCCGTCTTGGAATTCGCTCAAAGTTCGTACGTCGAGCAGTGTAGCGCCCGGCTTGCGCAACAAATCAGATAAAGGGCTCATAAACAGTTAAATATTTGCCGTAAATATCAGCAATCGTACATAGAAATTCAATGAGTGGGTGGGAAGAATTCAGGCGATGAAAGTATTAGGCACAATGGTATATGAGACTCTCTATTTCAAATGGCCAAAGGTAAAAGTCGAGGGCACCAAGGAAGTTCAGTATTCCGTTACAATATTGCCTTGAAATTTGGCGAGGGTTGAATTCAAGACCCATATCCATACCGCTGACCCCACCACAACCTAAGGCGATTCTGCATCTCGCGCTCGCGGGGGTTGTTGCCCGGTTGAAAAAAGCGTATGCCCGAAATTGACTTGGGTAAAAACTCCTGAGCGGCAAAATTTCCTTCTCCGTCGTGACTATAAACATAATCATCGCCATACCCCATTTCCTTCATCAACCGGGTAGGGGCGTTGCGTAGAGCGAGCGGTATCTCTACATCTCCCGTTTCGCCTACACACCTCAGAGCCTCTTCGATGGCCATATAAGAGGAGTTGCTCTTGGGACAGCAGGCGAGGTATGTCACCAACTGAGAAAGTATAATCCTCGATTCGGGATAGCCGACTCGGTGAACTGCCTCGGAGGCTGATACAGCTATTATCAGGGCCATGGGTTGGGCATGTCCGATGTCTTCCGATGCGAGGATAATCATGCGCCGGGCAATAAACATCAGATCTTCACCGCCTGCGATCAAACGCGCGAGGTAATAAACCGCCCCATTTGGGTCACCCCCACGAACGGATTTAATCAGGGCAGAAATGAGGTCATAGTGTTGCTCCCCCGCACGATCATATCGAATGCTCATATGCCTTGCGGATGTTTCCACCATCTGGTCTGTAATGCGGAGCGAAGCTTCCGACCCACCATTGGCTTGTACCACCACCTCCAATAAATTGAGCAACCTTCGGGCGTCGCCACCGGATAGGCGGAGCAAGGTCAGAGATTCGCCCAAGGTGACCTTGTGCTCCCGAAGCCAGGCATCTTCAGCAAGGGCACGTTCAACCACCTGAATTAAATCATCCGACGAGAGCGATTCCAGTACATAAACCTGACAACGGCTCAACAAGGCCTGATTCACCTCGAAGGATGGGTTTTCGGTTGTGGCGCCGATCAGGGTGAGGGTTCCGTTCTCCACCGCGGGTAGCAATGCGTCCTGCTGGGCTTTGTTGAAGCGATGAATCTCATCCACAAAAAGTACCGGTGGGAAGAGTCCCCGCCCGTGTTGAACCAGTTGACGGATGTCGCGCACCCCGGCATCTACGGCCGATAGAATTTCCAGCGGGCGATCGGTTGCCTTAGCCAGAAGTCTGGCGAGCGTGGTCTTTCCCGTGCCGGGTGGCCCCCACAGAATCATGGAATGAATCGACTTTTGCTCGATCATCCGACGCAACACCCCATTAGCCCCCAATAAGGAGGACTGGCCCACAAACTGACTTATGTGTCGGGGCCGCATCCGATCCGCAAGCGGAGTGAAACTCATGACACAAACATAATAACTTTGCATCGCACATGACGGAAATTCTGCCTACCCGCGACGGTTCGTACACTCTGAAATCATCCCGTTTCGATGCATCTTACCACAGTACACATGGGGCAATGACTGAATCGCGTTATGTTTTTTTGGAGGCGGGTCTCCAATTCAAGTATGATAAGAATCGACGAGAGAACACGCATACCGAACGTCTTAATATACTGGAGATTGGTGTGGGTACGCTATTGAATGCTGCTTTAGCGGTAGACTTTGCCAGGATACACTCCATAAAATTGTCTTATATCGGGGTAGAATCGGAACCACCCGATAGCCGCATATTGCAGGAATACTGGGACCTGCATCCGCCGGAAATGCGTCCTGAGAGCTGGCAGGAATTGATCAAGATGTATCCAGGCTTTTCAGACGGACAGGCTCAATTTCTAAGCGGCCAGCGGATTCAGGTTCATTTAGTTGATGTACATCGGTGGACTGGCCCGGAGCAACCCGCGGATGTGGTGTTCTTTGATGCTTTTTCCCCAGAAGCCCAGCCCGAAATTTGGGAGGATCGATTTTTGAGTAGTGTCGTTGAATGGATGCGCCCGGGCGGTTGTTTGGTTACCTATTGTGTGAAGGGGGAGGTGCGTCGACGATTTAAGGCGTTGGGTTGTGTTGCCGAAAAATTGCCCGGACCTCCGGGAAAGCGCGAGATGCTCAGAGTGCATAAACCGAAATAGAGCCTATGTTCAATATATTTCGCCGCATTTTATTCCTGTTCGAACCCGAGGTTTCTCATCATCTGGCCATGTCCGCCTTGCAAGCCTTGGCTGCCTTCCGTTGGCTGCATTTTCTGCTCAGAGGCTTCCGTCCACGGGTTGTGGATCCTGTGGTTGTTGCGGGACTACAATTTCCGAATCGGGTGGGATTGGCTGCAGGTTTCGATAAAAATGCTTGTTATCTCCGGGCGGTCCATGCATTGGGCTTTGGTCATGTGGAGGTGGGTACGATAACTCCGCGTGGACAAGCAGGTAATCCGCGCCCTCGCTTGTTTCGCCTCCCCAAATCCCAGGCACTCATCAACCGAATGGGTTTCAACAACGATGGAATGGAGTCGATTGTGGGGCGACTTATAAATAAACCCAACGGACTCATTGTGGGGTGTAATCTGGGAAAAAACAAGGATACCCCCCTCGAGGAAGCCTATCTGGATTATTTGCTGGTCATGGAGCGTTTTTATCCCTACGTCGACTATTTTACGGTCAACGTCAGTTCCCCAAACACGCCCCAATTGAGACAATTGCAGGAATCTGCCTGGCTTAAGGGAATTTTGGATCCACTTATTAAATTCCGCTGCCGACAAAACACCAACCGTCCGGTTTTTCTTAAGATTGCCCCGGACCTTGACCACCGGCAAATCCTAGAAGTGGCCGACACGGCAATTTCTTCAGGAATTGATGGAATTATCGCAACAAACACGACGCTTAATCGATCCATGCTCACTCAGGATGAGCGAAGCATAGCCAACCAATATGGGGAAGGGGGTATAAGCGGAGCACCTCTGGCCGAATTGTCGAATCAGGCCACCAAATTGCTCGTGGAAGCATTGGGCAGACAATTGCCGGTATTGGCCTCTGGCGGAATGATGAAAGCCGAAGACGCTGCATCGCGTTTTTATTTGGGATCACCCATCGTACAATTGTATACAGGATTTGTCTATTCCGGACCAGAACTGATCTACCGCATTGCCCGATTGGGTAAGGATAGAACAACAATTGGAGGATTGTAATACCAGGAAAATAGTCCCTGAATCCCATAGCACGGAAGCGCAAATTCATAGGACAAAACATCTATGAGGTTTGAAGAAACCTGTGACGACCTCATGTTGAGTGTTGCCCTACTAAATGAGTTTTGCCCCAATGGGCTGTGGAAACATTGCCAATGCGTGGCGCGATAGTATTGCCGATCAGCGCTTGGCCTTAATACGGGCGGATTTGCCTGTGGCTTCCCTGAGATAGAAGATCCGGGAGCGGCGAACTACCCCTTGGGTCAATAAATCTACCTTTTCGATAAAAGGGGAGGCTACCGGGAAGATCCTCTCAACCCCGATACCGTTAGACATTTTACGAACCGTGAAGGTTTCGGTGGCTGCCGCCCCACGGCGTTGCAACACGATGCCCTGGAAAACCTGTATACGCTCCTTATTCCCCTCGCGGATTTTATAGTGAACGGCAATGGTGTCTCCCGAACGGAAAGCAGGTAAAGAGCGTTCGGGTGTATTGTCTTGTTCAACGAAGGTCAACAGATCCATGTTCGATTTTTTTAACAGGGTGCAAAGATAGAAAAAAAGAATTACACATCACCCTGATCCGCGAGTAAATCAGGACGCCTCAATTTTGTTCGCATCAGGGCCTGTTCATGACGCCATGCATCGATTTGGGTTTCATGTCCCGACCGTAGGACTTCCGGTACTGCCCAGTCGCGGTAGACCGCCGGGCGGGTGTAGACCGGTGGCGACAGGAGCCCATCCTGGAACGAATCACTTAAGGCCGACTGCACATCACTCAGGACGCCGGGCTGCAGACGGGTTATGGCATCTGTCAAAACAGCCGCAGGAAGTTCCCCCCCACTCAGCACATAATCGCCAATGGAAATCTCCATTGTGCACAAGCCGGTGCGCACGCGTTCATCCACCCCTTTGTAGTGGCCGCACAGGATGATCAAATTCTGTTTGAGGGTCAGGCGATGACAAACACTTTGCGTGAGGGGCTGCCCGTCGGGACTCATAAAAATGACTTCATCATAACTGCGTTCTGATTTGAGTGCAGTGATGCAACGGTCGATGGGTTCTATCCCCAACACCATTCCAGAACCGCCCCCATAAGGAGCGTCGTCGATTTGCCTGAACTTTCGTGTACTGTAGTCGTGTAGGTCATGTAGCTGAATGTCCATGATTCCTTTGGAGCGCGCCCTTTGAACAATGCTATGCTCTAAAAAGCTGCTTATGAGGTCTGGCACCGCGCTGATGATATCAATCCTCATGTTCAGATATATAGAGTGAGCGTAAGCCAACGGGCGGATTCAAAGTGAATATTCTGGCAGATTGATCGACCGAAACGATGAACGCAGGCTGAAACGGACATAGCCAGGTGCCCCATTGTTCTTCGATTTCCATCATGATTTGTCCGGGCATCTGCCGAACATCTATCAGTCGTGCTTCTTCTCCACACGGTTCATCGGTTAAAACCACACGATATCCCAGGTAATCTGACAGAGTCTGTAAGGGGGATTCAGGTTGAGGAGTCTTCACATCTCTGTGTTGAATCCAAACCACGGAACCCACCAACTTTTGGGCCTCATCCCGATGCTTCACATCTTCCAGCCAAACCACCATGCCTCTCTGTACGGGTGGTGAGTAGCGGATGACCGGGTAGGGAACTTTGGTATCGGTTGATTCAAGGAAAAAAGTCGAACAGGTCAAAACATTCCTTAGCAAAATGGACTTAGAGATTCTTATCACAACGGCTCCCTGTAGACCGTGTACACGATCAACGACCCCAAACTCCAACCAATTCGTTGTTGACATTTTGGAACTATACCCTTTATGATTCCAAACAGAATTCGTATTCCGTTTGGTTGAATTCTGAGAGAAATCAGGCCTGTTCTTCGGTGGTTAACTCGCCCGTTGCATCGTCAGATGCGGGTTCGCCGGCCGAAGGTGTTTCATCTGAGACAATATGTGTAACGTCATCCGAAGGCGCCTCTGCTGTAGTTTCATTTACCTCAGGTGCAGAATCTACCGGAGAAGGCTCAGTATCAGAATCCTCTTCAGTAGCAGCGTGACCGGCAACAGCTGTGGTCTCATCCACAGGGGCGTCAACACTCGTCTCGTCGACTGCCAGCTCGTGTTCACCAACAGCAGCCTCTGACGCAGCAGCACGTGCTACCGCTTCCAATTCAGCGGCCAATGCACTCTTTTTGGCGATTAGTGCTGCAGCGCGTTCCTGATTTATTTTGGATTCGGCCGCCATACGCGCTTTTCTGCGTTCATCACCGGCGGCCTTCAGTCTGCTCTTTTTAGCTTCAATTCGTTCTTCTTTCGATTGTAGCCACGCACCAAATCGATTTTCTGCTTCTTCCTGAGAAAAGGCACCTTTCACCACACCGTCCTGAAGGTGTTTTTTCATCATGACACCTTTGTAGGAGAGGATTGCACGGCAGGTGTCCGTTGGCTGGACTCCGTTGCGGATCCATTGAACGGTATCATCGACCGACAAATCGATCGTGGCCGGGTTGGTATTTGGGTTGTATGAACCCAGGCGCGCTATATATCGACCATCACGTGGTGCACGGGCATCGGCCACCACAATGTGGTAAATGGGGCGACCTTTCCTTCCGAAACGCTGCAATCTGATTTTTACAGACATAAGTACTGATAAACGTGTTACATTTTAGAGGCGCAAAGGTACGGAAAGAAATTCAAAAGCAATAATCGTGTGTGAAAGCGAATTTGGACTTATCTGCGCCTGACCCCGCCTGGCATACCAGGAAAACCCATAGGCCCCTGATTCATCTTGCGGATCATCTCTTTCATTTCCTGAAACTGTTTGAGCAGCTGATTCACCTGCTGTACACTGGTGCCGGATCCTCGGGCGATTCGTTCTTTGCGACTGGCATTGATAGTGTCGGGATTAGCGCGTTCGCCGGGTGTCATCGATAAAATCATGGCTTCTACCGGAACAAAAGCAGAGTCGGATATGTCCATATCCTTCATAGCTTTCGACATTCCCGGAATCATGCCCAGCATCTCCTTGATGTTCCCCATTTTTTTGATCTGCTTAATTTGACCTAAGAAATCCGATAAATCAAACTGATTCCGACTCATTTTTTTACTCAGGCGTTCGGCCTCCTGCTCATCAATCTCGGCCTGGGCACGTTCCACCAGACTCACGACATCACCCATACCCAAAATGCGGTTGGCCATACGATCGGGGTGAAACACCTCCAACGCCTGCATCTTCTCACCCGTGCTCAAGAACTTTATCGGTTTGCCCACCGTATAGCTTATACTGAGAGCGGCACCTCCACGGGCATCCCCATCCATTTTGGTGAGCACAACCCCCTCGTAATTAAGCGCATCGTGGAATGCGCGCGCGGTGTTCACAGCATCCTGACCAGTCATGGCATCCACTACGAAAAGGGTCTCACACGGACGCAGATCGCTGTGCAGACCTTTGATTTCGGTCATCATCACTGCATCCACGGCGAGTCGACCTGCTGTATCCACAATCACCACCCCACAACCTTCCATTCCCGCCTTGCGAACGGCGGACCTGGCAATAATTAGCGGATTATTCTCTTGTTCGTCGCTGTAGACCTCAACGCCTATGTCACCACCCAGAATCTTTAACTGATCTATGGCGGCCGGGCGATAGACATCACAGGCCACCAGCATGACTTTATTATTTTGCTTGTGGAGCCGATCGGCCAGTTTGGCACTGAATGTGGTTTTACCAGAGCCTTGGAGTCCGGCGATAAGAATTACGGCCGGATTCCCGCTTATTTTCAGCTCACTAGCCGCGCCGCCCATGAGCTGGGCCAACTCCTGATTCATAATCTTCACCAGAAGTTGGCCTGGGGAGATACTTTTGATGACGTTTTGTCCCAACGCCTCCTGTTTCACCCGCTCGGTGAACTCCTTGGCAATATTGAAATGTACATCGGCATCGAGCAAGGCCCGCCGGATTTCCTTCATGGTTTCGGAAATATTGTTTTCCGATATGCGACCCTGTCCTTTTAAGGTGCGAAATGCGGATTCAATTTTATCGGTAAGACGTTCAAACATGGCGGCAAAAATAAGCCCAGACGGGTAAACCCGTTGGGTGATCAGCTAACAATAACAGGATTTAACCGAGATAATTCTTCAGCAACTTGCTGCGCGAGGTGTGCCTCAGACGCTTCAGTGCCTTGTCTTTGATCTGACGAACCCGCTCACGAGTCAACTCGAATTGTGCGCCAATATCTTCTAATGAGCGGGCGTGGCTGGCACCAATCCCAAAATACAGTTGAATGACCTGCCTCTGGCGTTCCGTGAGGGTGTTGAGCGACCGTTCAATTTCGCTTGCCAGCGATTCTTGCATAAGGATGCTGTCGCTTCGGGGCGCATCGTCGTTAACCAAAACATCCAAAAGGGTGTTCTCTTCTCCTTGCACAAAAGGCGCGTCCATTGAAATGTGCCTTCCGCTGATGCTCATCGTGTTTTCAACTTCATCGGCTGAAATCTGAAGCATTTCAGCCAATTCGTAGACCGAGGGGTCACGTTCGTGCTGTTGCTCGAGTTGCGAAAAGGCTTTTCCGATTTTGTTGAGTGAGCCGACACGGTTGAGGGGTAGGCGAACGATGCGTGAGTGTTCAGCGAGGGCTGAAAGTATAGACTGACGAATCCACCAAACGGCATAGGAAATAAATTTAAATCCACGGGTTTCGTCGAATCGACGGGCCGCTTTAATCAAGCCAAGGTTTCCTTCGTTGATCAGGTCGCTCAGGGTTAGTCCCTGATTTTGGTATTGTTTAGCCACCGAAACCACAAATCGTAAATTCGCTTTGGTGAGTTTTTCAAGGGCAGCCTGATCACCCTCCTTAATTTTTTTCGCCAGGACCACCTCCTCCTCGGGGGTTATTAGGTCTACTTTGCCAATTTCCTGCAGGTATTTCTCAAGGGATTGACTTTCCCGGTTGGTAATGGATTTGGTAATTTTCAGTTGCCTCATAGAAGAATTTAAGGGATGATTTCAGGGACGAAGGAAGTGTGAATCAATACTACATGCCCCTGAACGCTTAAGAAATTAAAAAGTTCCCGGTTTGTGAGATTAAATCCTTTAGGGAGAAAAATGAACCATCGCTGACCTGAATTGTTGCATTGTCAAATTAATAATGAGCAACAATAAATAATTGACGATATGAATTCCGGTCACAACCATTCAAGCATGCAGTTGTACGCGGGCTTTTCCGAACGTCAGGCAATAAAGTGATGGCAACAATAGATATGAAGGAAGAATATGCTTATTACACCGGTGAGGCATCCTTTGCCCCGATTGCGGTACATGTGAGCAGTCCCGTGATTCGGCCGATCGACAAAGGAAAGGCGAAAAGTCACTCTTTGGAAACGGCAAGGGAGCAGGCCGAACAGCAAATGGCCATGTTGCGAAGGCAGGCAGATGTCTTGATGCAACAGGCCCGAAAAATAGAAGAAAGGTTGAAGCTTGCTGAAGAGGTATATGGGTCCGATATGGGATTTGATCCGGTGGTAGGACAAACCTACCATTTATACCTAAGAAAAAATGGTCAGAGGGTACTCTCGATGATCGCCCCGACTGAGTGGGGCGGACGCTTACCCTTTGAGGCATTCGCCACATCGGTGCGGCTGTTGGGTGACAAAACCTGGGAGGCGGTTGGTCTATCAGGCGACGCGACGAAAGACGCCTTACAAATTATTCAGCTGTAGCCGATTCCGACTCCTTGCGGTGGTTTTTGTAGGACCCCAAGCTGGTTTTGGTGAGACCCTGATTGCGAAGACGCGAAACGGTTTTGTTTTTGGCCGCTTTTCTTTTGAGTTTGGTAACCCCCATAACAAAAATTTTGAGGTGCAAGTATACGAAAAATCGGCAGTTCAGTAACCTAGAATTTTCAATACCTGTTTGCTGCTTTGCTCCTCCTGAAACAACTGATAATCAAGGTTGTTGTCTTTCGTCTTCCGAATCAGAACATGCCTCGGCGTAGGAATCAGGCAGTGGTGTATTCCCCCTGTACCGCTGAGCGTTTCCTGATAGGCCCCGGTGTGGAAAAAAGCCACATACTGGGCTTTGCGGGTTTTCGGCATCCAGGTTGAGGCGTTGTTCTGCTCCGTCTTGTAAAAATCCAGGCCATCGCAGGTGATACCCCCAATGTTCACCCGCTCATATTCCGAGTCCCAGTTATTCAAGGGCAACACAATAAATTTTTGGTTCATGGCCCAGACATCGGGCAACATCGTGATCATACTGCCGTCCACCATCAGCCATTTTTCGCGGTCATTCTGCTGCTTGCGCCCTAAAACTTTAAAAATAATGCCTGAGGATTCTGCCACCGTAAAACTACCGAATTCCGTAATCAGATCCGGCTCCTCCACGTCATTGTCATTGCAAATCGATTTGATCCGGTGCACAATCTCCCCAATCATATACTCGTAGTCGTATTCAAATTCTAGCGTATTCTTAAAGGGTAATCCGCCCCCAATATCGAGCATGTGCAAGTCGGGACAAACCTTTTTGAGTTTGACAAAGGTGTTCACGAGTTTCTCCAGCTCGTTCCAAAAATGGGGTGTGTCGTTGAACCCGCTGCTTACAAAAAAATGAAGTAACTCCAGGCGAAAGCGTTGATCGTTGCGGATTTTGCTTTGGTAGAAATCGACCATTTCGTCGGCCCGGATTCCGAGCCGGGAGGTATAAAAGGGATAGTCGGGCTTTTCTTCTGCCGATAAGCGCATGCCCAGTGAGCAGGGTATCTCCACTTCATTGTCGTAGTAGTTGAACTCTTCCTTATTGTCGAGCACCGGGATGATGTGGCCAAACCCATCGTGGATTAGGTCAACAATGTTCTCTTTATAGTTGTCCTTTTTGAAGCCATTGCACACCACCATAATGTCTTTGGTAATCATGCCCTTGCGCTCCAAAGCCTCAATTATCGGCATATCAAAGGCTGATGAGGTTTCCAGCTGAACGCCTGCAACCAGCGCCTCCTCAAGTATGTGTTTGAAATGAGAACTCTTCGTGCAATAGCAATAGGTATATGAGCCTTTGTAGCTGTGCTTTTCGAATGCCGCACGAAACAAATGGTTGGCCTTCTCTATTTTCTGACTGATGAGTGGCAAGTATGTGAACCGCAGCGGGGTGCCGAATGTCTCGGCCATTTCCATCAGATTGATGTCATGAAAATACAACTCATCGTCGATGAGTTTCCATCCCTCCTGGGGAAATCCCACGCTCAGGTCCAGAAATTCTGCGTAACTTTGCATTGCGCTGCGTTAGGGGCGCAAATTTAGTTTTATTCAGCGAATTAGCACACAGTCATGGCCGAATGGACATTAATTGAGGTGCGGTCGGAACTGGGCGCAGGTACGCGAGGCGCTAGCCTTGGCATAGATGCCGTCAAAATTGCTGCGCATGACTTCGGATCCCGGTTTTTTCACAGAACCGATCGGCTGTCGGTGCCAGACTGCAACGAACAACTGTATGAACCAGTTCGAACACCCTTTGCGCGACACATCGGGGGGATTACAGAAGTGTGCCGAAACGTCGCCGACAGCGTACAAAGCGTATTGCAATCGGGCCGATTTCCATTGGTGTTAGCGGGCGACCATAGCAGCGCGGCAGGAACCATTTTCGGTTTGCATCGGGCTTTGGCGGGCAAGCGTCTGGGTGTGGTTTGGATTGATGCGCATGCGGATCTGCACTCGCCCTACACCACGCTTTCGGGCAACATGCATGGTATGTCTTTGGCTATTGCCGCGGGGGAGGACAATTTCGACTGCAAGGTCAATGAGCCCGATGAGCGTACCCGAAAGGCCTGGGATCAGATCAAGAAAATTGGGGGTGACACACCACCCATCCACCTTTCGGATGTGGTGTATGTTGCGCTGAGGGATAGAGAGCCTCAGGAAGAGTACCTCATCCGGAAACATGCATGCAAAATTTTTCAGGTGTCACAAATACGCAGGCAGGGTGTGGAAAAGGTGGCCAATGCCATCCTCACATCCCTCGACCGCTGTGATGCCATATATGTATCCTTCGATGTCGATTCTCTTGACCCCAGAGTGAGTCAGGGTACGGGCACTCCCGTTCCCAATGGCATCAATGAGCGGGAAGCTGGTAAACTCCTTCAGAATCTCGTAGGCAATCCCAAAGTGATTTGCTTTGAAATGGTGGAAATCAACCCAACGCTCGATAAGGAGAACATCATGGCGGAAACGGCATTTGAGATTCTTGTGAAAGTCGCCAATTCCATACAAAACCAAAATTTAAGCAACTGATTTCTGGCATATGTCACCCCAGGAACACTATCTCCGAACCCATCTGCAGCCACTTATCCTCAGGGAATATGCCGGACTTCTGAAGCCCGAACACCTCGTATTTCAGCAAACCCGCAAGGATTTCTCGGGCGACATCACTCTGGTTCTATTTGGCCCCGCCAAGCGCTTGTCGATGAACCCACTCGCTTTCGGCGAGCGGACGCGCATTTTTCTGGGCACGCTTTCGTTCGAAGGCCAGCCGTTAGTGGAGTCTTCCGAGATCGTACAGGGATTTCTGAATATTTCACTGAGCGCGCATTTTTGGATGCATGCCCATCAGGAGGGGAGTCGACCTACACCCAACATATCAGGAAAAAAGTTGCTGGTGGAGTTCGCTTCTCCCAATACCAACAAGCCGCTGCACCTTGGACATATCAGAAACATTCTTTTGGGGATGGCCGTGAGCCGATTGTCGGAGGAGGCCGGTGATGAGGTGGTTCGCGTTCAGGTAATCAACGACCGGGGCATACATATTTGTAAGTCGATGCTGGCATGGGAGAAGTTCGGACAGGGTGAAACGCCCCAGAGCAGCGGCCTCAAGGGGGATCACCTCGTAGGCAAATACTATGTCCGGTTTGATGTTGAGTGGCGTCGGCAAACCGAGGAACGAAAAGATGGCGGAATGGATGCGAGAACAGCCAAAGATCACGCCCCTATTTTACTGGAAGCGCAACAAATGCTGCGTGATTGGGAAGTCGGTGTTCCCGGGGTTCGTGCTTTGTGGCAATCAATGAATGGCTGGGTTTATTCGGGATTCGACCAGACGCATCAACGGCTTGGCTCGTTTTTCGATCGAAACTACTACGAGTCGGAAACCTATGTACTGGGTCGCGATCAGGTGCTGGACGGATTGGCGCGCGGCGTTTTTGAGCGCGACCCGGATGGTTCGGTTTGGGCCAATCTCACCGGTGCGGGACTGGACCGAAAAGTACTTTTGAGAAGTGACGGTACTTCTGTCTACATCACGCAAGACATCGGAACCGCTATTGAGCGACAAAAAGAATGGAACACTGATGAGATGACCTACGTTGTGGGCAACGAACAGGACTACCACTTCAAAGTACTATTCCTCGTACTGCAACGTCTGGGGTATGAATGGGCCTCCCGATGTCACCATTTATCATATGGAATGGTGGACCTGCCCTCAGGGCGCATGAAGTCAAGGGAGGGCACGGTGGTCGACGCCGATGACTTGATGGATGAAATGGTGGCCGCCGCAAGGGACAAAAGCGAATTTTCGGAAAAGCTTATGGAATTGAGCGAAGGTGATAAAACTATACTATTCAATCAGGTTGGCATGGCGGCGTTGAAGTATTTTATCCTGAAAGTGGATCCCCAAAAGCGTATGGTCTTCCATCCCGAGGAGTCAATCGATCTGCAGGGTCATACTGGACCGTTTATTCAATACGCCCACGCACGGGCCTGTGCCGTTCTGAGAAAGGCAGAATCGATTGGGATTGGAGCATCGGTGCTTGCTACGGCGGCATTACCATCAGACATAAAATTGACTGAAAGGGAATTGATGCGGCAACTATCAGGCTATCGTGAATCGATTTTCGCGTCCCATACACACAAAAATCCTTCCCTGCTCTGTCAGTATGCCTACGATCTGGCCGGACTCTACAATCGTTTCTACCATGATTGCCCGATTCTCACACCCGAAACCACCGATGAGAGTCGGCTGTTTCGGCTCTATTTATCGCAGGAAGCGGCCCGGGTATTAAAAAGAAGTCTGTTCGTACTAGGAATCGAGGCACCCGACCGGATGTAGATCTCTGGAGTTGGGTGAATGCGAGGTCTTCATAACTACTTAATCCGGTTGAGTCCGATTGACCCATCCGTATTCCTAATGGGGGGGTAAAGTGCAGGGTCTGTTTCCGACATCAACTGGTAGACCGCTTCTACCATATCATCAACCGAAGGTTTGCTGAAGTAGTCGCCATCACTGCCATAGGCCGGACGATGCTCGCGGGCGGTGAGAGTACGGCCGGGACTATCCAAATGAAAATATGCCTGCTGTACTTCCATGATTTGCTGGTAGATGTAGGAGGAAGCACCCCCGGGAACGTCCTCATCCACGATGAGAAATCGATTGGTTTTGCTGATTGATTCTATCAAGCTGTGGTGGATGTCGAATGGAATCAAGGATTGTACATCAATGACCTCTGCTTCGATGCCGAGCGCTATCAAACGATCGGCGGCTTCAATCGCCATTCGGCAGCAGGAGCCGTATGTAATTACGCTGATATCATTTCCCTCCCTTAGTACTTCAGGAATCCCCGGGGCAAGGGTAAATTCGAACAGATTGTCTGGAACCCGTTCCTTCAATCTGTATCCGTTGAGTGATTCGATGACCACAGCCGGCTCGTCGCAGGCCAAGAGCATATTGTAGAATCCCGCTGCCTGCACCATGTTGCGGGGAACCAGCAGCAGCATGCCCCGGATGCTGTGGAGGATCATGCCCATAGGCGAGCCTGAGTGCCAGATCCCCTCCAGACGGTGGCCACGTGTGCGAACGATAAGAGGTGCTTTTTGTCCACCTACAGTACGGTAATGTAGCGTAGCCACATCGTCGCTCAAAATCTGTAAGGCATAGAGCAGGTAATCCAGATATTGGATTTCCGCCATCGGCCTGAGTCCACGCATAGCCGCCCCCAATCCCTGTCCAACAATGCTCATTTCCCTAATGCCAGTATCGGTGACCCGGTTTTCCCCGTACAAATCTTGAAGGCCCGCGAATCCCTGATTGACATCGCCGATTTTTCCCACATCCTCCCCGAGTGCGAAAAACGTCGGTTCGCGTCTTAAGATATCGGAGAAAGCCATATTGAGTACCTCATACCCGGTATTAAAGGTACTTTGCTCGCTGAAAACGGCCGGGATCGGCCTGTGGTTTTGGGTGGAGTAGGCCGACTGGCTGTAGAGGTGACTGCTGAAAAGTTTTTCATGCTGATCTGTCATCTCTTTGAGCAGCGATTGAACACGATCCCGGGCGGCTCCCGGGTGATGGCGGGCGGCTAGGAGGCTTCCCCTTAGTGCGCTCACAAGATCCCGCCGAAGGGGCTCCTTGTTTTGCTTCAGGGGGTTCACGAGTTCATCAACAGTTTGGGTTATTTGCGGGGTTTCCTTAGCGAGTTCGGAAAGAATTGTTAGGGTTACAGCTGCCTTTTCGTCGATTTCCATTCGGAATTCCTGATATGCGGCCCGCTGCTCCGATTTGGTATAGCTGATGCCTTCTTCTTCGATTTCTGCTACTTCAGCTTCCGTTGCAATTCCTTCCTGCAACATCCATGCGCGCATCTTAACGATGCCATCTTGTTGGCGCTCCCATTCGAGGCGCTCGGGTGATTTATAGCGTTCGTGCGACCCCGATGTGGAATGACCCTGAGGTTGGGTGAGCTCTGTGATGTGAAAAACGGCTGGGATATGGGTTTTGCGCATTTCTTGAGCTGTATCCTGATAGGCGGCACAAAGGGAAGGGTAGTCCCACCCGCGAAGGGTGTGTAGTTTGATTCCTGACCGACCCGGTTCGCTGATGAAGCCAGACAACAAGCTACTGAGGTTTTCCTTAGCGGTTTGGTAGCGCGCAGGTACGGAAATGCCGAATTCGTCGTCCCAAATGCTGATGAGCAAAGGAACTTGCAGGACGGCGGCGGCGTTGAGTGTTTCCCAAAAATGTCCTTCTGAAGTTGCGGCGTTTCCGATGGTTGCAAAGCTAATTTCGCGCCCGGCCTTACTAAAGGGTGTCGATTCGGCGATGGCAGGATTATGCCGATATAATTTCGAGGCATAGGCGATGCCTAGGGCACGGCCCATTTGTCCAGCCGTTGGAGAAATGTCACACGTGCTGTGCATTGAATCCGAAAGTGCATGCCAATTCCCTTGATCGTCTAGAAATCGAGTAGAAAAATGACCATTCATTAACCTGCCCCCGCTTGCTGGTTCAGCTTCCAGTGATGGATGGGCGTACAATTGCGCGAAAAACTGACGGATGCTGGTGAGACCTTTTGCAAGCATAAAAGTCTGGTCGCGGTAGTAGCCCGATCGGATGTCGCCCGCTGTGAAAGCCCGGGCCATGGCAAGTTGTGGGATTTCTTTGCCGTCGCCGAAAATTCCAAATTTAGCTTTTCCGGTGAGTACCTCTTTTCGTCCGATCAGGCTCGCCTGTCTACTGATCCATGCAGTCCGGTAATCGGAATGAACTTCTTTCTTAAATTCTTCAAAATCGAGTGCCTTGGCGCTTCCTTTTGGCACAGATGTTGTATCACGGGGCATGTTTGCAAAGATAGCCATAGATTTCTTTTTTATAAATGACTGAACTTCAACCACTGGCATTCATTTTTTTTTTATTTTTGTTCCACTTAAAATCAATTTCAACTCAATGAAAAAACTTGCTTTTCTTTTCTTCTTTTCCTCCCTCGTTTTAGGTGCATTTGCTCAGAATGCCACGCCTCCCGCTCAGCCGAAGAGTTCAGCGGTCATGAAATTCAAATCGGAAGCACATGATTTTGGCACCATTACAGAGGGTGACAAGGCTACGCACGCATTTGAGTTCATCAATACAGGTTCCGAGACTTTGATCATCAGCAATGTATCGGCCTCTTGTGGTTGCACAACGCCTGAGTGGACCCGTGAACCCGTAAAACCGGGTGAAAAGGGTACGATCAAGGCGGTTTACAACTCTGCTGGTCGCCCGGGCATGTTCACCAAACAAGTAACGGTCACCAGCAACGCCGGAACAGGAACACAAGTTCTCACCATTAAAGGAAATGTGGTGAAGGCCGACGAAAATGTTCCGGAGAATAAAGGTGCTGCCAGCCCTGTTACCAAACCCAATTAATTAAATAGTCGATTCATTCAAGGCGCTTCGATTCTGTGCCCTTGAATTAAATCCTGACTCGTTTTTGCTTTTAAACCCGCGTATCTTTGCGCGGGGCACGGGTTTTTTTATGTTATGCCAAATCTATCGAACAGAGGTCTTCAAATGCCTCCATCTCCGATCCGCAAGCTTGTTCCTTATGCGGAGGCCGCTTCTGCAAAGGGAATACGCATTCACCACTTGAACATCGGTCAACCCGATATCGGAACGGTTCCCGGTTTTATGGAGCGTATCCGTGCATTTAATGCACCGGTTCTTGAATATTCGCATTCTGCGGGCATGGAATCGTATCGAAGGTCCTACGCTGCATCGATGCAGGGCAGAGGGATTGACATCGATTTTCACCAGATTATGATTACCACGGGTGGGTCGGAGGCCTTGTTGTTTGCCATGTTGAGCTGCCTGGATAGAGGTGATGAGGTCCTCATTCCCGAACCATTTTATGCGAATTACAATGGATTTGCTCTGATAGCGGGTGTTCAGGTCGTGCCCGTGCCCACCCGAATTGAGGACGGTTTTGCGCTTCCCCCTCTGGCTGAATGGGAGTCACTCATCAGCGCCCGCACAAAGGCTGTTTTGATTTGTCATCCCAGCAACCCCACAGGTGTCATGTATTCTTTGACCGAATTACGGCAGTTGAGTGAACTGGTCAGACGCCACAATTTGTTTTTGTTTTCGGATGAGGTCTACCGCATGTTTGCCTATGATGGGGCGATTCACCATTCCGTTTTGGAATTGCCTGAATTGGCTGGTCACGCGGTGGTGGTGGAAAGTGTGTCTAAGGTATACAGCGCATGTGGCGCCCGAATCGGTGCCCTGATGAGCAGGAATGCGGATCTGATGGCCGTAGCGTTGAAATACGGACAGGCGCGATTGAGCCCGCCTACATTAGAGCAATTGGGCGCGGAAGCTGCGCTTGCGGCACCGCCCTCTTATTTTGAAGAGGTGCGCTCGGCCTACGAACAGAGGCGCAATTTGGTGGTTTCCGCCCTTCACTACGAACAGAGGCGCAATTTGGTGGTTTCCGCCCTTCAATCAATGCCTGGCGTGGTTTGTCCACACCCCGGTGGCGCTTTTTATTGTATGGTGTCCTTACCAGTCGATGATGCAGATGATTTTTGTCGCTGGATGCTTGAGTCATTTTCTTATAAGGGCTGCACCGTTATGCTGGCACCAGGAAGCGGATTTTATGCCCGACCCGAAAGTGGGCGGCATCAGGCTCGGATTGCCTATGTGCTGGAAACGGACCGCCTGAGTGAGGCGATGGATGCCCTGAGTGAAGGCCTATTTCAATATCCGGGGCGTAGGATATAGTCTAGCTTATTGCGCTGCGGAATCGTGTAAACATTTCTTTGTTATTTTGGGGCTGTGATTCAACCCTTTGATAGCCTAGATGCCTATGAGCGGGCGATGCAACTCAGTGTGGATGACCCGGAGGCATTCTGGTCGCACGTCGCATCTCAATATTCGTGGATTCAACCCTGGTCGCAGGTTCTGAATTGGGACTTCCGTTGCTATGATGTGCGTTGGTTTGAAGGGGGTACGCTGAATATAACCCTGAATTGCCTGGACCGTCATTTGTCGGATCGTGGTGAGAAGACTGCCCTTATCTGGGAGCCCAGCGACCCGGAAGGAGCGTCACGCTCATTCACATATCAGGAGCTTCATAGTGAAGTTGAGCGGACTGCGGCTGCTTTGAGGCGACAAGGTATGGGGAAGGGCGACAGAATCTGTGTGTATATGCCGATGGTACCAGAACTCGCCGTGGTTGTGTTGGCCATTGCCCGAATAGGGGCCATACATTCGGTGGTTTTTGGGGGTTTTTCAGCCCACAGCCTTGCCGATCGGATTGCAGATGCGGGTTGCAGAATGGTAATCACAGCCGATGCCATTGTGCGCGGCGGCAAAATTCTCCCCTGTAAGGAAGTAGTTGACGAGGCGTTGACCAATTGCAATGGCGTTGAACGGGTATGGGTTTTTCGGGTAAGCGGTTCCGATGTGGATATGATATACGGTCGTGATGTAGATGCACATGAGGAGATTAGTCGCTACTCGGGTACAGGCGGTGAGGCGGAAGTTATGCAAGCCGAGGACCCACTGTTTATTTTGTATACCTCCGGTTCAACGGGTAAGCCCAAGGGTGTGGTGCACACCTGCGGCGGATACATGGTGTATGCCGGTTACAGTTTTACCCATGTTTTTCGGGCTCAACCGGGCGAGGTATTCTGGTGCACGGCCGACATAGGCTGGATTACAGGACACACCTATTTGCTCTATGGCCCCTTGCTTCAAGGCTCAACCACCCTGATGTTCGAGGGCATCCCTATTTGGCCCAATCCTGATCGATTTTGGAAAGTGTGCGAGCGGCACAGTGTGAACCTGCTGTATACTGCCCCAACTGCAATCCGTTCGCTTATGGCTGCTGGTGATGCTTGGGTGAAACCCTACTCGCTTAACAGCCTGAGGGTACTGGGAAGCGTAGGTGAGCCCATCAATGCAGAGGCCTGGCAGTGGTATCACCGCGAAGTGGGCAAGAGAAGGTGTCCGGTCACCGACACCTGGTGGCAGACCGAGACTGGGGGTATCCTGATTGCCGCGCTCGCCGGATTGTCGCCCCTGAAACCCACCTATGCTGGCCTGCCGCTACCTGGCATTCAACCGGTATTGCTCGATGCACAAGGGGAAATCATAGAAGAAAATGAACGCGAAGGCTACCTGGCCGTCCGCTTTCCCTGGCCTTCGATGATTCGGACCACCTGGGGCGATCATGAACGCTGCCGGCAAACCTATTTCGGCGCCTATCCGGGCTATTATTTTACGGGAGATGGGGCCCGCCGCGATGCCGACGGCTACTACAGAATCATTGGCCGGGTTGATGATGTGCTTAATGTTTCAGGACACCGCATTGGAACTGCTGAAGTCGAAAATGCCATCAACATGCATCCATTAGTGGCCGAGTCGGCCGTGGTGGGGGTTCCGGATGAGTTGAAGGGGCAAGCCATTTATGCCTTTGTAATCTGCAAGGGGGATCCGCAAAATCCCGACAACATCCGGGCGGAGATTACGGCAACTGTGACCGAATTTATCGGCAAAATTGCGCGACCCGATAAGATCCAATTGGTGCCCGGATTGCCAAAGACGCGTTCGGGTAAAATAATGCGTCGAATTCTCCGTAAGATTGCGGAAGGTGATGTTTCCCAATTGGGAGACACCTCAACCTTACTGGATCCGTCGGTGGTGGATCAGCTCATCCGGGGTCGAATCTGAGATAGGGGCTATTCGGAAAAGTGCTTGAGCGGAAATCGGAAATAAAAGATTATCGTCCAAATCAAACGAAATCAAATCAGTGTTGCTTCCGAAGTCTCGTTGCCGTGAGTTTTAGGCCCATTGGGTGAGCAAGAGGATAATCAACAGCGTTTGCAGCATAAAGATCAGGGTGCCTCCCATTCCCGCTGCTGGTCCGGCCGAGAGCAATTGACGGATGTTGATGCCTAGTCCGATGCCCGTCATAGCAAGCAGAAGCAGATATTTACCTGCATATTTCATAAATCCAATAAGGATTGGGGGGATGAATCCTGTAGAAACGAGCAGGCTACTTATCAAAAATCCCCATACATACCAGGGGATGACCGATAGAATTCGGGAGGCGCGCCCTTTGCTTACCTGATTCCGGGATGGAGTTTGGGCATTCATATGTGCGATCACCCACCCCATAAACAGAACGGTCGGACCCAACCATAGGATGCGCACCATTTTCACGAGCAATGCCACCGACAACACATCCGAGCCGAGTGCTTGTCCCGCCCCTGCCACGTGTCCGACCGATTGTAGAACGGAACCAAACAGCAGGGCCGATGCTTCTTCCGACAACCCGAAGTGGGTGGCGAGTATGGGGAAAATGATGATGCCGAGAGTTCCCAGCAGGTTAACAGTGGCTACCGACACCCCGATTTCGGTGGATGTGGCACCCACCACAGGCGCTGCAGCGGCGATCGCGCTATTACCACAGATGGCCTGACCAGCGCCCATGGTCCACCGCAAACTCATGGTCGATGCCCTCATGATCAGATGGGCCGAACCTAATGCGAATGCCACCGACAATATAATGTAGACCCAGTATTGTGGGGGCAAGTTGAGGGCCTTACTGAGATCCATTCCGAAGCCCAGTAGCATTGTGGCAATGGCCAATAGATGCTTTTCGGAATAATACCAGGCAGATCGACCAGTATATTTCGAGGAGATCAGGTTCCCGACAAGTATAGAGATCAGTAGGGCGACTGTTATACTGTCGAATGGCTTCAAATAGGGTTCAATCAGCAGGGCACCTGCTGCGATGCCGAATAAAATCATCCAACCCAACAGGTGACTGGGCGGGGTGGGGACGGGTGTTTTTAACCTGATCAGCATATGAAAGGGTCTTGCAATTGCTCCGTATCGGTTTCCTTGAAATGAATGCCGTAGCCCGACAATTCCCGAAGGATTGGCCGGTAAATTTCTTCGCGGGTTGGAATGTGAACACCACGAACCATTAGAGTTCCCTGCATAAATAGACGAACTGCGATGGCAAGGGGCAGGCCAACCGTTTGAGCCATCGCGGTATGGGTGGCGTCCTTGCCAATGAGGTCAAGGGTAGCTGTTCGTGTTCTGAGCTCACCATTTCGTTCATAATCGGCTCGGTGGTGCATAACTACACGGTCGCGGTCGGATGGGAGTAGCGACCAGTGTGCCAGTAAAATATGCTCCAACATTTCGGCCGGAGTGGTCGGGGAGTCGGGCAGGGGAATGGACTCAAAAAAGCCGATCGAGCGGAATTGATCAAGGATCATAGTGATCTGATCTCCATGAAGGCCCATATCGATACTTAAAACCCGTTCGAGTGCCTGCTCGGGATGGCTACCGTAGTGGGGAGGAAGAAATTCCATCAACAAATCGCGTCGGGTACGGGTTTTGGCCTCAAGTCTGTAGTGGTTTAGGGTCAATCCGAGGTGAACCAGCACCGACCAACCCTGCATGAATCCCGGATAGCGGAAAGTGGCCCGCAACAAGGTGGGAATATCTTCAAGGCCGTAGAGTGAGGTGTAGGGGAGAGAGTCGCGGTTGGGATAGGCGTCGAGCATCCCCACACCCGGAACATCAACTCGTAGGGGTTCACGAAACAAACGGGGGTAGGGCAAATGACGGGTGGAATGCTGGTAGCGGTACTGGGCTGGTCCGGGGGCCCCTGCGAGCACGACGTTTCTGGGGTTCCATGAGAATTTATAATGCCACGGGTGATCGTCGCATTCCGGCGCGACGAGTCCACCCGTATAGGAATAGAACCCTGTGATAATGGCCCCCTCTGATTTCAACTGACCCATGAGCTCCATAGTGCTCATGTGGTCGATGCCCGGGTCGCACCCCAGCTCATTGAGAAAGAGCAATCCCGCCTTCTTCACCTGCTCATCGAGTTGTTGTATCCCGGGCGAAACATAAGAGGCAGTGAATAAGGAGACGTTCTGCTGAAGGGCCATTCGGGCCACCATGGGGTGTTTTTCGGCTGGTAAAAGAGAAATCACGACTTTTTGATCCTTCAGAAGTCCTTGCAGTATGTTCTTGTCCGACAAATCAGCGGCAACAGCCCTTGCGTTGGGGTGTCCCTTGGAGGCTCTTTCAGCGGCATCGGGCCACAAATCAGCAATCGTGACCATCCATTGGTTTTCCGCTGCATGCCCGAGCAGATAGTCGATCAGGTTAGTGGCCGATCGGCCGGCGCCGAGAATGAGTATGGAGGATTGTCCCATGGATTTGGTGGTTTGCTTGATTTTGTTTATTTTGACGAATTATAGCGACGAATGGACGGGCAATCGGATTTTTCGGTAAATATCCAAAGAAACTGCGTTGTTCGGGGGTTTCATTTGGAAACCCTCGATCGATACATTCAAGAACTCATCCATGAGGCCGAACAGGCTTTATCGACCGCCTACGCGCCCTATTCCAGATTTTTTGTGGGAGTCGCCTTGTTGTTGGAGAATGGAAAGGTGATTCCTGGCAGTAACCAGGAGAATGCTGCATATCCCAGCGGCTTGTGTGCCGAACGAACTGCACTTTTTGCAGCGGGTGTTCAGGAGCCGGGTGTGCCGGTGATGGCCATGGCCATTGTAGTGGCGCGGTCCGATGGCACCGAGCTTTCACCCGCCTTTCCGTGCGGCTCTTGTCTCCAGGTTCTATTGGAGGTGGAGCGTAGGCAAAAATCACCGGTCAGGGTTTACCTGAAGGGAACCGGTCAACAGGTGTATGAGGCAGACGGGGTATCGGTTTTTCTGCCTTTCGGATTTGATTCTTCTTTTATTACGGAACCGTAATGAAGGACAGGTAGGTTTTTAATAGCGCCGTGACTGCGCTGCTTTTTTCAGTTCGCGGTACAAACGTTCTGTGGGTAATCCCACCACGTTGGTGTATGAGCCGGAAATATGGGTCACGAATGAGAGCCCGATCCATTCTTGTACGCCATAGGCTCCGGCTTTGTCGAATGGCTCAAAGCAGTGTATGTAATATTCGATTTCATCATCTGTGATGAGGCCAAAGCGCACCCGTGTCGTAACGGAAAATGTAGTCTGGCGTCTTAGACCTTTTAGACATACCCCGGTAATGACGCGGTGGGTTTTTCCGGAGAGTGACTTGAGCATTTCAGAGGCTTCCAGAACGTTTTCAGGCTTGCTTAGGATTTGGTTGCCCAGCAGAACCATCGTATCTGCAGCTATGACCAGTGTTTTCCGGTTAATGTTGCACACCAAACCGGCTTTTTTTTTGGCTAGCCAGACGGGCATTCGTTCTACCGGCAGATTGGTATCGGGTGTTTCATCGGCGTCCACCGCTTCAATCCTAAAATCAAAGCCCATGCGCTCAAGTAGCTCTTTTCGTCGTGGCGACGCCGATGCGAGGATCAGCTCATAGGGAAACGACTCGTTCATGCTTAGTTTGCGGGATTGTTGGATTTTATGGGCGATTCGGATTGGGGGATAGATTCTATATTTAGCAAGGGTGGATGGAAACGGAGTTTAACCAGTATGACTTCGAATAACATTTTCTCCTGATTTGAAAGTTCAGTGCTAGGCTGTTTTGTGGAATAAGTTCACTGAAAAACATAGAGTGCAGACTGGTGGGGGTAAATTGCCAGAATCTGTCTTATAACACCCTCAGAATAAAGGTTTAATTACCGGGTTGCAGGGAGGGAACATCCCATAAACCGAGCAAACGGAGCCATTCTTCCAAAATGTAGCGCACGCATCCCTCTCCACCCGCAAGAGGAATGATGTATTGGGCAGCCGCCAGGATTTCGGGTGCAGCATCTTTGGGACACGTGGCGAGTCCCGCCAAGCGCATAAGGGGTAGATCGGGAAGATCATCACCCATAAACAGGATATGGGTGGGGTCTATGGCATATTTTTTCTGCAGTCGATTCCATTCTGCTGCCTTGTCGCGAATGCCCAAAGAAATTTCCTGTACACCCAACTGATTCAGCCTTTGGCGAACCCCAGGTGGATGGGCCCCGCTGATTACCCAAATCGGCAATCCAGCTTCCGATGCCCTTGCCAGTGCATATCCGTCGCGCACGTGCATACTGCGTAGTTCTTGTCCGTCACCCATTACATAAACTTGGCCATCGGTCAAAACCCCGTCGAGGTCGAAAACTGCGACACGAATATTTTTTAATCGGGAGCGGACGGGATCTGACATGCTCGGGGTTCGTTGGGGCTGGGAATATCCGTATTTTGTTCGATATTTTTGCTTATGCTCGACAAACACGGAATTGCACGCCGAATTGCCCGGCAGCTGCGCGATGGCTATTATGTGAATTTGGGGATTGGAATCCCGACTTTGGTGGCCAATTACATACCAGAGGGAATGCAGGTGGTCCTACAATCTGAAAACGGATTGTTGGGTATGGGGCCTTTTCCCTGGGAAGGGGAGGAGGATCCGGATCTGATCAACGCGGGTAAACAAACCATCACCACTTTGCCCGGCTCGTCTTTCTTCGATTCGGCACTGAGTTTTGGCATGATCAGGGCTGGGAAGGTCGATCTCACGGTTTTGGGGGCCATGGAGGTGAGTGATAGAGGCGATATAGCCAATTGGAAAATTCCAGGTAAGATGGTGAAGGGCATGGGAGGAGCTATGGACTTGGTGGCCAGTGCACGCAACATCATCGTGGCCATGCAGCATACCAACAAGGCTGGAGAATCGAAGCTGTTGCCCGAGTGTACATTACCATTGACCGGTCAGTCTTGTGTAAAACAGGTGGTTTCCGAACTGGGTTTCTTCGACATCGACCCCCGTGGATTTGTATTGCGGGAGCGTGCCCCGGGGGTTTCGGTCGAAGAAATCGTGACCAAGACTGCAGGTCGCTTGGTGGTGGAGGGTGAGATTCCTGAAATGCATCTTGACTAAGGCATGAGCTCTGCAGAACCGCAATCAATCAACATATATAAATTTGGAGGAACCAGTGTTTGCGACGCCTCTGGCGTACGCAATGTGGCCGGAATTGTGGAACGCAATGCGCGGGAGCGACTGGTTTTGGTGGTTTCGGCCATGGGCAAGAGTACGAACCGTCTTGAGGAAGTGGTGCGCTGCTGGTTCGACGGCAAGCGTCCGGAGGCCGTGGAACAGGCCGGTATGTTGCGCGACTACCACCATGAAATCATCAAGGAATTGGCGGAACATCCCGCGATGAAACGAAAATTGCTGGCGGGCGTTGAGCCCCTTTTCGCCCGTTTGTTTGGGCACCTCGATGAGGCGGCCCCGGCGAGGGAAACCTACAATCGGATGTATGATCAGGTGGTGGGACTGGGAGAACTCATTTCATCGCGGATTCTGAGCGATTATTTGAATCTGACGGGAATCGAGAACCGTTGGCTGGATGCGCGGGACTGGGTCGTAACCAACAACACTTACCGCGATGCCCGTGTCGATTGGGCTGCCACCCGTACGGCCATATCTCAATTGAATTCTTGTCCAGATATGCGGATGGTGGTTCAGGGATTTGTGGGAAGAGATGCAGTGAGCGGTGATTCAACCACCCTGGGTCGGGAGGGATCCGACTATACCGCTGCTATTTTTGCCCATTGTCTGGGAGCCGATGAGCTTACCATATGGAAGGATGTTCCGGGCGTTATGGATGCGGATCCAAGGCGTTTCCCATTTGCCAGATTAATTTCTGAGCTCCCCTATGAGGAGGCGGTCGAGATGACGTACTACGGTGCTTCTGTGATTCATCCCAAGACTATCAAACCTCTGCAGAATATGGGAATCAAGCTGCGCGTTCGGTCTTTTATTCGGCCAGAATTGCCCGGAACCCTCATCCATGGGGCCGCAGAGAAGAGCAAAAGTAGACCCTACATCATTGTGAAGAGACCACAAGCCCTGATCACCGTCCGCACACGCGATTTTAGTTTCTTTGCTGAGGAACACCTGAGCCTGATCTATACCGAATTGTATCGTTTAGGGATCAAAGCACACCTGATGCAACAAACCGCGTTGAGTTTCCGTTTCTGCGTCGATGACGATCCCTATAAAGTGCAGCCCCTCCTCCACGCTTTGTCGCCCATACTGGAAACAGAGTGGGAAGGTGGACTCGATTTATGGACGTTGAGGCACCAAAGCGACCGAACCGAAAAGGGTTTGCTGTCGGGTCGTAAAATTTTGGTTGAACAGCGCTCTCCTCAGCTCGTTCAATTAGTGTTAAAGTGAGGGCAAATCACAATTTTATTCGAATGAAAAACTCATTTCGGGTGCTTTTTTGGAGCTGTTTATTTTTGCTATTGATCACAGCCCATTCCCATGCCCAACGCAGCTGCGGACATCAGTCGATGTTCAACAACCTTTCGCAGCAGGAGGGATTTCACTCTCGCTGGGATGATACCCGAATGCGTTTGAAGCGTTGGGAGGAGGGTCGTATCGGTCGTATGCAAGCCGATTCAGCTTCCAGCCCGGCCTTGTATCGAATCCCAGTGGTGGTTCATATTTTATACCCACCCGATTCGTTGTATGGAAGAGGTGGACACCTTACTTTAGAACAGGTTCGTTCGAATATTGAGGTGTTGAATGAGGATTTTCGCCGGATATTCGGAAGCAGGGGCTACAACCAGCACCCTGTTGGGACCGATGCTCAAATTGAATTTTGCTTAGCCACCCGCGACTCATCTGGGGCCCCTTCACAGGGCATCGTGTATGTGCCCTATGCGGGCAGTGCAACCCACAATATGGGTAACGACAGGCCGATGAAAGATGTGAGTCGTTGGCCTACCGACCGCTACCTCAACATTTGGGTGGTTCAGAACATTTCTGGCGCATTGGGCTACAGTTTTTTGGCCGAATGGATGGATGGAAATCCCGACCGAACTTTTGTGGATGGCGTGGTGGTGTCGGCCAGGTATATGGGAAGTCGCGACAAACAAGCGAATCAGTCATTTTGGTTGGATGATACCTATGAATTGGGCAGAACACTTACTCATGAGGTAGGTCACTACTTAAATCTTTGGCATACATGGGGTGATGTAAATGATTGTTCAGGAGATGATTATGTTGATGATACTCCTACATGCTCCGGTTCATTTTTTGGCTGTCCGCCCAATCCATCGCGACCCATGCAATGTGGATTTCCGCGTCAGACTGAGAATTACATGGATTACACCGACGACCCATGCATGAGCGTATTCAGTGTCGGGCAGTCCACGCGTATGCATACTGCCCTCAATTTTTTCTCATTTCGGCAACAGCTGTGGGATTCTCTGAACCTGATCACGACCGGATGCGCGGATCCCGAGTTTTTGGTGGCCGATTCCCTATTGCTGGAGCGTGACACGGTTGAACTAAAGAGCTTTGTGATGCAGTATGATGAATCGCCCATTGCCCGAGTGGTGAATGCCTCTTTTCAGGGGCTTCACAGGCATCCGGTCGACTTTCAGATTGATCTCCGCCCCCTGGGCAGCCTGCTTTCTTGGCAAAATCTAGCCGTACCTACCCGATTCGATGGGCGGGTGGCTTCGGGTGGATTGGTATTTGATGTGCCCGGGCTCTACGGCATGCGCATATCAACCCAAACCCGAAAGGGCCCGCCTTTTGTGGATGCCATCGTGCGGGTTAAAGCCCCCGCCACGGTATATCCAAACCCTTTCCGCGACGAACTTGTGGTGGGACTCGATCTTGAATCACCACAAATGGTGAATTGGCAATTGTTCAACACTTTAGGTCAACTCCTTGCTGAAGAACAAGTTTACACCCAATCGGCCATTCGTTTATCCTCTTTCACCTTTCCCGCATCATCCTACTTGTTGCGGGTAAATTGGGCCAGTCAATCCCATACGTTTCGGCTTGTTAAGGTGCCCTAAGCATAAATGTCCCAAACTATACCGATTTAGGTTCGACACGCTCTGATAAGTGCAATAATCTTATTGGTTTGACAAACTGAAAATACTCAATTTATGCGCATAGGCCTACTCAGTGACACGCATGGATATGTCGACGAATCGCTGGGCAACTACTTAAAGGGATGCGATGAAATTTGGCATGCCGGCGATTTTGGGAATGAGGGTGTCATCGATAGACTTCAAGAATGGGCCCCTTTGCAGGGCGTTTACGGCAATATCGACCCGGCGGCCGTTCGCAAGCGTGTTTCAGAAACCTTGGTGATTGAGCGGGAGGGGTTACGCCTATTAATGCGTCACATACTCCCGCGCCCCAACCGATATGACGCGGCCCTGATTCAGGAAATCAAACAGCACCGTGCCGATTTGGTGGTTTGCGGCCACTCCCATATCGCCTTGGCGGAGCGATCAGCCATGGCGGGAGTCCTGCATCTCAACCCAGGTGCGGCAGGCCGACTGGGTTGGCACACAATGCGTACCCTCATGCGATTTAGCATTATATGTGGTGCCATTCAAGATCTGGAGTTGATCGAATTGGATTCACGTTTTAAATCTTCAGCAAATCGCTGATCTTGTTGAATTGCGCATCCACCTCGTGAACTTGCCCGTCTGAAACCTCCAAAAAAGTCACAACCTGATGATCCGGGCCCTGCAGATCTTCCTGAGTGATTCCATAGGGCGATAACTGAGCCAGCAAAATTGATGCAAATATCTGTTCATTCCATGGGCGGAAGACATCCTGCATTCGATCCTCTTCGGGTATTTCCAGTCTAACGTAAGTAATTCCATTCACTTCCCCATCTTCGGGCCATGCCAGACCGTAGTGAAAACGGGGGTTCATCAGATAGGCCTTGTAGCTGAGTCGGGCAAAAAGTTCGTCGAGTTGAATGGGATGCAGGGTATATCCATCGAACTTTTGGAAATAGGATTCGAAAAAAGCAATTTGGGTGCCGTTGTCTTGCAAGCATGACATCATGCAAACCTCTCCGGCCCGAATGCTGAGGCAAAGGGTGTTAAGACTAATCTTGAGGTTAAAATTGAGACGTGGACTGGGATAGGTATGGCTTTGGAAAATGAACAATGAACCGGGGTCAAAATTCTCGAAGGTTATCGTACGTAGCGCGGAACACAGACTCAGGTGGATGAGCGAGAAGCGGTGCACCATAGCCGGTTCTTGCAGAAAGGCCATAGAATCGGACCTTTGGTCCACCGGCAGGATGTATTCATGGTAGAGCAGGCCGATTCCCAGCCAGCACATCCACTGATAGAGTTGTTCGGCCCGAATCCAATTCAAGCCATCCCATCCTGCCGTCAGTAAATCGGGCACCCCATTTTGGATGCTTTTCATTCGATCCTGCAGATTGGGATGCACCGGGATCAGGATATCCGAATAGTACAGGCTGTCACCCCCACTGAGTTGAAGTCGTGAGTCGGCAAGCCCGAACCGCTCAACCCAAAATGGTGGCAAAAGGGGTAGTCGCCCATCCGGTCCGTCAGGAACAGGCAAGCCCGTCAATATGCACCGGTCTTTAGGTGCCACTTCCGCTTGAAAGGGGTGGTAATAAGGAATTCCGGCTCGTGTCACTTTTTATTGTACGCGTTAGTGATGCCTATGATTTCGCTGTTTTCCGGAATGTGGGGTTGGACATTGGGGTGACTCCCATAGGGGCAGTGGCGACAATGCAAACGGCAGCATTGCCCCCTTCTTTTCAGGTAAACCTCGGTAAACACATATTTCCCATCGGCCGTTATGTAGTAGTCAATTCCTTCCTGCATATTCAAACAGACTAAACTACATGCCTAAATAATTCCATGGGGTGATAGCGAGCATTTCTTCTTTGAGCGCATGACTAATGGGTAATCCTTCGATAAATGAATGAATCAGTGCCCGGTCTGGAGCTTGTCCGGTTCGGGTCAGATCTTTGAGCCATTCGAAAGCTTGCGGATGACCTTCACGCCTTAGTACGGTCTGTATGGCCTCGGCTACCACCCCCCAATTGCGTTCCAGATCGGCTTGCATAATTTCGGGATGCGCATCGATTCGGGAAAGCCCCTTTCGAAGGGATTGCCAGGCGATTAATGTATGAGCCAGTGGCACGCCCAGATTGCGCAGAACGGTGCTATCTGTGAGGTCGCGTTGCAGACGGGAAATGGGTAGTTTTGATGATAGGAACTGAAGCTGCGCGTTTGCCCATCCCAAATTGCCCTCTGCGTTTTCGAACTGTATGGGGTTTATTTTATGGGGCATAGCCGAGCTACCCACTTCATCGGCCACCACGAGTTGACGGAAATAACCCATAGAAATGTACTGCCATACGTCGCGCGCTAAATCAATCCATATGGTATTGATTCTGCATAGATTGTCGCAGTAGGCCGATAAGTTGTCATAGTGTTCGATCTGGGTGGTGTATCGGTATCTGTGCAGTCCCATTTCAGAGCGCAGGAAGTCATCGGCAAACGAGTGCCAGTCAACCAGCGGATAGGCTATGTGGTGTGCATTGAAATTCCCGGTCGCCCCCCCAAATTTGCCCGCGAAGGGAATGGCCGACCAGAGGACCGACTGATGGCCGATTCGCTCCTCAAACACGCGCATTTCCTTACCCAGACGGGTGGGACTGGCGGGCTGTCCGTGGGTATGTGCCAGCATGGGAAGGTGATCCCATTCCGAAGCACGTTGTGATAGGTCACGGTTGAGTGTGTTCAACTCGGGCGCCAAAACGGATTCATGCGCCAATCGAAGCAGCCAGGGTATGGCGGTGTTGTTCACATCCTGCGAGGTAAGTCCAAAGTGAATCCATGGAATCCAGTGCCCTAGGTTTGCCGCTTCGAGTTTTTCCCGGATGTAATATTCGACCGCCTTCACATCGTGCTGCAGCAATTTTTCCAGCTCCTTCACACGCAGGGCATCTTGTTCCCCGAAGTGGGTTTCGATGGCTTCAAACAGCGACAATTCTGTGGGGCCCGCAACGGGAAACTGGGCCAGCGACAGGCCGGAGAGAGCCTTCAGATAGCGCAGCTCAACCATAACCCTTTGTCGGATGAGGGCATATTCTGAGAAAAATGGGGATAAAGCGGAGGCGTTGGCCCAATAACGCCCATCAATTGGGGATAAAACGTGCAGTGGGGAGTGATTCTCGGAGGTTGCGTGCACCGGACGTACTTTTATTCGATTTTTGCAGTTTGGATGTGTAAAAATAGCAATTGACTGGCTTTGAACCGCTTCTGGATTTTTTGTTTCGTTACAGTCATTTTATGGACACCACCAACGAGTGAGGCCCAACCCCGGGCCGTGATGGTTTGGGAACTCCCGGCCTACATCGATGAGAACGGGGATACCATACCGGTTGTTTTCCTGCCTTCCATTACAATCCGCAGTAAGCGATTTTTCAAAAGCGCACGCGATGAAAGGCGTTTCAACAAACTTTATCAGAACGTAAGGCGGGTGTATCCGCTGGCGAAGGAAGCCGGAAGGAGGCTTGCCGCCCTGGAGGAACGGCTAAAGACGATTCCGGAGGCCAGGCATCGGGCCTACACCAAGGCGCTGGAAGATTCTCTGAAAAAGGAGTACAAGAAGGAACTGATGGCACTTACGGTCACCCAAGGCAGAATCCTGATTAAGCTGGTGGACCGCGAGACCGCCCGAAGTACCTATTCCATCGTGAAGGAATTTCGGGGTAGTTTTGAAGCGTTTATGTGGCAGAGCCTGGCCGCTTTGTTTGGTAGCAACCTGAAATCGACCTACGATTCTGAGGAGGACCGCGACATCGAGATTATTATTAAAGACATTGAAGCTGAGGCTTACCAGCCGTCTATGAAGGCGCGCCGTTCCACATCCGCTACAAAAATCATCCCTTAGTTTATGAATCAAGCTCATTTCACCCCTTTGGATGTTTTGGCCATAGCCGCCCACCCCGACGATGCAGAGTTGGGATGTGGAGGCACCCTGCTTCTCCACAAGTCGATGGGTTACCGGGTGGGTGTGGTGGACCTAACCCGTGGTGAAATGGGCAGTCGAGGCAACGCCGATCTGCGCGATTTAGAAGCCCGTGCGGCCGCAGATTTTATGGGGCTGGACTACCGTGCTCAGTTGGGAATGGCCGATGGGTTGTTTGAAGAAAGTGCGGCGAATCTGCAGTCGATCGCAGGGGCAATCCGCTACACCCGGCCTCGTGTGGTTTTGGCCAATGCCCGGGGTGACAGGCACCCCGATCACGGTCGCGCGGCACGCCTGGTGGCTCGTGCGATTTTCATGTCTGGATTACCCATGTTTGAAACCTGGGGGGATGATGGCCATAAACAGGAGGCATTCAGGCCGGAATTACTCCTGCATTATATACAGGATCATTACCGTAAGCCTGATGTGGTGGTTGATATTACCCCATTTTTTGAGGGAAAAATGGATGTTGTGCGTTGTTATTCCTCTCAATTCCATGACCCTGATAACAGGGAGCCGAAAACGCCTATATCCGGAGCCGACTTTTTCCCATTCCTGGAGGCTCGCGCTCGTGAGATGGGTCGACTCATCGGGGTAACTTATGGAGAAGGTTTTGAGACGGATAATCCTATTAAAAATAGGGACTTAATAGGATTCACTTAAGGTAATTTATATATTTTTTTCAGGGTGATGTGGGTGATCTCCGGCCAAATGCCGAGACGACCGGGATAGCCCAAAAATCCAAATCCACGATTAACGTAGAGATATTGCCGTCCGAAGGTGTACAAGCCTGCCCAGTGGGGGTAGACCCATGAGCTGGGGCTCCATTTGACAACCCCTGGAATTTCAATTCCTGCCTGCATTCCGTGGGTGTGTCCACTGAGGGTGAGGTCGATTTGGGGGAAATTCTTGCGCACTACTTCCTCGAAATGTGAGGGATCGTGACTCAATAAGATTTGAAAGGAATCGTCGCAGATGCCTTTCACAGCTTCCGCAAGATCACCATATTGGGAAAAGCGCCGCCCCGATCCCCAATTGTCGACCCCGATGAGCACAATTCTTTCATTGTTTTTCTCTAGGAGTCGATGTTCGTTGCGCATCAGATTCCAGCCGGCATCGGCTTGTATTTTGTGCATCAGTGACATATTATCGAGCTTCGCCTGAGGACTGTCCCACTGCTGGTAATCGCCGTAATCATGGTTGCCCAAGATGCTGTAAACACCATGGGGCGCCCGTATTTGTTTGAGCAGTGATAACCAAGGGAGCGCTTCGTCGCTTCGGTTGTTCACGAGATCTCCGGTGAACACCACACAATCGGGGGCTGTGTCCATCGCCATTTTTAGGCCGCGTTCTACGTCCCTATGGCTCCCAAATGATCCCAAATGCATATCGCTGAGCTGAACAAGGGTGAAGCCATCGAAAGACGGGGGCAGGTTGGGGAAACTCAAGGTCACACGATGAAGAGTGTAGGCGTAGGCGCCCCGAACCGCGCCATAGACCAGACCCACGAGAGGGATGCCGGCTGTGATTATGGCCCCCTTGCTCAAAAACTCGGAGCGGGTGATGCCCTTCCCGGTTTCGGTCGCGTCTGCAAAAGTTGCTTTGGGTCGTGTGGAGGTATCCGAACGGAAACTTTTCCTGGTGAAAATTTGCTGCGAAATCGCTTTTTTGATCCAAATAAGCAATCTCCTCAGATCATCTAAGATTAACCAGGGTAGGGCCAAGAGCCGAATGATGAAGCCGATAAACAGTACTGATACAATTAGATTTCTGTAGTTTAGGGCGGCGGGGGCCCCGTTCAGGGTGATTGATACACCAATCAGAGCATAGAGCAGCACGCATAGTCCAATGTAAATCCTGCTGATTAAATTATTCTGCTTGCCCTTGAAGACGGTTTTGATGGCTTGATAAAAATATAGATCGATGCCGAGCCAAAACAACAAAACAATCAACAGGAAAATCCAGCGCATATGAATTGATTTGCTATTCAAACTAATTCAAGGCGAAAAAGTTCGCTTCGGATAGATGGAATATGATATTCCTGATTGCAGTATGCCAGCCGAACCATAGCCCATGCCTGCAAATCCGCCAAGTTGCCGATGATTGATCCGTAGAATAATGGGTGTAATTTGCCAGCTCATAAGGGTTCTATGCATGCGGTTTCCGGCTTCCGGCCCTGCGCGAATAAGGGTGTTATGCCTGCCAACTCCGAGTCCGATTTGGCCGCCAAGCGACCACCTAAGTCCGTTCAGGTATGAATATTCAACCAAAGCCAATGCCGATAGATGCGAATAGTGCCGTTCGTCGAGAAGTGTGGCTACCCGATAATGATGAGTAAAATGTTCTCGGTATCCCAGTTGTAGTCCCCACGACAACTTCTCTCTAACGCGTTCCACCCGAATGCCCAGTGCGGCTGGGTAGCAGCCCACCAGATAGGCTTCGCCCAGCGTTGCAGTTTGCCATAGTGCTTTCCATTTGCTGAGGGCATAAGGAGCGTCCATCCACCCGTGACAAGCATCTATGCGCCAAGCCGGTTTCATGTCCCTTGAGTTCTCGGGGGGTTTGTTGCGATTCAAGCGCAAAGATTGGGTTGGTCTGAAACCGGCTCTGTACGGCGCACCATGCTGGTCGACTGATTCGATCCACTTATATCCGATTGGATCGAAATGCAATACATAGGGATGGGCTGCGTCGCTCCACTCTGTTCTAACAGGCGTTTTATTTGGGTCTGCTTCGGCGTTGTCAATCCGGGAAATCAACGCAATGCAGAGGATTAGGCTCTGCAGTCTACCAAAAGAGCATGTTTTAAAGGTACTTTTCATATGGTAAATTTACCACGATAAAGAGTAAGTTCTATGAGGCAATTCAATGGGAAATATCCTTTTTATGTTGTGTTTTACGCAATTTTAGTCGCTTTTCAGTCCCCCGTTCGTTCGGTCTCCACCCGTCCGATTTGTCAGTATACGAATGAAATATCAGGGCCACTTCCAGATCATTTTCAAAAGAAGTTGGAATCCGCTGAAATCTACACCCGGAAATGCAGGGGAAGGGAACTAGTTCAGCCCTATCGTGTACGTTACTATGACCTCCACATCACAATGGATACTCTGTCGCTGGTCCACCTCCCCGGGCGTTCGCAAGCTGTTTTGCCCATCAAAGGGCGTGTAGATATGCATATTGAAGCCCGAGGTGAATCGGCTGTCGGGCAGAAGAATAGACGCTGGCCCCCTCTAGAATTTGATGCGGGATCTCAGGTGATAGTCGACAGCATTTTCATTGGACAGGTTCCGGTTGCCTTCAAGCGCCGGGGTTCGAGGATTTGTGTTGATGAACGCGCCGTTCCCAAGGAGATTAGCCATGGTCGGATGACTCTAACTGCCTTTTTTCATTCTTATCTGGTTCCTGCCTCCAAACCGCCATGGGAGGATGGTGTGGTAGTGTCTTCAGATGATCATGGCCGTCCCTGGTTGGGTATGACCTGTCAAACATCGGGAGCCTCATCCTGGTGGCCCTGCTTCGATCGGTTGTCCGATGAGCCCGATTCTGTTCGATTGACCTTCGGCCTGCCTGAAGGTAGTCCGGCATTGGTGACCAACGGCATTAATTTTCCTCCTGAAATGCTACCTGACCAGCGTGTGTACTACCGGGCTTTGGTCAGTTACCCCATCAACCTATACAACATTACGTTTAACATAGCAGACTATGGGCAGTTTGGGCTGTCCTATCAGGATATGAAGGGGGAGATCCGTCAGCTAAAATTTCATATGCTTGCGAGAGGGGTAGAGCAGGCCAGGGAGTATTTTTCGGAAGCCCAGACGATGATGAAGGGTTTTGAAGAGGTGTTTGGGCCGTATGCTTTTTGGAGGGATGGGTATAAGGTGGTGGAAACCCCATATTGGGGCATGGAGCATCAATCGTGCGTGGCCTATGGCAACCGTTTGAAGCGTAATAAATACGGTTTCGACTTCATCCTGGTTCACGAAAGTGCCCATGAGTGGTGGGGAAATGCTGTCAGTGCTTGTCGCCCCCACGATTTATGGATTCATGAGGGGCTGGCGACCTGGAGTGAATCGCGCCTTCTGGAATGGCGGCATCCCGACAGCTCGCTATATACCGATTATATGGTGGGTTTGCGTGAACGGATCCGAAACCGACAGCCGGTTGCGGCCTCGGCGGGCACGAACAAACGGAAACTGGACACCGACATCTACTACAAAGCAGCGTGGATGTGGCATAGTTTGCGGCACTCGATGCCGGAGAAATCGAGGTTTGATGAAATTTTACGGGAATTTTACCAGCATTTCACCTACAAAAATCTCGATACTCGTCAACTCACCGAATACTGGTGCCGGTGGGCGGGTGACGAATATGCCGGTTTTTTTCGTCAGTACTTGTTAAAAAGCCGCCTGCCTGTGTTGACCTGCCGGCGGATAGAGGTGGATACCGATGGAATGCAAACCCTCAAGTTACGCTATCGGCGGGTATCACCAGATTTTCAGATGCCCCTGCATCTGGGAGGAATGGTTTGTAGTCCCCGAAACGATGCCTCAACCACGATAAAAGTGCGGGGTGACGTAGATCTGATTCTGATGGACCTAACTAGTAAATATCTACTCGATGTGCGGTTTAGGGAGGGGAATCGCTAAAAATGATGCGATTTCTGTTCGGGATGAGGCTTCAGAATTTCCGACCAAATGATGGCGCGGCGCAGGTCGGAGTGTTGCCAATAGCCCGGGGCTTCGGTCATCTCCCCGACAGACCTTGTGGCCGGAGCGGACTGGGATTGAGTTCCTGACGCATTCTGCTGAGCTGGATTCGTCGTTCTTGATTCGTTGAAAATCTCATAGGGTGATTTGCCTTCCTCGAGGCTCCTTGTTTCATTACCTATGTATTCCAGGCTGCTGCGATCTGTTTCGAGCACCTCCTGGCTGTCGCGGTGGCGCACAACGGGTTGGGATGAAGGACGCCCGGCGCTCTTAACAACGGGTTGGAGCATAGGTTTTGCTGCCACGGGAGTGGGTTGAGCAACGGGTTTTTGCTTGCCATTAGTTTCATCGGCCGGGACATCTTCGTCCAATAACTCCCTTAGCCAATCTGGCAGCTGCTCGTCCGGTTCTTTGTATGCAGGTTTTTCGGGAGGCGTCTCAGACCGGTGCTCAGAGCGGGACTTAGACTTCTTTTTCTCTTTTTCTTTCCCTTTTTTCGTCCAGGAGTATAACACGTAGGCCACCATCGCCAGGGTGTACACAACGGAAGAAAAATTGAAGTCCATTTTCATACTTGAGTAAACAACAAAAATAGTCAAGAAAGTTATCCCAAGGTACGGGAAAAACGGGTAGCAGATTAAGGCTTTGCTTACTATGTTTGAACTCCCGTTTCCGGCAAGATGAAACTGAAAACCATTGAAATCAAAGGATTCAAGAGCTTTGGCGACAAAGTATCGTTGCAGTTTATAGACGGGGTTACGGGCATTGTGGGGCCCAACGGATGCGGCAAAAGTAATGTGGTAGATGCCCTGCGCTGGGTGTTGGGTGAACAAAAAACGCGTATGCTCCGTAGCGAAAAGATGGAGAATGTGATCTTCAATGGTTCCAAAAAGCGGAGGCAGGCAAGTATGGCAGAGGTCCATATTTGTTTTGAGAATACCACCGGTCTGTTGCCCGTTGAATATCGGGAAGTCACTATCAGCCGGCGCCTCTACCGTACCGGCGAGAGTGAATATATGCTGAATGGAGTCAACTGCCGTCTGCGTGATATATCAACCCTACTCATGAACACGGGGGTGGGCAGCGATTCCTATGCAATCATGGAGCTGCGGATGATCGAGGATATATTGAGTGATAAGGACAATTCGCGCAGGCTCCTCCTTGAAGAGGCGGCAGGTATTTCGCGCTACAAAGCCCGGAAGAAGGAGAGCCTCGCAAAATTGCAGGAAACAGAACTGGATCTGAGCAGAGTGGATGATCTGGTACATGAGATCGAGAAGAATATGAAGGCGCTGCAGGCACAGGCGCGGCGTGCCGAAAAATACGTTCGGATGAAGGAAGAGTACCGCGCTCAGGCCCTCCGATTGGCCGCAACCCAAATGAGTACCTTAGGTTCGGATTTGGGGCAACAAGAAGCAGAATGCCAGCAGTTGGCGACCGAACAGACAGAACTCGATGCGCGAATTGCCAAGGCAGAGGCGGTGGCGCAAGACCAAAAGAACAATTTAATCCGACAGGAGCAGGAGCTGAGGGCTCTTCAGGCGCAGGTGCGGGCGTACCTCGATGAAACACGGGCACTCGAGCAGGCCAAGCAGCTGGGTGGAGAAAAGCTCGGCAGTTTGCGTCGGCAGGAACAATTGATAGGGGAGCGTTTGTCGGCCGACCAATTGACCCTGAGTGAGCTGACCATCACCCAATCCGATGCGCGACAAGAAATACAGACACTCACGATCCGGGTTGAGCAATTGCTGGACGCAAAAAACACCCATTCTTTTCAACTGAACGAAATACAAACAGAGGCGGACTCCTACACCCGGCAACTGCAGCTCAAATCACAGGAGTTGCAAAATTTGATTGCACGTATACATGCACACGAACGCCAACAAGCGGTGGAAACAGGTAAGCAGGAGTCGGCCCAGCAGGAACTTAGCCGAATCCGTGCAGAATCCGAGAAGGCAGAGGGCGATTGGGAAACGGCCAGGGCGGCTCTGCGGGATAATGAGCGACAAAAAACAGAGGTTTCCGAACGTCTGGGCATTTTGCAAGGGCAGGCTGAACAAGGCACGCAGCACAAAATCGGTCTGGGGAAGAAGCGCGATGAGCTGCGTACGGAACTCGATAAACTTCTGCGCGAAACCGATAAACTAAGAAACGAGCATCAGTTGACCCGAAGTATGATAGAGGGTATGGAAGGCTATCCGGAATCGCACAAATACCTGCGCGACCACGGGCGTTTCACCACAACTCCCGCTGTGGTGGCCGACCTCATGCAGGCCGAGCCTGAATGGAAACCTGTGCTGGAGGCGTTTTTGGAGCCCTATTTGAATCATTATTGGGTGCAAACCATATGGGAAGCACAACAGGCCGTACTGCTTTTGTCGGAATCGTCGAAGGGCAGGGTCGGTTTCTTTATACAAGAGGCATTGCTCCAATCTAAATCAAAAGAAACCAAATTGCCCGAGGGCTGCGTCAGTGCCTATTCTCTCATTAGTTGTCGGAATGAACATGCACCCCTCTTTCAGTATTTATTGCAAGGTGTTTTGGTGTGCGATGAGGATGCCTTGACTCGTTTGGGGTCTGATGTGTTGGCGGGACAATCAAGCTGGGTTTTGTTGGGTAAAAACGGAATTCTATCCATTGGTAAAAACTGGATTTCGGGCGGCTCCATTGGCTTGTTTCAGGGCAAGCGGATCGGACGCGCCCTTAGGGTAGAGGAACTGGGTAAGGCGATTGAAAAGGCTGAAAAGGCGATTGAGCGTCGAAAATCAACCCTGTCAAGGATCGAGCAGCAAATAGGGGAGGTAATCCGCGAAATCGAGTCTTTGCCATTGGCTGAACATCAGCGCAATTGGGCAGATCTGGACCGGGCAGGCAATCAGATTTGTCAGGAGATTGCCCTGTTTGAAGCATCCCTTTCGCGAAACCGAAATCGAATCGGAGAATTGGAAGCCTATTTAGATTTGAGTCACGCGAGTCTGGAATCCTCTGTTCCCGATATGGGGGTTATGGTGGCAGAGCGAGACCAATCCCAGAATGAGATTCGGGACTTGCAGCCTCATTCCGATGAAATACATCAGAAAGTTGAGCCGCTGAGAAGGCAATTCCACGAATCGAGCCTCGCCTGGCAGCAGTCGGTTGGCCGATTGGAGTCGCAACAACAGTCGGTGAATCAGCGTCAACAGCAGATTGAGCGGTTGGAGTACCGCATGGCGCAGGATCGCAAACAATTAATGGAAATCAGGGCTGAGGCTGATAAATGGCAGAATCAGCAAGGTCCGGGCGATGAAGAACTTTCGGAGCGCTATCGGCAGCAATCAGAATGGAACACCCGTCAGGGTCAGGCAGAGGATGAATTTCTTGAAGCCCGTAACGGCTTGTCGCAACAGGAAGATGACATCCGCGACATGCGCCATCGAAGGGATAAAGTATTTCAGGTGATGCAGTTGGCGCAAAACCGGCTTAGTGAACTGCGTCTGCGCGAGAACAGCATCCGCGAACGCCTGCGGGTGGAGTTTGAAATGGAGATTGATGCGCTTGAAGGGACTGCGCCATTAGCTCATGAACAACTTTCGGGCATAGAGCAAAACATTGCTGGTCTGCGCACACGTTTGGCTGAATTTGGCCCCATCAACCCGATGGCCCTGGAGACCTACAAAGAAGTGGAAGAACGCAACCTGTTTATTGCCAAACAGCGATCCGATTTGCTGGAGGCGCGCGGCAGTCTGCTCGAGACAATAGCAGAAATCGACCAAACCGCCCGCGAACGCTTTTTGGAGGCCTTTGGTCAGATCCGCACCTATTTTATCGAGGTGTTTCGAACACTTTTTTCGGACGAGGATGCCTGTGACCTACAGTTGGTTGACCCTAAACAACCCCTGGATTCTCAAATCCACATCATCGCGCAACCCAAGGGGAAAAAGCCCCTGTCGATTAACCAGCTGTCGGGTGGCGAGAAATCCCTTACCGCAACGGCCCTTTTGTTTGCCATCTTCCTCTACAAGCCGGCACCTTTTTGCATTTTTGATGAGGTGGATGCGCCGCTTGACGACAACAACATCGACAAATTCAACCGGATGATCAAGCAGTTTAGTCGACAGTCGCAATTTGTGATCGTTACCCACAACAAAAAGACCATGGAAACCATTGATATAATTTACGGAATCACCATGTTGGAACAGGGTGTGAGCCGGGTGATTCCGGTCGATTTCAGGTCACTTTCCATGAGCCAATAGATCAATCGAACCGCATGCTGTGGACCGGATGAATTTTACCGATGATCCAGGAGGCGGCCAGGCAAAGAAGCAAACAGGCCAGGAGTACTAAAGCATTAATGCTCAATGCCTCGCTGATCGGCAAATGCATCGGAACGGCATTCACATAGTAGTTTTCCTCATCGAGGGGAATAAACTCCCATTGGTTTTGGGCGGCATAAATGAGCCAGAAGGTCAGGTTGCCCCACAACAACCCTTTGATGCATGTGGCTAATCCTGCCAGCACAAACAACAAGCGAACCCGTTTGTTGTCCATTCCCAGTGATTTGAGCAGGCCGATCGACGGCACCCGCTCCAGAATCAGGATGAGAAGGGCCGACAGAATATTGACGCCACACACCAGCAGCATGATCAACAGCATGACCCGTTTGTTGAGGTCGAACAGCCCGAGCCATCCAAACAAACTGGCAAATCTCTCCACTATAGAATAGGCTTCCCATCGGGGATCGATGATGTCGCGGGTGGCCTGTACTGCTGCCGGCAGTTCTTCGAGACCTTTCAGATGTATTTCTATTTGTCCGGTCTGTCCGGGCGACCAGTTGTTGATGCGGCGAAGGACATCGAGCGGTCCGAGCAGGATGGGTCTGCCGAATTCGGCCTCAATCCCCAACTTATAGAATCCGCTCACCACAACAGATCGGGCTCTGATTGGATTTTGTATGAAGTAGAGTTTGAGCCGATTACCCGGCGCTAGTCGCAACCGGCGCGCGAGCGATTCGGGAACGAGGACTTCCACCGGCCCCTCTCCGGTGTAGGGCTTCGGGAGTTTACCCTCCGACAGCCATTCCTTGAGCTGTGTCTGGGGGTATTCTTGATCGATTCCCTTGAACAGGACACCCTCAAATTCATCCTTGCTGTGGGCGATGGCAGCCTTGTAGCCCACTTTGGCCAGGTGCGTTACACCTGGAATCGATTTCAGCGAGTCGACAATGGCATTGGTAGGAGCGATGGGTTCTGTTTCGAAATCCTGTGCCTGTCCCAATGTTTGTACTTGCACATGGCCCGTGAAGGCCGTAAATTTAGCCGGAATAACCGTTTGGAACCCACCTACGATGGCATATGAGAGCATGATAGCCGCAATTCCGCAGGCCGTAACTACCACGGCGAGCCGCAGCATCAACCGCGTGAGCCTGTGGTGGCTATCGCGGTTCAGCCTGTGCATCAGCAGCCAGAGAAAGCGCATATTGGTTGGTGTAGATTGGATCTTGAGTGGATTCCAAGCCGTCAAAAATAAGGCGATCACAGTCTTCTCAGTCTTGTTGATTTCGGTCTGTTTGGTAGGTACATCGCATGATCTATCGGCACATCCCCCGAGCCAACCGCATAGATGTGGTTCAGATGCTCCAATTTGCGGTGCAGATCGCTACAGGATGTGGCTTCCCGTGCTGAAAGGAAAGAAAATCGGTCTGATGGTGAATCCAACCTCACGTGTTGGGCGGATGCATCTGGTCGACTTCATGCGTAAAAAAAGAGTGGATGTGGAGGTGATTTTTGCCCCGGAGCACGGATTCCGGGGGGAGGTTCAGGCCGGGGAAGAAATATTGGATGGTCGGGATGTGGCCACCGGGATTCGGGTGGTTTCGTTGTATGGAAAAAATGTAAAACCAAAACCGGAGGATTTGGCAGGCCTCGATGCGGTGGTTTTCGACATACAGGATGTGGGTGTGCGGTTCTACACCTACCTCAGCAGCCTGCACTACCTCATGCAGGCCTGTGCCGATCAGGGCCTTCCTTTGTGGGTGTTCGATCGTCCTAATCCCAACGGACATTTTGTAGATGGGCCTATACTGGATACGTCGTTCAGATCGTTTGTGGGTATGCATCCTATACCGGTGGTTCATGGAATGACCCTGGGTGAGTTGGCCCGTATGATTCAGGGGGAGGGATGGTTGGATTCTTCACGGGTTTGCAGTTTGATAGTGGTGCCACTCGATCACTATCGCCGAAGCCAGCGCTATGATCTGCCCGTATCTCCTTCACCAAACCTGCCCGATGCCCGTTCTGTGGCTCTTTATCCTTCAATATGTTTTTTCGAAGGCATCGATGCTTCATTGGGCAGGGGTACCGACAAGCCTTTTCAAATGGTAGGAGCACCCTGGTTTTTGGGGGGTGATACCACCTTCATCCCAAGGTCTATTCCCGGTAAGTCAAATAGTCCACCCTACATGGGCGTGGAGTGCGGTGGACTAAACTATACCAACCTATCGGTCGATGACATTCGCGCCACAGGACGCCTATGGCTTGACCCCTTATGGCTGTTCTGTGAACAGGGAAGGGAGCGACCTGGTTTCTTTCTACCCTTCTTTGATAAATTATCGGGTAATACAGTTTGGCGGGAGAGCATACTTAGGGGTGAGAGCGAGGCAGAGGTGCGATCCACATGGGCACGACCGCTGGCCGAATTCCGCCAACGCCGGGCCCCATATCTTATATACCCTGATGAGTAGGGTTGTTTATTAAATAATATTGTAACAATGTCAGATCATTCCTTGTCGGATATTCCTTCGCAACCCATTGTTTTTTTCGGTACCTCTCAATTTGCCGTCCGCTGTCTGGGGGAACTACACAAAGGGGGCGTCCACATTGCGGGGGTTGTCACCGCACCCGACCGGCCAGCGGGGAGGGGAAGAAAACTCAGTAAATCGCCGGTGAAACGGTATTCGCTTGAAAACGGACTACCACTGGCGCAGCCGGAGCGACTGAAATCGCCCGATTTTTTGGAACTGTTGCGTGTTTGGAACCCCGCACTGCAGGTGGTAGTGGCCTTCCGAATGCTCCCTGAAGTGGTTTGGAATTTTCCCCCAATGGGCACTATCAACCTGCACGCCTCCTTACTGCCGGCCTACAGAGGCGCTGCACCCATACAGTGGGCCATTATCAATGGTGAAACCCAAACGGGTGTGACTACCTTTCGGCTGCGCCATGAAATCGATACAGGTGATCTCATTGGAAGGCGCGTAGTGAACATCGAACCGAATGCTGATGCGGGTGCATTGCATGATTTATTGCTCGAGGCAGGGGCTCCCCTACTGCTTGAAGGGGTTTGCGAGGTGCTCAAGGGCACGGCTCGCTTCGAACCCCAAACACCCGATGCCCGAACAGAATACCTCCATGCACCAAAGTTGAGACCGGAAACTGGACGAATCGACTGGAATGCACGGGCGCTGGAGGTGCATAATCTGGTGCGCGGATTGGCCCCCACACCCGGTGCGTACACCTTATGCAAGAGAGATCCCATGAAAGTACTCCGTACCAGGCGGATGGATGGGGGTCCGGCGTTGTCGGCCGGACAAACACGATTAATCGATGGGGATTGGCTGGTGGGCTGTGCCGATGGCCTTTTGGTGATTGAGCAGGTTCAACCTGCTGGCTCGCGTGTGATGAGTGCACAAGAGTTTTTGCGTGGCCACCCAGAAATGGGTGCCAGCATTTTGGGATCTTCAGAGGATTAATGCGTGTTGAATCCCAGTACGTGATTGGTTTTATTCTGCAATTGATCCTGAAGGCGCTTGGCCCAATCCATTGGCGGTATGGCCGTTGTGCCCAACATCCCTACATCCCGGATCCCTGTCCGGGCGTTGCTCAGCAATATGGCGTCGGCATCGAAGCAGTCCTCGATGCTAATAGTTTGTTCGATCGGGATGAGTCCGACCCCGGTCGACAATTCTTCTAATATAAGACTGCGCATCACGCCGGGGAGGCAGCCTTCCGATAGTGCCGGGGTCAACAAATAAGTGCCTTTCACCAAAAAAATGTTGCTGCCGCTGCACTCGGCAACCCGTCCTTGGGCATTCATCATAAGCGCATCGTTCCATCCCTTGAGGCGGGCTTCGCGCGCCGCCAAAACATAATCGAGTGCCCCCATTCTTTTGATCTCTGGCAGGGTGATGGGGACTTTCCGCTGTTCTGCCACCCCAATGTGCATGCGTGGCGGTTCGAGGGTGGGGTAGGGCATAGGGGCCGTTTCGGTTCGCAACATAAGGCATCCCGTGTCCTTTTGCGGACTGTATCGACCTTCTGAAACCCGAAAAGCATACAGACGCCAAACAGCGCCTTTTTCTGAACCGGCTCCTTCGCCTTTGCTGGGCTGGAAGGAATGGTCTGCCAATTCCAGTTTAGAAGCCAATTCAACGGAATCCACCGGCATGTGAAGGCCAATTCGATGGGCACCTGAATAAAGTCGACTAAGGTGCCTGTTAAGCCAAAGAGGGTGACCTTTCCCAACGGCCATACTTTCAAACAGCCCATCTCCATAGCTGAATGCCCGATTTTGCTCGAGTGGGGGAAAGTTGCCCGCCTTGGCTGGATGCCATTTTCCGTCTGTCCAGACGAACCACATGGGGCGAAAAATAGATACAACCAAGAGATTTTCGGGCTATATTGTCATTTTTTATTTTATACCCTATTTCAATACCTTAACATTAACCGGCTTTTATGCAGACACTCGGACAATTCATCATAGAACGACAAAAGGAGTTTCCTTTTTCAAAGGGACATTTGTCGCGCTTGTTACGTGATCTGGGCATAGCCGCCAAGATTGTGAATCGTGAGGTGAACAAAGCCGGACTCGTGAATATACTCGGGGAAACAGGCGTTGTGAATGTGCAGGGAGAGCCCGTTAAAAAACTGGACGTATTTGCCAACGAGCAGTTTATAGCTGCCCTAAGTGCCGGGGGTGAATGCTGTGCTGTGGCTAGTGAAGAGGAAGACGACATCATCCCCATATACTCAGACGTGTCGCGCGATGCCAAATATGTCGTTCTGATCGACCCACTCGACGGAAGTTCCAATATCGATGTGAATGTGTCGATCGGAACCATTTTCTCTATTTACCGACGCATTTCCGACTCAGGGCCGGGCACTCGGGAGGATTGCCTGCAGGCGGGACGCGAACAAGTGGCCGCCGGATATATTGTGTATGGATCATCCACCATGCTGGTGTATACCACGGGTCATGGGGTCAATGGCTTCACCCTCGACCCTTCGATCGGGGAATTTTGCCTTTCCCACCCCAACCTTCGGATTCCGGAAGAGGGAAAAATTTATTCAATCAATGAAGGCAACTATCTGGACTTTCCGGAAGGTGTCAAAAAGTACATTAAGTATTGTCAGGCTAAGGACGCATCAACCGGACGCCCCTATAGTTCACGCTACATCGGTTCCATGGTGGCCGATTTGCACCGGAATTTGATTAAAGGGGGCGTGTTTATTTATCCCGCCACTAAAAAATCTCCTAGCGGTAAGCTCCGGTTGGTTTATGAGGGCAACCCTATGTCCTTTATTTTGGAGCAAGCCAGGGGTAAGGCTTCCGACGGCTACCACCGAATTCTCGATATAAAGCCGGTTGAATTGCACCAAAGGGTACCCATCCTGTTGGGCAGCACCCGGATGGTGGAGAAGGTAGAGGAACTGATCCGCCAACACGACCCGGTGGGCTCCAATGAATATTTTATTGGGTAAAAATTCATACAAGTTGTAGAACAACAGTTTGTATTTGAATGCGTTACGTCATTCAGTTGAATCAATGCACCAAAGCATCCGCGCAGCAGGAGCTGGCGAAGGCATCAGGTTTGGCTTTGAAGGTCAGACCCATACCCCGAACATAGCCCCGGGCCTCCTGATATGCAATGTGCGAGGGGAATCGGGGGTCTTGATTAATGTCGGCGTGCACTTCAACTGTAGCCCCAAGCGATTGCAGGGGCTCCAGCAGTTGCCAGGCGATATCGATCGACAAGGTGACCTCGTGCATGAGGCGCTCGCGCAGGCTCATTTCCCGGGTTTCCCGAAACCGACGCATCAGTATACTTCCTCCCTGTCCGACCTTGTAGATTACCACTACGGAGGCGAATTCCGTGTGTCTTGTGTATTGTTGGGAGTCGGTGCCCACGCAAACACGTAGTTTTTGTCCCGACAATAGTCCCGACCGCACAATGCTGATAACATAATCGGGGAGCGTCGATTGAATCGCCTCCCTCGTAAAGGTTGTCCAGCCATCTGACACAAGAGGGGCATTTTGAATGAGCATATACATATGTGTGCAAAAAATTAATAATACTACTTCACAATGCAAAAATTATTCACATCTCAAATTATCGTCCCAATTCCCTTTTGAGTTCCTCCAAAAAGCCTTTCACCTTCACCAACCGGTCGAGTATCTCTCGCTTTTGATCAGTTTCAGAAGGAAGAGGCTTTTGTTGCAGCTGTTCAGCCGCCCCTTTCAAGGTAAATCCCTTGTCTTTCACCAAAAAACGCACTTTTTCCAGCAGGTGAATGTCGGTCTGCGTGTAAACCCGGTTGCCTTTGCGGTTTTTGGCTGGTTTGATAGCAGTGAAGTGCTTTTCCCAAAAACGGAGAACAGTAGCGTTCACATCGAGGAGTGCGGCCACCTCGCCGATGGTGTAGTATTTCTTTTGGAAGGTAAAGGGTTTGTAGGGCATCAGTCGAATGATTGGTTGAGGGTTCCGGAAATCTGAATCAGCCGGTCGAATTGATCGGGACTAATATCGTCGTGGAAGAAGTAGATGGGGTTTACTTTTCGTCCGTCTTTAATGACCTCATAATGGAGGTGGGGGCCAGTACTTTTGCCCGTATTTCCCACTTTTCCTAGGAGTGTTCCCCGTCTGATTTTCTGTCCCTGCCGAACCGCGAAGGCTGACAGGTGGGCATAAAGCGTTTGATAGCCGAAGCCATGGTTTATGACCACCGCATTGCCGTATCCACGGTCCATGCGCAATAATTTTTCGACGTGCCCATTGCCGGTAGCATATACTGCTGTTGAGGTGCGGGCTGTGAAATCAACCCCCTCATGCATTTTCAGCGTTTTGTAGATGGGATCAATCCGGTAGCCAAAGCCCGAGGCAATAGACGTTAGATTTTTATTCGCTACGGGCTGAATGGCGGGAATGGCCGACAGCAGTTGTTTTTTGTTGTTTGCCATTCGGGTCAACTCATCGTAGCTCTTGCTCTGCCGATACAACCTCTTACCGAGGTTTTGCACCCGTTCGGCTGTCTCTTCAATCAACCGGGTCTGGTTGCGCGATATGATCGACGACCGCTCAGCTTCCGATGCTCTTCCTGATTGCATACTTTCTCCGAGGGGCTCTGCTTCAAAAATAACCCGGTAAATCTGGTTGTCACGGAACTCCAGCTCATTGAGTGCTTGTTCCGCCAGTTCGGTTCGTTGCTGCAACAGTTCATATTGAAGACTCATCTGTTCGATTTCCCTGAGCAATCGCTTTTCCTTAGGCGAGTCGATGTAGGTGTAGGCGATACCCACCACAATAGCCGAGAAAACCAATACGGCTGACACAAACCCAAAAATGCGGAGGGCTCGCTGCCACCAGCGGATTTCGACTTTTTCAAACCGCAACCGGGTGTCGTTGTAGTAGTATTTGATTCGGGACACAGGCGAAAATATGATTATTTTTGCGCACTTTCAGCCAGCAAAACCGATAAGCTTGGCTGCAATCACCCCCATACCCCGTATTCTGCCCGATTTCTATGAACCACACCCTTTCAGCCGAACAAGTACGCCAAAGGTTTCTGGATTTTTTTCGCCGCAAAGGGCACCACATTGCAGATCCTGCGCCTTTGGTGGTGAAAGGCGACTCGACACTGCTGTTCACCAATGCCGGTATGAATCCGTTCAAGGATATCTTTCTCGGTTTTGCCCAGGCCACCCATCCGCGCGTGGCCGATACACAACCCTGCCTTCGCGTATCCGGCAAACACAATGACCTGGAGGATGTGGGGCACGATACCTACCACCACACTTTGTTTGAGATGCTGGGTAACTGGAGTTTTGGCGATTATTTCAAAGAAGAGGCCATTGCATGGGCATGGGAATTGTTGACCGAAGAATTTCGCCTGGATCCGGGACGGCTGTATGTGACCGTTTTTGGTGGCGATGAAGGGGACGTGCTCGACTACGACCACGAGACCCGTGCTTTTTGGTCGAAGTGGATCGACAGCAGCCGGATTTTACCCGGTTCGCGCAAAGATAACTTTTGGGAGATGGGCGACCAGGGCCCGTGCGGACCTTGCTCCGAAATCCATATCGATTTGAGAAGTGATTTAGATCGTGGCCGGGAGGATGGCGCTCAGCTGGTGAACCGCGACCACCCACAGGTACTGGAAATTTGGAATCTGGTGTTTATGGAGTTCAACCGCAAAGCCGATGGTAGTTTGGAGCGTCTGCCTCAGAAGCATGTCGACACTGGAATGGGATTTGAGCGCCTATGTCGCGCCATTGTCGGTGAATCGAGCAACTACGATACAGGCGTGTTTCAGCCATTGATTCGGGCCATCGAACAGCAATCCGGCTTTACATATGGTGAGAATGAACCCGTTGACATAGCCATCCGGGTAGTGGCCGATCACATTCGTGCGGTTTCGTTCGTCATCGCCGACGGTCAGCTACCATCAAACACAGGCGCGGGATATGTTTGTCGACGCATACTGAGAAGAGCAGTTCGCTATGGGTATACATTCCTGGGTCGAACCGAGCCCTTCCTCCATAAATTAGTACCCGTATTGTCGGCACAAATGGGGGGGATGTTCCCGCGACTAAATAGTCAACTACAGGCCATAACCGAGATTATCAAGCAAGAGGAACTGACCTTCCTGCGCACGTTGTGTACCGGTCTCCTCAAACTGGAAAACCTCATCAAGGATGCCCGAACACAAGGCAAAAGCATGCTGTCGGGGCAACAGGTATTTGAGTTGTTTGATACCTATGGGTTTCCGGCCGATCTCACGGCCCTAATTGCCCGTGAGCAGGGATTCTGCACCGATGAACCCGGATTCGAAATGTGCATGCAAGAGCAGAAAAATCGTTCGAGGCAGGCCACCCGACAGCAGGCTGGAGATTGGGTTAGGTTAGGGAATGAGGCCACGGGTGGTCTCTTTACAGGCTATTATCAAACCGAGCAAGCTACCGCAGTGCTCGCTGCTCGTCGCGTCGAAAAATCCGGTCAGCATCGGGTGCAACTCGTATTAACCGGCACACCATTCTATGCTGAGTCGGGCGGACAACTGGGAGATACCGGGGTGCTGATTCATGAATCGGGGCAAACACTCCCCGTACTCGACACCATCCGGGAGAATGGTCAGATTATGCACATTGTGGAGCAGTGGCCCGAAGAGCTCGAAGGCAGTTGGACGGCAAGGGTTGACGCATCCCGCAGGCAGTATATTTCGGTACACCACAGCGCAACCCACCTTTTGCACGCCGCTCTTCGCCAGGTATTGGGCACACATGTGCAGCAAAAGGGTAGCCTGGTTGGCCCCGATTATCTCCGCTTTGATTTTTCGCACGGAGCGCCCTTATCCGACGCGGAATCGCGCAGAGTTTGGGAGATCGTGAATCAGCGCATTCTTCGGTCGATCGACCTCATCGAAGAAACGGGCATTACCCTCGTGGAGGCAACCGCGCGTGGTGCTATGGCCCTGTTTGGGGAGAAATATGGCGACACTGTTAGGGTCATCACCTTCGACCCCAGCTTCAGCGTTGAATTGTGTGGGGGTACCCACGTACGCAACACGGCCGAGATTGGCAGTTTTTTCGTGACGACCGAAACCGGTGTGGCGGCCGGGGTTCGTCGGATAGAAGCTGTTGGGGGGCACGCCGCCTTGCTTTATGTGGTCGATCGCCTGGGTCAGTGGCAACGAATCAGCGATGCCCTTCGATCGCCCCGTAATCTACCTGAGCAGGTAGCACGCATGCAGCAAGAACTCGTGGCCCTCAGAAAAGAATTGGAAAAGAGAAACCAACAGGCATTGGCAGACCTACAAAGGGTTCTTTCCAAACAGTATGCTGAATATGAAGGGGGTCGCATTCTGATTAAAAGGGTTGACGTAGACAGTACAGACCATATGAAGAAATTGGCCGGGGGATTGGTAAACCAACATAGCCTTGCTGCGGTAGTGTTGGGTGCAGTGAGCGGTGACAAAGCTATAATAGCCATTGCGATGAGCCCGGATTTAAGTGATTCCACGGGTATCACCTCTGGTAGTCTGGCCAAGGAAGCAGGAGCGATTTTGGGCGGTTCGGGGGGAGGATCCCCTCAGCTGGCCATAGCTGGCGGACCGGAATATACAAAGTTGCCTGACGCGCTGAAGTACCTAAGCGAACAATTGTTACCACATTTACAGGCCCGATGATTCAATTAGTCAACTCATGAACAAGAGCGAAGAGCACCCCTATGAACTGGTCGTTGGCCTGGAGGTGCACACCCAGCTGACCACCCAATCCAAGGCTTTTTCATCTGATGCAACCGAATACGGGGCAGCCCCCAACACCCAGGTCAGTGCCATATCATTGGGTCACCCTGGCACTCTGCCCATGCTCAACCGGCAAGTGGTCGACGACGCCATCCGTTTGGGGCTCGCGCTGAATTGCCGGATCCGGGAGCGCAACGAATTTGCACGCAAAAACTACTTTTATGCGGATTTGCCAAAAGGTTATCAGATCACGCAGCACACCACACCAATTGCCACGGAAGGCTATATGGATCTCAGGCAGTCGGATGGACAAATGTTTCGACTCCGCATTACCCGAATTCATATGGAGGAGGATGCCGGAAAAAGCATGCATGATCAGGACGCCTACGATTCACTCATAGACTTGAATCGTTGTGGAGTCCCCCTGCTGGAAATCGTTACGGAGCCCGACATACGCAGTGCTGCTCAGGCCGGACAATACCTGACCGAATTGCGTCGACTCCTGCGTTACCTCGAAATCTGTGACGGAAATATGGAGGAGGGGAGTATGCGTTGCGATGCCAATATTAGTGTTCGGCGAAAGGGTGACGTCCAGTTGGGTACGAAAGTGGAGGTTAAGAACATGAATTCGATCCGGCATGTGCAGCGTGCCATCGAGCACGAATTTGTGCGTCAGGTGGCGATGATCGAGTCACGGCAAGCCATCAGCAGCGAGACCCGAAGTTTCGATGCGGGTCGTGGCAACACCTTTGCATTGCGTTCCAAGGAGCAGGCCAACGACTACCGCTATTTTCCGGAGCCTGATCTCCAGCCCGTAATCGTGTCGGAGGACTGGAAAACTATGATTCGAGCTAATATGCCCCCGCTGCCGGCAGATCTGCTACATGATTTCACCTCCCGTTGCGGACTCAATGAATATGATGCGGGGGTGTTGACCGAATCCAGAGAAATCGCTTTGTATTACAATAACATAATCACAAACACCAGGCATTACAAGGCAGCGGCCAACTGGGTAATGGGACCTGTCAAATCATGGCTCAATGCGCATGCTTTGTCCATGAAGGATTTTCCGCTTTCGGCTGCATGTATGGCACTCCTGACAGAGTTGGTGGAAGACGGTGGGATTAGTCACACCGCCGCCGTGCAGAAATTGTTCCCGGCCCTCGTCAGTCAACCTTCCGAAGATCCGGCTGAACTCGCCAACCGGATGGGACTGCAGCAGGTGCAGGACCCGGATGAATTGTTGCGCCTTGCCCGGGAGGTGCTACAGGCATGGCCCGATAAGGTGGCTGCCTACCGTTCGGGCAAAAAAGGCATGATTGGGCTTTTTATGGGCGAATTGATGAAGAAATCGGGCGGAAAGGCCGACCCGAAAATGGCCGCAAAACTATTGGAGGGTCTTCTGGATGCGTAGTTTCAAGCTCAAGCCTATGTTTCGTTTCGGTTCTATGGGAATTAGGGGATAAACCGATCAGAATAGTATGTCATTGCAATCAATATAGGGTAATGAGCGTCTGTCAATCTCAATTAACGCTAACTTAATATGCAACGGGTCATACTATTTATAGCTTTGTGACGAGTAGTGATAGCTATATGACACCCTACAAAATCCTGGTTGCAGAAGATACGCCCGATGCGCGCGAAATCATCGAATATAATCTAAAAAAAGAAGGATTCGAGGTATATGTGACTCAAAATGGTCAGGAAGCGCTGAAAAAGCTCAGGGAGGTAACCCCCGACGTGATCATCCTCGACGTGATGATGCCCGTTCTCGATGGCATTGAGACCTGCCGGCAAATCCGCAAAATGGAGGGCTACAAGGATGTGTTGATTGCTTTCCTCACCGCGCGTGAGGAGGAATTTGTGGAAGTTATGGGATTTGATGCGGGAGCCGATGATTACATCCCCAAGCCCATCAAGCCCTCTGCCTTGGTGAGCCGTGTCAACGCCCTCATTCGCCGTGCTGCCCTCACCCGCAATGTTTCTCCCACACGCCTGGAAATGCCACCCCTGTTCATTGACCGAGAAACCTATTCCGTAACCCTCAACGGTAATGTAGTTCCATTGGCACGCAAAGAGTTCGAACTGCTTTATCTACTGGCCTTTTCACCGGGAAAAGTCTTTAACCGGGATAAAATTCTGGAGTTGATTTGGGGAAATGATGTAGTAGTCATCAACCGTACCATCGATGTGCACGTTAGGAAACTCAGAGAAAAGTTAGGAGATGACTATATTGTAACCATAAAAGGAGTAGGTTACAAGTTCGTATCCCCGTGAAAAATCCCACCCCGCGTGCGCTCGCTATTTTGTCGAGCCTTTCCTTTTTTGTCGTCTACCAGCCCCTTGCTTGGTTCACCGATCATTTGGATCTCAACGGATTCATTCTTGGCTGCTTGTCAAGTCTAACCGTGGCGATTTTGGTGTTTATTGTCGTGGAATATTACCTCTACAGGAAAGTAAAAAGCATATATAAGTTGATTTTTAATCACAAAACGGGAAAATCGGATACAGACTTAGCAGGAATGCTGGCACATAATCCACTTGAAGAGGTGACCGGGCAAATCGAAAAGTATTTACGGGAGAAGGAGCAAGCCAAACCCCGCGAACAAGCCCTCGAACAATACCGTAAACAGTTCATTGGTAATGTGTCTCATGAACTAAAAACACCGATTTTCAACATACAGGGGTATGTACACAGCCTGCTCGATGGGGCATTGGAGGATCCCGTGCTGGCGCGTCATTTTCTCAAAAAGGCAGCCCGAAGCGCCGACCGCATGGAGCAGCTGGTCCACGACCTGCTCAGCATTTCCGAATTGGAAGGGGATGTGGAGCTCGATTGGGAGATCTACGACATCCACGATCAATGCAGGGATGTATTCGAGGCATTGGAATTCAAGGCGGGTGAACGGGGCATTAAACTTTCGATGAAGCCAGGCCTTCGGCCACCGTTTTTCGTTCGGGCCGATAAGAAAAAAATAGGACAAGTTTTGATCAATCTTTTGTCAAATTCTATTCGCTACGGACAAGAACACGGGAGCACGCTGATCGGGATCTACGATATGGACAGCCATTACCTGATGGATGTCACCGATACCGGAATTGGTATTGATGCAAAACATCTGCCCCGCCTTTTTGATCGGTTTTATCGGGTCGACGCGTCGCGGTCGCGCGAACAGGGGGGAACCGGTCTTGGCTTGTCGATCGTCAAACGCATCATGGAGGCACACGGACAACAAGTGCATGTGCGATCAACACCTGGTGTGGGCACCACTTTCGGCTTCACCTTGGCTAAGGCTCCGCATCTCATTAAGCAAGGCAATTCCATTAACAGATTTCTTCGATCAGCAGGTTAGGGTTGCTGTATATTTGCCAGAATGAAAGCACCCAGATGGAAGGATATTTTGTTATTTGAAGATGACCGCCTGGTGGTGGTCAACAAACCCACCCACATCAGTTCACTCGATGAGCGCACCGCGCATAAGCCTTCGCTTCTGCAAATGGCACGCGCCGTCCATCCAGGGGTCATTTTATGCCACCGGCTCGATAAGGGAACCTCTGGCATTCTTGTTATGGCCCTCAATGAAGAGACCTATCGCCACGTTTCCATGCAGTTTGAACACAGAAAGGTGCAGAAGTATTACCATGCCCTGGTTGAGGGGATTCATAAAACCGGGAATATGACAGTGGACCTTCCGATTGGTATAGCCCGTAATGGTTTGATGCGCATTGATTTTTCGGATGGTAAGGAAGCGGTTACACATTTTAACGCATTGGAGCATTTTCGTCATTTTACGCTCATGGAATGTCAGCCTGTTACGGGTCGAACCCATCAGATTCGGGTTCATCTTCAATGTAGGGGGATGCACATTGCCCATGACCTGGAGTATGGGGGCAGCATTCCATATCTGTCGCGCATCAAAAGGCACTACCGGCTTTCTGAACATCAGGAAGAGACTCCTATGATCAGAAGGATGGCACTTCACGCCCGCAGGATTGTGTTATCGTATGGGGAAGGGCTAAACCTGGACATTGAAGCACCCTATCCCGACGACATTCGGGTTATGCTCAAGGTGCTCAATAAATATGATCTCTAAGTTCCCAGTACACAAGTTCTGAACGCTCTGTTTTTAGATGTTGCAGTTCTACACGCTCTGAATCTGCGTAATCTGCGCTTTCAGGCGATCAGCTTCTTTTTTAGCGTTATCGATTTTGAATTGAACCTCAGCACGGAGCACATCAGCGTTTTTCGACATAGAGAAGAAATGGATGTTGTTTTCCCACAAGCGGATGTCGTTTTCCAGTTCACTTAACTTGATTTGCAGTCGATTTCGGTCACGGCGTGCTTGTGGATCGTAATTTTGGCTGGTTTCGGTCGACCGATCCCGGCGACTGGGCGGTCTATTGTTTCCAGATGTGTGTTTGAAACTGTCATGGTTGCCTGACCGCGAGGAGACGTGGAGTCGGTCGTAATGTGGTTGCAGGGCATCCCGATAGCGGTTGTGTATGGCCTCCCTCATTCGAAGTGGCAGGGGTGGGGCAGCGGTCCACCTGCGCTGAAAAGCCTGAAGGGCTTCCAGGTCGGCCTTGTGTTCACCACTTGCCACAAACGCCTCTACCTCAGCAACTATGGACTCCAATAGCTCTTTCGTCTCCGCGTGTCGGGCACCTCGATCCTTGAAATGCTCCTTTTTGCGGCCGAAAAACTGCTTCTTGGCGCTTTTAAAGCGGACCCAATATTTCTCCCGAATTTTATGAGGCAGGGCGTTGCATTTCTTCCAGTCCTCCTGCAGGGCATTCAGTGCCTCAGTGGCCGCCCTCCATTCGGAACTTCTGGCGTGATATTCGGCAGCTGAGCAGATTCGTTCAGCTTCCATTCTGAGTTGACCCCATTCCTGTTTTCTCTCCTTGAAGAACTGCCCCCTTTGTTCGAAAAAGGTTGACAACAGCGAGCGGAAGTTCTTCCACAGCTCATCCTGTTTTTCGCGGGTAACCGGACCAACAGCACGCCAGTCGGCTTGCAATTTTTCGATCTGTTGACCCATTTCATTCCATCCTGCAGGAGTGGTGGGCAGGCCATTGTTGAGGATGTCCTTCAATTGGGCAATGACCTCTGATTTGCGCTGCAAATTTTCGGCGTAAACAGCGTCCATTTCTGCCAGGCGTTCGCGTCTGCGCTCATGCAGGCGGTCGGAAGCCAACTTGAAGCGCTGCCATACTTCCTCGCGTTGTTCACGCGGCGCAGGCCCCGTGCTTTTCCACAACTCATGCATCCTGGAAAGGGTGCTCAGGGCTTTATTGAGATCACTCATTAACATCAAAGACTCTGCCTGCTCGCACAATCCGATCTTGAACGCAAGGTTTTTCTGCATATCAAGTTCTTTCAATTCGCGATTGATGCGCAAATTGGCATAGAAACGGTCGATTAACGCATGGAATCGTTTCCAAATTTCCTGTCGGTGTTCGGCCGGAACGTGACCGCTTTCATTCCACCTTTGCTGCAGGCCTTTAATTGTGTTGGGTTCGAGCTGAACTCCATTTTCTTCTTGTTCAACGGCCTTCACAAGTTCGACCAGAATTTCCTCTTTTTTTCTCAGACCCTCGGCATGTTCGCGGTCGCGCTGTTCGCGTTCTTGTTGCCGTCGTTGCTGGTATTTGCTTATGGTATCCATAAACAACAAGAACAAGGGGTCGGGTTCTGGCGAATAATCTTCTTCCAATCCACCGGCGGCCAAAAACTCTGCTCTGGCTCTGCGTTTTTCCATTTCGAACCGGTCGTTTAGTACCGGGCGTAACACCGAAATCTGGTCGCGCTGGGTACGCAGATCGACGTGGCGGCAAGCCTCGGTGAGCAGGGTGACCAACGTGGCGGTATCCATGGCATCGAGCATTTCAGCCGTCATCGCCGGCTCTAGTGTTTCAGTTTCGCCGGCATATACCTGAGTATCGAATTCCTCTATGGTTGCTGCGCCTGCATCTGTGCTATCCTCTGAATGGTCTGAGTCGATGGATTGAACGATTTCGGCTTCGTGAACTGCTGCAGATTCTTGTACCTCTCCAGACCCGGAAGTTGATATTACATCTGGCTCTGTTTCAAGTATAGTATCTGTATCGGGTCCTGCTGAGGGTGAATCTGCACTTATATCATGGTCGGATTTGGGTAGAGGAGCCATTTCGGTAACGGGAAGACTTATGTGAGGTTTGCCTTCAGTTGGTTCATCAGTAACCTTCAATTCTGCTTGATTATCCGATTCGGGGAGTGTTACGGAAGTCTCGCTATGCGACATGGCCGAAATATGAGCATGATCAGCCCCACATAAATCCTGTAGCAATGAACCCTGCTCTTTGTCACCCTGCGTCATGTGCTTTGAACAACATTTGATTAAAAAGACCTGCAAAGTGCAAAAATACGGAAATTTGCAGGCCACGCCAAAGAGAAAGCCTGAATTAATTGATGAATAACCCGTCTGCAATCCATAATGAAGCATTTTGTCTGGTGGAATGTCCACGCGATGCGATGCAGGGTATACATCAGTTCATACCCACGGAGGTAAAGACGGCCTACCTCAATCTATTGCTTGAGGTGGGTTTCGACATCATCGATTGCGGTAGTTTTGTGTCGCCCAAGGCGATTCCTCAGATGGCGGACACATCCGAAGTGCTGAACGCGGTGAACCGCGGCAGCAGTCAATCCAGGTTGCTGTGTATTGTGGCCAACGACCGGGGCGGAGAGATGGCGGCCCGGCACGAACAGGTGGACGTTTTGGGTTTTCCATTTTCCGTCAGCGAGACCTTTCAAATAAATAACACGGGTGTTGGCCGGATTCCAGGCTTGAAGACCATAGAGCAGCTCGTTGATCGCTGCCATCGTCACCAAAAAGAATTAGTAGTATATCTCTCCATGGGTTTTGGCAATCCGTATGGTGAAGACTATGTTCCGGAAATGGTTTGGGAATGGACAAAAAGACTCGATCAATTGGGGGTTCGGACCCTCTCTCTGAGCGACACGATTGGTATGGCCACACCTGAACAAATCCGGGATCTGTTTGGTCCGTTAAAGAATGATTTTGCTCATTTGGTATTGGGACTGCACTTGCATGCGCATCCGGGACAACGCGATGAAAAAATTTCAGCAGCTTACCAAAGTGGTTGCAGGCGATTCGATGGGGCTCTGCTCGGTTTTGGCGGCTGTCCGATGGCCCAGGATGATATGGTCGGTAATCTCGCAACCGAACACATCGTTCAGTTCGCCCGAAAACAAGGGATAAATATAAACTTGGTCACCGAGAAATGGCACCAGGCTCAATGGATGGCTACCGGTATTTTCGGTAGTTTTCACTAAACGATCATCAACAGCAGTTAACAAGCATGAATCACCCCTCATCCCAATTGCCCTGGCACCGGCGCAAAACCAGGCTTTATTTTGTTCTTTCGGGTTTCTTTATAACCAATGCCCTGCTCGCCGAATTCATTGGGATCAAGATTTTTTCACTCGAGTTGAGTATGGGATTAAAACCACTGGACCTGAACTTCCTGGGCCTTGAGCATGTAGGACTCAATCTGACAGCCGGAGTTTTGTTGTGGCCTTTTGTCTTTATGATGACAGACCTGATCAATGAATATTTTGGAATCCGTGCCGTTCGCCAGTTCTCATGGTTTGCCGTGATGCTTATCGCCTACGCGTTTTTGTTTGTATCCCTGGCCATCTCTTTGGTGCCGGCTGGTTTTTGGCCAACATCGCAGGTGGACAACGGCATACCCGATATGCAACGTGCCTTTAAAGCCGTTTTTGGTCAGGGACGCTGGATTATTGTCGGCTCAGTCGTGGCATTTTTAATCGGACAGCTGGTGGATGTTTGGGTGTTCCATTGGGTCAAGCAGAAGACGGGGGAAAGCGGCATTTGGCTACGAGCAACAGGCTCCACGCTTGTTTCCCAATTGCTCGACAGCTTTGTAGTGTTGTGGATTGCCTTTTATATAGGTGCTGATTGGTCACTGGTCACAGTTTTGGGAATCGGACTCATTAATTATGCCTATAAATTTATGGTAGCGTTATTGCTTACCCCATTGATCTATTTGGCTCATCATGGGATCGAGCGCTATTTAGGGAATCCGCTTGCCGAGGAAATGCGCCGGGAGGCCATGAATTAATATTAATTTAATGTCTAAAAAAAATGTTGGGAATGTGGGGATTTTATCCACACCTTTGCGGGAATTTAAAAAAAAAATTTATGAAAAAATTTCTTTTCCCTGTAGTTGCATTTGTGGTGCTTCTTTCTGCCGTCTCCTGCTCTAAAGAACGCAAACTCAACAAGAACTTGGACGGTACCTGGACGCTCGACAATAGTTCAAAAACCACCATGGGATTGCCAGCAACGGCGATTTTCGAATACACATTCACCAAGAAGAACGTTGACGGTGGCGCCTTCGAAAACTACCTCAAGTTTGATTTATTTGGTTTCCCAGTTGATACTACGATCGCAGGAACTTACACCTTGATTGAAGATGAAAAAATTGTTTTCACTTATTTAGGTTCCACGGAAAAGGATACCACTAACATTACAGCGTACTCCTCAACCAACATGACTTGGAGCGTTCAAGGAGATTCAACAAACATTTCTATTTCGATGACCAAAAAATAATATTGGTGCATTGCATTTAAATCAATCGAAAGCCGTGGAAAACCGCGGCTTTTCTTTTTTTATTTTTGCCAAACCTAAACTAAAAGTAGAACGTATGAGACCCTCTACCGATCCTATCGCATTACGCGTTTTGCTGATTTGCTTGGCTGCAGCCGTTACGCGCATCTTGCCGCATCCAGTCAATTTCGGTCCACTCACGGCTGTTGCCCTATTTGCGGGCTATCGACTGTGCTCTTGGCGGACAGCGATTCCAATCGTTTTGCTTTCGGCTTTCCTGAGTGATGTCTTGGTTAATGCGTTGCTCTATCAGGTGGTCGATGCTCAGTACTTCTTATCGCCCGTTACTCTGAGCATATACGGATTTTATGTTGCTGCAACCATGGCGTCTACCCGATTGAATTTCAAGAAACCACGCACCATAATTGGTGGCAGCCTTATTTCTTCCATTCTGTTCTTTTTGATTTCGAACGGAGCTGTTTGGGCTACATCCACTTCATATCCTTCAGGGATGGGTGGGTTAATAACTTCCTATATGGCTGGAATTCCCTTCTTTCCCTACACACTGATGGGGGATCTCTTTTATTTAAGCGTTTTGGTTTTGGGAACCTCCTGGGTAGAGCGTAAAATTCCAGCGCTAAATTCTAGCACTGAAAAGTAATATTAAGGCTCTTCTTAATTCAATTAGAAACGAAGTAGGGGTCTTGGATTAGCGGACAAATTCCATCTGGAGTGCTCGATTAAGCTTCTCTAAAAATTCCTCCGTATTCAAGTAGTGGGTTCCGTGCTCGACTTTCGGTCCATGGGCACAAATGGCTAAATCTTTGGTCATATGGCCTTGTTCGATGCACCGCACACAAACTTTTTCTAATGCATCACAGAAGTGGGCAAGAGCCGAGTTATTGTCAATTTTCGCCCGAAATGCTAGTCCACGAGTCCAGGCAAATATACTGGCCACCGGATTGGTTGACGTGGGCCTCCCCTGCTGGTGCATGCGGTAGTGACGGGTCACTGTTCCATGGGCGGCCTCTGCCTCCATAGCACGACCGTCTGGCGTAATGAGGGTAGACGTCATGAGACCCAGCGAACCAAAGCCCTGTGCAACTGTATCAGACTGAACATCACCATCATAATTTTTGCAGGCCCAAACGAAGTTCCCATTCATTTTGATGGCGGATGCTACCATGTCATCTATGAGTCGGTGTTCATAGTAGATGCCAGCGGCCTCGAATTCGGATTTGAATTCAGCCTCGTAGATTTCCTCAAAAATATCTTTGAACCGTCCGTCGTATTTCTTCAAAATGGTATTCTTAGTCGATAAAAACAAAGGCCATTTCTTCAGGAGTGCCTGATTGAAACTAGCACGGGCAAAGCCCCGGATCGATTCGTCGGTGTTATACATCGATAAAGCAACACCATCACCCTTAAATTGAAATACTTCCCATTCGCGCGCTTCCCCACCGTCGGCCGGCTCGAAGCGCATGGTGAGTTTTCCTTTACCTGAAATGAGTACATCTGTGGCCCGGTACTGGTCGCCAAAGGCGTGGCGACCAATGCAGATGGGTGCTGTCCAGTTGGGAATGAGTCGCGGAATATTCGAAACAACTATAGGTTCGCGGAATACAGTGCCATCGAGGATGTTTCGGATGGTGCCATTGGGCGATTTCCACATTTGTTTGAGTCCGAATTCCTTTACCCGGGCCTCATCGGGGGTGATTGTCGCGCATTTGATGCCCACACGACAATCGAGAATGGCATGAGCCGCATCGATGGTTACCTGGTCGCCTGTCGCATCTCTATGCTCGATTCCCAAATCGAAATACAGGAGTTTTAAGTCAACAAAGGGTAGAATCAGCTGTTCGCGGATATACTGCCAGATGATTCGGGTCATTTCGTCACCGTCGAGTTCGGCAACTGGATTGGCAACATGTATTTTGCTCATACGACTTGGGGTAATTTTGGGTTGAGTTAAGGGGCAGCAAGAATAGAATAAATTTTCAAATCAGCGGGGGAGAATCTCGGACTACAGCCAGAATTCGTGAAGCTTTGCAGAAAATATATAATAAATCATCGGTTATTCACCCATTGATACAAGTACATTTATTGCGTTACAAATATTCTCGTAGACACCCGATATTCCTGTTTCCATCATATAGCAGGGAGCTGTAACCAAGCGATTTTCGCGGTCAACTGCAATTTCGGGAACCGCTTTCATCTGAACCGGGCAACCAATCTCCCTGATTGCGTTCGATATTCCCGTAATGTCATAGGGCGACGCAAATTGATCGCTGCCTACCGTGAGTGTGGCCGAAATGCCCCTCGAGTGAAAAATCTGAGCCAGTAGGGTGGGTGCAATGCATAAGGCGGCAATGGGCTTTCGGGCATCGTAAAAGGCAAAAATGAGTTCCTGAACCGATTCATCCACCTTCCCCTGCGCTTCTAAAATGGCCCACTGATTCAGATTTTTTGCGGCGCCAAATCCACCTGGAATGAGAAGGAAATTGAATGAGTCGACATCAATCTCTGCGGTCGACAAAACCTTACCTCGGGCGATTCGGGCCGCTTCAACCCGAACATTTCGAGCTTCGCCCTCCTGAACCTCGCCGTTGAGGTGGTTCACCACATGGTATTGGCATTTATCGGGTGCCACACACTGGTAGGTGTGACCTGCTTTTTCGATACATAAAAGCGACAAAACCGCCTCGTGTATTTCTGATCCGTCGTAGACGCCGCATCCCGAAAGCAAAACCGCAAAATTCATGGGTCGGGTGATCGAGTTGTTTTCCATAATCACAAATATATTGCGCTACCGCTCAACATAGGTGGTGCGTGTGCAGGTGACCTGCTATTTTTGCGCCCATGAAGGGGATATTGCTTTGTGGAAGACAAGTAATTCTGCGATTTGCTGTGATTACATTCGCAGTCCTGTCCACAGATCATCTTTCGGGATGGGCTCAGGCGCCCAAGGGTGATTTTCTTTGCGTGGGCATCAATGTTGGTTCGGCCAATTATCCGGGTAGACCCGGCAGCAGGGGTGGTGGACTATCCATAACCGGGGATGTGTATGTGGCCCGCACATTATCAGCATCGGCTTCCCTTCGTTTCAACGGATACCAGTCTGAAAACGCTACCCAGATTTGGAATTTTGGCTTGAAGACCTATGTCTACCGCTTTGTTTATGTGCACCCCGCCGCTGGTTTCGTGCGCATACTGGCTCAGCCCCTTACCGTTAAACGGGGCTCACTATCGCTCGCAGCCGGTTCTAGTTTACCTACAGCCAAGGGTAGATCCTACCTTAATTTTGAGACGGGTGCCGAATGGCTGCCCTATTACCGTTCGGGCACCTATTATTTATTTGGGCGTCTCAATGTCCCTATCACCCGAAGGATGTATGAAGAGGATTAATATCTGGTTTTTTACGGGTATACAAATTTATATTAATAATAACACAAAATATACATGGGACTACAATGCGGGATCGTAGGTCTGCCCAATGTGGGTAAGTCGACTTTGTTCAACTGTCTCTCCAACGCCCGGGCTCAGGCGGCCAATTTTCCTTTTTGTACGATCGAACCTAATCTGGGCGTCATTACCGTGCCCGACGAACGTCTCAATGAATTGGCCCGACTCATTCAGCCCGAAAAGGTGGTACCGAGTACCATAGAAATAGTAGACATAGCCGGTCTGGTGCAGGGTGCCAGCAAAGGGGAGGGACTCGGTAACAAGTTTTTGGGGAACATCCGCGAAACTGATGCTATTATACATGTATTGCGCTGCTTCGACAACGACAACGTGGTGCATGTTCATGGAAGGGTTGATCCTTTGGGCGATAAAGAGATCATTGATCTGGAGCTTCAGATCAAGGATCTGGAGTCGGTCGACAAAAAAATGCAGAAAACGGAACGTGCAGCGCATGCGGGTGACAAATCCGCGAAGGCCACTTACGACATATTGATGCAGTATAAACAGCATCTGGAGGGGGGTATGTCGGCCCGGACCATGCCTAACGACCCGCAGTACCACGATGCTGTTCGCGACCTGTTTTTGCTCACCTCAAAACCCGTCTTGTATGTTTGCAATGTGCAGGTGTCGGAGATCAGCTGCAAAAACCGCCATGTGGACCAGGTGCATGCCATGGCCGAACAAGAGGGCGCCTCCGTTTTGGTAATCAGCGCAGCCGCCGAGGCAGAAATTGCCGAGTTGGAGGACCCGGCCGACCGGGAGTTGTTTTTGGAGGACTTGGGACTCACCCAAAGCGGGGTGCAGCAACTCATTCGTTCTTCCTATAATCTCCTCAATCTGCAGACTTTCTTCACAGCGGGTGAGAAGGAGGTTCGGGCATGGACGATAAGCAAAGGCACATTGGCGCCGCAAGCAGCCGGGGTCATTCATACCGATTTTGAGAAAGGTTTTATACGCGCCGAGGTCATCCACTTTACCGATTTCGTTGAGCTGGGATCCTGGTCGGCTTGTCGCGACGCCGGCAAGGCCGGAGTGGAGGGAAAGACCTATGTGGTGCAGGACGGGGATATCATGTTGTTTCGGTTTAACGTTTAGGGCAATGAATTCGACTGATTTTGACCCGGATGCACCCGGGCAACAGAATGGTCGCCTGTTTGGACTGCAGGTTGACCCCGCCGATGCCGAAGTAGTGATCGTACCAGTACCCTGGGACGTCACCGTTTCGTATGCCGATGGAACTGCCGATGGTCCGGAGGCCATCCTCAAAGCATCCCTTCAGCTTGATTTGGAAGATGATTATCTGCCAGAGGCATGGACCTACTCCATGGCGCTCACAGAGGTTCAGTCGTATTGGCGCGACCGTTCTCAGGATTGGCGCAAAAAATGCCGCAAATACATCAAATGGCTCGAAAAGGGTAGCGATGCAGAGAAAAAGGCTGAAATGCATGCCCTGAGGGATGAAATCAACGAGAAATGCGCATTCCTTCATCAATGGGTCTATCAGGAAGCCCGCAGCTGGCTGGAAAGAGGTAAGGTTGTTGGGGTACTTGGGGGTGAACATAGCGTGCCACTAGGCCTACTCATGGCGCTTTCGGAACGGTATGCCGAGGAGGGGGGTTTTGGTATACTACAAATCGATGCCCATTTTGACCTTAGGGACGCCTATGAAGGACTCACCTACAGCCATGCCTCCATCATGCATAACGCTTTGCAGTTGCCGGGCGTGAAGCGACTGGTGCAGGTGGGAATTCGCGACTACTCGGCGGCCGAAAAGCTGCGGGCATCAACCGATCCCCGGATTGTGGTGTTTTTTGACCACGAGCTCAAACGCGATGAATATGAGGGAACCCTATGGAAAATAACGTGCAAACGAATCATCGATGCGCTGCCCGCGAGGGTGTATGTGAGCTACGATATCGACGGTCTGAATTCGGTTTATTGTCCACACACCGGCACACCTGTTCCGGGTGGACTCGAATTTCGGGCGGTTCATTATCTGCTGGCTGAATTGCATTCGAGTGGCCGAACCATCATTGGCTTCGACCTTTGTGAGGTGTCGCCCGGGGAGCGAACAGATTGGGATGCCAACGTGGGCGCCCGTGTGCTCTACCGCTTGGGCATTCTGGCTGCATCCTCTGCCCGCAAGGCCTGATTTTTTGGTATTTTTACATTTTCTAAAATCTCTGAAATGGCAGAAGGTTCTGTACTGATTATTGGCGCGGGAGGTGTGGGTGCTGTTGTGGCTCATAAATGCGCAGCTGTGCCCTCTGTATTCCAAAAGATCATACTGGCCAGCCGCACCCGCTCCAAGTGCGACAAAATCGCCGCTCAGGTAGGGGGCAGCCGAATTAAAACAGCTCAGGTGGACGCCGACGATGTGGATCAGTTGGTGGAGTTGATAGAGTCGTTTCAGCCGGAAATGGTGATCAATGTGGCCCTGCCGTATCAGGACCTAACCATCATGGAGGCCTGTTTGAGAACCAAAACCCATTACCTCGACACCGCCAACTATGAACCACGCGATGTGGCCAAATTTGAATACCACTGGCAGTGGGCCTACCATGATCGTTTTCGCGATGCGGGTCTCATGGCTCTGCTGGGCTGTGGTTTTGATCCGGGGGTGTCCGGAATTTTCACGGCCTATGCGTTGAAGCACCATTTTGATGAGATTCACTTCCTCGATATAGTGGACTGCAATGCGGGCAACCACGGGAAAGCCTTTGCCACCAATTTCAATCCCGAGATTAACATCCGGGAAATCACCCAAAGGGGAAAGTACTGGGAGGATGGAAAATGGATTGAAGTCGACCCGTTAAGCGTTCGCAAGGATATTTCCTATCCGGAAATCGGCCCGAAGTCCTCCTATCTGCTCTACCACGAGGAACTGGAATCGCTCGTGCGCAACATCCCCGGATTAAAAAGAGCCCGGTTTTGGATGACCTTCAATGAGCAATACATCACCCATCTGAGGGTATTGGAAAACGTTGGGATGACTGGCATCAAACCAGTCCGTTTTCAGGGGATGGATATCGTGCCTCTGGAATTTCTGAAGGCTGTACTCCCGGAACCTTCGTCACTTGGCGAGGGATATACCGGTCAAACATCAATCGGATGTCAGATTCGTGGGGTGCGCGACGGCAAACCGAGAAATTACTATGTATGGAACAACTGCGATCATGCCCAGGTGTATCGTGAGATTGGCGCACAGGCTGTCTCCTACACTACAGGCGTTCCGGCCATGATTGGTGGCATGATGATGTTAACCAAAACCTGGAAAGGGCAGGGAGTATTCAACGTCGAAGAGTTCGATCCAGATCCGTTTATGTCGGAATTGCCCCGATATGGCCTCCCTTGGCACGAACAGGTCGACGGGCAGCTGGCGTTCGACGACTACCGATGAGCCTGCCCTGGAATCGGCTTCCCTCCCCGGCCTTTATTCTCGATAAGCCCCTGTTGCAGCGCAATATGGGGCTTATTAAAGACATCCGGGCTGAAACGGGTATCCGGGTTCTTCTGGCGCTCAAGGGATTCTCCATGTATCATGTTTTTGATGAGATGAGCCCCTATCTGGACGGATCCACTGCCAGTTCCCTGCATGAGGCTATACTCGGTCAGGAAGAGTTTGGAGGCGAAACACACATCTATGCCCCGGCCTTTCAGTCCACAGAATTCGAAGAAATCGCCGGCCGTGTCACCCACGTTTCCTTCAATAGTCTTGCCCAGTTTCAACGTTTTTCTCCCGATTTGTTTCGGTTTAATCCCGGCGCACAGGCGGGGCTTCGCATCAATCCGGAATATTCTCCAGTGGGTGTTTCGCTCTATAATCCCTGTGTTCCCGGATCACGCCTGGGTATTCGGTCGGTTGAAATGCCTGATCGACTACCTGATTCGGTTCGTTTTCTGCATTGTCACAACCTGTGCGAAAGCGATGCAGAGGGTTTGAAGGGCACTTTGGATGCGATTGAGGAACACTTTGGGTCGTGGTTGGATCAGGTTGATGAGCTGAATCTGGGGGGCGGACATCTCATAACTCATACCGGCTATAATTTGTCTTTATTTCGGTCAGCTATTTCTGATTTTCGGAACCGACATCCGCATTTGTCGCTTTTGATCGAACCCGGCTCTGCGTTGGTGTGGGATACAGGTTATCTACTTGCGCGTGTTTTGGATATCATCAACACCAGCGAAACGCCCGTTGCCATTTTGGATGCCAGCATTTCGACTCACATGCCCGACGTCATTGAGATGCCCTATCGTCCTGCGGTTCTGGGCGAGGTTTCTGAGCATGCAGACTCCTACACCTATAGATTCGGCGGGTTGTCGTGTTTGGCAGGTGATTTTGTTGGCGATTATAGTTTTGATCGGCCCCTTAATCCCGGAGATCCGGTGGTGTTTATGGATATGATGCACTACACCATGGTGAAAACCACCACATTTAATGGGGTCAATCTACCCGAAATTGGAATTTGGGATGGATCAGCGTATAAAACAGTCAAAAAGTTCGGTTACGAGGACTTTCGCTCTCGGTTGTAAGTTTTCACCGGGCGAATTCTATAAGATCAAATCGGACTTGTAAGAAATGAATCAACTTTTACCGGGATTTGTATTTGTGTTCATATCCCAGAAAGTTTGTAGGCTAAGTATTTATAGCCATGATTCTTTCCATCGAGAGTATCGAAAACAAGATCTGCACAAGGGGTCTTCAGGTAATGTCTGATTCTGATTTGGCTGCGCTTTATAAGGCTGAAATAAAGGTTTTAAATCAAGCGGTTAAATGTAATTAGATAGATTATCGGAGCCCTTTGGTTTTCGGTTGATTGAGCCCGAAATGCACATCTTGAGGTTTTTCAAGATGGGAACACAAGGAACATCGGTATTTGCATTATGTCTTTATGGAGTAGGGGATAGCCATGCTATCTGCAGCTCTGAGAAGTGAAGCTGTAGTACACGTCAGTATTCAAATCATATAAGCTTTAGTTGTGATATGCGCAGAGATATGGCTAGTTTGCATAATGTATTAAACAGGCTCATTGACATTGATGTGAAGCAAATTACGACGGGTAGGGCTCTGGTGAAAGTGCCTCGCTTTTTCCCGGATGGATGAGTTTTTTCCCGAAATAAAAACCGAATCGCTAAAAAAATGAGCGAAAAACGTGAAGCAAGGAATTTCTGTGATCCTAACTTCGGTCGTAGTCGATAACAAGCTTATCGCTAAGGGGCTTGCCCACACAGGTCAGGCAGTAACCCTGCTCTATTTCGGCACGTGAAAGGGCCTCTTGTTCGCCTATGTGCATCTCACCCTGTACTTTAAATGCCCGGCACATGCCGCAAACACCCATGGTGCAGGCGTAGGGAAGATCGAGTCCGGCATCCAGTGCCGTTTCCAGAATGTGTCGCCCGCTGGCTACTTCAAGCGTGTGGGTGTGACCTTCAAGAATGATTTGAACGGTGTGTGCAGAACGGACAGCGGTATCTGATGGCCTGGGGGTGATTGGCGCTTTGCTTTCCGTGGTGTTGTCTGCGACTGTCAACACAAAACTCTCCCGGTGGATTCGACTGGCATCGGTTTGGTGGGATTTTAGTCCCGACTCTACCTCATCCATCATGGATTTTGGGCCGCATATATAGTAGTTTGCCTCATCTAGTTTTAGTTCCGGCCAGGAGAGAAGCGCATGCATCAGGCTTTCTGTTGCAATACGGCCCGACCTACAATTTTCATGGGGGTTGCGACTCAGAAAATGCTCTATACGCAGGCGCGTTGGGAATTTGGTCTGCAACTTATTTAATTCGTCATGGAACAGGATGTCGGCATAACTTCGGCTTCCGTAGATTAAAAAAACGCGGTTCTGTGCGTGGGAGAGCGACGATTTCAGCATAGATAACAATGGCGTGATTCCACTGCCCGCCCCCACCAGCACTAGATCGGTCAGGGTTGGGTTTGTGTAATTCAGAGAGAAATTACCGTAGGGTTCCAATACTTCCAAACGATCCCCTGTTTGCAACTGTGAATTCAGATAATGTGACGCCAGTCCACCCTCCACTTTTTTCACACAAACCGCAAGTCGGGGTAAATCCTCGGGTACCGAACAAATGGAGTAGGAGCGGCGAACCGATTTCCCGTCAATATTCAGTAATAGGGTGATGAATTGTCCGGGCCAAAACGTCCTAATCTGCTTTTTTTTATCCAAAAAAACCAATTCTATCGCATCTGTTCCCTGTGGGTTGATGCGCTCAACAGTCAACGATACTTTATTCATAGTGGCTACAACAAGCCGGGTGTGGTCGCGGTTTGGAATTCAGTAAAAATGTGGCTTGCCTTTAGGATGCGAATCTTTGTCCCACCCACACAAAACGGCGATTCAGGTAAAGGGCATCCGTAAACGAGGCGTTGCCGGCTGCGTTGCCCCCGGTTACATGAAAATCAGAGAAGGCCGCATGCTGGTTAATGTAGATTGGTCCAGTGAGATTCACGGAAACGGGCACGAAAATCTGGGCGAGTCTGTCGGCCATATCGGCCACGCGTTCGGGATCTGTGCAGTAGATACCGCATGAAATGGCACCATGGCGGTGCGACAAGCTCAAAACGTGTTTGAGTGAGTCTGCGGTTGACTGGGTGCAGACAACGACCCCGATTGGGCCGAACCATTCGCAGTCATATGCTTCCGTGCGTGCAGCATCTACCTTCAGCAGCATGGGTGTTGCCACACGGGCATCGGGAAACTCTTCGTTGACGAATGTAGTGGAGGGCAAAATCACGGCATCGGCAAATTCCTCTGCTACCCTTGCGATGCGGTCTTTTTGAGCGTCCTGCTGCAGGGTGGCTAAAACGCCCGATGCCATCTTGGGGTGGCCTGAAATGTTGTTGAGGGATTCGGTGAACATCTCGATGAACGCGTCGACCGTTACCACGCCCTCTGGGGTGCGGATGCCTTCGGCCGAAACAAAGAAATTCTGTGGGGCTGTACACATCTGTCCAGCATAAAGCGAAAGAGAAAAGGCCAGATTGTCGCAAACCGCTTTAAGGTCGGTTGCCGAATCGAGAATCACCGGATTCACCCCAGCTTTTTCGGTGAAGACCTGCTTGCCTGATTGCTGCAGGTGCTCCAGTTGGTTGCCAAATTCTGTGTTGCCGGTGTAATCGATGATGCGCACATCGGGGTGCCCGGCCAGTTCCCGTGCCAGTGGATATGCCTGAGTGTCGGGGGCGAGTTGGATGACTTCTGGCGATATGCCTGCCGCGTTGAGAGCTTTTTGCATTTCTGCCACCACTATTGCGATGGGCAGGACGGCCTTCGGATGGGGTTTTACAATAACGCTGTTTCCGGTCATCAGGCTCGCGAATACCCCTGGTAGTGTGTTCCAGGTGGGAAATGTAGAACAGCCAATCACCAGAGCAACCCCACGTGGCATGGCCATCCAGGTTTTGTGCAGGGTGATGTTGAATTTCCCCATGGGTTTGTCCCACGTACAGGATTCTGGCACCCGACTCAGTTCCTCTACACCCATAGCGATTACTTCCATAGCCCGGTCGGCAGCGTGGGGGCCACCTGCCTGAAAGGCCATCATGAAGGACTGACCGGTTGTGTGCTGGGTAGCGTAGGCGATGTCAAAAAATCGCTCCTTCATCCGGTCCAGACATGCCGTTAGTATCCCGGCCCGTTCAGTGTAATGAATCTTGCGCCAGGCATCCATGGCATTTGAGGCGGTTTGAACCAATGTTTTATCTGCAAAAACCGGGTAACGGATGCCAAGGCCGGTTTGCAGGTAGGGTGAAATTTCCTCTCCTTCGAATCGTAAAGGTTTTTCCTGTAGTAATTCGGTGAAATCAGTGTTCATGGATGCCTGAAACCTGCTGAGTGCCTGTGCGGCTGCATCTTCGGGATAAGCCTTCGGATTTTCAGGAAATGCAGCATAATAGGTCCGCTCGCGGTTGGCCTGAATGGCTCTTTCTATTTTTTCGCGGTACTGCTCGAAGTAGGACATATTGGGGTTTCTTTTATGAGGCTGTTTGGGAAAATGCAAAAATACGGGCTTTCGTCCTTGTTGCCGACCCACGACTTACCTTTGCAGGCAATACAACTATATTATGAACCAATCGTTTCAGGAACTGGAGCGCCGCAGGGTCGAGGCGCTGCAGGGTGGGGGGGAGGTACGGATCGCGGCCCAACACAAAAAGGGTAAATTGACGGCTCGGGAGCGGATCGATTTGTTATTGGATGAGGGGAGTTTTGAGGAAATGGGCATGCTGGTCACCCACCGTTCGCATGAGTTTGGGCTGGAGAATGAAGTATATCCAGGTGATGGGGTCGTGACGGGTTCCGGCACGATTATGGGTCGTCCTGTTTTCGTTTTCTCCCAGGATTTCACCGTTTTCGGGGGTTCCCTGAGTGAGGCACATGCCGAAAAAATTTGTCGCCTCATGGATATGGCCCTGCGTTTGGGTGTACCGGTGATCGGATTGAACGACTCCGGGGGTGCCCGCATTCAGGAGGGGGTGGTGTCATTGGCAGGTTATGCCGACATCTTCTACCGCAATGTTTTGGCTTCGGGCGTGGTACCCCAGATCAGTGCGATCATGGGCCCTTGCGCCGGCGGTGCGGTGTATAGTCCGGCCATGACCGACATAATTTTTATGGTAGAGAGCAGTAGTTATATGTTTGTTACCGGCCCGAATGTGGTGAAAACTGTAACCCATGAAGAGATCAGTTCAGAAGATTTGGGCGGGGCCTCTACGCACTCAACGCGCTCTGGCATTTGTCACCTCAGCTTCCCTCATGAGCTGGCTTGCCTAGAAGGAATCAGGCGCCAGCTGTACTATCTGCCTCAGAATTGCGAGGAAATGGCTCCGGTTTATCCCTACGCCGTGCCGGTCGGAAATCCGGGGGAGTTACGTCCCCGATTGGATCAAATGATCCCTTCATCGGCCAACCAACCTTACGATATGTTGGAGGTGATCGATGAAATTATAGATCCGGAAACGCGCTTTGAATTACAACCCGACTACGCAGGCAATATGATTACGGCGTTTGGCTTGCTGGGGGGAAGAAGCATCGGGGTGGTTGCCAACCAGCCAGCCTCGCTGGCGGGCGTGCTCGACATCAATGCTTCGCGCAAAGCGGCGCGTTTCGTCAGACTCTGCGACTCCTTTAATGTGCCGCTACTTGTACTGGTGGATGTGCCCGGGTTTTTGCCCGGTACGGATCAGGAATGGAATGGCATTATTGGTCACGGCGCCAAATTACTCTACGCTTTCAGTGAGGCTACGGTTCCGCGCATTACCGTAATTACCCGTAAGGCATATGGGGGTGCTTATGATGTCATGAACAGTAAGCATATCGGAGCCGACTACAACTACGCATGGCCGGGTGCCGAGATTGCCGTAATGGGAGCCAAGGGTGCTGCGGAGATTATTTTCCGGCATGAAATCCAGTCGGCAGAAGATCCTCAAG
>VHAX01000001.1 GCA_016872215.1 Sphingomonadales bacterium | reverse complement strand
GCCATATGTATTCCCAGTTCCTTTTGGTCGGCCCAACTATACAGTAACCCTACCTTTACAAGATAGTGCCAATATTGGGGTTGATGTGCAGGTTACGGCGGGCGTGGATGTTACCACCCACGAAATTTTCTGGGTGATGCAAAGTGTGAATCGCAGCAATGGCCTTCCCCCCGACGACCCTATGGCTGGGTTTCTGAAAATTAATGACCTAATTGGTTCGGGCGAGGGTTTTGCGAAGTATTTTATTTTGCCTGAATCGAATGCCTCAACGGGCGACTCCGTCCTTGCATCGGCCGACATATTGTTCGACATCAATGCTGTCATCACCACCAATACGGTTTTCAATACAGTTGATGCTGCGCCGCCTACTACCGCTGCGCAGCCCCTCCAAGCCATACAAAACCAGACTAATTTCGTGGTGCGTTGGCAGGGTAACGATGATTTGCGCGGTTCAGGAATTGCATTCTATCAATTGTTTGTTTCAGAAAATAATACCCCTTATCAGCTTCTGGCAACGCTTCCTGCTGCTTCAACAGCGTATAATTATACAGGTAGTTTTGGTAATCGCTACGATTTCTTCATTCGCGCGGTGGATCAGGTTGGAAACCGGGAGGCATTGAAGAATTTTGCTGAAGCCTCCACCCAGGTAGGTACCGTGGTGTGCAGCACCGCCAACAGTTATTCCTTTGCCCGCGCGGTATGTTTGGGATTCTATTTTGATGGAGCGCTCAGAACAGTGAGCGGTGTGTACCGCGACACCCTCATCAATCATACGGGTTGCGATAGTGTTATTACACTGAACCTTACTGTGGGTAACTGCGGCAAAATCGCGGGTAGGGTTTCCTATCTCAATAGCTCATCCACTGCCATGAACAACAGCAAGGTGCGATTGATGTCGGGTTCATCTGTTTTAGATAGTATGTTAACCGATGGCATGGGTCGGTTCTTGTTCCTTGATGTGCTTCGCGATTCCAATTATGCATTCGTCATGTCGACCCAAAAGCCTTGGGGTGGGGTGAATGCCACCGACGCACATGCGGCGCTGATGCATTACACCAGGCGAATTCCCTTGCATGGGATGTTCTTTAGGGCGGCCGATGTGAATGTAAGCTTAGTGGTAAATGCCACCGACGGTCTGCAAATTTTAAATCGCTTCGCAAACCCGAATTATTCGTTGGTCATACCCAACTGGATATTTACCGATACCAATGTGGTGCTCACATCAGATTCGATCCAGGTTCACCTCCGCGCACTCACCGCGGGCGATGCCAACGGATCGTATGTGCCCCAGGCGGGTGCTCGTCAGTCGGCCGGTGTGAATCTATCGGTGGGCGGACTACCCTCCAACGAGATGAATGTTTGGCCCATTCGTGCAACCACTGACTTGGAGTTGGGCGCTGTGTCGCTCGAATTGCAATTGGATGAGCAACTTTCGCTCCGTGAGGTACGCATCCCCTCCGCGCCTGCCGGCTCTTCTCCGGTTGTTTTCGCCCGACAGGGTGGTGTATTGCGCCTGGGATGGGTATCTGAGGTGCCGATGCGTGTGAAAGCGGGTGAGGATCTGGTTCATTTGGTTTTCGACGATCAGGTGCATACGATCCCGGCCGATTTATCATCGCCTGTAGCCCTGGAAGAATGCGAGCTGGCCGATGGCTTGGGTGTGCCGATACCCGATGCACGCCTAACGGTGCCTCGCCGCATGAACACCCGTTCGGGCTCGCTCGAGCTGAGTTGCTATCCGAATCCGTTTACCGATCAGATGAGTCTGCTTTTGTCTTTGCCTGAGGCGGCAAGGGTGCGCATGGAATGGTATGATGCGTCGGGCCGTAAGCTGATGGAATATGGCGCTCGGTCGTTCCCCGCGGGCAACCACGAATGGACGGTCGATGCCGGAAATTTATCGCAGGGCATCTACAATTGCCGGGTAACCCTCGATTTCGGGGGACACACCGAGCAACGTGTGTTGCGCATAGTGAAATCTCGTTAAGATGGCTATTTCAGCTGCTCGCCGAGGAAGTTGAAGAATACCTTCTGCCACAACACGCTGTTTTGCGGTTTGATGACCCAGTGGTTTTCGTCGGGGAAATAGAGGAATTGACTTTTCACCCCCCGCAACTGGGCCGCCGTAAAGGCTTCTATGCCTTGTGCCAGGGGCACCCTAAAATCCTTTTCGTTGTGGATGATCAGGATGGGTGCATCCCAGCGCCCGACAAAGCGATGGGGTGAGAAATCGGTATAGCTCCGTGGAGTCGGCACATCCCATGGCCTCCCTTTCATGTCGAAGTCGGTGAAGAAGATCTCCTCCGTTTGTCCGAACATAGCCTCTAGGTTATAGACCCCACAATGCGCGATAAAGGCTTTAAAGCGCTTGTTGTGGTTGCCTGCGAGCCAATAGACCGAATAACCACCAAAAGAGGCGCCCACAGCACCCAAACGATCGGTGTCCACGTATTTTTCTTGGCTCATGCTGTCGATGGCCGATAGGTAATCGCGCATGGCTTGCCCACCCCAATCACCCGAAATGGCTTCGTTCCACTCCTGACCAAAGCCCGGCAGCCCTCTGCGGTTCGGTGCCACCACGATATAGCCCTTACTGGCCATCAGATAGAAGTTCCAACGGGTGCTGAACGATTGTCCGATCATGCTCTGGGGGCCGCCCTGACAATACAACAGGGTGGGGTAGTGCTTGGTTGAATCGAAATCGGGGGGATAGATCACCCAGGTTTGCATGCTCCGCGCATCGCTGGTGCCTATGGTGCGCGAAACCACACGGGCGGGCTTCAAGAGAGCGATGAGCTGGCCGTTGTGGTCGGTGAGGGCCTGAGCCGATCCGTTGTTCAGGTTGATGCGAAACAACTCATTGGGTCTGAGCATGCTCTGCCTTTGGGCGATCAGCGAGCCACCACCTGTTGAAGGCAGGAAGCTGAGACCCCCGTAATTCACATCACCCGTGGTGATCTGGCGGAAGTTGCGGTAGACCTGGTTTTTTTTGAGGGCATAGGTCCGTGCGGCCAAAAGGCTGTCGAGGGCATATTCAAATACCTGTACAGTGCCTCTTATGCCGGCGGTGAATAAAATCCGGTTGCCATCGGTCGACCACACGAACGATTCAGCTGAAAGGTCAAAGCTTTCTGTGATGTCTCTGGGGTCTCCATCGGGAAAGGCCATCAACATGATTCGGTTTTTGTCGGCCTCATAGCCGTCGCGCCTCATGCTGAGCCAGGTCAGGTAGCGGCCATCGGGCGAAAATTGCGGGTCGGTATCGTAGCCCATCAGTCCCTTCGTACGCCTGATGGTTTTTCCGGTCGCGCGCTCGTAGACATACAAATCGGAGTTGGTGCTTTGTGCGGCTTCGGTTCCGCGGAGTTTCTTGCTGGTGTACATTAAATAATCGCCTCGGGGTGACCAGCTGGTCTGTTCGCTGCCGCCAAATGGGGGCATCGGGCTGTGAAATCGTTCGCCCTCCATGATGTCGATGGGCTTACCATGAAGCGCGCCATCGTGGTATTCCTGGACGAATACATGGCTGTATGTGCCGTCGGTGAACTGATCCCAGTGACGGTACATGAGTCCATCGAACAGCATGCCGGTCGATTTCGACAATTCGGGGTAGCGTTGCTGCAGACTGCTGTCGAGGAGCACCGAGGCAGTGTAAAACAACTGGTCGCCAGCCGGACTATACCCATATCCGCTGATGCCCCCAGGGTGGTTGCTGATCTGCTTCGTTCCGCTGCCATCGGGTAGCATTTCCCAAAGTTGACTACTTCCTCCTGCGCTGCTGAGGTAACCAATGCGTTGTCCGTCGGGCCTCCAGCTATAACTGTTCTCCGAGCCGGGGGTTTGGGTGAGTCTGCGACTGCTGCCAGTGGCCAGGTCGAGGAGATACAAATCCGATTGCCCTTTGTTGTCGGCCAGGTTGTTGTATCGCACGCTGTAAATGGTTGATTTGCCGTCGGGCGACACCTGCGGAGCCCCCACCATTTGAAAATCCCACAGCATTTCCTCACGGAGTAACTCGGTGGGTTGCGCTTGCGATGGTTTAAGCAGGTTGATCCCCGCAACGAATAGGCCGCACAGAAACAGGGTATTAAATTTGTTCATGGTTGATTGTTTTATTAAGTAGGATGCACCCTTAATGGGGCTTGGATGAGCAAAATGGTGGTTATTATGAAAGAAAAATGGAGGGTTTTATAAAAAAGTAGATGTTAATTTTAGAATGGGTGGTACGAATGTATAAATAACATAATATTTAGAATACAAGATTCACGATACGGCCCGGAACCACCACCACGCGCTTGGGTTTGCGTTCGCCGCACAGCTGATGTACGCGTGGATTGGCCATTACCAGTGCTTGTAGCTCCTCTGCCGAAGCGGCACGGGGCAGGTTCAGGTTGAAGCGCATTTTGCCGTTTTCCTGTATGGGGTAGTCATAGTTGTCTTCCCGCACCCGTTCGGGGTCACCCTCGGGAAATGCGCTCAAGTGTACGGATTCTGGTTTGCCCATGGCCTGCCATAGGCTTTCGGACAGATGAGGGGCGAAAGGGGCCAGAGCTCGCACGAGTGGGTCTATGATCGCCTGCTTGTGGCAGCCCATCGTCTGCAGTTCGTTAACCGCAATCATAAAGGCGCTCACGGAGGTGTTGAAAGAGAAGCGCTCAATATCGGAACCGATCTTTAGCAAGAGCTTGTGCAGGCTTTTCCATTCCTGATCCGTTGGTTCACCCTGATCCAGCGAGAATTGTCCACCCGGATGGCACATCCGCCACAGCTTTTGGAGAAATCGGAACACACCCTCGATTCCTTGGGTGTCCCAGGGCTTACTGACCTCCAGCGGCCCTAAAAACATTTCATACATTCGCAGGGTATCGGCTCCGTATTTTTTGACGACCCAATCGGGGTTCACCACATTCCTTTTTGATTTCGACATTTTTTCCACCTCGGGCGAGGTGTAGAAGATAAGCTCATCGGAATGGAGTTCGTTGTGTGATTGTGATTGGGCCGTGAGATGCCCGTTTTCGCCGATCATGAGCCAACCTTGAGTATCACGCCCCGTTTCCTGAGCTTTCCATTCGGTGCAGTTGAGTCGGTTTTGCTCCACCAGGCTCACATCAACCGAAACACGGCCTGATGGTTCGGCCCCCTCAATTTGGATTCCGGCGCTTAGCCAGGCGTTGGTGTAGGTCGACGGGCATTCCCAGCGCAGAGGTGCGCCGTTTTTATTGAAACCTTTGAGCACACGGGTTTGGTGGTTTTCATCGGGCTTTATTCCGGGAAGCCGAACTCGCTGCATATAGGCCGACACGCCTTGGATCATGCCCTGGTTGACTAGGCAGCGGAATGGCTCGTTGAATCCTATGTGGCCACGGTCATACAAAAACTGGGTCCAGAAGCGGGCGTAAAGAAGGTGTCCGGTAGCATGCTCTGCACCCCCCATATAGAGGTCGACCTGTTTCCAGCGGTCGGTATGTATACGTGATGCAAATTCCTTTGTGTTATGGGGGTCAGTATAGCGCAAGAAGTACCAGCTCGAACCGGCCCAACCCGGCATGGTGGTGGTTTCCAGGGGCATCCTATGGTACGACCAATCTTTGGCGCGTGCCAGGGGTGGCTCACCCTCCTCCGTTGGGAGGTATTTGTCGACCTCTGGCAACAGCAGGGGTAGATCAGAGGTGTCGACCGCCACGGGACCGTGATCACCAAAGGCAATAGGCACAGGCTCGCCCCAGTAGCGCTGGCGGCTGAAAATGGCATCGCGCAAGCGGTATTGGGTGGTGCCTTCGCCGTGACCGAGCTGTTCAAGCCTTTCAATCACCAAAGGTATTGCCTCATCTGCAGTATGTCCATCGAGAAAGTCACTATTGATCATGCGTGCGGAACGCTGGCTCTCGGCACCTTTTTCGGGATTGGTGCCCTCCACAACAGGGATGATCGGCAGTTTGAAGTGTTGGGCGAAACGCCAGTCACGTTCATCGCTACCTGGAACGCCCATAACGGCCCCCACGCCGTATCCGGCCAACACATAATCGGCAATCCAGATGGGGATGCGTGCGCTGTTCAGGGGATTGACGGCGTGGCGACCCGTGGGAACACCGCTGACTGTTTTCACTTCTGCCATACGCTCCCGCTCGGAGCGTAGTTGTGTCTGTAGAACATATCGCTCCACTTCCCGTCGCCGGGTCGGATGGGTAAGGGCCATCACACGGGGATGTTCGGGCGCAAGCACGAGAAAACTAACCCCAAAAAGCGTGTCGGGGCGGGTGGTGAAGACCTCAATAGGCTCCTCTTCCGTTGACGAGAGCGTAATATGAGTCTCAAGTGTATGCGTTTGGTGGTGTGTCTCAAGTGTTTCTGGCTTGAACCGAATGCGGGCACCGGTCGATCGGCCGATCCAGTGCCGCTGTTGTTCTTTGATGGCATCCGACCAGTTCAGGTCATTGAGTCCGTCGAGCAGGCGGGCCGAGTAGGCCGTTATGCGTAGCATCCACTGTTGCATCATCCTGACCTCAACGGGGTGTCCCCCGCGCTCCGAAACACCATCTTTGACTTCATCATTGGCCAGAACGGTTCCCAGGGCCGGACACCAATTTACCTGGGCTTCCGCCAGATAGGCCAGGCGGTAGTGCATCAATTGCTCCGATCGTTCCGCTTCGGTATACAGTTTCCATTCATCGGCAGTAAAAACAGGCGTGTCATCTGCACAAGCCGCATGGAGCTCGTAGGTGCCCCTCATCTCGAAGTGCCGAATCAGTTCATGGATCGGGCGTGCCCGACCAACGCCATTATGTGCATCGCGATCATACCAGCTATTGAATAGTTCCAGGAAGATCCACTGCGTCCAGCGGTAGTAGGATGGGTCGCTGGTGGTTACACTGCGCGACCAATCGTAGGAGAAGCCAATTTTGCGTAGCTGTTCTGTGTATTTTTTTATGTTATCGGCGGTCGTGTGTGCGGGATGTTGACCTGTCTGTATGGCGTATTGCTCGGCAGGCAATCCGAATGCGTCGAATCCCATGGGGTGAAGTACGGCATAGCCTCGCATCCGATGGTAGCGAGCCATGATGTCGCTCGCAATGTAGCCAAGGGGGTGGCCCACATGGAGCCCCGCTCCCGAGGGGTAGGGAAACATATCCAACACATAATAGGTGGGAAGATTCGGGTCGTCGGGCGTGCGATAGATGCCCTTTTCTTCCCAGTATGCCTGCCACCGTTGTTCTTCCTGTGCAAAAAGATACTCGCTCATGGGTCTTGGATCTGAAAGCGCAAAAATAGGGGTATGAACCCTCAGTTTTTCGTCTGTTTTTCCGAATTTTGGGGATACATGGGCTTATGGAATGCATTTTTTTTGGATTTTGCACGGCTATTGAAATGACCCATTTGCAGAAGCAATTTTATTTTAATCTATAAAATAACGCATTAAAATTGTCACAAAACGGATCTTCTGGTTATTTTCGTCGACGTGCACTCAGGAGCAGGGTATGGGCTACTGTTGGCATCACCCTGGTGCTCCTGCTGATGGGGGTATTCGGTTTGTTGTGGCTGCAATTGGGCGCACTCAGTAATTTATTGCGTGAGGAAATGCAGGTACAAGTCTATCTGAAGGAAGATGCCGGCAATCGACAAAAAGAATATGTCGACAAACAACTATCGTTCTACCCTGGGGTTCGCACGGTCCGATTCGTGTCGAAGGACACCGCCGCCCGGGAGCTTTCTCAGGAGCTGGGGGAGGACTTTCTCGATTTTTTGGGCTACAATCCTCTTTTGGCCTCCTTTCAGGTGCAGATGAAGTCGGATTGGGTGCGCAGCGACAGCCTGGAAGCACTGCGCACTTTTTTAATCCGTCAACCCGGTGTGTCTGAAGTTTTTTATCCGCGCGACTTGCTCGATCTACTCAACCGTAATGTGCAGCGCCTCCTTGGATTCCTCGCTGCCGTTTCCCTATTCATGGCGCTCATCGCCGTGGCGCTCATCCACAACAGTGTTCGGCTCTCGCTCTATGCCGAGCGTTTTCTGATCCGCAGCATGCAGCTGGTTGGGGCCACACCCCGCTTCATTCGGTTGCCCTACCTCAATCGCTCCCTGTGGCAGGCGGTTTGGGGTTGGCTCATCACGATAGCCCTATTGCTTTCCTTGCAATCCACCTTCTGGTATTATGTGCCGAGGCTACAGGTCGATGAGCTTCTGGTACAACTAATCTTACTCTTCGTTTCCCTATTGCTGATCGCCCTCGGAATCAGTTTTCTGAGCACTTGGTTCGCCGTTTCGAAGTATATTCGCCAAAAATTAGACGATCTCTACACCTAACCGCCGTATTCCAATAGTCGCATGAAAAAATCAACCATTTCTATTAGCAAGGCTTCGGCCTCAGTAACTCCCTCATCCACCGCTGCGGGTCGTGGCAAATCGTTGGGCGGAATCAACTTTCCACTTTTGTTTGGCCGTTCCAATTATATGTGGATGCTCATCGGGCTCGCCTTGATTGTGGTTGGTAATGTGCTGATGATCGGTAAGGAAGACATCTATAGCTTCACCAAAATTACACTGGCGCCGATTATCATCATGGCGGGTTTCCTTGTTGAGATCTACGCCATTATGCACCGCCCCGCTTCCCGCTCATGACCTGGCTACAGGCCATAGTGGTGGCCGTGGTGGAGGGACTAACCGAATTTCTTCCGGTGAGTTCTACCGGCCATATGATTTTGGCATCGGCCATACTGGGAATTGAGGAGAGGGGATTTGCCGAGACCTTTGAAATAGTTATTCAGCTGGGCGCCATTCTGGCAGTGCTGGTCTTGTATTACCGTCGACTGCTGCAAGACACCGCAATCTACCTTAAACTAGCGGTTGCCTTTCTGCCCACCGGTGTGGTGGGATTACTTTTGTATAAAATCATCCGAGCCTATTTGTTTAATCCCCTTACGGTGAGCATAAGTCTGCTCGTGGGGGGTGCCCTGCTCATCCTCCTCGACCCGAAGGAGGAGGGGGAGCACAAGCCAGTTGGGCTGGATCTCGGGGGTTTGTCGCTTTTCAAAGCCTTTCTGATTGGCTGCGTGCAGTGTGTGAGCATGATTCCGGGCGTTTCGAGGTCGGCCGCCACCATTTTGGGGGGGATGGGCATGGGACTGAACCGCCTGCAGGCAGCGGAATTCAGTTTCCTGCTGGCCATACCCACCATGTTCGCGGCCACTGGCTATGAGCTCTACAAAAGCCATGACCAAATCACCTCCGATCAATCAGGAATCCTGTTGTTGGGCATGGCTGTTTCATTCGCCGTGGCCTGGTTTGCTGTGCGTGCCTTTGTAGGATGGCTCACCCGGCACGGAATGGCCTGGTTTGGTTGGTATAGGGTAGGCGTGGGCATAATCTTTCTAATCCTCTATCTCACGGGTGCCTCGGTGATGCAACTCTAACACATGTTTCAGTTTGATTCCGGAGAGATCCTGTTGGTCGATAAACCCCGAGGTTGGTCATCGTTCGATGTGGTGCGCAGCGTGAAGCGACTCGTGGGTGGCGCCAAGGTGGGCCACGCCGGCACGCTCGATCCACTCGCAACCGGACTCATGCTGCTGTGCACGGGTAATTGGACGCGCCACCTGGGGCAGATGGGCGACTACGATAAACGCTATTCGGGTACCCTCCGGCTAGGTTTAACCACACCCTGCTATGACCTCGAACTCCCATCCGATGCCCATTACCCCATCGAACATATTTGTTTGGAGGATGTGCAGGTCACGGCCCGGCAGTTGACCGGTGCCCAAATGCAGATTCCTCCCGTTTTCTCCGCCATTAAAGTAGACGGGAAGCGGTCCTACAAGGCAGCGCGCAAGGGTACGGCTGATGCCCTGCCCCCCAGAGCCATAGAGATTTACGATCTGCGGGTTGTGGCCGTAGACCTTCCCGATGTACATTTCGAAGTGCATTGCAGTAAGGGTACCTACATCCGCAGCCTGGCCCACGACTGGGGGCGGCTCCTGTATAGCGGAGCAGTGCTCACCTCCCTCCGTCGGACGGGCATCGGAGCCTACCGGGTCGATCACGCCATGGAGCCCAAATCACTTAAGGAATTTATTGAATCAACATAGAATAATATGTTGGTTTACAACGATATAAAATCATATCAAAAGGACGTTCCACTCTTCCTTACCCTGGGTACATTTGATGGTGTGCACCGCGGACATCGTGCCCTCTTATCGCGTATGGCCGAGATGGCCAAAGAAATGAAGGCCGCCACGGCCGTGCTCACTTTCACGCCCCACCCGCGACTTATACTAGGCAAGGACGCTGCTAACCTCCGACTACTAAGTACCGATGGGGAGAAGATCCGCCGCCTGGAAGATGCCGGCCTCGATCGTCTGTTTTTTCTTTCGTTCGACCGCAACGTGGCAGAATGCGAGGCTGAGAACTTTCTACAGGAATGGCTCGTGGAACGACTGGGTGTGGTGGGTATGGTGGTGGGCCACGACCACCGCTTCGGTCGCATGCGACGCGGCAATCTGGAGATGCTTCAGACCTATTCCGATACCCATCCGCCCTTTCGGGTGGCGCAACAGGATGCGCTTATGAATGGTTCCGGCGTGCAAGCGGTGAGCTCAACCCGAATTCGTCGTGCGCTGGCCGACGGACTCCTGAGCGAGGCCAACGAGATGCTGGGTTATGCATATAGCCTCAGGGGTGACGTGGTGCCAGACCGTCAGGTGGGTCGCTCTCTCGGCTACCCAACGGCCAATGTACGCATCGACTCTGCCTATAAGCAAATGCCAGCTCCGGGGGTTTATGCCGCACATGCCCATTGGGGAGACCATTCATCGCCATCAATGGTCTATTATGGAGGGAGACCGGCCTTTTCCGGTGCAGGGTACGCTCTGGAGGTACATATCTTGGATTTTGAAGGCGATTTATACGGACAAACACTCGAAATCAGTCTGATGCATTATGTTCGGGGCGACTTACCTTTCATCGACGCCGCAACTCTGGTTGCCCAAATTCAGGCCGATGAGCAGGCTATCCGGCGCTATTTCATCGGGCATCAAGGCTAGTTCGGCTTGACAGGTGCCCTTAGTTTTCGTTTGCCGGATGAATTCGAGAGATTGCTGCCCTGCAGGATCCGCACTCATCGTATCCACGAAACCCGTTGCCTATAGATTCGTTTTATGTGACTGAAAAAAACGTATTTATAAATCCCCTGAAACGACTGATTTCTGCTATGAACGGTGCGGTGTGTCGCGCGATAAGCTGATGACAGCTATGGAACTGAGGAATTGCGATTATATTCTTAAGAGCTACATCAATCCCGGTGTCGAAGCGGGGTTGATTGAATGTACATTGTCCGATAAACCCGGTAACCGTCACCAAAAATAATACCGCCTCACAGCGAAGGGACTACGATATAATGGAGGAAAGCTCAGAAAAAATTTTGTAAAGGGTAATTAATGCATTCTATTTATATATGGATGCAACGCGAATTCGGTCAGGCATTCAACAGCCGGAAGACCATCTCCCGTAGCAGCTCCCCATCGCCTGTAGCAGGATTATCTAACCCCTTCGACTTCATATCGTAGTGCTGCAGGATCTGCAGGCATTTTTTGATGCGTTTCGGGGGGTAATTACGGGCGTAGGTGAGGTATTCGTTGAGGGCAAAAGGATTGATTCCGATTCGCTGTGCCAGAGTTTGTGCATCGCCCCGGTTACCCAATTCATGAAGGTGCAAGGTTTTTGAGTACATCAAATACAATGAGCCTATGCATCCAGGCATGCTGAACGAGCCCGCCTTGGGGTCGCGCGCAAAGTACTGTACGATGTTCAGCGTTTGGACCATATTGCGCAGACCGATTGCCTTGCTCAATTCGAAAAGGTTGTATACACGGCTCGCGCCCAGGAATTGTTCCACATCAGATGCCTGTATGTTGCTGCCTTTTGAGAGGTTAATCGCAAGAATACCCAAATCGGAAGCGAGGTTTGCGGGTTGACACCCCACAAATTCCGATAGCAGAGCGATGGCATCGGGCGTCACTCCGAGCCCGAGTTCGTGTACATAACTGCGGATCCAATCAGGCAGATTCTTTTCGCGTAGCGGTTCACTTGGCATCATTACCCCTGATTTTTCCGCGTTTTTGGTGAATATCTTACGTTTATCGAGGGTTTTTCCTGAAAAGTGCATCATCAGCACAGTCGTTGGCACGGGCTGCAGAGCGTATTGGGCCAGTTTTTCCAACTCACGGTCCGACAGGCCTTGTGCCTCGCGCACCGACACCAGAACTCGTTCGCTCATCATCGGGAAGCGGCGTGCACATTCGAGGATCTGGTCGGCCTGCGTATCACGACCATACAGAATCGTCTGGTTGAAATCGCGCAATTCGGCCGGTATGCACCGATGTTCCACTTCATCCTGTATGCGGCTGGCGTACCAGGGCTCTTCGCCATGCAAAATCAGCAGGGGCGGGAATTTGCCGGCGGTAACGCTTTGCAGTAAATCGCGGTAAGTCGTTGTGGGCATTGATCGATTACTGCACGAAAATACGTCAAATATTCGCTGGAATTGAACAAGTAAGGGCTTTGCAAGTTATTCTGGTCGGACAAGCCGATGCACTTGTGTGCAGTCAATTGACTATATTCGTTGCTGTAATATGAAAACTAAAAAGGAGATTGTTGAAAACTGGCTTCCCCGCTACACTGGCAGGGCACTGGAGGAGTTCACCCCCTACATATTGCTGACAAATTTTGGGCAATATCTGGAGCTTTTCACGCAGCAATACGGGGTTGAAGTCGTAGGACGCGAAAAGCCGATTCAAAGTTGTGCGGCCAACAGCATCACCCTCATAAATTTTGGGATGGGTTCGCCCATGGCGGCCACCATCCTCGATCTGCTCACGGCTATTCGTCCGAAGGCCGTACTGTTTTTGGGCAAATGTGGGGGCCTCAAGGCCAAAAATCACATTGGGGATCTTATCCTGCCCATCGCTGCCATTCGCGGTGAAGGCACGAGCAACGACTACCTGCCAGCGGAAGTGCCGGCGCTCCCTTCGTTTGCCCTGCAAAAGGCTATTTCCACTACCATACGCGACAAAGGCCTCGATTACTGGACTGGAACGGTCTACACCACCAACAGACGGGTGTGGGAGCATGACAAAACCTTTAAAAAGTACTTGCGCGACATCCGGGCGCAGGCTATCGATATGGAAACGGCCACCGTATTCACGGCCGGTTTCCACAATGGTATCCCCACCGGAGCCCTGCTTCTGGTAAGCGATTCGCCCATGACCCCAGAGGGGGTTAAAACAGCCGCGTCTGATGAGCAGGTGAGCCTGAATTTTGTGCATACCCACCTCGACATCGGTATCGGCTCGCTCGAGCAGTTGATCCACCACGGACTAACCGTTAAGCATCTGCGATTTTGATTCATCAAGGCAAACAAAACTGGTCATCTCATTTAGTAAGTCCGGATTCCGATCAGAAACAAATGGGCACGGAATCCGCGGCCAATACTCATAATTTTCCGCTCCAATCCAGTCTTCGTACACGCCAGTTCCAGCATAAACCCCAGCTTTTCGATGTATTCCGTCGGAAATGGGTGGCGGATACCCCTGAGGAACGTGTGCGGCAGGAGTTGCTGCGCAGGTTGACGGGTGCGCTTGGTTACCCGGCGCAGCAATTTTCAATCGAACGCCGCGTACAACACGCAACGGGTCAGCGATCGTCCGGAGGGCGACTGGCCCAGCCCGCACAAGCGGGGAATTCCAGAGGCCGCTACGATGCCCTACTGAGAACCAGAGAGGGAATACCGCTCCTTTTGATCGAGTGTAAAGCCCCGTGCATTGCCTTAGATCAATCGGTTTTTGACCAGGCAGCGGTCTACAACTACTCGCTGAATGTTCCTTTTTTGCTGCTTAGTAATGGTCCCGATTTCCTCATGGCTCAGATTGATTATACGCAAGGCCGCTATGTTTTTGCACCTGAAATACCCAACTACTCGACCCTGATTGCGCTCATTGAGGAAAAATTGTAGGCGTATTTACTCTGCTTTAACCTATTTCACCTGATTTCGCCTTTTCATTTCACCCGGAGGATATAGTCGAGTCATTTCATCGATCTCGCTGAGCCATCTGAAGCGATATTACCAGGCTAATTTACCCGATTCGGTCGAGCCAATCCACAATTGCGCGTGGATCATAGACCTGCACTCCCGTTGCGGGATGCAATGCCTCCTGAAGCATGACACGTGCGAGATCCGATACAGGAAGCGGACGGGTGGAAGCGGGCAAAATCTGGGTTATAGGGCGCAGGAGCGAAAGAGCGACGGATTCCATCAAGCGCTTTGGTGAACGGTCTGTATCGAGTAGCCCGGGACGAAAAATACTGATTCGATCGGGACCACCCTTGCTAACAGCCGATTCCACCTCGGCCTTCACGCGGCTGTAGAAGAAGGGTGACGAGGCCCGGCTACCTGCGGCTGATACCATACTGAAATGCCCAACGCCTGTTTCACGTGCCATAATGGCCGCATCCACCACCATACTGTAATCGACCGCGCGGAATGCGGTGCGACTACCAGCCTGACGTATGGTTGTGCCCAGACAGCAAAATACGACCGATGCTCCCCAAAGGGCATGTGCATAATCCACGGCCTGATCGAGGCGGGCTGTGATGCCTTCCACCTTGGGGTGCTCGTAGCGGGGCAAGCGCCGACCTACACAACGCACAGATGCGATGTACTGCGAGCGAATGAGTTCGAGCAGGAGGGCTTCCCCCGACGCACCGGTAGCGCCGAGCAACACCACATTCAAATAGGGCTTTGGGTTTACATCCATACAGGGGTTATTAACTTGGAATGCTGTGAATAGGATGATAAATTGAATACTAACAAATTTAGATGGAGCCATCGTTGTGATAGGGCAGGTTGTGAATCTGGGTGAACGCCCGATACAGCTGTTCCACAAAAATGAGCCGCACCATCTGGTGGGTGAAGGTTAGAGGTGAAAGCGAGATGATTTGATGGGCCTCAGAACGAAGGACAGGGTCTAGTCCGTAGGCTCCCCCCACCACAAAATCGAGTTTGCCGTGGCCCGCAGCAGCACAGGACTGAAGCCATTCGGCAAATCCGCGCGAATCGAACCGAGTGCCCTGCTCGTCGAGCAATACGAGTCGAGCCCTATCCAATCGCTGTCGGCGAATCCAGGCTGCTTCCTCGGACGCCAATCGGGCCGGATCTGTTTTATCTCGCAGGCTCTTGGAAGGTGCACCGCTAACCTGTTCGAAACGGGTGAAGCGCTTCAGCCTCTTTTCGTAAACCGCAATTCCCTCGCGTATGAAGGACTCTTCTTGTTGACCTACACAAATCAGCCTTATGTGTTGCATGGGCAGAACTAATTTTCAGGCTACGATTGCGAAAGTAAACACAAAATTTTTAGACTCGCGAGGTATTACTTTTGAATGGATCGCAGGCGTGTTCTCGATTCGAGCCGCTCTCTGTTTACCCCATAAACAAAAACGGCCCACCCATAGGTGAGCCGTCTGTACTTGCGGCGGAATTATTTCTTATTGATTTTGAGCAACTCAACTTCGAAAATTAGGGTTTCATGTGGGCCGATCATTTCGCCAGCACCCTGTGGACCATATGCCAGATCACTGGGGAGGAAAATCTTGAATTTGGAACCTACAGGCATAAGCTGCAACGCCTCAGTCCAGCCCTTGATGACGCCGTTGAGCGGGAAAGTAGCCGGATCTCCACGCTCTACCGAGCTGTCGAAAACCTTACCATCGGTGAGCGTTCCGTGGTAGTGAACGGTTACCTCATCGGTTTCCTTTGGATTGTCGCCCGAACCCATTTTCATCACCTCATACTGCAAACCACTGGCGGTGGTGGTTACCCCTTCGCGCTTACCGTTTTTCTCCATAAACTCCTTGCCCTTGGCCACTGCAGCATCAGCTTTGCGGTCCATCATAGCCGTAAAGTATTTCTGGATGTGCCTATTGGCTTCCTCTCCTTTGATGCTGGGCTTGCCGTCCTTTTCCATCACATCCATCATAGCTTGCTTGATGGCTTGAAAGTTGAGCCCTTCAATCCCTTGTTTTTTGAGGTTTTCACCGATGCTCACGCCAATACTGTAGCTTACGGTATCGAGTTCTGTTTTGAGTTCCGCGTTTTTGTCCATTTTCTTTTGTCCGTTGCAGGCCTGAACGCCGACCATACTCAACAGAGCGAGCAATACCCAGGTTTTGTGTGTCATTTGGTTTAAGTTTAGGGCGCGAAGATACGATTAATTTCTGAAATGGGACTACCAACATTGGGGCGGTAGATGCGTAGTAGATCGCCCCCACCGGGTATGCTTTCGTACAACTGGGCGCAGGTGGGTATCGGGGCGGCCGGTAAGCCATGGCTCATATACGCATGGGTGGTAAAAACCCGAATCTCGTCCCACAAACCCGAATCTATAAAGGCTTGTTGGAGGTGCGGACCGGCTTCCACAAGAACGGAAAGAACCGAATTTTCATGGAGCTGTTCCAGGATTCGCGGGATTTGTTGCGACAACGGCCGCGCGGCCTCTGTTTCGATACGGATGAGCTGCCCCTCGTTTCTTAAGATTTGCAGTTGACCGCTCAGGATGGGCGGGTGTTCCACCAGCACACGTATGGGCTGGCGGCCGGCATACAACCGGGCACCCAAATGGGGGTCGTCGGCCAGCACTGTGCCCGCACCCACCAGCACGGCTGCTTCCTCTGTGCGCCATCGGTGCACCCATTGACGGCTAGCTAGACAACTCAACCAATAGGGACCGGGCTTTGCGGGGGCCACAAAGCCATCCGCCGACTCCGCCCATTTCAAGATCACATAGGGTCGTTGCTGGCTGTGGTAAGTGAAAAACCTGCGGTTCACGAAAGCACATTCTTCTTCCAGTACACCCAAAACTACCTCAACTCCGGCATCCACCAAACGCTGCAGCCCACGACCGCGTACTTTTTCGTGCGGATCGGCACAAGCCACCACCACATTAGGGATGTGGCATGCCAGAATCAGATCGGTGCAGGGTGGGGTTTTACCGTGGTGATTGCAGGGTTCGAGGGTGACATAAAGGGTACTAACAGGTAAAACTGAGGGGTCGAAACATGACCGAATGGCCTCCACCTCAGCATGAGGCGCCCCTAAGCGCAGATGACGGCCTTCACCCACGATTGATCCGTTGTGCACCAGCACGGCTCCAACCATGGGGTTGGGCGCGGTGTGGCCGGTCGACAACACAGACAGTTCACAAGCCCTCCGCATCCAGGGTATATGAACGGCATGAAACTCATTCGAAAAGGGAATCACCATCACTAGCAAAAATAGCAGCTAATTTTGAGGCGTGTCGCCCGCGCATCCATTATCGCCCCATAAATCAACCCGATTAGTTTCCTGGCGGGAGGCGAGGGCTACCCTTTTCACTCAGGCGCTTATCCCTGTTTATGGTGATTCTGAAGTCGATGCCATGTGGTGGCGTTGGTATGAAAAGCGCAGGGGTGGTACCCGACTCGATTGGATTCACACCCGTAATCAATCCATAACCCCTAAATGGCTCAAGCAGCTGCAGCGCGATTTGGATCAACTACTTGAACTTCGTCCGCTCGCCTATGTACTCGATGAGGCCTGGTTTTTAAACCGAAAATACGTGCTTCGTGGGGCGGTACTCATTCCCCGACCGGAAACGGAGGAACTGGTTCAATGGGTACTGGAACGAGAATCGCACTCGGTCGGCCTGCGTGTGCTCGATGCGGGTTGCGGCAGTGGGGCGATTGCCTGTTCGCTCGGATTGGAAAGGCCGCGCTGGAAGGTGAGTGGGATGGATATAGACCCAGCGGCACTTTCAGTTGCCCGTCAAAATGTGCGTCGCCTCAAGGCGCCAGTTCGTATCTATCGAGCCGACCTGCACGGTGGGCGATGGCCCGCCTGGGATGTCTTGGTATGCAACCCGCCCTACATCGGCCAGGGTATGGATCATACATTGTCGCCCGGTGTGGCGCAATATGAGCCACTTGTAGCTTTGTTAGCGCCACAGGCGGATCCGTTATACTACTACCTTATAATAGCCAATCAACTGCGTCGTACTCTGAGCGATTCTGGCCAGCCATCAGGGGGCACGGGCAGTAGGCATAATCTGACGGTTTTGGGGGATGCGGATCGCAAATCGACCAACGACAGTCGGATCTCCAAAGTCCTATACCTGGAAATGCCAGAGGGTTGCGCCCATTCCATTCAAAGTCAGTTTCAGGAATGGCCCACGGAAGTGCGGGCCGATGCACAGGGCATCGAACGAATGCTCAGGGTGGAGGGGGTCCGTTAGTTGTTTTCAGAACAAACGGCCGACTCAACCCCGATGGTCCGGTTGGTTTTTTTGACCAGTCCCGAGAGAACGGTACCGGGACCAACCTCCAGGCAGGCGGTCACCCCGTCGGCGAACATATTTTGCAGGGATTGCGTCCACCGAACTGCACCGGTCAACTGAGCCAGAAGGTTTTCGCGGATGACTTCCGGGTCCTGTGATTTTCCAGCAGTCACATTCTGGTAGATCGGGCAAAGCGGGGGCGTTAGGCGGGCTCGTTCGACGGCCGATTTGAGGGCAGTCGCGGCAGGTGCCATCAGGGGCGAATGAAAGGCGCCCCCCACCTCCAGGGCCATGGTCATGCGGGCGCCAGCCTCTTTCATAATAGCACAGGCCTGTGCCACGACTGCCACATCGCCCGAAATCACGAGCTGACCCGGACAATTATAGTTCGCGGCCACTACCGTTCCCTCACCTGCCATTCCGCACATGCGCTCCACCTCTTCATCGGCCAGGCCGATTATGGCGGCCATTCCGCCAGGGGTCATTTCACAGGCCGACTGCATGGCACTGGCACGAGCCGCCACCAATTGTAGTCCATCTTCGAAAGACAAAGATCCACAGGCGGTGAGGGCCGAAAACTCGCCCAAAGAATGACCAGCAGCGGCATCCGGTCGAAATCGATCGCCCATGCACCGCGACAATGCTACCGAATACACAAAAATGGCAGGCTGGGTAACCCTTGTTTGGCGGAGGTCTTCTGCGGAGCCATTGCACATAACATCTGTGAGGGGGAAGCCCAGAATTTCATCGGCTTGCTGAAATAGGCGGGCCGTGTCTGCGTGGCGCCAGCTGAGTGACTGACCCATACCGGGAAACTGTGCCCCTTGTCCGGGAAACAAATAAGCAATCATGTGTGGGAAAATTGAGGGATGATGCCTGAGACATCCGGACCAAAATAAGTGACAAAGTTACGCTCGGTTTCGAACAGCTGAACGCTGTAGAGGCGGTAGTTGGGTGCTGTGAGCACGTCAGCTAATTGATCCCATATGCCCATGGCCAGATTCTCGGTAGATGCCATCTTTCCGGTCATGAATGGCACGTCAAGATTGAGGTTGCTATGGTCGACCACGTCTAAAACGCGTTCATGTATGATCCTGCTGAGGTCTTTCAAATCCATCAGGAATCCGGTGTCGGGGTGAGTGGTGCCCGCAAGTGTCACCAGTAATTCAAAATTATGGCCATGCATATTGGGGTTGGCGCATTTACCGAAAACCTCTTTATTTTTTTCGGGGCTCCAGGCCGGGTTCCAGAGTTGATGGGCTGCGTTGAAATGCTCCTTGCGGGTCAGATAAATCATAAGGGGGTCAAGCGCCGCAAAGATAACAGCCGAATTTATCCCGACGCTCCCGTTTATAAGCCAGATGGTGGATGTGGGTGGTTGGCGAGTTGGCGCCAATGTTTTTTCTGCTCAATGGGAGCCTGTTAGGCTTGCAGCTATGCGCACCACCAGTCGTCGGGGAAAAAGACCGATACTTCCTGCCATGATTCGGTTCATCAGTCCGTGCACCGCAACTGAGTCACCCCGCATCATTGCCTTGTAGGCATAGCGCGCCACAGATGCGGAATCCGGTATTTGCAGACTGCGGAGCATAGACGGCACAGTTTGTCCGGGCGCCATCATGGCTTGTGCAAACCCGCTGCGGGTGGGTCCCGGACAAAGAGCCGTAACACTGACGCCCTTGTTGCGGTTTTCGTAGTGCAGGGCTTCTGAAAAATGCAATACATAGGCTTTGGTGGCGAAATACACCGCCATGCCCGGTCCGGGTTGAAAGGCAGCGGTCGACGCCACATTCATGATCCGGCCACTCCCTCGGGCGATCAGATCGGGCAGGATCAGTCGGGTGAGGTGGGTGAGCATCTTCAAATTGAGGTCAATCATCGCCGCGGTTTGTAGCCAATCTCTTTCGGCGAATGCTCCGTATACACCAACTCCCGCGTTGTTGATGAGATAATCGACTTCCCAACCTACTTCTTTGATTTGAAGGTAGAGGTCAGATGCCGCATCAGGGGCGCTCAGATCGAGCCCGATGCAGTGGATTTCTGCAGGATTGTGCATGCCTAGTTCTTCTCGCAGGGCATTCAGGCGGTCGAGTCGGCGCGCCACCAGGATCAGGCGGTGCCCGTTCCGGGCATGTATTCGGGCCATTTCAAGTCCGATGCCATCGGAGGCCCCGGTGATGAGTGCAGTTTTCATTTGGTCTTAATGGTGTTACTATTAATTATGTTATTTGGAACATTTGATTTTATCGCGATTTTATTCAATAGTGAATCGTCGTATGATTGTTTGATTCCCACAATTTCTTTCATGAGTGGGTTGGGAACAGTGGGCGAGAGCACGTATTGTTCAATCAGCCAGTGCCGGCCATGTCGGCTCATTACCCCCGAGCCGCGACAGAGTTTCATGCGGGTGTCGAGTAGTTCTTCAAACCAAACCAGGTTACTGTCGGCCGAAAAATGGAGCTGGCGCTCCACAGCCTTCATCGTCCATGCCTTGCCCCTGGCGAAATGAGGACGGGCATAGTCCATGAACTCCGGTTTGCTCCAGTGTTCACCCGGGTCTGTGCCCACAAAGACCGATGAATCGCCCATGAGTCCGAAGTACTCATCGAAGTGTGCCTCTGCCGCCGCCCGGTGGTAGCGGTCGAGGGTCAAGCTGGCTTCCGTTTCCAAGTCTCGACTTTGTTTGGACCCAGTCATCTGGCTGACGTTTTCGGTTTGCGAGGGCCTACAAGAGCTAAGGATGAGCAGAAAAAGGACTATGGGTTTAAGTATGATATGTATGATATGCATGGGAATTGGATTTATGCATAATGAAATGGATTTATAACGGTCATCCACTAAAATCCATAAAACTACAAACAAATACTCCTTAATATTGGGCAATAAATCAGGCCTATTATGTTGGTGATCACCGGAGCTGCAGGATTCATTGGAAGTTGTTTGGCCGCACGCCTTCTTGAAGAGGGGGAGGGTCCGCTGGTTTTGGTTGATGATTTTTCGCGGGTCGACAAGCAACCCAATCTGGAGCGAATTGGAGAGGGCTTACGCATCCACCGGAACGACTTTTTCGAGTGGTTTGAGGCGCACCACACCCGGGTGCGATTCATTTTTCACCTGGGGGCGCGTACCGATACCACCGAACTCGACGAACAACTGCTATTTGGCCTCAACGAACAGTACACCCGGCAGATGTGGGACGCGTGCTGCGCCTATGGCCTACCCCTGATCTATGCCTCGTCGGCAGCCACCTATGGCGATGGAGGGCAAGGCTTCGACGACGATCCCGGGAAGCTGACCGAATTGCATCCCCTCAACCCTTATGGATGGTCGAAACACCGCGTGGATCTGCATACCCGAATAGCAAAGCCGTCGCCCCCCCGATGGGCGGGACTCAAATTCTTCAACGTCTATGGTCCCAATGAATACCACAAGAGAAAAATGGCTTCGGTGATCTTTCACGCACACCGGCAGATTAAAACCGATGGGCAACTGCGTTTGTTTCGTTCCCATCGGCCTGGGGTGGCCCACGGTGAACAAATGCGTGATTTCGTGTACGTAGAGGACGTTTTGAATGTATGTATTTGGATGCTTCGAACACCGTTTCAGTCGGGAATCTATAACCTCGGAAGTGGTCAGGCTTCAACCTTCAATGCTCTGGCCCATGCTATTTTTCAGGCCATGCGATGCCCAACGCTAATCGAGTATATAGATATGCCAGAGGGATTGGCCGAGCGCTACCAATACTACACATGCGCCCCCATGCAGCGCCTTCGGCAAGCGGGATACGTGAAGGCATTTACCCCACTCACCGAAGGGGTGTTTCAATATGTTCAGCATTTTCTAGAACGGGGTGCGTATCGATAGTGAATACATAGGAAGGGGAAGGGGTGGCGGTAGATTCATCCGATGGACGGGTTTATTGACCGCCATTTTGATTTTATTGGTTCTCTCCCTACACTTTGGTTCGCAGCTAGAACCGGGCGATTTTCTGGAAGCAGAAGAAGAACGTATCCACGAAATGGTGGATAAGAATGAACAAGCGTTTCACGATTGGGTGTCGCGCTGTGAGGATGGCAGAGAATCGGAGGTGGGCCGATGGGCGACCGCTGCACAGCAGGCCGGACTGCCCGATTGGCAGCTTCAGGTTTTTCAGGGCGATAGCCCCATGTATTGGAGTCAGGGCCGCCTGACAGCATCGGAGGATGCACTCCCTGGAAAGGGTTGGATGCGCTTGCCGCGACAAATCTGCTGGCGGTTCGATACGCTGGTAGGTGCCGCCCGATATCGCTTCACATGGCCATTGCTGATCTACCAGTCGGGCAATTGGCGGTTCTGTGATCCGACCGGACGGCTACTGCCCGGTCGGGAGCCCGTGGAGTTTTTATGGAATAGCAACCCTGCCGGGGGCCGCGGCTGGTATCCCTACCACAAGGGCGAGAAGATAGAGGATACGCCCGCCGATGCCAATTTGAAACGTACGGGTCTGCTGGTTTCGGGGCGGGTTTACTGGCGAACCGCCAACGCGATAGATACTGTTCAGCCGGCTGTATACGGACTATGGGTGGCCCGCCTCAGCTTGCTCGCTGCCCTGTTAATCGCCTTGCTGCTGATCGGGAAGATTCGCCGTATGTCTATGCCCTTAACCCGAAGGCTCAGCACGTGGATTCTGGCGCTTTTGGCATGGCGACTTCTTCTTCTGCCGGTCTCGGTAGCCTGCGGCTGGGAGCGACTGGCCTGGTTCGACCCTGGTTTGTTTGCTGCTCACCGCTTGCTTCCATCTCTGGGTGATTTGTGGCTGTATCTGTTGATGTTATGGGCGATTCCAGCCACTTTGGCTATGTACCCCGCCCCAGAATGGCGCGCTGTTCTTCTGCCGCTGCGTACGGATCGCGGGGGGATCAGGAGCGTGATGGTGCTGTTTTGTACCCTTTCGTTCACTACCCTGTCGTGGCTCGTAACCAGAGATCTACTGGTGAATGGAGGTATTCCCTTGTCTTTCAACGAGCTCACCGGCCTCAACGCCTTCACCCTTCCTGCATTTATGGCAGTGGTAGCCCTTATTTTGTTCAATACCCTGATTTGGGGGATCTGGATGCGCTGTTGGCTCGTTCAAGGTTCATTGAAGGTATTTCTGATTCGAATCCTGCTGTCGGTGGCCCTATGGTTGGGTGTTTTGGCCTTTACCGGGGAAGGTTCATGGATCCGGGGGCTGCCCGGATTGTGGATACCCCTTCTGCTCATTCTGCTCTTATTTTACCTTCTGAAAAACCGATCCAAAATTCTGTTTAAGCGCATTTGGCATACACACACCGGTCAATCCATGTCCCGCCTGCTGCTGGTGTACTTCTCGTTGGCCGCGGCCTACCAGCTGGCCGATGGGGGAGAGCGTCGACAAGCGAATCGGGCCAATTTTGTGGCGGCGCGCCTCACAAATCCCTACGACGAGCGGGCCATCGCCGAGTTGTCGGCTCTGATCCCCCGACTCAGGGCCGATTCATTGCTGCTTTCTGGTATTTATGGTAATGAAACCACCCCCGAACGATGGCAAACCCTAATCACCCTGGGGCACCTAACCGGATATTTGGATCGCTATCAGCTCGTGGAAACCTGTTTTTTACCCGATCTGCGACCAGATTCTGTGGTGTTTAAGGTGGATTCAATCCAAATTCAGGAAGAACCGCCGTTGAGCGATGGCTCGGATGCAAAACGTTCTATTGGTGGAATAAATGGAACCGGTCCCGACAGTATTCTGTCGGAATCACGGGCTGATGGTCTTCCCGATCCCGTTACCCTAATCCGACAGTTTACCGAACAGGCTCGACAAGGATTTGGCATTAATGTGCCCCTTCCTCCAATATCCGGGCGCAGCGATACCTTATATCTGCGTCTGCTCCGCCGCGATCCGGTCGCCTCCGGGGGCATGTGGGGACTCACCGCCAACCGTACGCCGGGCGGCGACGAGACGTACCCTGAATTTTCATTCGCTCTGTATCGCTCCGGATTGCTCCAGCGTTCGAGTGGAAGCATCAGTTACCCTTTGCGTGAGAGCGACCTCAACCGGACGAGGGCACGGGAGGGGGACCAAAAGACAGATGATTGGGAATATAGCACGGGAACTTCAGTGGGCCCCGTTCGACCGGCTCAGCACATCATTACCTCACTCGATGACGGCGGCAGCCTGGTCGTTAGTTTTCGTCCACAAGACTGGCTCGACCTGCCCGCCATGGCCATCGCCTTGCTGCTGACGTCCTGGTTGCTGATCCTCATATCTGAGGGGGTCAGTCGCCTCGGTCGCAACCACCTTTCCTGGCAGCTTGGATATCGCGAGCGAATCGGACTGGGATTGGTGGCGACTGGACTCGTAATCGTGGTGGCGGGTGGATATGCCACTTTGGCCTATTCTGTGCGAAGCCGTGAAGCGAGTCAACAAGACAACCTTGCCACTCGTTTGGAGGACCTCTACACAGTCTTGGTGCCGCTGCTTAATGAGGATGTGCTGAACCGTACCACGGCATCTACCCTATGGGTTGCGGGTGCCGCACAATTACCAATTTCAGGTCTGGCGGGGGTCGACGATTACCGCTTGGCGGAAATTGCCCGGCGCATGCAGGTCGATTACGCGCTCTATGATGGTCAGGGTAGATTACTCTACAGTTCATTGCCTGAGGTGGACCGACTACCGTTTGTCACCCAACGCCTCGCCCCACCGGCCTGGCAGGCACTGGCCTGGGAAGGGAGGTCGCGATTTGTGCACAGCAACGAGCAGAGCTGGGTGGATGCTTGGTCGGCCTATCGTCCTGTTTATCCACGTGGAGACCGGCTCGCTGGTGTTTTGCAGATGGTGGTGCCATACTCTGACGCTGTGGGAAAAGCCGAGCACAACACATTTTTAGGCAATTTACTGCGTCTCTATCTGTTGCTTCTTCTTTTTTCCTTTCTATTGTCCTACAGCGTCGCCCTCCGGATAACCAGGCCCATACGGGCGTTGACACTGCAGATGATTCGCAACCGACACGGGGTTAAGGAGCCGATGGGCGGCTATCCACGCAACGATGAGGTGGGACTTCTGATTCACTCCTACAACGAACTTTTACTCGAATTGCAGGAAAGTGCACGTCTTTTAGCCAAAAGTGAGCGGGAGCAGGCGTGGCGACAAGTGGCGCGACAAATTGCCCACGAAATTAGGAATCCGCTCACGCCCATGAAGCTGAAACTACAGCGACTGTTGCGAGACCGCAGCGCACACCCGGAGCGATTTGCGGAACGATTCAACGAGGATCTGTCGGTTGTTCTGGAGCAGATTGACGTTTTGGCCGCCGTTTCGGATGAGTTTGGAGCATTTGCCCGAAGCGAGCCCCTCAAAAAGGCGGTTTTCGACCTGCGCGACGGCATTCGACCCGCAGTGGCCCTGTTTGGACATGTCGGCATTATAGAATTCGAGGATCAGCTCCCATCTGAGGATGGGGGTAGGATGATGGGCGATGTGCAGCAGATCCAGCGGGTTTTTCAGAACTTATTGCGCAATGCCCAGCAAGCGGTGGCGGAGGGAGTAGAACCCAGGGTGCGGGTGGAATTGCGGCGCAATGGTAAGCGCTACACGGTGATGGTGGCCGATAATGGTCAGGGCATCCCGGAGTCTTTTTCTGAACGCATTTTTGAGCCGAATTTCACTACCAAAGGATCAGGTATGGGGTTGGGCCTGGCCATTGTGAGTCGCATCGTCGAGCAGCATGCCGGCTCTATTTCTTTTGAAACATCCCCCGAAACGGGAACCCAATTCACTTTGCAATTCCCTGCCTATAGTGATTTTGGATCTTCATAAAATAATTTTTACTTAATAACGCGAATCAACTTTGTGTGAACTCAGTGAAGTCCTGGCTAATATTTATTAACCCGCATTCACCGCAACCACCCCATCAGCCAACGGGCCAGGCGCGACTTCTGGTCTGTGTAGGGGGGATACAAAAATCGATTCATGTTCAGCCATAGTGGTTGCCGGTATATCGATTTCTGATGCGAGAAGGTGAGGAAACCCGCCTCCCCATGGTAATGACCCATGCCCGAATGGTTGACCCCGCCGAAGGGTAGATTGGGGTTGCTGATTTGTACGATCACGTCATTCACACAACAATTGCCCGCAGAGGTACGACGCAAAATTTCATCGGTCTTGTGTGGATTGCGCGAAAAAACATAAAGGGCCAGGGGCTTGGCATCGGCGTTTATGAACTCTATGGCTTCGTCAAGATGTTCAATGCCCACGATGGGCAGGATTGGGCCAAAGATTTCTTCCTGCATGACGGGCATATCTCGGCGTACCCGGGTTATGACAGTAGGCTGCATACGGCGCGTGTTGGGAATGAGTGTTCCACCCCATTCCACGCGCGCACCGGCCGCCACCGATGACTCCACGAGTTCTTGCATTCGCTGGGCATGTTTGTCGCTCACCATCGCGCAAAAGTGATCGCCCGTCTCCTCAACTGCTCCGAATGCTTCAGATGCTGTGCGCAGCGCATCCAGAAGGGCAGACATCATGCGGTGGTTCACCAAAACGTAGTCGGGAGCAATGCAGGTTTGTCCCGCGTTGATCCACTTGCCCCACACCAGCTTGCGTGCGGTATCGGAAAGGTCGGCCGACTCATCGACATAGGCCGGACTTTTGCCCCCGAGTTCGAGGGTTACACTGCTGAGGTGTCTACTCGCAGCTTCCATCACCAGTTTGCCCACGCGGGTGCTGCCCGTGAAGAAAATGTGGTCGAAAGGCAACTCAAGCAAGGCCCGGGCGGTGTCTGCATCCCCCTCAACTACTGTGGCCACTTCAGTCGGAAGGCAAGAAGATACCATTTGGGCGATCAAGGATGAGGTATGGGGCGCCAGCTCCGAGGGTTTGAGAAGAATAGTATTGCCCGCAGCCAAAGCGGTGGCCAGGGGGATGGCACTGAGGTTGAAGGGATAATTCCATGGGGCCAGGATGAGGCAGGTGCCCCGTGGCTCTGTTTGCACCCAACTTCGGCCGGCCAGAGTGGTTATGCTCGAGGAAACCCGTCTGGGTCGCATCCACTGTTTCAGGTGGCGCCGTTGGTGCTTGATTTCGGTGTAAAAAGGAACTAATTCGGTCAAAACGACCTCGGTCGCCGGTTTTTGAAAGTCGGCCTGCATGGCCTCAATAATCTGGGCTTCGTGTTGAACCACGGCCTGATGCAGCTGGTTCAGGCGTTTCAGGCGGTCCGATGCCGAATCGCTTCGTTGCACAAATGATTGCCGCTTGAGAGCCTCGAAAACGGATCTGAGCGAGGCTGGAGATTCGGGGGTCGGTGGCGAACCGAACCGTGCATGATTTCTGGTTTCCATATTACTGTGGTGTTGGATCCTGTTCCTGCATAAGGTAGGCCTTTATGAAAGGATCGAGGTCGCCATCGAGCACGTCCTGCACCGATGAGGTTTCGTAGTCGGTGCGCACGTCCTTGATGAGCTTGTAGGGATACAGCACATAGGAACGGATTTGTGATCCCCATTCTATTTTTTTCTTCCCGGCCTCCTGGGCGTCGCGGGCTTCGTTGCGTTTGCGCAGTTCCAGTTCATACAGCTGCGACTTGAGCATTTGCATAGCCCGCTCGCGGTTGGCCGACTGCGAACGCTCAATCTGGCAGACCACCACGATGCCCGTGGGCTTGTGAGTGAGCTGAACTTTGGTTTCCACCTTGTTTACGTTTTGTCCACCTGCGCCTCCCGAACGGGAGGTTTGGATTTCGATGTCAGCCTGACTAACCTCAATCTGTATGCTGTCGTCGATCAGGGGGTATGCATAGACTGAGGCAAATGAGGTATGCCTGCGCGCGTTGGAATCGAATGGGGAAATGCGCACCAGTCGGTGAACGCCACTTTCGCTTTTGAGGTAGCCATAGGCGAAATCTCCCACGAATTCCAGAGTAACCGATTTGATGCCCGCTTCTTCGCCCTCCAGGATATCCACTTCCCTCACTGTGTAGCCTTTCTTTTCGCCCCACATAAGATACATCCGCATGAGCATGGCGGCCCAGTCCTGACTCTCTGTGCCTCCTGCACCGGAGTTGATGGTGACCACTGCGCCGAGTACGTCTTCTTCATGCCTCAGCATATTGCGAAACTCCAGGTCTTCGAGAAGATGCTGTACCTGCTTATAGTGGACTTCCAGTTCATCATCGGAAAGCTCTCCAGCCTGGGTAAACTCCCAGTAGACATTCAACTCGTCGACAGCCATAGCCACCTCATCCCAGGATCTGACCCATTCTTTTGGGATTTTGATCGACCGTAACCATTTTTCAGCCTCGTCTGGATTGTCCCAAAAGCCAGGGGCGGTGGAGCGGGTCTCCACGTCACGTATACGGGCTATTTTTGCATCGAGGTCAAAGAAACCTCCTCAGCGCGTTCAATCTCGCGCTCACATCATCTAGATGTTCTTTTCTCATGACGCGAAATTAGGGAATTCTGGACGAATTTCGTGGTAATATAAAAGTAAAATAACACAATGTGTTATTTATTGGGCATCCAGACATCCCGAAAGTGCCGGATGATAGGGGGTCGACGGTAGAGGCTAACGCATAGCAGGTCGAATCGAACCTCGGGTGATATCTGTTGCTGATGCAAGTATGCGGCCGCGGCTTTGGTGAGGTTGCGGAATTGACAGCGCGACAGATACTGAACAGGGTCGGGCTCGAGGCCGAAGAACACGGACTTTACCTCTGCCACCACCATCATGTCGCCGTCGAAGGCAATGATGTCGATTTCGAGGTGGCCAAACCGAAAGTTGCGCTCACGAATCTCATAGTCAAGCCCACTGAGGTATTCGACCGCCAGATCCTCGCCTTTTTGTCCCGTCTGCCGTTTGTTGTTGCGTATATTTGTCATGTTTTTCGACTAAAATAAAGCGCATGCTGCCACAGATCGACCCTTCGCAAACTATTGCTTGGAAACAATTAACACAACACGCGGAGCGTCTTAAAACACAAAGGATCGAGTCGCTTTTTGCCGCATCGCCCACCCGGGCCAGTGATTTTTCTGCGAAGGCCGGGAACGTATATTTCGACTACTCCAAGAATTTATTGGATACCGTTTCCCGTACAGCGTTGTTTGATTTGGCTCGCGAGTGCCAGCTACCTGAGGCCATCGCCTCCATGCGCTCTGGCGAAGCCATCAACGAAACCGAGCAACGTGCAGTTTTGCACACGGCTTTACGGATTCCGGCTCCTGAGGTGCCTAAGGAAGCGTCTGCCCGTGATCGCCATTATAACATACACCAGGTTTTGGAACAGATGCGGGTGTTCAGTGACAGCCTTCGGTCGGGTGAATGGAAGGGCTATTCGGGTAAATCCATCACGGATGTGGTGAACATTGGGATTGGGGGTTCCGATCTGGGACCGCTCATGGCCTGCGAGGCATTGTCCCCTTATATGGGTCGCATCAATGTACATTTCGTTTCGAATGTCGACGGAGCACATTTGTCGCGCACCCTGCAAAAGCTTAACCCGGAAACGACCTTTTTCCTTGTGGCGTCCAAAACCTTCACCACACAGGAAACGATGGCCAATGCCCACAGCTCGCGGACCTGGCTTTTGTCGTCCGCGGTCGATGAGGAACATGTGGCCCGTCACTTCGCCGCTCTGTCTACACAAAGCGATCTGGTGGAGTCGTTCGGCATACCGAAGTCACAGATGTTCGCCTTCTGGGATTGGGTAGGGGGGCGCTTCAGTTTATGGTCGGCGATCGGATTGAGTGTTTGTCTGGCGGTGGGTTTTGACCGGTTTGCGGAAATGCTGCAGGGTGCCCATGAGGTCGACCGGCATTTTTTTGAAATTCCCGCAGAAGAGAACGTGCCTCTCCTCATGGCGCTTGTAGGCATTTGGAATACGAATTTCCTGGGATGCACCACGGAGGCAGTTCTACCATATGACCAATGCCTGAGCCGTTTTCCGGCCTATTTGCAACAGGCGGCGATGGAGAGCAACGGCAAGTACCTCAACCGCTCAGGGAAGCCACTTACCTACACCACGAGCCCTGTAGTGTGGGGCGAGCCCGGCACCAACGGTCAGCACTCTTTCTACCAGCTAATCCACCAGGGCACTCAGGTAGTCCCCTGTGATTTTCTGTTGCCCGCCAGAAGTCAGTACCCCCTCGTCAATCACCACCCGAAATTGGTTTCGCACTGTCTGGCACAGTCGCAGGCCCTTATGCGCGGTAAGTCGACCGACGAGGCTCTCCGGGAGTTGCTCGACGCAGGAATGGATCCTGCCCGCGCGCAATCGCTGGCTAATTACCGCGCCTTTCCGGGCAACCGCCCGTCTAATACCTTAATTTTTCCGCAACTCGATCCCCATCACCTGGGGGCAATTTTGGCGCTCTACGAACACAAGATTTTTGTGCAGGGTGTTATTTGGAACATTTTCAGTTTCGACCAGTGGGGGGTGGAATTGGGCAAGCAGCTGGCGGGACAAATTTTAAAGGACTTGGAGAATGAAGTGGTTTCACGGCTACAAGATCCCTCAACGGCTGAATTGTTGCGTATTTATGGTCAGTTTAATTTATCTTCAAAATAAACGATGAGTGTTGCCATCGATTCACCCGTCGCAAACGATTCCAACCTGAAAGTGCCTTTTCTATGGAGGTTCCGGCCTCAGTATTTTCACAAAATATGGGGCGGAGATCGCCTGCAGGTATTCCTGAAGAAGGATGTAGGCGGCCTAAAGCAATGTGGGGAGAGCTGGGAATTGTCGGATGTTCCCCCGAATCCTTCTCAGGTTGCCGAAGGGCCATGTGAGGGGATGTCACTGCCCGACGTTCTCCATCGTTTTGGTTCACAGATTATGGGAAAACAATGGACGGCTACTGGGACGTCGGTGACCCGTTTTCCTTTGCTGATCAAGTTTCTTGATGCCCGGGAGGATTTGTCGGTCCAGGTGCACCCCAACGATGTATTGGCTCAGGAGCGGCATGGTTGTCCGGGTAAGACCGAGATGTGGTATGTGCTGGAGGCCGAGCCAGAAGCCACACTCATTACAGGGTTTAGGGGAGAGATGGATCCGGAAACATATACCCGCATGTTGCAAGCAGGGCGCATTATGGAGATGCTGAATCAGGAACCGGTCGCAGCAGGGGATGTTTTTTTTATACCGGCAGGGCGCATTCATACGATTGGCAGGGGGATTGTCCTGGCTGAAATACAGCAAAGCAGCGATATCACCTACCGTTTATACGATTTTGATCGTGTGGATGAGCGGGGTGAACGGCGTGAATTGCATACGGAAGAGGCGATTGATGCCCTCGATTTTCGGAAGTATAACAGTTACCGAACGTCCTATTCGGAAGCCGGTGATGCGCCCGTAGAACTGGTTAATTGTCCCTATTTCCGCACTTTTTTATTGAAACTGACCAGGCCCATGGAACGGGTTGGACACGATCACCTTAGCTTTAGGGTGTATATGGCGGTTCAGGGTTCGGGCTATCTGGAGGCGGGCGATGAGCACATGGAAATGAAGTTGGGTGACACCGTGTTGGTGTCGGCTCAGGCCGGTTGCACTCGAATAACCCCGGGTTTTCAAGGCTTGTCTCTGCTCGAAACAGGTCTTCCGGCTCTTAACAGTGTGGTGGCGTGAGCGTTTTGGATTCAGGAGTTGATCGGGAGTCGTTGGGCGGTACATTCGTGGCCCCCACCCGGGTTTTTGTGCATTCTGCGGGACGAATGCCCTACAGTTTGGCGTGGGATCTGCAGGAAAACTGGCTTAAAAGGGCTACTTCGCGCAAACAGGAGGCACGAGTCAATATGGTTGCGCCCGATCCTCCGATAGTCCAGCACTTGTTGCTTGTGGAGCACCCCCCTGTATTTACGTTGGGCAAAAGTGGAAAGGAGGAAAATTTGTTGCTGGATGAGGAACAGCGGATCGAGGCTGGGGTCGAATGGGTACACACCAATCGTGGGGGCGACATTACCTACCACGGGCCCGGACAATTAGTCGTTTATCCTTTACTCGATCTGGAGGGCATCCGGCCCGACATCCACTGGTATATGCGATCCCTTGAGGAAACGGTCATCCGAACCCTTGCCCACTGGCAAATCGTGGGTGAACGATACCCTGGATATACAGGGGTATGGATTGATGCGGCGCATCCGCACAGAGCCCGAAAAATCTGTGCAATGGGCGTACGCACCAGTCGCTGGTTGACCCTTCATGGGTTGGCGCTGAATGTGTCGACCGACCTCAGCTATTTTTCTGGAATTGTGCCATGTGGCATACGCAGCCACGGGGTTTGCAGTATGCAGAGCGAATTGTCGTTGGCACCATCTCTTTCAGATGTGGGGAGGGTATTTTTACAGAAGTTTTCGTCGGTCTTCAATTGCCAAATCTTTGGAATGGAAATGGCTATTCAGAATTTTCCGGAGACAAATATCCCAACTGACTACAACTTGCCCGTTGAATAGGTCAGTGCCTGAAAAATCATCCGGATATTTGAAGCCAATTCCAATAAGGATTCTTTTCTTCTTTTAGCACGAATTCTCTGATCAATCAGGAAGGGAGGGATGTTTACCAGTAACATTTTGGTTCTGCCTTACAGCTTTTTTGCCATAGTTTTCTTCATTGACCGAACGCGAATTGGATGAGATTGGCTCCCATCTGCAGGGCTTTTTTTCGTATTTCCTCAGGATCGTTGTGCACTTCCTGGTCCTCCCACCCGTTGCCCAGATCACATTCATAGCTGTAGAAGATTACGAGTCGACTTTTGTAGAATATGCCGAAACCTTGAGCGGGTTTACTATCGTGCTCATGAATTTTGGGGAGTCCAGCCGAGAAAGTAAAGCGCTGCCTGTAGATTGGATGCTGAAAGGGTAGTTCAACCCAATCCGTTTCCGGAAAGATTTTTTTGACTTCCGAGCGCACAAAGGGATCCATTCCGTAATTGTCGTCGATGTGCAGAAAACCGCCACCGATCAAGTATGCCCGTAGGTTCCTCACTTCTTCGGGGGCGAATACTACGTTGCCGTGCCCGGTCATGTGCACGAAAGGGTAGCGGAAAAGATCCGGGCTGCCCGCCTCAACGGTGGCCTCCGGCAATTGCAGGTTAGTGCCAATATGCTCATTGGCAAATCGGGTCAGATTTTTGAGGGCTGTCGCATTGGCATACCAGTCGCCTCCACCCCTATATTTAAGTCGCGCCAACCGGGTTCCTCCCGTCTGTGCCAGTAAAGTAGAGGCGGTGAGACCGATCCATAAAAGACCGAAAACCAGGCGGGTGCCAATCATGATTGTAAACTGAGTTAAATGCGAAGTAGAGGTCATGAGCTTTAGGTTGGGTCCTGATGGGCTTCTGATAGTTGATGGTTCTGTCGAATGTGGGCCAACGCCACCAAAACAGCGGTTTCTGTGCGCAGCCTTAATTCTCCCAAAGATATGCCAGCGGCGTTTTTTTTGAGTATCGCCTCCACTTCTTCTGAGGTAAAATCGCCCTCAGGTCCGATCATTAGGGTAACCTCAGGCATGAGTTTTAAACTCCCAATCAGCGTTTTGGGGGCATCAATGCAGTGGGCCAATAGGATTTGTGGGTGTTCAAGTAAGAGGAAATCGGCAAGGCCCGTGGCTGTATTCAAAACGGGAAGGTGAGCCGACAAAGATTGCTTAAGTGCGGATATCATGATTTTCTCCATGCGGTCAGTTCGTATTCGCTCACGGATTCCGCGTTCTGTAATCAGCGGGGTGATTTGTTTGGTACCCAACTCTACGGCTTTTTCCAAGAGCCACTCCACCCGCGCCTCTTGTCGCGGTAATGCAACGGCTAGGTGTATGAGTGGTGACGGGGGAGGAACTCTTGCAATCTCCCCGATGGAGTATATGTTTGTTCGTCCGTTTGGGCAACAAATCAAAACATCTGCAATTTTACCTCGTCCATCTGTACAGCGAAAATGCTCACCCGATCGAGCGCGGCGCACTTTTAATAAATGCCGTTCTTCGTCTTCCCGCAGAATTATGCGCCCCGTGTCGGGTAATTCAGGTTGATAGTATTGTTCCATGTGAAGAAATTTTTAATAGAATCGACTTTATGGCCATGCAGGATTCCACCAAAAATCGAATCAAACAGATTCCCTGGCGCATTCAATATGCAAAAGGATTTCAGGGTCTTCCACTTGCTCAAACCAGCGAATGCCCTCAGTCTTACGAAACCAGGTGATTTGACGTCGGGCATAGCTGCGTGTGTGAAACAAGATTTGTTCGGCCACCTGATTGCGTGGAAGTAATCCGGCGAAATGCTGAAACCACTCCGAATAGCCGACGGTTTGCAAGCTTTTGAGGTGTCTTTTGGTGTATAGCTGATGGGCTTCCATTTCCAGACCGGCTGCGATCATGTATCGGGTTCGTTCCTCGATTCGCTTGTGGAGCACGTGACGCGCTGGATTGAGTCCAACCAAACAAAGATGATACGGCAGTACTTTTCGCATTCCCCTGCGGTGCTCTGAGTAGGGCCTTCCAGTTAGTTGAAAGACTTCCAACGCACGGATCAGCCGCTGGTGGTTGTTCATGTCGGCCGTTACGGTGTATTTCGGATCGCGTTTCCGAATCTCATTTTGGAGTGCATCAATTCCCTTTTCCAGAAAAAAATCGGTCCAGAACTGGCGGACTTCACCCTGGTCGGATGGGCCCATATCGTCGAACCCTTCCGTAAGTGCCCGTAAAAAGAGTCCGCTTCCGCCGACGGCAACGAGGGTGGAAAAGTTTCGAAACAAATTCTGAAGGAGTGGTGAGGCCTCCCGTTCATAGGCTCCGGCGTTCAAGGGTATTATACAACTACGGTCGCCTATAAAGTGATGGCGAACCCGACTCAGCTGCTCTAAAGACGGCGACGCAGTGCCGATGGGCATCTCGTGGTAGAATTGACGTGAGTCGAAGGAAATGATTTCGGTCTGGTAGTATTCGGCCAGCCGAATGGCCAAATCTGTTTTGCCCGATGCTGTAGGTCCGACCACCACCACCAGCAGGTTATGGGGCGTATGGTATCCAGGCGAGGAATCGGGGTGCGGAATCAGAATGAAATTGAAAGGTTAGTAGTCGTCGCTGTCATAAGCCATACCCCTGCTGCCTCTGTCGCGTCCGCCGGAATAATCATCGTCGTCATCGAATTTGTCATCGTCAGGGTCATCACCAGCGTCATCACCCTGATCGTCATCATCTGTAATTCCATCCTCATCACCCTGATCCTCACCCATGCCGTGTAAGTCATCCGAATCTACCCCAAGTTCTTCTTGTCCACCCAGACTCAGCGGATCATCTTCTGCCTCTTTGGGTGCACACTGGGCACCGGCTTCCAAAGTTTCAAAAACCACCAGATCATCGGCCGCGGGCTCGGTTGCTGCATCGGCCAATTCTTCCACTACACCAACGGGCAAATCATCGGGAATCGGACGTAAAACGGATTTTAGCGAGTATTGTTTTGGGGCTTCGCCGACACATTTCACTACTTGTGGGTAATTCTCTCCCGATTTAGGGGCGGCAGTATTGATGTCCACCAGCTCTAAAAGAAAAACCCAGCCCTCGTCGGATTGATATACATACAGGAACCGCTGGTGCGGATCGTCAATGTAGTCGCTGATGCGGACCTTCGACATAGGGGAAGCGCATGAAATTTGACTGTATGGGAGCAGTTCAAAGGCAATTTCGTCTTCCATGTGCCAAAGGTCGTCGCTGTAGAAAAAAGATGCAGCATGCTTCAGATTGAAGTTATATGCATGCAAAATGGAAAAGTGTAAATCCTGAAAGGTCTGCGAAGATTTGATCTCGATTTCCCGGAAGAGATTGTTATGATCTTCAATCTCTATGTGAAAGCGATATATGGCCATGGAAGTTGAATTTTTGTGCCAAATAAACGAACTAGTTGAATGCGGTCAACCCCATATTCAGGGCTTTTTTATCCAAAAAAATGAGGGCTTCACTGTGGTTGTTTTCAATCTCGCCCTCCAGAATCGCCTCCCTGAGGGCGTTTTTCAGGTAGCCCACATTCGGACCTGCCGTAAGTCTATAGCGGGTCATGATTTCATGCCCGTCGACAGGCGGCTGCCAGAAACGCATCCGGTCGCCCTGTTCAACCAACCGGAGCTTTTCTTCCAACAAGGCGAAGTTTTCCAGGTAATGGCGAACCTTACGCTCGTTTTTCGAGGTGATGTCAGCCCTGCATAGGATCATTAGGGCGTCCACCTCTTCTCCAGCCTCAAAAATCAGCCTGCGTACGGCCGAATCCGTAACGGTTGTTTTGGTGAGGGCGATAGGTCTCAGATGAAGCCTAACCAGTTTTTGTATCCTTCTCATATCATCATTGAGCGGAAGTTTGAGTCTTCGGAAAATCTGAAGCACCATTCGGGCGCCCAGATCCTCATGTCCGTGGAACGTCCAACCCGCGTTGGGGTCAAATTTTCGGGTTGGGGGCTTGGCAATGTCGTGCAAGAGTGCCGCCCACCGCAGCCAAAGTGGGGGATTTTGGGGCAGCATATTCATCAACACTTGTAGGGTATGGTAGAAATTGTCTTTATGACCCAAACCCTGCATGACTTCAACCCCCTGCAGGGCAGCCATTTCGGGGAAAAATCGTGCCAAAAGTCCGGTGTCCAAAAGAAGTTCAAATCCGGTGTCTGGCCGTGGCGATTGGATGATTTTGTTGAGTTCGTCGGCAATCCGTTCGGCCGAGATGATGTCGATCCGGTGCGCACTTTCCTCTATGCCCCGCAGGGTTCGCTCCTCGATTCGGAAGCCGAGTTGACAAGCGAAACGGATAGCCCTTAGCATTCGCAGGGGGTCGTCGCTAAAGGTCGACTCCGGTTGGGATGGGGTGCTAATAATCCCTTCGTTGAGGTGTTTGATGCCTCCGTGGCGGTCCACCAGACGTCCGGTTTCGGGCCATATCTGTAGAGCCAGAGCATTCATGGTGAAGTCACGGCGGTCCAGATCATCCTCCAGACTACCATCTTCGACCAAAGGCTTACGTGAATCTGATTGATATGATTCCTTACGCGCACCCACAAATTCCAGATTTAGTCCATGGGCGTGCATCATCGCCGTTCCATACTGTCCGTAAAAGTGAACTCGGGGTGTCCCTTCCAGACGAAGGGCCAACTGCTGCGCAAATTCAATTCCTCCCCCGACCACCAGGATATCTACGTCTTTTACCGGCCGCTGCAGAATCAGGTCGCGCACATATCCGCCCACCAGATAACACTCCTGCCCACGCTCAGCGGCAAGGTCATAAAGTGCCTTAAAGAGGGATTCGGGAAGTTGGATTGGGATCATGGATGAGCAGGTACAAAAATAGACTGAACATGAATCAGATAGCGGTTTTCAATTACATTTTCCCGCTTCCGGGGGTGGAAGAAATCAGGCTTGAGCGCGGAAACCCGGGTGAAGGGCAGCGTGATGGAAAAATCGATGGTTCGACCGAAATGGTTCAGGTTTTCGCGTCCCCCGGTGTCGGTGTAAACCCAGATTGGGCCAGAGGGTAGTGCACTTGGATTTTCTGCGACCGAAACCACACGCCGTGCATAGAAATGCAGGCTGTGCAGACTCTCATCGCGGCAACCCAGAATCCACAATGGGTCATCCGAATGATTGGAACGGTGGATTTGTCCCGCCCGGACACTGGCCTGGTAGGGGAGTACATTGGGGTAAAACACCAATAGTAATGTGGCCGTAATCAACAGGTATACGGCCACACTTCGGGCCAAAAACAATGACAGACCTTCAAAGCTTGTACGGATAATTACTAGGGCTATAAAAAGCCATATCACCCCTGCGGTGAGCGTTAGGATCGGATTAGCCGCCGTCAATACACACAAAATGACACAAGCCAAAAGCAAAAGGACGAGCATTACGTTATGGCTGAGGAACAACTTGCGACTTAAGGGAAATTCGCTCAGGTATTTTGCACACAAAACGGAGGCAAAAGGCCATACTATATATATGTAATGGGGCAATTGGTAGGCACTACTGGACAGGGCAATGGTCAGAAGGATGAGCCCCGCTAGTGCCCCAATTCCTGCATAACTCCATTTTTCACTTTTGAATGAGCGAATCGCACGAAAGAGTGCTGCGATTAAAACCAGAGTCCACGGCAAAAACGACCAGGCGAGGCTTCCGGTCAGAAATAACGGGCCAGTCTGGTTGGCCCAGGGGTTCTCGCCGGTGATTCGACCAAAACTCTGTGTCCAGAGATAATAGCGCACGCCATCATGCCAGCCCCATTGTCGGTATAAACCCCATAGCATAGGCGAGAGCAGGAGGAAAACGCCTAATACCACGAGAAGAAGCGCTGGAAGGATTAGGATAGGGCGGGTTGAATGTTTTGATTCTGACAGGATCGAAGATTTTCTAATTTTTTCTACCGCTGGCCAGGAGGGAAGGAGTCCAACTACTACTGCCACGGCAGCAATCGGCCCTTTGGCCATGAGGGCTAAAGCCAGGGCCAGGGTGAACCCCAGAAGAGCGCGAATGCCGCGGTGGCGCATGAACGCTTGTCCCTGCCAAAGCGCAATCGTGGTCATGCTCAGCAACAGGCTGTCGGTGCGCAGGTCAACGTTTATCAACAGCATTCCAAGATTGCTGGCGTAGACTAAGCGCGTAGGCAGTACGGCCATAGAACCCCACAGAAGGCGCGCCCATTTCCCGACAGCCCAGAGGGCAAGGGCAGCCGCGAGCCACGACATCAACCTAAATCCGGCCTCATTGGATCCCAACAACCGCATCCCTAAAGCACCGGCCCAAAAAATCAGCGGAGGTTTGTCGGGGTATCCCTGCGATTGATACCGCTGCCCATGTTCAGTGAGCTCGGTGAGCGATGCGCCTTCCAGCATCTCTCGCGACATCGACGCGTATTGTGCGCTGTCGACCTCCATGATCTCCTGATGGAACCCTGTCCAGAACAAAGGCAATATGGAGCCGATCAGAAAAATACTCCAACCCCATTTGGACGCAATTAGACTGGTTCGGATAGTATTCAGGATGCCCACCGGTATTTGAGGATGCAATAGATGGCCCGAAAACCGTCGCGCCAGTTGATTTTCTTCCCCTCGGCATAGGTGCGGCCGTAGTAGGAGATGCCCACCTCATATATCCGGATGTCAGGTAAGCGGGCAATGCGGGCCGTGACCTCAGGCTCGAATCCAAAGCGGTCCTCTTTAAGGGGCAGCGACTGCACAATCTCCCGACGGAACATCTTGTAGCAGGTTTCCATATCGGTGAGATTGAGGTTGGTGAGCATATTGCTCAAAAAAGTGAGGAATTTGTTGCCGATGGTGTGCCAAAAAAAGAGTACCCTATGAGGGCTGCCTCCCATAAACCTGGATCCATATACTACGTCCGCAACCCCTTTCAGGATCGGTGCCAGCAATTGTGCATATTCAGCGGGGTCATATTCCAGGTCGGCATCCTGAATGACCACCCAATCGCCTGTAGCTTTTGAAATTCCGGTGCGCAGGGCGGCACCTTTTCCCATATTTCGCGCGTGATGAATAAGCTGGATGTTGTGATGGGGGTACATTTTGATGTATTCCTCCGCGATTGAGCCGGTGGCATCGGTCGAGGCGTCGTTCACCACAACAGCTTCCAACCGAATATTGGGGCCAGGTTCACTGGTAAAAACTTTATCGAGGAGCGCAGTCAGAGTATGCGCTTCATTGTAGGCCGGAACAACCACGCTGAGTAGTCCACCCGAATGGGCCTGAGTCAACTGCATAGCGCAAAACTAACCAAAAACCCTACGGACCCGCTATCCCGTTTTCTTCAATTATTTTCAAATGTGGGCGGGGGGTTTGGTTGGAAGGGAAACTTATGCCGTTATTTGCATCCCGCAAACCTAAGCCGATCGATTATGTCCAAGAACCTCGTGATTGTTGAGTCACCCGCTAAAGCAAAAACCATTGCAGGCTATTTGGGAGAAGGTTTTGTTGTAAAATCGTCCTACGGCCACATCCGTGATCTGGTGAAGAATGACAAAGGAGTGGATATTGAACGGGGTTTTCGGCCACTCTATGAGGTGCCGGCCGACAAGAGGGAGCGTGTGTCAGAATTGCGAAAGGCAGCGAGAACAGCCGATTTGGTGTGGCTGGCTTCCGATGAAGACCGCGAAGGTGAGGCCATCAGTTGGCATCTGCAACAGGTACTTGAATTGCCCAACGATAAGGTGCGCAGAATCGTTTTCCATGAGATCACCAAGAGCGCCATTCAGCACGCTGTTGAACATCCGAGGGATATTGATGTTGACCTTGTGAATGCCCAACAGGCGCGCCGTATTCTGGATCGGTTGGTTGGCTTTGAACTTTCGCCGGTCCTTTGGAAAAAGGTGAAGCCAAAACTTTCAGCTGGCCGAGTGCAGTCGGTGGCCGTCCGCTTGGTCGCTGAACGGGAGTGTGAAATCATGAAGTTTCAAACGACACCAGCTTTCCGGGTGGTGGCCGATATGCGGTCGACCGATAACCGTCCATTTGATGCCGAATGGCCTCAGCGACTTTCAACAATGGAGGCGGCTCATGAACTGCTGAGCAAACTACAGGGTAAGCGATATGAGGTGATTTCGGTGGATAAGAAACCCCTATCGAAATCCCCAGCTCCGCCCTTCACCACCAGCACCCTCCAACAGGAGGCGTCGCGAAAGCTGCGTTTTCCGGTGAACCATACCATGCGCCTCGCTCAGGATCTTTACGAGGCAGGGAAAATCACCTACATGAGAACCGATAGTGTGAACCTCTCTGATTTTGCTCTTGGTGCGGCATCCGAACGAATCCACTCACTTTTTGGTGCCGGATATGCGCATAAGCGGCGTTTTAAGACGAAATCCGCTTCTGCCCAGGAAGCCCATGAGGCCATCCGTCCCACCGATTTTGCGGTAGAACGGTGCGGTTTGGATAGCGAGCATCAACGCCTTTATGAGTTGATTTGGAAACGGGCCATGGCATCTCAAATGTCCGATGCCCGACTGGAGAAGACCTTGGCCCGACTTCGTCCGGAAGGAATGCAGGAAGCTTTTGTGGCGGAGGGTGAAGTCATCCAGTTTGATGGTTTTTTGAAGTTGTATCTGGAGTCGTCTGATGAGGAGGAAGGAAATCTTGATGAGCTTGACGACAAAAAATCATCAGATTCAGGGGCGAAGAAATTACCCAGGCTCACAGCTGGTGAGTGGCTCTCTGCAGAGGGGGTTACAGCCACTGAACGCTACAGCAGACCTCCGTCGCGCTACACTGAAGCGAGTCTGGTGAAGAAGCTGGAGGAGCTGGGGATCGGCAGGCCCTCTACCTACGCACCCACCATTACCACCATTCAGGCACGTGAATACGTGGTGAAAAGTCAACTTGAGGGCTTTAAAAGGAGCTATCGCATTCTCCGGCTGAGGTCGGATGGGATCAGTCAGGAAATCAGGGAGGAAACCACGGGAGCCGATAAGGGCAAATTGATGCCCACTGATATCGGTCTACTAGTGACTGAGTTTCTGATGGAGAATTTCTCAGAGGTTATGCGCTATGATTTCACAGCACGCGTTGAAGGTCAATTCGACCAAATAGCCTCGGGTTCCATGGAATGGAATTCAATGATCGGTGATTTTTATGGTCCCTTTCATAAGGCTGTAATCGATGCAGGTGGGGTGGGCATTTCACCAGTTAATGGTGAACGAGTTTTGGGATCGGATCCGGTTACGGGTTGGGTGGTTTCGGTGCGCATGGGCCAATACGGTCCTTTGGCGCAGATGAAAGACCCGGAAAATACGGAGGTCAAGCCCCGCTTCGCCAACATTCCTGAAGGCCTCTTCCTTTGTAATATCACCCTTGAACAAGCCTTGCCTCTTTTTGCATTGCCGAGAGGGCTCGGGCAGTTTGAAGATTTGCCTGTTTCGGTAGGTAAAGGCAAATTTGGACCATTTGTGCGTCACGGGCAGTCGTATGTTTCGATACACAAGGACTATGATTTGTTTGCGGTTACCCTGGATCAAGCGGTTGATTTGATTTTAAAAAAGAGAAAAAAAGATGCAGAAAGGGTCATTCTCAATTTTGAGGATTTAGGCATACAGGTACTGAATGGGCGATGGGGGGCATACCTAACTGCAAACGGACGTAATTATAAAATTCCTAAGGGTACCGATGCGACTTTGCTGACGCCCGATGATTGCCTGGCTTTGATAAAGGAGGGAAAGTCGACCTCTAGGCCAGTGAAAGGTGGTGAAAGGAACGGTCGAACTGGCACAAAAGCCGCATCCAGGAGTCGAGCCACGGGCGCATCGAAAGCACGTTCATCCGCTACCCGAAATAAGAGGGCCAATAGAAAAGCGACCGACTGATTACGTATTTTTATCGTCGTGACGGAAAGTACCTACAGCGACGAGCGCCTGCGCGCTATGGTTTCCCTTTTGGATGATCCCGACCCCGAAATCCATCAGCGGGTACAACAGGATTTGGATGCCATGGGTATCGATGTAGTCGTCCAACTGGAGGAGTTGTGGATCCGGGCCGACGAGGTGAACGAACGGCGCAGCCTGGAAAAAGTCATACACAGGCTTCAATGGAACAATATACAGCGGAATTTACAGGCCTGGCTGGAGGGTGACCGATCTGATCTGCTTTTAGCTTTGTGTATCATCGCCCGGTATCAATACCCCAATTTGGATGAACAGGCGGTTCGACAGACATTGCAGACTATTCGAATCGAGGCCTGGATGGGATTGAACGAACAAATGACGGCCCTTGAACAAGTGCGCCACCTCAACCATTTGTTGTTTAGGGTACATAAATTCAGGGGCAATACGGATGAATATTTGAATCCAAACAACAACTTTATCAATAAGGTGCTCGAAACGCGGAGAGGTAACCCGTTGATGGTCGGATTGGTGTACATGCTCGTGGCTCAAATGCTGGGTTTGCCAGTGTATGGAGTAAATCTTCCCCAGCATTTTGTACTAGCATATCTCGAACAGGAGTCGTATGCAGGCCACATAAAAAAGGAAAGGGTTCAGCCCACCGACTCCCGTAAGCCATTATTTTACATCAATGCATTCAACATGGGCTCAGTGTTCGGAAAAAGGGATGTCGACCAGTTTCTGAAAATGGTTCAGGTAGAGCCGGGTGAACAATATTATAGGGCTTGTACCCACACCGAAATACTATTGAGGTTGTGTGCCAACCTAGAGTCATCCTACCGGGATGCGGAAGAGTTTCACAAAACCACTGAAATCAAGTTGCTCGCTGAAATGATCGGAAAAGGCAAGCAAGTTTGACGAAACCGGTTTAGGCGTAATCTATTTTAGTGATAGGGTTGTATTCCCAATCAATGAGCCGTCGCAATAAACCTCAGCCTTGTAAGAACCTGAAACGAAACGTCCTCCCTTATTCCAATAAATACACAGGGGTGTGTCCTCCTGATTATAATCGACAGGCGCCAGCGCAGTGTATTGAAACTCTTTTCCCTGCAGGGTAGTTGATCCGGAACCGGTCCCATCTATCTGCATTAATGCACCCTTTGGATCAAAAATGCGGAGATAAACGACTCTATTTCCTTTTTTGGCCAGCGCATTCTCCATAAGGATTATACAGATTTTGAGTTTCTCAACTTTGGATGCCTTGGATATGGATTTTTCCTTGGTGCCGCTCATACGAACACCGCCAAGACTAACCGATTTCAGACGTAGCATGGATCCTAAAGCCACTTTATTTGAAAGACTTGCGTTGTCGTCCCTGAGTCGTTCTGAGGTTATTCTCTCCATACTAATATCTTGTTTTAATCCGTTATTTTCCTCAATGAGTAGCTGGTTGGCTTGTATGAGAGAGTCTATTTGCTTCAGGTATAATTTTTTGTAATAATTCAGTTGTTTATTTTCTTCCTTGAATTTCTTCAGTTGACTTTCCGTAATTCGATTGACAGCCAGCATACTATCGAGCGACGCACTTTTGGCGATGAGCGACTCTTCTGCGACTTTCACCAATGAATCGAGCTGAGCATTTTGGCCTTTAAAGGTATTGATCTCTCCAATTGCCTGTTGAATTTGAACCTCTTTCTCCAAAAGAAGACGTTGAGACTCTTCCTTCAACTCCCGGTTTTTGTTCCAGATGCTGTACAAAACGCCTAATGAACCGAAGAGTAAAAGAAGGATAAGAACCAGTCCTAGTTTATTACGATTTGATGATGACTCGTTTTGCATTTTTTTAAAATTTATGAAGCAAAATTAGGGTTTACTTTTCTTTTCTCATAGAAAGAGAAGCATTTACTATTTTTATGCACAGAAATAAATGACGGAATTTTGAAATTATTGTGTGTTGAAGGCCTCGGTATTGAATTTGAGCAGAATTCCGAAAAAAAAAGCGTTCTCCATGATCTAAGCCTGCAACTTGATTGCGGCTCGATTTTGGCCATAGTTGGGGAGTCGGGTTCGGGCAAATCCCTAACCTCCCTTGCTGTAATGGGATTGTTACCACCGTCTGCCCGGGTCACTTCGGGCCGCATGGAATGGAATGTAGGAGTAGGTACTTTGTCTGAAAATAATGCGCGAAAGGAGGCAGATACGGTGGAATTACTGGGAATGGACGCGGAGAGGCGCAGGCTTTTGCGTGCCCGTTCTATGTCAATGGTCTTTCAGGAGCCAATGACCGCCCTCAATCCAACTATGAAATGCGGCAGGCAAATTATGGAGAGGGTTCTGGTGATGAAGTCGATTCAATCAACCCATCCGGAACAGGGCGGGAGCGGATCCGAAAGCTTTGATGTAGGTCGACTGCTAGAAGAGGTTGAGCTAACCGAGACAGATCGAATACTCAATAGTTACCCGCATCAGTTGAGTGGTGGACAAAGACAACGACTGATGCTGGCCATGGCTTTGGTGGGCAATCCCCGGCTAATGATTGCAGATGAGCCCACGACTGCGCTGGATGCTCGGGTGCAGGCGTCATTACTCTTATTGCTGAACCGGTTGGTGCGTTCCAGAGGGCTCAGTATGCTTCTGATCAGTCACGACCTTGGCCTGGTAGACCGTATGGCCGATGATATTCTGGTGCTCCGCAAGGGCAAAACTATGGAATATGGTCCGGCAAAAGAGGTTTTGCGGTTGCCCAGGTCACATTATACGAGCGCACTTTTAGCCAGTCGCCTCGATCCGTCCAAAAAGGGAACGGCACTCGCTGTATTGACTGACGACGGTATTTTATCGACCCCCCAATTATCACCGAAAAGACCCGGGCTGAATGGGGAGTCACCTTTGATGTTGGAGATAAATCGACTGACAGTCCGATATCCGCTTCCCAGTCCCGTTTTTGGCGCCAGAACGTATCGCATAGTGCTGGAATCGATCGACCTCAGCATTATGAAGGGACGCACACTTGGATTGGTTGGGGAATCGGGTTCGGGCAAAAGTACCCTGTCGCGTGTTTTGGTGGGACTGATACCCCAATGGGATGGCGAAATTCGGCTGAATGGTCAGCCATACCATCCCATACGTGCCCAACATCTACACAGGGCGCGTCAGGTTCAAATGATCTTTCAGGACCCCTACAGCAGCCTGAATCCGTCCCAGAAAATCGGTGAAATTTTGTCGGAAGTGGTGCAGGTGCACCGCCTTCGTCCGCCGAACGCCATCAAAGGACGAGTTGGGGAACTCCTCCAATCGGTGGGCATAGATGAGGAATTTGTCCATCGTTATCCGACGCAGCTGAGCGGGGGACAGCGACAAAGGGTTGTGATTGCACGGGCACTCGCCGCAGAACCCCGGCTTCTGGTGTGCGATGAGTCTGTTTCTTCGCTCGATGTGTCGGTGCAGGCTCAGGTTTTGAATTTACTTAAATCGCTTCAGGATACGCTGAATCTCACATATCTGTTCATTTCACATGATTTATCGGTGGTCTACCACATGTCGGATGAAATTGCGGTTTTGCACCAGGGTCGGATTGTTGAGATGAAGAAAGCAACTGATTTATACGCAAATCCCGAACATCCCTACACACGCTTGTTGTTGGAGTCGACGAACAAACAGGTCAATAAATCTGCATAAATCCCAAGAAATGAGTAAAAAGAGCACCGAACGCAGCCGGAGATTTCAGACCTATTCCGATGCCGTAACTCGGTTGATGCGGGAAGAAAAGGGTAACCAAACGCTGAATCTGCGACAAATTTCATTGAGGTTGGGCGTAACAGATCCGATGGAGCGACTGCTGGTAAAAGAGGCAATCGACAAGCTCAGCACGCAAAGAGTGCTTGAGGAAGTGGTGCGCGGACAATACCGTTTGCGTACGAAGGCCATTGGAGGCGCAAATACCAAAGGCATTGAAGGTTGGCTTCAGTTCACCACCGGCGGATCGGTTTTTTTGCGCAGGACCGATGGGGGCGAGGACCTTAGAGTGAATGAGGATCGCTTGCAGGGGGTGCTCCCCGACGATAAAGTGCGTGTGCGCCTACCTCGAAAAATGCCCCCGCGTGGTCGGCCGAAGGTGGAGGTCGTAGAGGTCCTCGAACGAACCAGGCGATATTATGTGGGTATACTCAGACGACAGGCAGAGTCGTGGCGGGTGGCTGTGGACCTGCCCGGATATCTCCTGAATTTTCGAATGATGGCCCCCCCCCGGTCGACAGCCGATGAGGGCAAAAAAGTCGTGATCGAGGTGGTTGACTGGCCGGCAGGGCAGTCGACCCCCTGCGCGGAATTACGTGAAATACTGGGTGTTCCGGGTGACAATGATACCGAAATGCAGGCCATCGCTGCAGAGTTTGGTTTTCCACTTGGGTTCAGCCGTGAGGCACTCAACGAGGCTCAGGCATTCTCACCCGAACCCGGTGAAAAGGAAGCAGCAGGTAGACGGGATTTCAGACAGATACCCACCATCACTATAGACCCAGTCGACGCACGTGATTTCGATGACGCGCTTTCGCTTAGGAAACTCACGGAAGGCAGATGGGAGTTGGGCGTTCACATCGCGGACGTATCGCATTATGTGCAGGCGGGTGGAGCACTCGACCGTGAGGCACGTGAACGGGCCACGTCGGTATATCTGGTTGACCGTGTTTTTCCCATGATGCCAGAGCAATTAAGCAATTTGGTTTGTTCATTACGGCCCGATGAGGATAAACTCACATTCAGCGCTGTGTTTGAAATAGATGAACAGGCTATTGTACACTCCGAATGGTACGGACGCACCATCATTCGGTCGCGCAAGCGCCTGACCTATGAACAGGCAGAGGAGGTAATAGTGATGAACCGATCAGAAAATGAGGGACCGAACATCGATTGGGTTGAATTGATTTTGAATGTGAACCGGATTGCATTGGCCTTGAAATCTCAAAGGTTTGCGATGGGTTCGATGCGATTTGAGTCGGAAGAGCTTCGATTCGAATTCGACGATAACGGCAAGCCATCCGCTGTTTACGTGAAGCCCCATTTACAGTCCCACAGCCTCATCGAAGAATGTATGTTGCTCGCTAACCGAAAAGTATCTGCCTTTATGTCCAAACAAAGGCTTGGACGGTATAAGAATGCCATTGCCTATCGGGTACACGACCAACCCGATCCGGTTCGTTTAGAGAATTTCGCCCGGTTTTCTGCTTTGTTCGGCTACAAGATTCGTACGGGGAGCAGGGAGCAGATTTCGGCGTCCCTGAATGCCCTTATGGATCAGCTTGAGGGTAAACCTGAGGCGGGTGTGGTTGAGTCGATGGCGATCCGATCAATGGCCAAGGCCCGCTATACGGCTCAGAACATCGGTCACTACGGACTCGCATTCACACACTACACCCATTTTACATCGCCCATCCGCCGGTATCCAGACCTGATGGTTCACCGCCAACTTCAGGACATTCTCGACGGAAAACCGCCAATGTCGATACAGGCGGTTGAGGTCGATTGTGTGCACAGCAGCGATCGTGAAAGGGCGGCTGTGCAGGCCGAACGAACATCAGTCCGCATCAAACAAATAGAGATGCTGGAGGGTATGACTGGAAAGGTGCTGGAGGGATGGATCAGTGGTATACAGGAATTCGGATTTTTCGTGACTCTGCAGTTGAGTCGGGGTGAAGGTTTGGTTCGATTCAACACCATGATCGACGACCATTACTTTTTCAACGAACGGGAATTTTGTGTGTGCTTGCAGCGAAGCCGGCGCAAATTACGTCTGGGTGATGGGGTACGGGTCTTGTTGAAAAAGGCCGATATTCGCAGCCGACAGGTCGATCTGGAATACTTGCCCGATGACCCTAATGACTGCTAATCAGACAGCTATTAATATGTCCGTACATCCCTCTTCAACAGATTCCATCGCTGTTTGGCAGAATACAATCAACCAGGCCATTGCTGCCATCGAATGGCCCACACATCCATCCCATTTATATAGACCCATTCAATACACACTCGAGCATGGGGGCAAACGGTTGCGTCCTTTATTATGTCTATTGGGCGCTGATGTGATGGGCGGATCGGTGACTGAAGCGATGCCCGCTGCGCTGGCCACGGAGTTGTTTCATAACTTCACCCTTTTGCATGACGACATCATGGACGGGGCGCCACTGCGACGCGGTCGTCCCACAGTGGTCGCGGCGCACGGTGCCAACTCGGCTATTTTGTCGGGCGATGCCCTTATGATTGCGGCCTATGCCCGTTTGCAGGCCTATGATGGCATCAAATTGGCGCAACTTTTTGGAGTATTCAACCGCACGGCCGATGAGGTTTGCACCGGCCAGCAGTACGATATGGATATAGCAGACCGCGATTGGGTCGACACTGCCGAATACATGCGGATGATCCGGCTCAAAACGGCTGTTTTATTGGGAGCTGCCTTGCAAATGGGAGCGATTACGGCAGGAGCATCTGCCACGGCGCAGCAGTGCTTATATGAATTTGGAGTATGTGCAGGTTTGGCATTCCAAATACAGGATGATGTTCTGGATGTGTATGGAGATCCGAATTCGTTTGGTAAAAAGGCTGGAGGTGACATCGATGCGGGTAAGAATTCATATCTCCGGGTCCGGGCCATGGAGGTAGCGGATGAAGCCTCACGAGAGGCCCTGCTTCAATGGTATTCATCGCCACCCGGAGAATTGAGAGTAAGAGAAGTGAAGCGATTGTTCGACCATTTAGGAGTGCATCAACTCGCGATCGGTCAAATGAATGCTTTATTGCAAGAGGCCAAATCCTCTTTAATAGCTACACCAGACGCGAGTGTCGATTCTTTGGAACGACTTTGGACATTTGCCCAAACCTTGGTGAAAAGGGACAACTAAGTAAAAATCGGGCAGAATCTCACTTTCCCCTAAGTTCATAAGGGGGTATTTGGTACACCCGTGTGAACGAAAATGTGAATTGAACGGATTGCAGCCACTCCGAGAACCACCGATGCTGTAGGCTGATGCCGTAGAGAATGAGTCGACGGTTTCTGATTAAACTGCTGTTTTCTTTAGCTACTGATCAGATGATTCGTCGCCCTCAGACACTGAATCCATAGATTCTCCGCTCAATTCCTCATCTGCAGCAAGTGTCATGGTTTCCGTATCCACTTCAGGCTCTGTTGCAGTTTCGATGGCCACCGTTTCCATTGTTGCAGGAGCAACGGCTGCTGGTGGAGTGGGAATGCTTTCGCGAACGATTGCGGTTGGACGCATAGAGGTGCGAGGGATAGCCCCAATGGTTGCCTCGCGCGGCACCACCGACACAAATGAGCGATCTTTTTCACCCTTACGAAACATAACAGTACCATCAACAAGTGCAAATAATGTATGGTCTTTTCCGATGCCCACGTTCTGACCCGGATGGTGGCTGGTGCCCCGCTGGCGAACAATGATATTTCCGCTGCGTGCAGACTGGCCCCCAAAAATTTTTACCCCGAGTCGTTTGCTTTCCGACTCTCTTCCGTTTTTGGAACTACCTACCCCTTTTTTATGTGCCATGGATAAAAATCAAATTGAATTAACCTATCGATTGAATACTGAGTTTGGTGAATTGCTGGCGATGACCATTCATTTTATGGTATCCCTTGCGGCGCTTCTTTTTGAAAACAAGAACTTTATCGCCCTGAACGTGTGAAACCACCTGTGCCTTAACGCAGGCACCGGAAACATAGGGTCTACCTACTTGAACGCCGGATTTGTTTTCCAGTAGCAGAACGGAATCAAACTCGATATAATCCCCTTCACCAGCATCAACACGATGCACATATAAGGATTGGTTTTCCTGAACCTTGAACTGCTGCCCTTTAATTTCAACAATCGCCATCATAGCCGTAATCATTTTTTTAAGGATGCAAAGGTAAGAAAAAATAAACAAAGTAGTTAGGGGATTGGAATGACATAAAAATGCCGTTAGAACGGATAATTGATGCCCACTACGAGGCTCGTGAACGGGTATCTGCCCGGAATTTGACGGGAAGAAGATTGCATCCCATTCAATTCTCGTGTCCACCCACTCTGTTTCCATTCCGAATCGCTCAGCCGGGCACCTACCCAGCGCCTGCCCGACACAAATGCCGGGTCATACAACTTCACACCGAGATCGAGTCGAATCACGAAAAAGTCGAAGTCGTAGCGCAACCCGCCACCTGCTCCAACGGCAATCTCCTTATAGAATTTATCCAATCGAAAATTGGACATTTCACTTTTGCCCCCGGTTGTGTCGCGAAGGGTCCATATGTTCCCGGCATCAACAAAAACAGCCCCTTTTAGTTTGCCAATCAGGGAAAAGCGTTCCTCGAGATTCATCTCCAGCTTGCACTCACCAAACTGGTCGATTCTGAGGCCGTAGCCTGCATAAGAACCAGGACCAACCGAACGGGCCAGCCAGGCGCGGATGCTGTTCGTGCCCCCTGAGAAATAACGCTTTTCCAGTGGCAGGATGTTTGAAATGCCCAACGGAAGGCCCAAGCCTACGAAAATCCGTGTTGCGAGCAGGTTTTCTTCGTTTTGCCTGAAATAGCGGCGGTATTCCAGATCGCCTCGAATGTAGCGAAAGTAGGGCGTATTCCCAAAAATACCATTCTCCTGAGTGGTGAGTGCCGGAAAAACGCGAAGAACCTGGCTCAACAGATTCCCGGAAAACTCGATGTTCGCACGGGTGAGTTTTCCGTGTTTCGACAAATGATCGCTGGTGTAGGAGAAATGACTTGCCAGATTGATGTAGTTTGTGAAACTGAAGCGTAAAAAGGGGTCGTTGAGTGTCTGCAACAGTGAATCGAGATAAGTGCTTTTGCCGGAAGTTCTGGCCAGGGAGATCTCAACAGGAACCAGCTCATAGCGCTCACGCACATGGTTTGTCCACAGCCAGGCAGCGGATGAACGAAGTACCTCGCGTGAAAAATCAGGGCGGACCTGACGGGAATATTGCAATTGCAATCGGCTTCGGGGGTCGTGTAAATTCACGATGGACAGCGACCGAAGAGGCATACTGAGCCGGGGCAGGCTAAGTGCCAATCCCATTCCCAGTTCGAGCGTATTGAAAACGATTCCCGTTGAAGTAGCGGGAGTATTTCCCGCAAACTGCTGCGATTCAGCGCCCACATTCCCCTTGATTTCCAGCATGCCAGCCGATCGCCATAGATTTCGTCGTGTCTGACTCAAACTGAATGCAAGACCCAGAAGCGAAACGCTGCTACTCGTAACTTCTGTTTCCTGTCGCAACTGCCTTCGGGTAGCGAGGTTGCCTTCCCAAAAAAGTCGAACGAGACGAAGGCTGTCGGTTGCCTCTACCCGCAGATTGGTGTACGAAAAAATTCGAAGATCTGAGAGACGTTGCTGCACTCCACGAATGTCCTGCTCTGAAAATCGGGTGGGTGGACGAAGGCTCAGGTATCGCTTCCATTCATCGGGTTTCAGGCTTTGACCATTGCAATCCACCACCCGGACTGCACTATCAATTTTCAGGCTATCGCATTCCACTTGTTTGACTTCTGAGCCAACCGGCGGATTGACTTTGATATTCAATTGTTCGACTGTGTAGGGTTGCAAAAGCTGAGGATTGGGGGGCATTCTGATCTTCAGGGTAATGTTCACTACCGGAGCTGTGATTTTGACCGATGAGTCGGAAATATTTTGGGAATTAAGAGTATCTGCCCGATAAAAAAGCATATCCTTGTTTAGGTAATAGAATCCGGAATTGCGCAAAAAGGAAGTGATGTGTGTTCGTTGTTCATCCAATAAATCCACGTCGTAGGGATCGCCCTTTTTGAGCCTGAAATGTTCAGGACGCGACATTGCAAAGCGCAGATACGGGTCGATGCTATCACCCGCATAGGCAACCGCAAAATCACCAAAAACAGATCTATCACCCAGTTCAATATGGTATTGAATTTCTATTTTCTGCTTGCCCGTAGGCTTTTTGGTAACCTCTAGTTTCGAGCGGAAATAGCCTTTGTCGGCTAAGTAATACCGGAGGTTTACCAGACTTTCATCGAGGTAACCTTGCTGAAAAACGTTGGGTGACTCGCCCAGGCGACGGGCGAGGAATTGCGACAACTTACTGCGGCCTGGTGTGCGCGCACGCACATCCCACCAGGCCCTGGCGGCAGCCACACCCAGAAATCGGCGGTTGGGCTTGTGGCGCAGGAGTGGGGCCACGTCTTCCCGCTGAGCAGGAGAGAGACCAGTCACCCGATTTCTCGTGACCCACTCTTCGTCGGGTTCCAGATAGTTCGTTACTTTACACCCGCTTGTGCCTGCCAGCATCCCTGTCATAAGGACGGCCCACCAAGCTTTTTTGAACAATTCGCACATGTCTAAGTCGGCCTTAAAGATAGCGGCTTCATTGCACCATAGAAAAAACCGACTCGGGAACGGTCTTTTTCTGGCAGAAGGGGAGAAGGTGGTTGCCGAGGCCATAGGAGCGGGACTAAAATGCCATTTTTTATTTGTTCGCCGCAGCTGGTATGATCGACATCCTTTGATCCCCATACCGGAAGGATTTACGGGCTCAGAGTGTATATGGCTGGGTGATTCGGATATGGATCGGATCAGTCAGCTGAGTTCACCCCCCCCTGTCGTTGGTGTTTTTGACATCAGGCAGATCTCTTTGCCGGCCTATAAACCAGATTCGGGGAGCATTTGGTTGTACCTCGACAGAATCCGTGATGCCGGTAACCTCGGGACTCTCCTGCGGATTGCCGATTGGTTTGGCGTAGAGGGCGTTTGGTGCGCGCCAGGGACGGCCGACCCGTGGAATGCCAAGTGTATTCAGGCCTCTATGGGTTCGGTTTTTCGCGTTCCTGTGGCGGAAAGTGACCCCGCCGACTGTCTGAAATACTTGTCGGGCATCCCCGTGTATGCCACTACCTTGAAGGGAACAAATCTTCCGGCAATTAATTTCGAAGGGGGTGGACTACTCCTGCTGGGCAATGAGTCGGAGGGATTGAATCATGAATGGATGGCCCATTGCACCTCCAGAATCAGCATCCCTGGATATGGCAAGGCCGAGTCGCTGAATGCTGCTGTCGCCGGGGGTATAATTTTATCATGGATGCGTAAATAAAGGTAATGGTTTGGCCTGTGATGCCATGCCGTTAATTCCGTGGCTACAAACAAGTGGGTATAATGGAGTATAATTAGGTAATGGGGTACAATAATGTAGTGGGAAACAATATACTAACAAAGTATAATAATGAGCGAAGGGGAGCGATAGGGAATTTGTGTGCACATTAAGGTTTCCTACGGGCTTCGCCTTTAACACTTTTCAACCGGGCATCCACATCTGCCCTGAATTCCCAGGCTTTTTTTCTGAACAGGAATGCATCGAAGGTTCCATCCGGTACATAATCAAAATACAATCCTCTGTTACGGGGATTTCGTGGTGCCAGATAATCAAAAACAATGGCCTGTAATACTTCATCATAACGAAGGGAAGCGGATGCTTCCGATGAATATTCAATCCAGTAACGGTAATAGTCTTTTTCCTCTGTTTCTAGTAAAGGGGCACCAAAATGCACATCTCCCGCATCATCAAACCAAAGAAAGTCAATCATTTTGCGGCGTGAAAACGGCTCGTGATGATCAAAACCCAATAGGGTGTAGCATGTTTGTCCCGAATATTTTTGGGTTTTGGGTACAATCGCATAGTAAATTTGACCATACCAGGCCACTGAACCGAAAGAAGTGTCGTTGCGGTCGAGGTATTTGTCGCTTTGGTCGATCAACCCAATGACTCTCGGCTTTTTTTCGTGGGTGAGCACACAACCGAAATGCCGCCAACTACCGGGTTCCTGGGGCACCACCCAGGTAAACAAACGAAAAGTTTGATCGGGTGCGTCCAATACGGATAGGGATTGGATGGAGTCGAACGAAAGTGAGTAGTTGGAGGGCAGCGTTAAGATCTGAATCAAGGTTCGGATGGCCATGTAGTTGGCCTGATTACGAATTGGGAGATTGTCGGTGCCAACTGCGAAACTTATAAGGCTATCTAATTGCGCCATTAGCTCAGGAGTCGATCGAGGTTTATCGTCTTCCTGGAACATAGGGGAATATACCGTTGATTGCGCACCTGATCCCTTGGTGAGTGACAAATAAATCAGGATGATGCCGGATATTCTATTAAAATTCATTTCGGATATTAGGGTTTTAGGCGAATGAAACGTATCACTTCGGTTGCTCGCATCGGGCTGTCAATTTCGAGATAATAGAGACCTGCTGGCAACGACCGGGTATCAAAATTTATGGAGGAGGCCGACTCTTCCCGGGCAAAGGGAAGGGGAAGTCGGCGGCCCACAGCATCGCGCAAACGAATTTGGCTCAGGTCTGAAAGCAGATCCTGACCCTCCAAATAAATTCCATCGCCACAGGGGTTGGGATATAGTCGGTGGCGAACTGCTTCTGGTTGTTCTTCACAGCTTACCGCCAAACGAGATTGTATGCCCATATCTCCGATATACAAATTCCCGCCAAAATCGTTGATGGTTTCCATCCGGATGTGGCAGGGGTATAAACGCAATTCGGGTAAATCATATGAATGTTGTTTCCAATCCAACGAGTCGTCGGGCACCATCGTATTCATGCCGCTGCGCATGCTGTCACCCCCGCTGTAGTATAGGGTACGTTCCACCGCCCCGCAGTCACATACCAGAGTTACCCGCAAACTGTCGCGAAACGCGGAGTTGCGGTTGAGATAGGCACGCCTAAACGACAGGCTACTGAGGGAACCGCTACCAGTAAAATAACTGCGGGTAATGAGACGGTCGCGTTGCTGGTTGCGGCCTCCATATTGCAAATGCCTCAGGCGAAAGGCGTATGAGTCGCGCGACAACCCTCCGACTGCGGCGGTATCCCAGGTGTAATCGTCGTCGGTGAGATTCTGAATATATACCAGGCTGTCGGCTACCAAATCATCTGCCGCCACGTGCGCCTCATTGCTGGGGGCAAATGGGTTAAGTGTGTCGAGTCCCTGAACGAGAAAACGGACACTCCGGTGGTTATCGACCGGATCCGCATCGGATGGTGCGGTGGTGGCCTCTCCCGTAAACCATAGTTCATTCCAGCCTTCCCAAATCCGTATTTGACTCACAGTCAGGCTATGGTTTTGACTATATGCAAGCTGAATGTTAACGGGAATGCTTCGCGTGGGAAATCTGCCGCTGCGTGCTGTCAGATTCAGGTTTGTGAGTATGCTATCACCCTGGTTGCGAAGGGTCACCCCTACGTCCATTCCAGCTGAAAATTGCTCTGCGCAATACATATTTCCATTTGCGGTGGGTAATATTAGCGGAGCCAGTGCCAGGTCGTAGGGGCCACCGCCTGGTTGCGCTGGGGTGTGGTGTGTCGCCAAATATGAAAAGGCGGCAGGCAGCGAAATGAGTCCGTTTCCAAAGGTATTGTCTTCGCCTGCTAAGCCCATATCGGTTGCCGATTGATAAAGCGCCCACAAGATGCTGTCGCCCCCAAGCTGGGGAAAGGCTTCCTTGAGCAATAGGACCGCCCCCGATACATGGGGGCAACTCATGGAGGTACCAGAGAGTAGGCCGTAGCCCGTTTTCCCGTAGGCCGAACGCACATTCACGCCCGGAGCCACCACCTCGGGTTTGATCAGGAGGGAACCGCTTCCACCACATAAACTCACGCCGCGGCTCGAAAAATCGGCAATCGGATAGCCGCCGATGTTACCATTGACGGCTCCAATGGAGAAAATGTTGACCGGATTGGTGTTCACAAATTGGGGATGTTTTAGCGTAGCAGCGCCCGGACCGTCGTTTCCGGCTGAAAATGTGATGGCTATGCCAGCCGCTTCAACCATATTGAAAATCTGGGTGCTCCAGTTCTGGCAAAACGAAGTGTCGGCCGCGCCGGCCTGTCCCCATGAATTGTTGATCACATCCGGTAGATCATCGAATGTGCTGGTGTCGCCATCCGGATTCATGGCCCACTGAAAGCTGAGTAAGTTGATGTGGAGGGGTGTGAGGTTGCTGTGTGTAAGCGGGTTGGACACCATAAAATAACCCCCGAAGGCGACACCCAAGGTGTCGTGGGTGGCGGTATCCATACCCAGAATGGTTCCGTTCACATGGGTGCCGTGGTGCGACGGACGGTCAATAGGGTAACGACTTTCCTGGCTGAACCAGCCTTCAGTGATGGGCCGGAAATTCCCTACAAATCGGTGCGCAAGCGCGGGGTGTTCGGTCCACGTACCCGTGTCTACTGTAAACGCTTTCCTCCCTTTACCCGTGTACCCAATTGCCCAAAGGGTCGGGGCACCAATTACATCCAGTCCCGGCTCACGCCCGCCTGGCACCTCCGGGTTTCCCGATTCACGGTCTGATTCCGCCTTGGCCTCTACAGGCTCGGTGGCACGGGTCGGATAATCGGAGGGATCAAAAATCAGATCGATTTCGGGGGCGATCAAGAGCACATTGAGTGCACTGGCTTCGGCCCGGATCAACAGCATATTGCTGATCCAGAAGGCATGGGAAATTTGAAGCGAAGGGATTTGTTCCGACAAGCGAGCGATTAATGGTGGTTGGGTCGAGGCTTGCAGGGAAAGTGCATCCCTCATGACGCGTTGTGCTCTTTGCTGCGCGGTATAGTTGTTGGTCTGCATCTCCCGCCGAAGTGAGTCGGTATCGATTTGCCTTGACAAAACCAACCCCCACTCCACCATAGTACCGGCTGCATAACCGCCCGAGGCTATCCTGCGCGCCAAAAGGGGGTCGGGACGCCCGGCATCGGCAGCCAAGGGTATCAGCAGGCATGCAGATACCCATAACCCTGAATAAAATAATTCCTTTTTCATGAGAGAGTGAGGTAATACAGTATATTTTTGTAAAAATTTTCTAATCTCATTTGAAAATCAGCACTTTTCCCTGAAGGGTTTTGAGTTTAGAATGAGAGCGGATGTAATAGATGCCGACAGGCAATCCCTGCGTATTTAGCCTGTAGGTGTCCGGATCTGTTTGGTTCCATTCAACCGCCTGAATTCTTCCCAGCGCATCGTAGAGTAAAGGCTTCCCGCATTGGGCATTCGGTAGCACTACATTGAGTTGTGCATAGGCTGGGTTTGGATAAATTTTAAGGGAGGTCGACAAATCTTCTTCCTGCAAACTGGCAACCTGATAATACACCTGAATGTTACTCAGATACAAATTGCCGCCCCAGTCGTTTTTCGTGGTGAAACGAATGCGGGCTGAAAGGGGATATGGTTGCAGGAGGCTGTCGGGTAAAGGGATCTGCCAGCGACGCCAGTGGGCGGAATCGGAAGGAACCAGTCCGTTGTAGGTTTTCATACTGTCGCCCCCATTCAACCATAGTCGTTGATAGGTTGCGCCACAGTCGGTCGACCAATCCAGAAACAGAGTATCGCTAAAGGTTGTACTCCTGTTGCTGTAGGCTATGTCGAACGACAAGGCTCCGGTGCCGCTCGCGCCAGAGGCAGGCCGGCTGAACCACATCAGGGGCGAAACCAGCTCATCGAGTTGACCGTTGCCTGGACCATAATCTTTCATCTTTACGCACGCCGATTGAGCTGCGCGCCCTCCTGTGGGCACAATCTGCCAGGTCTTCGCGTCGGCATCCAAATCCCGGATGACCCAATCGTCGATGCGATGTGCATAAAGTCCGTTGGTTCGAAGGCTGTCGAAGGCTTCATAGAAGCGAGTTTCCACAATGTTGCGGGTAGGGAATTCGGCAAACCAACGGTTGTTAATGGTGTCGCGCTCCATCATCCCTGCGAGGTTTTGGGCACGAAACAACAATCGATTGGGTACACCTGCCGGCCCAGTGGGCAGCGCCGGCGGATTAAGTACAAAATAGGGTGTGGTGACCCGTACGCGCTGGCCTGGAAATACTGAATTATTATGGTTGATGGTGTCGCTTTGTCCATTTATATCGATAAACAGCCGAAAGCCGGGTAAAATACTATCGCCCCGGTTCATGACCTCGATCCGCCAACGCTGCCGGAGTATGAGCACGGGAGGCATAATAGGGCCGGTTTGCAGGCAACCTCCACTGCCAAAAAACGCAGTTTCGGGCGAGTCTACACCTGCAATCGCTAAATCGTATGCACGAGCGGGAGGTTGAGGAGTGTTAGATTGCAACAAGAACTGGAAGGCTGCCGGCACGTTGATGAGACCTCTTCCATACTGATAGTCCTCACCCGGAACTCCAAGGTCGATGGCTGATTGATAGAGGGCATTCAGAATTTGACGCCCTGAGAGTTGGGGAAAGGCTTCTTTCAATAATAGAACTGCACCGCTTACGTGCGGCGAAGCCATGCTGGTACCCGATTTAATCCCGTAGCCAGTGGGTCCGTCTGCTGAGCGTACGTCAACCCCGGGTGCCGAAACTTCGGGCTTGATCATCAAAAAACTGTCTTGTGTGCAGCGCGAGGGCCCCCAGCTGGAAAACCCGGCCAGAGGGTACCCAGGAGCGGCAGCCTGAACCGCACCAACCGCAAATAAATTGAGGGAGTCGATGATCACCTGGGCGGGTACTATCGTTGTAGCCAGTCCTGGTCCGTCATTTCCGGTTGAAAAAACATTGGCGATTCCAGCAGCTTCTATGGCGATCATGGCACTGGTGATCAGGGGATGCCCGCAGAGGGAATCGAATCCTGCGTTATTTCGTCCCCATGAATTGTTGATCACATCCGGAATATCGTGGGTGGTACTGGTGTCACCATCCGGGTTGAGTGCCCATTCAAAAGCGGCCATAAGTTGGGTCCAATCACGCACGAATGCGATGTTAGTCACAATCGGGTCGGTCGCTAAAAAATAGGCGTCGAAGGCAGCGCCGATCGTATCGCGGGTTGCCGTATCCAGCCCGAGTACAGTGCCGATTACGTGTGTGCCATGGTTGCTGTTTTTGTCGCGGGGTGTCGCGAAATCATAGGGCAACCAGGCGTGCGACAATGGGTATCGGGTGCCAAGAAATTTACCCTTCAAGGCTGGGTGATCGGGCCAAACGCCGGTGTCCATCAGCATAGCTTTTCGTCCTTTGCCCGAGTAGCCCATTTGCCAAAGAGCGGGTGCACCTATTGCGGTTAGTCCTACCTCCCTCCCATTGGGCATTTCAGGGGATGCGCTTCCCGAAACCGGTTCTACCAGCGAGACCTGAAACGCGCTGCTGAGTTCTATTTCCTCAACAGCGGGGTGGCGCAGCAGCAGATCTATATGCCTGATAGTCACTTCCAGCTCGACCATATTAACGATCCAAAAACGGCGAATCAAACGTGGACGATTATCGTTTGCCTGCGAACCCATTGTCTCTAAATCCGTCAAAAAGGGAAGCTGCACCCGATCACTCAGCAAACTACAAACGCGGTTCACCTCTTGTGCGCGTACTTTTAGCTCAGTTCCATCCAGTTCATACCGCCTGAGTAAATCTAATACGGGCGCTTGTTCTTTGAAGGATACGGTTATCCTCATCCAAGTGTTTGGCCCTGGGTTTTCAATAAATCTGGTTGCTAATGACGCGCCCATTCTCGCTTCCTGACCTGAACACAGGAATGTTGAGAAATTTAATAAAACAAGTAGTAAAACAGCTCTGTTGATCAATGACATTATTTTTAACTATTAAAGTTTAATCATAAAATTTTATATAACATATAATTTATATTTGGTTCTCGATTTTCTTCGCTTTGATCTCTTCGAAGAAAATATCATCATTGGGCACGTCAAATTCCAGTCCTACAGGATTTTTGTTGGGGTCGGTTATGATCTGAACAGTGGCGTGTCCGAACCAGGCCTGGGGCTCGTTCCACTCCATTTTCCAGGTATTGTAGTGCCAGTGTGTTAACCGACAGTTGAATGATGGGGTGTGGGAAAATTCCATCTGTATGGTGTCATTTTTTGTGCTCAGGGTGATGTCTCCATACATCGGACATCGGTATACGCCCATAATCTGCTTGGTGGTGAGTCCCGGCTGCGTATTGAGCACCCTTGCAGCTACCCGGGTGGCGATTCTGGTGTCGTTGTTTTCCCTTTTTTCTTGCTTGACAAGATGCTCGGCGCACCAGTCACGCTCATTCCGTCCAAACAGGATTTTATCCGCTATATAATTGGGAATGGCGGTTATGGGAGCGCGAACGCCGTTGGTGAGCACGATAATACCCATTTCAAGATCTGGAAATACTTGTACGGAGGATATCATTCCATCATATCCACCGGTGTGGTGCACGCGAAAATGCCCCTTGTAGTCACTCAGTTGCCACCCGAGTCCGTATGTACTAAAGCTACTGGTTTTGTCGGACTTACTATGGTCGACCTGAAAGCCGTTGTGAGGCGTCCATAGCTGGTTATGTAGGCGGGTAGTCAGGAGGGTGTCGCCCTGCCAGACACCGTGACCGATGTTCCATTCGACCCAGCGTGCCAGATCCTGTACGGAAGAAAGCAGGCCGCCGGTAGCCGCCACAGTCTCCCAGTTCACCCACGGTATGGGGAAGTGATGGCTATCCCTGTACGCGTGGGGTTGTGCAACATTGCCTAAGGTGGTAAGTTGGGAGAGTCGGAACGTACTCCTGCTCATACCCAGGCGTTTGATGATGCGGTCTTCTACATATTTCATATAGGATTGGCCGGAGGCGATTGCTATGACCTCACCGGCTGCTATATACATCAGGTTCGAATAGCCATAACCCGAACGGAACGGGAATTCGGGTTCAATGGGTTGATAGCGTTTAATTAAATCGGGCGCGGAAAGGATGGACCTATACCACAGCACATCGCCGCTGAAGGTTCCCAATCCACTGCGGTGGCATAGCAAGTCACGTATGGTGAAAGCCTCACTTACCCAGGGGTCATAGAGGGAGAAATATGGAAGATATTGCCGTACCGGATCGTCCCATCGAACTTTCCCTTCCTGCACCAGCATGGCCATGGCTGTGGCGGTAAAGGCTTTTGTATTGGAGGCAATGGCAAACAAGGTGTTGCCGTCTGGTGGATTGTTCTGACCCAGAGTTTTTTCGCCGTAGCCGCGACAAAAAACCATGTTTCCGTTCTTCACAATGCCGACCACCATTCCGGGTGTGCCCCAATTCTGCCGGGTCTGACGGAGATAGGCATCGAGGTCGTCCCAATCCGTTTTTCGGTTGATTTGTGCTGCAGATGAATGCCAACCGAACAGCCAAAACGTGAGCAATAGCAGGAAATACCTAGAATGCATCATGCACGAATGAATTTTCCGCTAAATATCCGGGTTTGAATCGGATTTAGTCCCCAACTTTAGCTTCAATTTTGTAATTTGCCGATTTATTTCGTTAACCTCACTATATTCCCCCCGATGATGAAGACTCTTTCTTTTACGCGATTCACGGCACAGATTGGCCTAATTGTATTATTCATAAGTTCCTTTTTCATGACATCCTGCAAAAAAGACGAGCCGGAACCCGAGCCTAAAAACGAGTTTACTGTGGCCGGTCAGTCATACACGCTGTCGAAAGGATATTTGTTGTATTGGGGACTAAACTCGGATTCCCTGAGTGTGGATTGGGATGTTTTATTGGTTTCTGATGGCATCTATTTTTCGTTGGATTCGGTGGGCGGTACCGGACAGGCATTATACATGGATCTGAACAGTTCCGGAAACACAGAACTCACACCCGGCACGTATATGTTCGCAAACCAACGGGCAGCCGGAACCTTTGTTGATGCATTCGCCCTGATCGCCTATGATTTTGCCGCTGAGGATGGTATTGAATATTACCTGAATACGGATGTTCCTGGGGGCCCGATTGTAGTGAAAAAATCAGGTATAATTTATGAAATTAACGTGGGCTTCAATGCAAACCGAGATGGAACGACCCAAAACCAGGCAGTCAGCGGCTATTTCAAAGGTCAGCTCAACATATTGGATTTCTCAATGATGCGCACCGCCCATAAGCAGGCCATACGCGACCGGTTTAAGTCTATAAAGCATCAATAGATTGGTGGCGGTACTTTTTTGATGATTTCAACAAAACCAAATTCACGGGGGTCATATGACCGCCCGGTGTTGTAGCCCCACCAGGCAATGAAATCGTAGTAATCTCCTTTTTTCTTATGGGGATAGGCGGCATACCTCCTTTCCTCCAATTTTTTCATGTATCGCAGGCAATGCATCCAGGAATCGAACCGTAAGTACCCGGACCGAGCCCTCAACCCGAATAAATTCGCCCGTTCTTTGGCAATTCGGGAACGCAGATTGGCAGATTCCCACATCCCAAGCTGATAAATGACAGTCGGATTCCGAAATCCCAAAGCGCGTACAGAATCATAAAAAACTTCCGGCTTGGGCAATGCATGTTGGGCCAGAGCCCGATTCGACATGCAAAAAAATACGCATAGGATGACGAAAACCGAATATTTTTTCATTTTCTGTTCTTATTTCCAAACTCGATAACTTAAAAGAGGAGTGGATCATTTACTTTTCAGAGGCGCACTGCATTCGCAGCGGTAAGCATCTAAAAAACTAAATGCGCTCAATCACCATGGCACTGGCACCACCACCGCCATTGCAGATCCCGGCTACTCCTAAGGAGCCGCCCTCCTGACGCAGTAGGTGGGCGAGGGTTACGACAATTCGACAACCCGAGCTTCCAATGGGGTGCCCCAACGAAACGCCACCCCCATAAATATTTACACGGGCAGGGTCGAGCGACAATAGTCGGTTGTTAGCGATGCAGACCACAGAAAATGCTTCGTTGATCTCATAAAAATCGACAGCGGATGCCTTCTTGCCGGCCCGATTCAGGGCCAATGGAATCGCCTTGGCCGGGGCCGTGGTGAACCACTCCGGCGCCTGTTGGGCATCAGCGTATCCCAGAATCCGCGCTAAAGGGCGAATGCCCAATTGTTCGGCGCGCTCCCGACTCATCAAAACAACCGCTGAAGCGCCATCGTTGAGGTTCGAAGCATTGGCCGCTGTGATCGTACCATTCTTGTCGAATACCGGCCTCAGACTTCCTATTTTATCGAAGTTGACCTTTGTATAATCCTCATCGGTATCCACCGCCAACGGATCCTTACCCCGAACCGGAACCTCCACCGGTGCAATTTCCGCTTTGAACTTCCCCGCGCTCCAGGCCTGTGCCGAACGTTTGTAGGACTGAACAGCGTATTCGTCCTGTTCCTCACGGGTGATGTTGTGCTCAGAAGCACACAATTCAGCTGCATTGCCCATATGGTATTGGTGGTACACATCCGTCAAACCATCCCGAAGAATGCCATCCACTACCTGACCATGACCCAACCGGCCACCGTTGCGGTACTGATCGAGGTAGTATGGGATCTGACTCATACTCTCCATTCCTCCGGCCACCACAACCGAGGCCTGACCGAGCTCTATGGCCTGCGCCCCCAACATAATGGCCTTCATGCCACTGGCGCATACTTTATTGATCGTGGTGAACGGAGTATGGGGATCTATTCCAGCATAAATACCAGCCTGTGTGGCCGGAGCCTGACCGATGTTGGCGCTGATCACATTGCCCATGAACAACTCATCGATCTGATCAGGGGCAATGCCAGCCATTTTCAAGGCCTTTTTGATGGCTACGGCCCCCAGTCTTGGCGCCGAAAGAAGGGCAAGCGCCCCGTTGAAACTTCCGATGGGGGTGCGCGCGGCACCAACAATCCAAACTTCTGGGTTCATATTGTCAGTAATTTTTGTGGACGGGCACAAAGATAAACCAAAAGGGAGCGTTTTTTTCTCATATTTCGGCCGCCCTACACATCCGACCTATGCCCGCCAAAAAGAAGCAGCCCAACGGCAAAATCAGAAAGATATTTGTACTTGACACCTCTGTAATCCTTCACGACCACAACGTGCTCCAAAACTTCGATGAACACGATGTGGTGCTGCCCATTACCGTTTTGGAAGAACTCGATCAGTTCAAGAAGGGCAACGACAGCCTCCATTATGAGGCCCGCAGTTTCATCCGAATGCTGGATGAATTGGCAAGCGAGCACAGCCTGCAAGACTGGATCCCGCTGAATGCGGTACATGAATCGCTGTTGAAAGTGGAAATGAACGAAAGCACGCGGGTCGATGCCCATACAGTGTTTGGGGAACGGAAAGCCGATCATAGAATATTGAATGCGGCCATGCACATGGTGGAGACCCAGCCGGGTCGACAAGTGATACTGGTGACCAAGGACGTGAACCTGCGACTGAAGGCGAAGGCGCTTGGACTGGAAGCAGAGGATTATCGTCACGGAAAGATCAGGGACCATGGCGATAGCTATACCGGTTTTCGGGTGATCGAAGGGGTCTCCAGGGCACTCATCGACCAGCTCTACCAAACCGGCTATTGCGATCCGGCAGAGCTCATACTGCCCGACCTGCGCCCCAACGAATTCCTGATAGTACGAAATGGTAAGGAGTCGGCATTGGCCTGCTTCCATGCAGAAGAAGGACAATTGGAGAAGGTGGATAAGCGTCCCGCCTACGGCATCCGACCCCGAAATGCCGAGCAGACCTTTGCACTCCACGCCGTTATGTCGGACCGCATTCGTTTGGTGACTCTTCAGGGAATTGCTGGCACAGGCAAAACGCTACTTGCCTTGTCTGGAGCGCTCGAGCAGAGGCGACAATTTAAGCAGCTGTACCTGGCCCGGCCCATTGTGCCGCTTAGCAACAAAGACATCGGGTATCTGCCCGGCGATATCAAGTCAAAGCTTAACCCCTACATGGAGCCACTGTGGGACAATCTCCGGTTTATCCAGAATCAATTTGGGGAGGCCGACCGAGATTTCCATAAAATAAACGAAATGGTGCAGCAGGAAAAGCTCGCCATCACCCCGCTGGCCTACATCCGCGGACGGAGTTTTTCGCAGGTCTGTTTTATAGTCGACGAGGCCCAGAATCTCACGCCGCACGAAGTCAAAACGATTATCACGCGTGCCGGTGAGGGCACAAAAATTATCTTTACGGGCGATATTCACCAGATCGATACACCATACCTCGACACCGAGTCGAACGGCTTGTCGTATCTCATAGACAGGCTCAAGGGCCAGGCACTGTTCGCCCATATCACGCTCCAGAAGGGTGAGCGTTCCGATTTGGCCAATCTGGCCAATGAACTATTGTGAAGAACTTGTTTTGTCAAACAATTGACTTCGGCGCCACCTTTCGCCATTTCGAATTGTGAAGCTAGTCATACTTTAGATTACACCACCATTCTGTGTGTGGAGTCTTTTGGACATAATGTATTTCTACCGCCCCATTCGGTTCATGGAGTTGAAGCGGGTGTAGGCAACCAGACGATCGTAGCGCGGGCTCACCGGGGGTTGGTGGTACACGAACACTTCATAATCGCATTCCGTTTCCTGATGGCTTCCCTCAAACCAGGTGTCATCGGCAAGGGGACTGCCATTCCCGACCCAGACGTAGCTATAATCGTAGTAGCCCTGTTTAAGGGATAGCGTAATTTGATAGGCCCCAAGGGCAGAGTGGTAGGTCAACTCGGTCGTCGAATCCAGTTTCCAGTCGGTTAGCTGGCCAAAAAGATACACACGGGCATTACGCAGAGGGGAGGGCTGGAGCAGGCTGAAGGTCACGTCGATGTAGTCGGCTTCATTGTCGGAATTACGGGCTTCATTGCTCTGAATCAGGTAATTACCGTTCAAATCCTGATACGAAAAATAGCGAAGGTGCGCCCGCCCTTCCTCGGGCTCGGCCCACATCTGCACCGATTCCGGCCCGATCTCCACTTTTGAAACGCCCTGTCCCCTGAACCGGATGTTCCGCAGGTCTATCTGGCGGAATTCGTTGCCTGCCGTGAAAATATTGCGGTCGTTGTGGTCGTATGTGATGGTATTGTTGCGAATAAACTGCGGTGGCAATCCCCCCACTTGGTTGTCCCACCGCCCATTTTGCCGAATCACAACCTTCAATTCATCGAATGGATTGTAGACCTGCTGTTCTCCCAGGTTGACATCAAAATCGATTTCATGCGCAATGGCCATGACATCGGGACGACTCGGCCGGCGGATGATGGGATTTACCGACATCAGCGGTTGGAGCACGAAAAATCGGCGGGTGAGAACGGGTGCGCTTCGGTCACCGTCGCGGTACACAAGCAGGAGATAGTTGCCGCTGAGGGTCGGACGGATATTTTCGGTGGGAATGCCGATTTTGTAGTGGGTGTATGGCTTCAACGTATTAAAAGAAGTCCGGTAGTCAACTACCTGATCCTCTTGAAACCCATCGATGAATTGTGTGCTGAGCATACCTGATGGCGTCCAATCGGCCGTGCAGTGGATGAGGGTAAACGAGTAGGGCACAAAGCCCCCGTCGAGGTCATCAAAGTGGAGAACGAGCGACCCGTTTGGATCGCCAAGTTGCATCATCGGCACCGAAAAATGCTTGTCACCCTGTAAGAACCGAACCGTTTTTATGTTTGGTCGGTAGGTATGGTCTTCAGGGAGGAGACCTGGAAATTCCTGAGCAGCGGCGTTTCTGCTACACAAAAGCTGGATAGAAAGTCCAAAAGATAATGTTACAAATCGAAATCCTTTCAAATGCATGTATAGGCTGTTTATTATTTCCGTTGTCTACTAAATTTAATTCGATTGACACTCGGTCAGCTGATCCAATTCCTCAAGCTGTGATTCCCATAAGGGGAATAACGCAGAAATTTCCTGTTCCGTTTGGCGCAATTCTATTTGAAGCGACTGAAGATTCTCAAAATTTTGCACGATCACTGGATCGGCCATTTTCTGCAGAAGTATGGCCTTTTTCGCTTCGGCGCGTGACAAATCTTCTTCTGTTTTGCGGCATTCCCGTTCGGCTTTCGCCAATTTTCTTTTGAATTTCTTCTGTTCTTCGTAGGAACTGGCCGAATCCTGGTCTGAATCCGGCTTTGAAGCATTAGGCCGGGTCGATTCCGCTGGGCGAGCGGGCGACTGCTTCCAGGGTTCGCCCAATCGCTCTGTAAACTCAGCAAAAGGCCCAGGGTACACGTGGATTTTGCCATCCGTCACATACCAGACTTTGTTGCAGACCTGCTCCAGCAGATAGCGATCGTGGGCCACCAATACATAACTCCCTTCGAAATCTTGCAGAGCATCGATCAGGGCTTCTACCGACTCCATGTCAAGGTGGTTGCCTGGCTCATCGAGCAATAAAGTGTTGGAGTGGGACAGAAGCACCCCGGACAGAGCGAGACGGGCCTTTTCTCCACCCGAGAGTATACCTACAGGCTTGTCCATATCATCCTGATCAAATAAAAAGGCACCCAGAGCCGATCTCACCTCCTGTACGGTACAATGTTGCGCCAGACGGAGGGCCTCGTCGAGCAGGCTGTTCTTTAGATTCAGTGACTCAGTCTGGTGCTGGGCGTAGTAGGCCAGTTCTACCTGATATCCCAATTGTCGTTGTCCATCAAACGACTCCGTCCCTAATAGGATGCGCAGAAGCGTTGATTTACCCGACCCGTTGGGTCCCACCAGTGCTATTTTGTCGCCCCTTTCCCATTCAACCGAGGCCTCGTTCAACAGCCTGATTCCGGGGAATGACTTATTGATTTGACTCAATTCCATGAGCATTTTGCCCGGTTTACGGTTCGGGACAAATCGAAATCGGGGAGCGCGCCCGGCCTCCTGAACCTCGTCGATCAGCTCTTTCTTTTGAAGCAATTTAATTCGACTTTGAACGGCTCTGGCCTTGCTGGCCTTGTAGCGAAACCGCTCAATGAACCGCATTTCATGGTCTAACATTTTCTGTTGGTTGCTCCATGCTAAACGTTGCTGTTCGAGTCGCGTCATTTTTTGCTCCTCATACGACTCATAATCGCCCTTGTAGACCCACAGTTTTTTTTGATCAATCTCAAAAATGCGGTTGCAGCATCGGTTCAGAAATGTGCGATCGTGCGACACAAGCAACACGCTATGCGGGTATCGAAGGATGAAGTCTTCCAGCCAGCTGATGGCGGGCAGGTCGAGGTGATTGGTCGGCTCGTCGAGTAACAGAAGTCCGGGCCGTTGCAGCAGTACCTTTCCGAGCATCGCCCGCATTCGCCAGCCCCCACTTAACTGATTGTAGGGTCGTTCCATATCGCTGCTCAGAAATCCGAGGCCTATTAGGGTTTCTTCAACCATGGCCTCAATCCGAAAAGCATCCATTCGGGTGAGTTCATCCAGCAGGTCGGCCTGATGTTGCCAGTAGTCTATATCGGCGGTTGAGGTATCGGACAACAGGCTCCCCTCATACTGAATCCGCATTCGGATCAGATCACCGAATGCTTCAGACACGACCTCCAACAGGCTACTTGATGTGGAAAACGATAACAAATCCTGGTGGAAATAACCAATCTTTAAGTTTTTGGGCACGCTGATCCGGCCGCCCCCGGTTTCGGGGCGAGCCAATGCGCGCAGCAAGGTGCTTTTGCCACAACCATTTCGACCAATCAGCGCAGCGCGGTCTTGTCCGCCTAATTGAAAGGAGGCTTGTTCCACGAGTTCTTCACCCCCGGCCGACAGGGTCAATTGCTGTACGGTTACCATTATCGAATTCGTGCGGCAATGATACGGAATGAAACATTATTTTTAGAATTAAGGTTGTGCTTTGCGCTTCTATTTATACTTTTGCGCCGCCAAACCCCGTGTTTGCCCTCAAGCTTACAGGTTGATGGCGCGTTCGTTTTTGTCAATTGAAAACATGGCATCTACCATCAAATTACGCAAGGGCTTTGACATCAAATTGCAGGGTCAGGCCAAGCAGGGGAATTGTGCGGTATTACACGCGCAGACGGTCGCTGTGAATCCACCCGCTTTCCGCTATTCCAAATTCAAACTGCTTGTGGAAGTGGGGTCGGAAGTTCAGGCGGGCACACCCTTGTTGTGCGACAAAAAATATCCTTCCATCACTGTGGCTTCCCCGGTTTCGGGCGAGGTGGTGGCGGTTCACCGGGGCGATCGCCGGGTGCTCCAGGAAATTGTGATTTTGGCCGACAAGGACCAAAAATACCTGGATTTCGGTCGTTTGCCGGTCGACTTGATGGATGCCGAGACGCTCCGCTTTGCTGTTCAACAAGCGGGCTTATGGCCTCTCATTCGTCGCCGCCCGTTCGATTGCGTGGCATTACCTGATGAAAATCCGGTGGGAATATTTGTTTCAGGATTTGATTCTGCACCCCTGGCTCCGTCTGTCGATTATTTGATTAATGGACAAGAACAAGCGTTTCAAGCAGGGCTCAATCTGCTCAAGCGCATCAGCCAAGCACCCGTACATTTAGGCGTTCATGCCACCCAAACCCGTTCCATTGCGTTGCTTAAGGCTGAAAACGTACAAGTCCATCGCTTCGAAGGGGCCCACCCCACCGGCAATGTGGGTATTCAAATGCACCACATTCGGCCAGTCAACAAAGGGGAGGCTGCGTGGTATGTACACCCCGCCGATGTGGTGGTGCTGGGTCGATTGGCATTGACTGGTCGTTGCGATCTTCGCAGACGCATAGCCCTCACGGGATCTGAAATTAAGGAGCCACGCTATGTGGATGCGGTAGCGGGTGCCTCTGTACAGTCAATTACTGCCGGGGAATTCAAAGACAGATCGGGCATCCGGATCATCAGCGGAAATGTGCTGACTGGTTCCAAAGTAGATAATGATGGTCACCTTGGCTATTATGACCATCAACTTACGGTCATCCCGGAGGGAAATGACCTTGAATTCCTCGGGTGGTTGCTGCCCAGTTATCCACGCCCCGACATCTCCCGTTCATTTTTCTCGGGTTGGCTCAAAAACCGGGTTTATAAAGTAAACACCAATACCCACGGCGAAGAGCGCGCGTTTGTGGTCACCGGTCAATACGAGCAGGTGCTCCCCATGGACATCCATCCGACATATCTCCTGAAGTCGATTATGTATCAGGACATCGAGGAAATGGAACAACTCGGTATCTATGAAGTTTCAGAGGAAGATTTCGCGCTCTGCGAGTTCGTTTGTACTTCTAAAATACCGGTTCAAAAGATTATCAGAGAGGGCCTCGACCTCATGTATGAAGATTCAATGGCATAATCCTATATCAAGCTGCATATGAAATTTTTGAAGGATCGTATTTTGGGATGGAGGCCTCAATTTCAAAAGGGTGGTAAATACGGACGTTTTCACACCGTTTTCGATGGGTTTTCCACATTTTTATTTACACCCGATACAGTCACAACCCAGGGGTCCCACATTCGTGGAGGCATGGATCTGAAGCGAACTATGTTTTTTGTGATCTTGGCCATGTTGCCGGCTTTCATTTTTGGAATGTTCAACGTGGGCCACCAGCATTACCTCTCTGTAGGGGAATTCACAGCGGTTGGGGAAGGAATTCTGGAAAAGTTCCTTTTCGGTGCCCTTAAGGTATTGCCTATAGTTGTAGTGGCCTACGGCGTAGGTCTGGGAATCGAATTTTTTATCGCTTCCCGCAAAGGGCACAGCATCAATGAAGGATATCTGGTTTCTGGCCTGTTAATTCCCTTGGTGATGCCACCCGACATTCCACTTTGGATGGTGGGACTTGCATCTGCCTTTGCGGTCATATTTGCCAAGGAAGTTTTCGGCGGCACGGGAATGAATGTGCTGAATGTGGCATTAACTGCCCGGGTTTTTCTGTTTTTCGCATATCCTACCTTTATGTCGGGCGATATGGTTTGGATCGCAGATAAGCCCGACACCTATAGCGGCGCAACAGCTTTGGCCAATTCCATTAAAGGCAATCCGGGATTTTGTACGACTGATATGTTCCTGGGATTTATTCCCGGGTCTATTGGTGAAACCAGTAAGCTGGCAATCCTCATTGGAGCAGCATTTCTGATTTTTACAGGAATTGGTAGCGCTTCGGTCATGATCTCTGTCCTGATCGGCGCAGGCATCATGGGCTTGATTTTTAATGCCATCGCCTTGAATGATTTTATGAGACTTCCGTTTTTGAATCATTATCTGATGGGTGGACTCATGTTTGGTGCTGTTTTTATGGCCACCGATCCGGTAACGGCGGCTCAGACTGAGCGTGGCAAGTGGATTTATGGTCTCCTGATAGGGATGATGGCTGTTATGATTCGTGTATTTAATCCGGCATATCCTGAGGGGATTATGCTTGCCATTTTATTCGGAAATGTAATGGCACCCCTCATTGATCATTTTGTCGTTCAGTCAAACATTAAAAAAAGACTCGCCCGTGCTTAACTCCAATACATACGTATTCGGCTTTGCGTTTGCCGTTACCATTATCGTGGCCCTGATGCTGTCGGGCGCGGCCACCATACTAAAACCTTTTCAGGAACAGAATTTTTTAAAAGAGAAGCAGGAGAATATCCTGAGTGTGGTAGGAAAGACGGCCACAGACGATTACAAGAAATTTAACACGTATATCAAATCGGTGGTGATTGATGAGCATGGTAATGAGTTAACAGGAGTAGATGCTTTTGATATCAATCTCGCATACGATAAGAAGTTGCACACAAAAGACTCAACTTATACCTTGAGATACCCTCTGTATATTTTCGAAGAAGGCGGAAAAAAAACCTTTATTCTGCAGTTGGCGGGTGTGGGCTTATGGGGACCCATATGGGGCTACCTGGCATTGGACGAAGATGGCAATACGGTGAAAAAAGCGGTGTTTGATCACAAGGGTGAAACACCTGGATTGGGCGCTGAGATCAATACAGATGGTTTTGAAGGGCAGTTTCGGAACCGAAAGATTTTTGATGATTCCGGATCATTTGTTTCGGTGCAGGTAACCAAAGAAGCCAAGTCCGACGATGATCCACACAAGGTGGATGCTATTTCGGGTGGTACCATTACCTCAACGGGTGTTTCTAATATGCTCAGGGAGGACATAAAGTTTTATTTGACCTACATCAACAAATCCAAAAAAGTTTAATATGTCAACCGCCACTACTGCGGCGCCGGTCAGGGAATCGAAGCCGCTGTTATCCAAGAGAGACAGAAAGTTGGTGACCGACCCCTTGTCGGATAGCAATCCCATTACCATCCAGGTGTTGGGTATTTGCTCAGCGCTGGCCGTAACAACTCAGTTGAAGCCAACCTTGGTTATGGCCATAAGCGTGACAGCCGTTGTTGTATTTTCGAATTTGATTGTTTCCCTGATGCGAAACTATATTCCTGCCCGCATACGCATAATTGTGCAGCTGGTTGTTGTATCCTTACTGGTCATTTTGGTCGATGAAATCTTGAAGGCGTTTGTTTATGATGTGAGTAAGCAGCTTTCAGTATTTGTAGGCTTGATTATTACCAATTGTATCGTTATGGGTCGTTTGGAGGCCTTTGCAATGGGCAACAAGCCAGGCTCCTCAATATTGGATGGTTTGGGTAATTCTGCGGGTTATGCGTGGGTGATTTTAGCCGTAGCTTTTGTGCGTGAATTGTTTGGTTCGGGTAAGTTGTTCGGCTTTTCTATAATTCCAGAGGCTCTTTATGCGCCAGAGATCGGGTATGTAAACAATGGCCTCATGATGATTCCGGCAGGGGCCCTGTTTATTGTGGCCACCATCATCTGGGTTCAGCGCTCGATTAACAAATACACTGAGGAAGCATGATAACGACACTACTTTTTGCTGATTTGGTCAGCCTTTTTGTACGATCCATTTTCGTAGACAATATGATTTTCGCCTTTTTTCTGGGCATGTGTTCATTTTTGGCTGTTTCTAAGAATGTGAACACGGCCATTGGATTGGGCGCCGCGGTTATTTTTGTTTTGGGAATCACTGTGCCGATCAATTGGTTGCTGATCAATGGTCTGCTTAAAGAAGGTGCATTGGCTTGGATTTCGCCATCATTCGCTGAGGTTGACCTTACTTTTCTGGCCTTCATTATGTTTATCGCCACAATTGCGTCTATGACCCAATTGGTGGAGATGGTGGTTGAAAAGTTTTCGCCTGCTTTATATAGTTCACTTGGAATCTTTCTGCCCCTTATCGCAGTAAATTGTTCAATCCTTGGTGGGTCTTTATTCATGCAAGAGCGCGATTACACCTTGGCAGAGGCTACTGTTTTTGGTTTGGGTAGCGGGGTTGGATGGCTCATTGCAATTGTGGCTTTGGCAGCGATTAGAATGAAAATTCGGTACTCCGACGTGCCCAAGCCATTAAGAGGTTTGGGAATCACATTTATTTTAACGGGCTTGATGGGTCTCGCGTTTATGAGTTTTCTGGGAATTCAACTATAATATTCGGGTATGTTTTTACTGAACACTATGACGATTGTCGGTCTCAGCATTGGGGCGTTCAGTCTTGTTATTTTATTGCTCGTTGTGGTCCTGCTTTTTGCTCAAAAGAAGCTTCTTCCTTCGGGTGAGGTTCGGATCATTGTAAATGGTGATGAGGCTAATGCGCTCGTGGCAAGTCCGGGATCGAATCTGCTCAGTACATTAAGTAACAGCAAGTTGTTTCTGCCTTCAGCTTGTGGAGGGGGCGGAACATGCGCCATGTGCAAATGTCAGATCCTTGAGGGAGGCGGAGATGTGCTACCAACTGAAAAAGGCCACCTGTCACGTAAGCAACAGGCTGAGCACTGGCGTTTGGCTTGTCAGGTGAAAGTGAAGTCGGATATGAAGATACAAGTGCCTGAGGAAGTCTTTGGAATCAAAAAGTGGGAATGTGAGGTGGTTTCGAATTATAACGTTTCCACCTATATAAAAGAGTTTGTGGTGAAACTGCCAGAAGGCGAGCATCTACACTTTGAATCGGGTGGCTACATCCAGTTAGACGTTCCGGCGGTTGATATAGACTTTAAAGGAATGGATATTGCCCCACATCCCTCAGATCCTGCCGGACAAGACAAATTCAAGGAAGATTGGGATAAGTTTAATCTCTGGGATTTGAATATGAAGAATCCAGAGCCGATTTTCAGGGCCTATTCCATGGCCAACCATCCGGCGGAGGGAAATATAATCATGCTCAACATCCGAATTGCTACTCCGCCATGGGATCGCGTTGCCAACAAGTGGATGCCGGTCAATCCGGGTATTTGTTCGTCCTTCGTATTTAGCCGTCAGCCGGGCGATAAGGTCACCATATCCGGGCCATACGGTGAGTTTTTCATCAAACCCACAGAGCGGGAGATGGTCTACATCGGTGGCGGTGCGGGCATGGCCCCGCTTCGAAGTCACATCTTCCACCTTTTTCATACCCTGAAAACGGGACGCAAGGTATCTTATTGGTATGGGGGACGTTCACGCCGTGAGCTGTTTTACATCGACGAATTCCGGGCCATTGAGAAGGAGTTTCCTAATTTCCGTTTTCATATTGTTCTCTCGGAACCGCTTCCCGAGGACAACTGGAAAGTGTCGAAGGATGTGGAAGACCGTGAGGGCGATGGATTCATTGGATTTGTGCACAAGGTCTTTATCGACAATTACCTCAGCAAGCATCCGGATCCGGAGGAGATTGAATTCTATTTCTGTGGCCCGCCTATGATGAATGCAGCTGTTATTACGATGTGTGATGACTGGGGAATCCCGGAGGAGCATGTGAGCTTCGATGATTTCGGGGGTTAACACTTACGAATCCGAACCATAACTATTAGTTCAGTCTTGAAGCGAAGTTTAACATCATAGCCATATATAAATGAACCTTCACGAGTACCAGGGAAAAGCCTTATTGAGCCAGTTTGGTGTCGCCATACAACAGGGAATCCCCGTTCATACCGCAGATGACGCGGTTCAAGCCGCGCGACAACTTCAGGAATCAACTGGCACGAAGTGTTGGGTCTTGAAGGCGCAAATTCATGCGGGTGGACGAGGTAAGGGGGGTGGTGTAAAAGTTGCACAGTCACTTGAAGAGGTTCGAGAAAAGGCAGGCAAGATCCTGGGCATGCAGCTGGTGACCCCACAGACCGGTCCTCTTGGTAAAAAAGTTTATCAAATCCTGGTTGCTCAGGATGTGTATTACGGAGGAACCTCTCCCGTTCAGGAGTTTTATATGTCCGTATTGCTGGATCGTTCTCTGGGCAAGAATATAATTGTTTATTCAACGGAGGGGGGTATGGACATTGAAAAGGTAGCTGACGAGCGCCCCGATAAAATCCACAAGGAGGTGATAGACCCTTCTGTTGGGCTCATGCCTTTTCAGGCGCGCAAGATTGCACGAAACTTGGGTTTGCAGGGACAAGCCTTCCGGGAAATGACGCGTTTTGTACCGGCACTGGTGAATGCATATGAACAATCGGATGCCTCGCTTTTCGAGATTAATCCACTGTTTAAAACATCCGACGACCGGATAATTGCAGTTGATGCTAAGGTGAGCATCGATGAAAATGCACTATACAGGCACTTAGATCTGGAAGCCCTGCGCGATATTCGCGAGGAAGATCCAACGGAAGTAGAAGCCGGTGAGCATAACCTGAATTATGTGAAACTGGATGGCAACGTAGGGTGTATGGTAAATGGGGCAGGGTTGGCTATGGCCACCATGGATATCATTCAGCTGTCGGGTGGAAAGCCTGCCAATTTTCTCGATGTAGGGGGCACAGCCAGCGCCGAACGGGTGGCCAATGCCTTTAGAATCATCCGCAAGGATCCCAATGTTAAGGCTATATTGGTGAATATTTTTGGGGGAATCGTGCGGTGTGACCGTGTGGCTCAGGGTATCGTTGACGTTTGTAAGCAGTTGGGAAATATGGACATCCCCCTTATTGTGCGTCTTCAGGGCACCAATGCCAGCGAAGCCCGTGCCTTGCTGGACGCTTCAGGATTGCCCATTCAGGCGGTTACCGGGTTGCACGAGGCAGCAGAACAGGTCCGCGCCTGTGTAGCATGATGCGTAGAATTTGGAGCAATTAATCACCTACACAGAAGAGCCCGATACGATAAAAGAAACATTCTGAGGGCCGCAGAGGTGCTTCAGTCGGGTGGTATCGTCATCTATCCAACCGATACTTATTATGGATTGGCCGCTGATATACGATCGCAAGGGGCGGTTGAACGATTGCTGAAGGTACGCGGACTTCCCGACGCCTCAACTCTTTCCCTGGTGTGTGCTGATTTCAGTCACCTCGCCGCCTAACACACTTCCCATTCCAAACACCTATTTTCGATTGATTCGTAAGGCCCTGCCTGGTCCATATACTTTCATACTTCCTGCATCCGGCCTGGCACCTCGCCAACTCCAAAACCGGCGAAGGAACATCGGGCTACGAATACCCAATCATCCGGTAGCAGGCATGCTCATCGCTGTCATGGGTTCGCCCCTGGTCTCAGCTTCACTTTCCGATATAATTGAAGGGATCGAATACCACTATCGTGATCCGGATGAGATAGTTTTCCGGTATTTCGACGATGTTGATGTGTTCCTCGACCACGGTTGGTCGGAGGGACAAACCTTCAACGCAGGTAGACCTCACGGGCGAAGAGCCTGAAGTATTGAGGGCAGGCAAAGGGGACATATTTTGGTAGGTCTCTCCCATAATCCAGCGTTGGCGGTTATTCATCAGAAAATAGCCTGTTTGGATGAGCAAAAACCGTATATTCGCCACTTTATGCGACTGCACTCATCTTTTATCACTGTCGCCGTTTTGTCGGCGATATGTACACTTTTTCTTCCGGTAAAATTTATTGAGGCCCAATCCGCTACCGGTGTAATCAGGGGGTTTATCTACGACCAGGGCAGCGGGGAGCCCATTCTCTTTACCAATGTATACCTTAAAGGCACAACCCTCGGGTCGAGTACAGATACCAAAGGCTTTTTTACCATCACCCGAATTCCGCCCGGTAGTTATACACTGATGAGTACCTATCTGGGATATGACACCGTTAGTGTCGTTGTCCGTATCAAAGGGGGAGATATTCTCAACGAGAAATTATTTCTGCGCAAATCGAGCCTCAATCTGGAGATGGTGGAAGTGAGGGGGGAGAAAGAAGAGCAACGCACAACTGTTAAGGTATCCGTAGAAACGGTGACCCCCAAGCAGATCACGCAGATCGTGAGCGTTGGAGGGGAGCCTGATATTGCCCAATACCTTCAAGTGCTACCCGGTGTGATATTCACGGGCGACCAGGGTGGACAGCTCTACATCCGGGGTGGATCACCGGTTCAGAATAAGGTAATGCTTGATGGGATGATTGTATATAACCCATTCCACTCGATTGGGCTGTTTTCCGTTTTTGAGACCGATATAATTCAAAGTGCTGACGTTTATACCGGGGGTTATAACTCCAACCACGGCGGACGTATATCTGCAGTCATGGATATCACCACCCGTGATGGCAACCAAAAACGATGGAAAGGAAAAGTCGGCGCTAGTCCATTCCTTGGCCGTGTTCTGATGGAAGGCCCTTTGGGCAAGGCCGGTACACCTGAGAAACCAGCACCAACCCTGGTTGTGTCGGCCCGTTCGTCGTGGCTCGATCAATCCTCGAAAAGACTCTATACCTATGCCGACAGCAATGGCTTGCCCTTCAGTTTTACCGATTTATATGCCAAAACTACTTTCAGATCCTCCAATGGTAGTAAGTTTAGCCTTTTTGGGTTCAATTTCAGTGACAGAGCCAATTTCCGAAACGTATCGGATTTTGGGTGGGATTCACGTGGATTAGGGGGAAATTTTGTGCTGATTCCCGAGGGTTCTAATAGCGTTGTGAGCGGTACACTCGCTTGGTCCGACTACAATTCATTTCAAATCGAACGGGGCAGGGGTCCGAGAAACAGCGGAATATCCGGGTTCAACGGAACGGTCAATATTGCCCAGTACCTGCAGCGCGACGAACTTAACTTTGGTTTCGATTTGGTCGGTTTTGGCACGCGCTTCAAGTTCACCAATCCGAGTGGCATCATCCTCAACCAAAATGAGAATACAACTGAATTGGCTGGCTATATCAAATACAAGCTGCTCACCGATAAATTGGTGTTGGAGCCCGGACTGCGGGGTCATTATTATGCATCGCTCGGCGAGTTTTCTGTAGAACCCCGATTGGGCCTCAAATACAACTTGTCGCCCGCGCTTCGACTCAAATTCGCCGGGGGATGGTATAGCCAAAACCTGATCAGCGCCGTCTCAGACCGTGATGTTGTGAATTTGTTCTTCGGATTCTTATCAGGGCCCGACAATCTACCCAAAACTTTCGATGGGGAGCGGGTGCAGTCGAAGCTTCAAAAGGCCCGCCACGCGATTGTCGGTACCGAAATCGATTTGGGTAAGCATGTAGAATTGAATGTAGAATCCTACATCAAGAACTTTGATCAACTTACCAACATTAACCGCGATAAAATCTACGAGGACATCAGCGAATTCGAGCAAAAGCCCGACTTTTTGAAGAAGGATTTCATTATTGAACGGGGACGAGCCTATGGCTTTGATTTCAGGCTTAAATACGATCGCAGACAATATTATGTATGGGCTACATATTCCTGGACCTACGTGGATCGATTCGACGGACAACGCACTTATTTTCCATCTTTTGACCGCCGACACAATATCAACCTGGTGGGGATCTACAAATTTGGCAGCGACCGCAGCTGGGAATTGAGCACGCGCTGGAATTACGGGTCCGGGTTTCCCTTCACCCAAACCCAGGGGTTTTACCCTAACCTCAGTTTGAATGGGGGAATCAACAGCGACTACTTGTCACAGAATGGAGAACTCGGTGTAGTATATGCAGGCTTTAACCAGGCACGACTGCCTTCCTATCACCGCCTGGATGCATCGCTTCGATACACCTACGCTGTGAGTGACCATTCTGAAATAGACTTCAATTTCAGCGTCAGCAATGTGTACGACCGACGTAACATCTTCTATTTCGATCGGGTTCGATTCTCTCGGGTGAATCAGCTGCCCATCCTCCCCAGCTTCGGAGTAACCTGGAACTTTTAGCGGTAGATTTTTGTTTTGATAATTTTTGGAAATTTACCCCGTTAGACGGGGCTGATGGCATTATCCTAATGCCTTTTTAAACTATGATGCAAAGACGCACCGCAGTTTTTTATTTTATACTACTTGTCTTACTGACGGCCAACTGGCCAGAATTTGTGTACGCTCAGCGGCCACAGAACCTGCATCAACCCTCCGATCGCCTGTCAGAGGCTATCCAGCAATACGATAAGGGGCAATACAGAGTGGTACTTTCGTTGCTCGATCAGGCATACACCCGTATGCCGCACACCACCCGAAATGATGGATGGACTCCCACTGAGCTCTTTCAGGCTAGGGTGTATGATGCGTTAAGTCGTGCCCGGCTGGGTTGGCCGGGCAGCCAAGCGCTTATGGAGCAGTTGTATGATGAAATGCAGGGTACATTTGAAGCAGACCGGGTGCGGCTTCAGTTGATGCAATACCGGCACCGCGACAAAAAATATTCGGAAGTCATATCCCTGTCGAAGGAGGTACAGTGGCCCCGTATGCATAAGAATGAACGTCAGCAGGGCGATTATTTAAGGGGATATGCTCTGTGGAAAAAAGGCGACGCACAGACGGCCCGAACCTTGCTGGAGCCACTCACCAGAACCGAGTCGCCTGAAGCCCCTTTAGCTTCCCTCGCTATGGGGAAGGTTTGCGATGAAAGCGGACAACATGAACAGGCGCTTGCTTTTTTAGACCCCATTCGGGAGCATCCATCCTGTAGCTTATACGTACCCCCCTTGCTTGCCCGGCAATACTACCGCATGGGTCGCTATGAAGACCTCTTCTCTTATGCACTTCCGCTGAGCGCACGTCCGGGTTTGGAACAGGCGGATCAGCTCAACCACATCATTGCGCAGGCCTATTTTTCGACCGGCGAATATGCTTCCTTTCTAACCTATATTGAACGCTATCAGAAGCTTGGTGGTCGTTTATCACCGGCCGGTCAGTTTCGGTTGGGATTTGCATCCTATACGCTTGGGGATCCGGAGAAGGCAGCTTCGGCCTTTCAGGAGGCCACAACCAGTCTCGATGATACCCTGAGTCACCGGTCGTTTTTGTTGCTGGGCGAAGCCTGTTTGCAATTGGGGAGGTCTCATGAGGCCCTCGCCGCATTCTACACTGCGTCGCGGCGGAAAGGCACACCTGAAATCAACGAGTTAGCAGCTTTTCGATATGCACAACTCTGCTGCCAGCTTAAGATGAACAACCAGGCTTTAATGGAGTTAAAGGGATTTCTGAAGAACTACCCGCAATCTGCCCACACAGAAGAGGTCAAATCTATGTTGAGTGGGCAGCTGTTGGTGGGGAAGAACTTTCGTGAGGCTTTGGATGTATTCCGTTCCCTTCGCCAGACCGAGGCGGTACAGAGAGTCCTTTGGCAGCGGGCAGCTTTATACCGGGCCATGCAGCTCTATCAAGAGGGAAACTTTACCACAGCCGAGCAGCATTTCAACGAGGCGCTGGAATTGGCCTCTGAGGTAAATGTCACCCGCAGGGCCCATTACTGGCGTGGAGAAACTCGTTTTCGTCTGCAGAAATTCGCCCAGTCGGCCGATGACTATAAAGCCTATCTGAATTTGAGGAAGGCAGTTCCTGAGGGAGTCGAATCACAGGAGAATGCTGCGATGGCGAATTATGGATTGGCGTATGCCTATTTTCGGATGGAAGAATTCAGGCTGGCGGAGGATTATTTCCGAAGGGTTGTTTCGGCTCCTGCTTCTGAGTGGAGCAACGCGCCCGGCGAAGAAGGCCGGAATACTCTGGTGGCCGATGCCCGTCTGCGTCGTGCTGATGCGCTTTTCGCACTGAAGCAGTACAGAGCGGCATTTGATGTTTATGGCGAATGCCAGAAAACGGGTGCGAATCGGCCGGATTATTCTGCTTATCAGCAAGCCATATTGCAGGGTTTGATGGGGCGACAGGCCGATAAGATCCTGTCACTCGAGCGATTTTTGGCGCGTTACAGGGGGTCTGAATTTTGGGAGACGGCCGTGCTCGAACTCATGGGTGCTGGTCACAACGAGGGACTGCCTTTCAAAAGTCTGGCGTATGCAGATACTTTGGAACGGGTGAAACCTGGTAGCCCGCTGATGCCTTCCGCATGGCTTATACGGGGACTCATTCTCTATCAACAGGATCAGGTGCAGCCGGCCATCGACCAGTACACACGCCTGCTGCGCACTTATCCGCAGTCACCCCAGGCATCAGAGGCGCTTGCGACGCTTAGGGTCATATACGCTGAGCAAAACCGTCCCGACGACTATCTCGAAATGCGCAAGAATATTGGTCTCGGCACGCCGGCTGACTCGGAAATGGACACCCTGCGCTTTCAGTCGGCCGAGCAGGCCTATAACCGTGGCGATTGTCAACTTGCCCGCAAGGAGGTCGATGAGTACCTCAAGAAATATCCAAATGGTTCTTATCATTTATACGCCCGCCTGATTCGTGCCCAATGCGCACGCAGCCTGAATCAACGCGATAGTATGTATGCGGATTTGGAGGACTTGGCCGGCCGTTCCCTGCACCCATATACCGAATCGGTCTTACGCATGTTGGCCGAGGAACGCGCAGCCGATTCGTCATGGCAGCAATCTGCGGAGGCATGGAAGAAGTGGGGTGGATGGGTGAGTGCACCACAGGATGTGCAGGAAGCGTTGGCTGGACAAATGACCGCTTGGGTAAATCTGGAGAATTGGCCGGAACTGGAAAAAATAGCCAACCGTATTTTGGAAATGGAGTCGGCTCCAGAAGCTCTGCGCACGGATGCTCAGATTGCCAGTGCACTTTGTTTAATGGAAGCTTCTCGTCTTTCCGACGCCCAGACCATATTAGAGAAGGTCTACGCGTCCAACAAGAATGAACCGGGGGCAACCGCGTTGTACTATCTGGCCGACATCGCCTTCCGAAAGGGCGATTACCCCAAATGCCAGGCTCGGGTCTTCGAAATGGCCGACCGCATTCCCTATTACGATCATTGGCTGGGGATGGCATTCCTATTGCTCTCCGATTCCTACATAGCCCAAAAGAATGCGATTCAGGCTCGTGCTACATTGGAGAGCATTGCTCAAGGCGACGCCCCCGATTACATACGGGCGAAAGCACGCAGCCGCTTGATCAAGATGCCCGCCCCTAACTAAAACTTCATGATGTCGGTGAAAATCCTATTGAAATTGAGGTGGATTGGTTTTGTACTTCTGTTGATTGCCCCCGTCGTTTCCTGGTCGCAGTCAACCAGCCCCGCCACAGGCCGCGCTGACTCACTGGCAGGAGGGGGTGTTGGGAGTCGACTGTTTACGGATCCCATTGTGATTGTGCGCCGCTACAAACCGAAGCTGGCGGAATCGGTCAAATGGCAGATGGTTCCTGATCTCCCTACTATGTCCGGAGATTCGGTTCCGGTTCGTTTTGAATCCCTCAACTTGTCATCGCCCCCCTTCTGGGTACCCGAGCCCGGTAGTTTGCCTGCCCTTCCGCCCGCACCTCCGGCGACACCCCACCGTTTGTGGTGGGAAGCTGGTGTGGGTAATTTATGGGGTACCCATGCAGCGGTCGACTACCGGTCGGCCGCCTGTAATAAGATCGAGTGGGGTGTGTTCGCCGAACGGGATGGTGCAAGAGGAACAATCCGCGCCGATGGTCGCGAGTGGAAGGATGTCCGCAGTTCGGATGCACTGGCTCGGTTCGATGGTCGAACGACAATTGGCCGATCCACACAATTCGATGCTGCGGTGTTTCACGAACGGAGAGGCAGAAGTTTGTTCGGAAGAGATACGACAGATCCATTATTCTCAATGGTCGACTACCAGTTGTTTCAGAAATGGGGTGCACAAACGGGCTTCCGTAGCAGTTTGCGCAAAGGTACATGGTGGGTCGGTGGAAGGTTTTCAGGGTATACATTGTCGGACCAGCGGAAACAAAATGAGCGTAACCTAAGGTTTTCGGCGGATCTGGAAGGTAAATTGGGGATGGGTTCCAACCAATTGGAATTGGTGGTGGATGCAACACGTTTCGAGAATTTAACCCCCAAACCGCCCGACGGAGGTGTGGGAGAACTGCGTCGCGTGGTATGGTTACGCGACCTCATGCGTTTTCAGCTGGGACGATGGGAGATGGCCACAGGTTTTCAACTGGCTGTTCAGGGCACAGATGAGGTTTCCACCCCGGAACTATTTCCCCACATAGAGGGGGCCTTGCCTTCGGTCAACCGCAAACACCGAGTGTTGATGGGGATAACCGGAGATGTGGAACGTGTGTCCTTCGATGATGTGACCCACTTAAATCCATTTATTGCACCCAATCCGCAATTGAGAAACACGATCAACCGGGTTGAGGCCTTTGCCGGTGCCCGCGGTCAGCTTGGGGCGGGACTCCACTACCGTTTCAGGGCTTCTGTTCGAAGACTCGACGACGCGCTCTTTTTTTTGAATCAGGTCGATTCCTTCAATAGAATGTATCCCGTCTACGATGCCGCAACGGAGTGGGGACTATCAGGTGGGCTGGAACAGGTATGGGGCAGGTCGTGGCGATTTTCCTCCAGCATTGAATACACTCTCCCCAAGCCCGATAGCCTTCTGCAGTTCTGGATGACCCCCACACTAAGGAGTTTGACTTCGCTTCAGTGGTCGCCCACGGAAAAACTGACAATTCGTACCGAATGGAGTTACTTGAATGGAATTTTTGTTGCCTCGAATCCGGACCCCACTGGCTTTGCATATCGACGATTGCCAGAGATGCACAATGTTAATCTTCATCTGACCTACCAGCACCGCCCCGGCTTCGATTTCTTTATGCATGGCGGTAATCTCGCGTCTATTAATTATTTTCGCTGGTTCGGATATCCTACTTTTAGCACACAGTTGATTGCCGGGATACGCCGAACCTTGTAGGAATGAACCGCGACTGCGCTATTAACGAGCTGGCCACCCAATTGCTGACCGCAAACATGGGCGTTCATGTTCCGGGGTTGGGTGTTTTCTATAAAAAACGGGATCCCGTTCAACGTGCATCTTCTAATCGTCGCCTCGAACCCCCTCAATTTCGTTGGTACCTAAACAGGGGCGCTGCCGTCACAACTGCCAATACCCAGGTGTCACAATGGGAGTTTTCTTCCTCCCTTTTGCTCGATGAAGTGCCGACCGACTGGACTGAATCTTTTGATTTATTGGGTCTGGGAAGGATAGTGCCGACTGGTGTAGGAGAGGGACGACTGGAGCCCGAGCATCCCCTGCTCGTGCATTTTTTGGCATCATATCGGTATCCGGCCATTGTGCCGCCCACCCGTATGTTGTTTCCCAATGGATTGAATGGGCCTTCTGTTCCAGATGAGATCAATAGAAAGGGAATTTGGAAAAGGCGGATGGGGATGATTGGGTGGGCAGCACTATGGATTGCGGTGCTTGGGCCCGCAGTGCTGTTGTTTAGACAATACGGATTGTCTGATGAGACACAACGTGCCGGATTGAGTGAGGTTAGAGTAAGACATGATTCCTCCCTTTTGCCGGAATTTCCCCGCCTTTATCCGCCTATGGATTCAACGATAATGGAATACGAGGCTGGCACGATATCTCAGGCAGATACTTTTCAACGGGAAACTGACAGTTTACCATCCATGAGTTTAGCCCCGACCATTGATTCCAATGCGCTTCCTGTTCAAGGTAAAGTTTCGCCCGATTATCCAGGTTCAACCTATCGTATACCGCGCCAGCCGGAAGCTGTGACCCGTATACCACGCCAGCCGGAAGCTGTGGCCCGTATACCACGCCAGCCGGAAATTGCAGCCCCGAATTATTCCTCCTTGGAATTGGAATCTCATATTTCGGAGGCGACTTTTGATGCAGTCGTGGTGGTGGGTTGTTTTTCCTCCAAGAGGAATGCTGAAAGGCAGGAGTTGGCTTTGAAACAGTCCGGGTTTGAGCCGGCAGTGATTTCTCCCTCTGCGGGTGGACTCAAACGCGTGGGTACAGTATTTAGTGTCAGAAGTGCGGCCGAAGCCGATTCTTTTTTGACTTTGATTCGTGCGAAGATTCAGCATGATGCCTGGCTACTCGAGAAATATCCGTCTGGCCGTTAGGGTATCAAATAATCGGTCGATCAGAGATATTTGACTTATTTGGATCGTAGCCCGGAAAACCCTGTCGGTCCAGTCGATAGCTGAAATGTTGAATACCGCATTTTGATCAGTGATTCGGCGAGTTGGAGTTGTTGTCTCATTTCGATATCGGTGCGGAAATCCCGGTTGATTCGGGCTCGCTAATTAATAGGGTATGCCCAAACGGCGGTAAATAAAATGCAAAAGCCAGGCGGGACCAATCAGCAGAAATTGGGCGTCCTGCAGAAATGAGGGTTTTTTGCCTTCCACCATGTGGCCGTAGAATTGGCCAATCCAGGCGGCAACAAAAAGTGCGGTGCAGGTCAGTAAATGGCCTGATGGCCCCAGACGGGCGAGGTATAAATGCCCTAATGTGATCAGGAGGGCAATTAGTGACATGCCAGTAAATAATGCAAATGACAAGCGCAGATAGTAGAGGATAATGGGGATGAGGATGAGGGTCGACCAGTTGAACCATTCGGGCTTGCTTTTGCCAAAGATCAGGTTCAGGCCCTGACTGGGGATATTCCAGATCAGGCCCAACATGGTGAACATAATGACGGGTACGCAAATCCAGTGGATGAGCTTGTTGATGGCGTTTTGGTGACTTTCCCCGTAGACCGATAATAATTGATCGATTTTTCGCATAGTGTTTGTAGTTACGACATCAAAATGTAAGATAAATAGGGCTTTAACCCGATTCCAGGTTCATAATTCATCGAACCAACCTCAATAATAGGAAAAACGAATATTTTTGCAAAATGCAATTTGCCCAACCGGCGGCCCTTTGGGGTCTTTTTTTGGCCCTCGTCCCTCTGGTTGTTCATTTGTTTAGTTTCAGAGCTCCACGGCGCATTTTGTTTAGCAACGTCAGCTTGCTCAAGGAGATCCGAGAACAAAACCGCAAGCGTAGTCACCTCAAACATCTTCTGGTTCTGGCAAGCCGTACTTTGGCGGTGGTTCTATTGGTGCTGTCTTTTGCCCGTCCGGAGTGGGGTGGCGATGGGAAAAATAATTCCGCACTTCGCCAGGGCTACCATTCGGTGTTCGTCGACAATTCACCCAGTATGTCGCTGGCAGGCGAAGGTGGAATTTTGTTGGAGCAAGCGCGTGAGGCGGCCCGGTCGCTGGCCCAGCAATTACCCGCTACCGATCAGTTTCAATTGATTTCACATGAGCTCGCTCCCGGAAGTCAACGCTGGTTGGGGCGCGATGAGTTTATTCAGGCCCTGGCTCAGATTACGGTCACCGCGGCTGTGCGCCCGCTCAATCAAATCAAGGAACGGCAGTTGGAGCTGATACGCTATACCGGGGTAACCCATAAGGCACGCCTTTATTGGTTGGGCGATTTCCAGAATTCGGCTTACCCTCTGGCCGACATTTCCATCGATACATCCGCTGTGGTGCACCTGCTTCAGTTTAGTCCCGCCCCGTTCGCGCATGTCTACATCGACACAGCATATGTGGAGCAGCCCTTGTTGCAAACCAGTCAGCCTGCGCGACTCATTTTGGCAGTTCGAAATGGGGGTAGTCGCGATGCAGAAGGTGTGCGCATCCTTCTGGAGATGGAGGGTGCTCAAAAGGGCCTTTCGACCCTGGACGTTCCCGCGTTTGGAACTGCATCGGATACTCTCGGATTCACACCTGCTCAGGCTGGCATCCTCACCGCACGTTTGTCGGTGGAGGAGTCGGGACTCGACTACGACCGGCATTGGTATATGCGTATGGAGGTGGCCGATCGTTTCCCGCTGCTTCACATCACCGAAGCGGAAGCTAGTCCCTATGTAAGTGGCTTGTTCTCAGGAGATGAGTTTATGAATTGCAGCGTGACCTCGCGATTGAACATCGACTACAACGCGCTTTCTTCGGCCAAGGGGGTGATTCTGGACCGGCTATCGCAGGTCAGCAGCGGGTTGTTGACCGCACTACATGATAAAATGCAGCAGGGAGGATCCGTAGTAGTGCTCCCCTCCGGTCTTTCGGATCCCATAGTGGTCAATTCCTTGCTCGCGGCCACCGGAGGAGGAAAATGTCTGAATGTGGTGGCACAGCGACAGCAGGTTGCCCGGATAGAGGTGAAGGATCCTCTCTATCAGGAGACCTTCGAACGGATTCCGGAACAATTGGCGCTTCCTACGGTTCAAAAATACTGGTCGACCAACCTCTTGCCCGACGATTACACCATCATGCAATTGGCTGACCGATCGCCATGGCTCGTGCGTCGCAAGGTTGGGGCTGGCCAAATGCTTCTGTTGTTGAGTGCGCCGGAAAAGGAATGGTCTGATTTCCCGGAACAGGCTTTGTGGGTGCCCACACTCTACCGTGCTATGTTGATGGCGGGTGGAAATATGCCTTCTTCCTGGCGATTGGGCTCTACCCCAAGAATCGAGCTCAGCATTCCGGGAGTTCGGCCGGATGGACTCATATCACTCGTTAATGGTCCACAGCGCATGGTTCCGCAGGTAAGCCGTCAGGGCGACCGCCTGGGCCTGGGAATCATGGACGGTATCATGACCCCTGGTCACTATTCCGTCATGCTCGACGGCCAACCCCTGGCCGGAGAGATTGTGGCCCTAAACGCCTCATCGGATGAGTCAGAGCTCCAGTATTGGTCGGCCGAATCTCTGTCGGCTTTGGCCGGGGAACGAGGATGGAACAGCTATTCCCTTCGCGATTCTTCGGTGGCCGGTGGATTGGTAGCCGAAGCGGGCAGTTCTGGTCTCTGGCGATGGCTGCTTGCCGGTGTTTTGCTATGTTTGCTGTTGGAGATGATTTTAGCGCGAAATATCACATAATTCTACTCATTACTTTTTATGCATCTATTGTTCAGATCAGTGCGAATTACCCAGAGGGGCTCCTCTCATCATGGTAAGCGTATGGATGTACGGGTTCGAAATGGGCGATTGGAGGAACTGGATGAGCATTTGGAGTTGGGTGAGGCACAGGAAATCGTGGGCCATGATCTTTGGATGTGTCCGGGCTGGGTCGATACTTGTGCCCGATTCAGGGAACCCGGGCACGAGTTCAAGGAGTCACTCCGAAGCGGTTCTGAGGCGGCCTTTCGCGGTGGATTTACGCGTGTCCTTCTCCAGCCCGACACCCATCCTGTGCTGCAGAGCAGAGGGGAAGTTGAGGCCATACACAAATTGGCTCAGGGCTTACCGGTCGAACTGTATGTTGCCGGTGCGCTGACGCGCGATTTAAAGGGGCAGGAAATCACTGAGATGTTCGACTTGCATAGGGCGGGGGTACGGATGTTTTCCCAGGCTGATGCCCCTATGGAATCTGCTCGTACCCTGGGGCTGGCGCTTCAGTATGCCCGGCAGGTGGGTTGTCCCGTTCAGATTGTTCCAGCGGATCAGGATTTGTCACGGGGTGGACTCATGCATGAGGGCCAGGTGAGCCTGCGATTGGGCCTTAAGGGCATTCCGGATTTGGCAGAGCACATACAGGTGATGCGCGATTTGGCGGTGCTGACCTATTTCGGGGGTCAACTGCATTTCACTAAGATCAGCAGTGCAGGTAGTCTTAAGTTTATTCGCCAGGCCAGGGAGGCGGGTCTGGATGTGACCTGTGGGGTGACAGCGGCTCATTTGTACCATTGTGATGAGGACCTGGAGCGTTTTGAGACAGACTATAAGCTTTGGCCGCCGTTAAGGGCTTTGGGTGATCGGGAGCAATTGCGTATGGGTGTTCTCGATGGCAGTATAGATGTGATTTGTTCGGATCATATGCCCGAGGATGAGCAGGGAAAGGATGTAGAATTTGCACGGGCAGAATATGGAATAGCTTCTTTGGAAGTGGTTTTTTTACTGGTGCATTCCGTATTTCAGCAGGAAAAGGAATTGGAAAAAGCGATAGACGCCATCACTTCCCGACCCGCACGGCGATTGGGAGTGGAGCAAGCCCGGATCGAGCGGGGTCAGGAAGCAGAGTTTATGGTATTTGACAGGGGGGATTACACCCGGTTCGACAAGGATCTGTGCGCCACCCGGGGAGTTAACATTCCCTACCATGGACAATCATTTGCAGGGCGCATCCGTGCCGTTCTTCATAAAAAACAAACCTATTTACCATAATGCAAACCTGGAAGCTGGCGGCCGAGGCGCTGTTCTCCGGATTCCTGTTGAGCAACACCCCAATCTTCGCCAATGAGTCGAATTGGATCAGAACCGGTTGTCTACCCGATTCAGCGGCGGATTCCTCCGTCCGCCCCGGCATCATAAGTAATTCCGCCATTGCCGTGGCCATCGACGCGGCCGGAAAGAAAGAGGGTGCGTCTTTATCGATATGGGACGAGTTCCTGGATCAGGTTTGGAATTGTCCGGGCCAACTGCGGGCACGAGTAGCACAGCTTGACGGCTTTGTGGATCGCTATCTGATTGACGAGGAATCGGCGCATTTTCTGTTTGATGTAAGCTATACCTACTGGCTGAGTGAGGAATGCGCCAAGGGCGATTTGAATGAGGTCTGGCTGGCCGATGAGGAGATGTTAGTGGATAGGGGTAGTGAATTGCTGACTGTATTGATGTATTTGCAGGAGGTGAATGCGTCGGGACTAGAAGCGGATCTGAATGATTTTGTAGATGCCTTTCTGACCGATGAAGATTTTGACCTGCAGGACGACCTGGCCGTATTTGAAGTATTGATTCAACAATCAAGCAGTATGGCATTTCCCTACCCCCGACTCATCCGTGAGAGCCTGAACGTGTCGGTAGGCACCCCTTTGGATGGACTCCTGCCCGGTTTGATGTGCTTTTTCAAGGATCCTGCAGACCCGATGCACGGGATGGGCTATGTATTTTCAGCCCGGTTGGTCGACAAGCACATACTTCCAGTTTACATGTGCCTGATGGCAGCGCTCAAATCCGAATGGTGTTTTCCCCAACATTTACGTCCCAATTCGGTGCAGAGTTTATTTTTTGGCTTGATCCAACACAGCTGATTCCATGCGCGAGCGTTTTCGCTATATGATGCAAACGGTTGGGTTCAGGGCGGGTCTGGCCACCGCAGGGGCGACCTGGATTCTGGCTTGGCTGCTGATCCAATTTAGCTACAATCCGTTCGGGCAATTTCGTTTGCTGCTGTCTGTAACGACCGTTGCGGGTATGGTGTGGGCTCTCAGGAAGTTTCGGCGTGACCACAATAATGGTCAGCTTAATGTAACGGATGGCTTGGTGGCTGGTGTAGGAATCGGTATGCTGAACGCTACTGCTTATTCTGTGGTGGTTTGGATGTGGACCATGAACGATGCGGTATGGCAGCTATATGTGCAGGGATTGTTGGAGGAACTCGATCAGGGCAGGGCCACGATCGTTAAGTACTACGACGAACAACAGCCCGAGTTGCTTCGAAATGGTATTTTTGAAACCACCCCATCGTTCCTGGCATCCTTCCTCTGGGTCACGCGCTTTTTTTGGTCGGTATTCACTGCCTTTTTAGTTTCCTTGTATTACCGAACCTCCTAAGAGGTTTCATTCCTTTTTCTTTACTTTGTACCCATAAAGCCAATCAAAATGAATCGGGATCACAATTTCTATAAGGATCCGCTCGAAGAAGAGAGGGGCGGATGGCCTGTTTGGCTGAAATGGGGTTTGATTACAGGCGTGTTGCAGATTGCTTTTATTGCGGTGCAATACATAATTGATCCGGCTTTGATGATTGCCTGGTGGAATTCTCTGTTGTCGATTGGGTTGCTGGTGGCCCTCATGGTAGGGGCAGCCTTAGAGCATCGCCGTGAAGAGGGGGGGGGTTGGATGAATTATGGAACGAGTGTGTGGGTGATGTTGCGCGTATGTATGCTGGGTACTTTGCTCAACGTAGCCTTCATGTGGGTTCTTTACAATGTTATTGACAAGGGATTGGACGAACATATGAAGGAGATCACGCTTGAACAAGTGGAACAAATGCTGGAGAAGTTTGATGTGCCGAGTGAACAAATAGAGGAGCAGCTGGAGGCTATTGAGGAACGTGATTTTAGCCAGACCCCACGGGCGCTGGCCACATCCTGGATGATTTTGGTTATAGTTGGCTTGTTTTTGGCGTTGATTGCTTCAGCCTTCACAAGGAAGAATGAGCCCTTATTCATGGATGATTCAGCGCAGGACCATGAATAATCCGTTGAATATTTCAGTCGTGATTCCTCAGTTGAATGAAGAGGAATCGCTTCCCGAACTCACCCGTTGGATCGTGGAGGTTCTGATGCGGAGTAATTTGTCATTTGAAATCATTTACATCGACGACGGTAGCACCGACGATTCATGGTCTGTGATCGCGCGCCAATCTGAGCAGTACCCGGGCCAGGTGCGCGGAATTCGATTCCAGCGGAATTATGGTAAATCCCCTGCACTGAATGTGGGTTTTGAGGCAGCTCGTGGAGAGATTGTATTCACGATGGATGCCGACCTCCAAGACTCCCCAGATGAGTTGCCGGATATGTACAAGCGGATGCAGCAAGAACAGTTGGATATTTTGAGTGGTTGGAAGAAGAAGCGATACGATCCGTTAAGTAAGACCATCCCGACGCACTTGTTCAACTGGGCCACCCGTAAGGTATCTGGCGTTCGCAATCTGCATGATTTTAACTGTGGACTAAAAGCATATCATTCGAGGGTTGTTAAGAGTATTGAGGTTTATGGTGAGATGCATCGCTACATTCCGGTGATTGCCCGTTGGGCCGGTTTCCGAAAAATAGAGGAACAGGTGGTTCAGCATAAAGCACGCAAATACGGGCACACCAAGTTTGGCATGGATCGTTTTATAAACGGATTTTTGGATTTGATGTCGATCTACTTCATGTCCAAATTCGACAGGCGTCCGATGCATTTTTTTGGACTATACGGCACCCTTTGTTTTGTTACAGGGGGTGTTATCACCTTTTTTCTAATCGGTCTGAAATTGTATAACATAGCCTTTTCATTGCCTTATCGGTCGGTTACCCAACAGCCTTTGTTCTTTTTGTCGCTGGTGCTGATCGTGGTTGGGGCGCAGCTTTTTTTGACCGGATTTTTGGCGGAGCTCGTTACCCGAAATTCGGCCGACCGCAATCGGTATTTAATCAGTCAAAGAACCGGATTTGAGTAAGGTGCTCATTGTGGGCCCTGCGTGGCCACTGCGGGCAGGAGGAATGGCCACGTTCAATGAACGTCTGGCTTATAGCCTTCAGGTTCAGGGTCATGAGGTGGAGATCATCACCTTCACGATGCAATACCCTGGTTGGCTATTTCCAGGCAAAACCCAGATGAGCGAGGAGCCTGCCCCGGAAGGATTGGTGATCCGCGTGTTGCTGCATGCGCTGAATCCGATCAATTGGTTTTTTACGGCGCGCTATGTGTGCCGTTTTCGCGCCGATTATTTAATTCTTCGGTATTGGATGCCTTTTATGGCGCCTTGTCTGGGAATGCTCTCGTTTTGGTCACACTTATTGGGTTCTAGGGCGAAGCGCATTGCGCTGGTCGACAACATTATCCCGCATGAATCCTTTCCCTTTTCGGAATGGCTGACTCGCTTTTTTTTAGCCCAGACGGATGCGGCGGCAACCCTTAGTGTCTCCGTTCGGGCCGATTTACTGGCGTTGGGTTATCGGCGGCCTTCGGTTCGACTCAAGCATCCCCTCTACGATAATTTTGGCGAACCGGTTGATCGTCGGTTGGCCTGTGAAGCGCTGGGTTTAGATCCTGAGTTCACCTGTTTCCTGTATTTTGGTTTTATCCGGGCCTATAAAGGCCTCGACTTGTTGTTGGAGGCGTTTGCGGATGAGCGATTGAGGTCGCACCGGGTCAGATTGGTGGTTGCGGGCGAGTTTTATGAGTCACCCGACCGCTACAACCGCATTATTCAGGAGCGCAATCTGGCTCCCCATCTGGTTTTGATGACCCGCTTCATCAAGAATGATGAAGTGCGGTTGTTGTTTTCTGCCGCGGATTTGGTTACCCAAACCTATCACCACGCCACACAGAGTGGGGTAACCCAGATTGGATTTCATTACAATACCCCGATGTTAGTGACGGATGTGGGTGGTCTGGCCGAGTTGGTTGATGCAAATCAGTCTGGTTATGTCTGCCCACCGAATCCGGAAAAAATCGCGGATTGTATGCTTGATTTTTTGTTGAGAAATCGACACACTGAGATGTCGGCTCGCGTGGCTGTTAAAAAACAGGAATTCAGCTGGGAGGAATTTGTCAGGAAATTGCTTTCCGCAGATTCTCCAGCTTGAGGCGTGCGTCGGCCTCTTTCTGCCTTTCTTTAGCCAGAACAGCTTCCGTGGCTGAGGCCACGAATCGCTCGTTCGACAGCTTTTTTTGGACCGATACCAGAAATCCTTCCAGGTATTCGATTTCAGATTGAATCCGTTCACGATTGGCCTGTGAATTCTGGGGAAGGCCCAAGTCGGCATAGCAAACATCGGTGAAGGCCAAAAATTGAATACACTGCGATTCTTGCTCGGGCTTGCCCCAATTGATTGATCCACAACCAGCCATACGGGCAATAGTCGATGAATAGCGGCGCAGGTGGGGAGTTCCCGGCAACCATAGCGATATGGGGTGTTTGGGCGACAATTGTCGCTCGTTTCTGAAATTCCGTAATTGGATGATGATCTCTTGTACTTGCCCCGTGTTGTGGAGGATGCCCAGATTCGGTTCAACTCGTCCGGGTAGGGAAGTGAGTCCTATAAAATCCGAATCCTGACGGTCGGGGTCGAGTGCATGCCAAAGTTCTTCGGTCAGGAAGGGCATTACCGGGTGTAGGTACTGCAACAAGGTATCGAGATACAGGCGTGTTGCAGTCAGAACATCTTCTTCGATGGTGCTGCCATAGGGGGGCTTTACCATCTCGAGATACCACGAGCAGAAATCATCCCAGATGAGTTTATACAGACCTTGGGCCACATCCGACAAACGAAATTTTGCGTAATCGCTTTCCATTTGTAGTCGGAATTGATGCAGGCGGTGGCCAAACCATTCAACAGCTGGGTGCAAATCGGACAGATCGCCTTGGATGCTGGGTGTTTCGGAGGGATTTCTGGCATCTTGTAATGCCTGTTGCCATCCCTTAATCAGGCGGAAAGCGTTCCAGATTTTATTGGCAAAATTCCGTCCTTGTGCTACAAGCGCCTCATCATACAGCAGGTCGTTGCCTGCGGGCGAACTCAGGAGCAGGCCCATGCGTAGGCTGTCGGCGCCGTAGCGCTCGATCAGGTCAAGGGGGTCGGGACTATTCCCCAGCGATTTCGACATCTTTCTCCCTTGTTTGTCGCGCACAATACCGGTCAGATATACATCGTGGAAGGGAATTTGGTTCATGTATATTCTTCCGGCCATCATCATGCGGGCCACCCAAAAGAAAAGGATGTCGGGGCCCGTCACCAGCACCTGGGTGGGGTAGTAGTAGCGCAGGTCGGTGTTGGCCTCAGCAGGTGTCTTATGGGTGATTTCGGGGTCGAATACGGTGAGGGGCCAAAGCCAACTCGAAAACCAGGTATCTAGAACATCTTCGTCCTGCGATAAGTCGGCCGCGTTCCAGCGCCCACCGCTGAGGGCCGCGGCTTCCTCTGCCGTTCGTTCCACCCAAACGCTTCCGTCGGGGGCATACCAGGCCGGAATGCGGTGTCCCCACCACAATTGTCGGGATATGCACCAGTCGCGCACATTGTCCATCCAATGCCTATAGGTGCCCATGAATTTGTCGGGGTGCAACCGTACAGCCCCTGATAGCACGTCCTCGAGTGCAGGCCGGGTGAGCTCGTCCATTCGAACAAACCACTGCATGCTTAGGCGGGGCTCGATTACCGCGTTGGTGCGTTCGCTGTGGCCAACATTGCTTTGATAGTCTTCGATTTTCTCGAGGTCGCCGGCTTCGCTGATTAGGTTAATAATCTTTTTGCGGGCCACTAACCGATCTTCTCCCACCAAAATTTCGGATTTCTCGTTTATTTTTCCAGTATCGTCGAGGATGTCTACAATCTCAAGGCCGAATTTCTGCCCAAGGACGTAGTCGTTGGGGTCATGTGCCGGGGTTACTTTGAGGCAGCCCGTGCCAAAGTCTATGCTCACAAAAGGGTCTGCAATGATTGGAATGGCTCTTCCCGTGAGCGGTATGCGAAGCATTTGTCCGTGCAGGTGCTGGTAGCGGGGGTCATCGGGGTGTACACACACTGCGCGGTCAGCCATAATGGTTTCAGGCCGCACCGTGGCCACCACGAGATATTCATCGGGACGATCCACGAAGCGGTAACGAAGGTGACACATCCGCGAGGCTACTGTTTTGAAGATGACTTCATCGTCGGCCACTGCTGTTTTTCCGGCCGGATCCCAGTTCACCATACGTACACCGCGGTATACATAGCCTTTGTGGTATAAGTCAATGAATACATCCGTGACCGATCCGCTGAGTTCGGGCGACATCGTAAACGCTTCGCGTTCCCAGTCAAGCGAGGCTCCCAGTTTTTTGAGTTGGTGGAGGATAATGCCACCATATTTCTCTTTCCATGCCCAGGCGTGGCGCAAAAACTCATCACGGCCTATGTCATCCTTTTTAATGCCTTGTTCCTGCAGCATATTCACCACTTTGGTTTCCGTGGCGATCGATGCATGGTCGGTGCCGGGTACCCAGCAAACATTCTTTCCGTCGAGCCTGGCCTTGCGTGCCAAAACATCCTGAATGGTGTTGTTAAGCATATGTCCGAGGTGCAGCACCCCGGTCACGTTGGGTGGGGGGATGACCAGTGAATAGGCTGGCCTGTGATCGGGTTGTGAACGGAAACAGGCGTGTTGCAGCCAGAGATCATACCATTTCTCTTCTGTCTGGGCCGGATTGTAGGTGGTTGACAACGCCATAAGTGTGAGTTACGATTTAGGGGCAAAAATAGAACCTCAACTTGAATTTCAGGGCGTTAAGGTGTATTTTTCGGACGTTTTGCTAAAAATGCCCATGACTCGGTTTTGCCTGAAGGCTGTGCGTTCCCATCGAATTCAGATCTTGGTTTTGTTAGCGGTTTCCTGGTTGGTATTGCAGCGGTGTGGACCGGTGTCTTCTTCCGACCAAAAGATGGCGGATAGGCAGGTAGGCGAACGTTATTTAAATCTTTATGACAGTGCCGGTTATGTGGGAAAGGAAGTATGCGGTAGCTGTCATGCCGGCATCTATTCCAGTTTTATGCAAACCGGAATGGGTCGTTCGTTCGGACCGGCCAACATTATTCACTCTCGGGCCGACTGGGATGGTCAACATGTGGTGTACGATTCTCTGAATGATCTTCACTACCTCCCATTCCGGATCGATTCATCGCTCTTTTTGCGGGAATTCAGATTGCAGGGCGGGGATACAGTACACAATCGTGTCGAGCAAATCAGCTATGTAGTGGGCTCGGGGCAGCACACCAACAGCCATTTGATCAGCATTGGCGGATACCTCTATCAGATGCCGGCGACCTACTACACGCAAAAGGGTTATTGGGATTTGCCGCCCGGCTTTGAGCGCGGCAACAATGCCCGATTCGGTCGCGCTATATTGTCGGAGTGCATCAGTTGCCACAATGCCTATCCCGATCAGGTGCCTGGTTCTGAGCATAAGTATGCGCGAGTGCCTTCGGGGATCGATTGTGAGCGCTGCCATGGTCCGGGTCGCCTTCATGTGGAGGGGATTCGTAGCGGAACCTTGGTGGATACCTCGGTGAGTCCGGATTATCGAATCGTGAATCCACGACGCATACCGGTTTCACTTCAGATGAGTATTTGTCAACGCTGCCATCTGCAGGGCAACGCAGTGCTCAAACCAGGCAAGGATTTTACTTCGTTTCGGCCCGGAATGCACCTCGATGAGGTCTTGAGTGTCTTTCTGCCGCGTTATGAAGGTGAGGAGGAACATTTCACTATGGCTTCGCACCCCGATCGCCTTATGCAGTCGGAATGTTACAAGCGGTCATCGGGTATCCTAAGTTGTATCAGCTGCCACAATCCTCATAAGAGCGTGGAGTCGACGCCGACCAGCCATTATCGCGCAGCCTGTCGATCCTGTCACAGCAGTCAGGATGACTGCGGCGCCCCCATGACAGAGCGTAAGGTTCGGAATAACGATTGTGTTTCTTGTCACATGCAAAAAACGGGCACGAGCGACATTCCTCATGTTAGCATTACAGATCATAAAATCAGGGTCTATCCTAGAAATGGACGTTCGATTATGGTGGCAAGGGGACGATTTGTGGGTCTAGCCAGCATCAATGAACCCAACCCGGATGCGCTCACCCGTGCAAGAGCTTTGTTGCAGCAATTTGAACGTTTTGACCCACAACCTGAATTTCTCGATTCAGCGGGATTTTGGTTGAAACAAATGGAAGTTGGCAGTGATAGCTTGTTGTGGCTCATAACTTCGATCCATTTGACTTTTCTGCGCCATGATATACCCGGTGCGGTTCGGCTGGCTGCGCGTCACGGAAATTGGCTGGGTCGCCTCGACGCCTGGAGCGCTTACCGCCTTGGGGAGCTACTGCTGGAGAATGGGAATCTTGAATTGTCACAATCATATTTATCTGTTGCTGTTATGCTTATGCCTTATCAGCTCGACTTTCGATTGAAATTTGCTCTGGCCGAATTGAATGGGGGAGAGGTACAAAAGTGTACGGATCACCTTCAGGAGTTATTGCGCGAGCAGCCGTCGTACGTTCCCGCAATGACCAACCTGGGATACCTAAGTTTGAGGGCAGGGGATGATCGTAAGGCGGAGCACTGGTACCGCAAGGCTCTCTCACTGGAACCCGATAACCTATCCGCACGCATGAATTTCATTGGCCTGCTGCTCTTCCGAAAACAAAAACCTGAGGCAATTGCCGCGCTCAAGAGTTTACTGGCTAGGTTTCCTGGTCACCCCCAGGCTACAGAGCTCTATAGATCTCTACAAATTAAAGGCTAATCGAATGTCCTTGAAACTTAAGTCCAGAACATTAAGCCGACCCAAGGCTCCCTCGCGAAAAAAAGCGAACCGTTCAGGAACAGATTCTGCGGGATTCAAACGAATCTGGATTAGGGTGGCAGGAATACTCCTCTTTCTTTTACTGGCCTGGGGTTTGTATGAGGGGATAACCCAATACAAGCGATTGAATGGTGTGAATGTTTTTCTATCCTACAAGTCGAAGCCTGTATTTCTGGAAATTCCTACAGGATGTACGTGGATTGAACTTCTGGATCTGATCGAGCGGAATCGAATTGTTCGTGACCTGGCAGCGTTTCAATGGGCTGCTCAGGAGCTGAATTATAGCCAATCGATTCGTCCGGGTCGATACGATCTTAGTGGTCTCCGTAGCAATCGTGAATTGGTGGAACTGCTGAAGTCGGGTCGTCAGGCACCGGTTGGAATCACAATTCGCAAGTTCCGTCGGGCAGCTTCTTTGGCCGCTGCTTTGGGAAGTAAACTGGAGCCCGATTCAGCCGATTTTCATCAGTTGTTTTTGGATACCCTCACTTTATCGGAAATGGGCCTCAGGCCGGAAACGGCGATCACACTTTTTATTCCGGGCGAGTATGAATTTTTGTGGAATACCTCCGCATATGAACTCTTGGATCAGATGCACAAGAGATATCTTGATTTTTGGAGTCAGAACCGAAAAGAAGCGGCAATAAAAATGGGATTTTCGTCTTCGGAAGTAATGACGCTCGCCTCGATCGTTGATGAGGAGAGTGACCGTCCATCCGAGTTTCGTCGCATTGCAGGGGTCTACATTAACCGCATGCGCATGGGAATGCCCCTACAGGCCGACCCGACCCTGCGTTTTGCTTCGGGTAACGATGATCTTCGGCGAATCGAGGGCGCTGTTCTGCGCATTGAATCGCCCTACAATACATATTTATATACGGGTCTGCCACCCGGACCAGTCTGTACTCCTTCCATTGAGGCCATCGATTCTACACTGAGCGCCGAACGCCACAACTTCCTGTATTTTTGTGCACGGTCCGATTTCTCGGGCTATCACAGTTTTGCTTCCGATTTTTCGGCGCATCAAAGGAATGCGAGGGCATATCAACGGGCACTTAATGCAATGAATCGATAGTAAAATGAAATGATTCGAAAATATGTTTCAATACAATACTTCATACAGAGTGTGCTATGCAGATACAGATCAGATGCGGTTCATGTACTATGGAAATTATGCACGATTGTATGAAATTGGACGAGTTGAGTCGCTTCGGACTTTGGGTTGCCACTATTCAGAATTTGAAGATTCGGGTATTTGGATGCCTGTGTTGGATCTTCATGCCCGGTATCTGAAACCGGCTTTTTATGACGATGAATTAAACATCGAAACCCGAATTCCGATGCTTCCCGGCGCACGGATTCATTTCGAATACTCCATTAGTAGATCCGGCGGCGCTATCATTCACGAGGCCCAAACCGTACTCGTTTTCCTTTTAGCAGAATCCGGAAAACCTTGTCGCGCCCCAGACCGTCTCATTTCGGCATTGTCTCCCTTTTTCCCGGCCCATTGAAAAAAATCTCTATGCGAGTTGCCGACCGTTTAATCGGTGCCCTGAAGCCGCAACTTAATCGCTTGCGAGTGGGCCATCGTCCGTCGGTTCCCCTATACGATTTGATGGAATATCTCGTGAAACAACTGCGACAGTCGGATTTGAATTTACGGGCCTCAGCCATTGGATTTAGTTTCTTTCTGGCCTTGTTCCCTGGTCTGCTCTTCTTATTCACGCTGATCGCCTATATTCCGGTACCCGGACTGGATCTGGCAATCCGGCGGACCTCACAGGAACTACTGCCGCCCCCAGCCTTTGATTTATTGTACAGCACCATAGAGGATATTGTGGGGCGACAACAAGGGGGCCTTTTGTCATTTGGTTTTCTGCTCGCATTTTACTTTGCCACGACCGGACTCACCACCCTCAGTCAGTCATTTAATATTTCGCTCGAAGTGCGCGAAAGCCGTGGATTCATCCGGCAGCAACTCACAACGTTGGGACTAACGATTTTACTTACCCTTTGTATGCTCTCGTCGCTACTATTGATTTTGTTGGGAGATTTTTTGCTTGGAGAGATGAATCGCCTGGGTTGGATGCCGCATGGACTTTTGCCTTTTCTGCTCAATGTTCTGCTTTGGATGATGATTGTGCTACTTGTTTATATGGGAATAGGCTTGCTTTATTATTTTGCGCCGAATGCGCCCAAACGACATGGTTTTTTTGCCATGGGTTCAGCTCTGGCCACCTTGCTGTTCATTGGCAGCTCTCTAGGTTTTTCGTATTACGTTCAGCATTTCGGCAACTACAACCATTTGTATGGTTCACTGGCTACCCTGATCGTTCTGATGCTGTGGATCTACGTCAATGCCTGGGTAATACTGATTGGCTTTGAAATGAATTCTGCCCTCTATGTCCGACGCAGTTTGGGGGAAACCTCCGATGCTTCAGTTTCAGAAAAGGAAATTGGCTGATTGAAGAGGATCCTTATTGGGCATTTTCCCCTTTCTGTTTTACATTCAAGTAGGTGTGCTGAAATCTCCGTATCTTCGCACCCGCCTCAGCCCAGGTGGTGAAATTGGTAGACACGCTACTTTGAGGGGGTAGTGGGAGTTATCCTGTGCTGGTTCGAGTCCAGTCCTGGGCACCAGTTTAAAAACAAAACCCGCCGCAAGGCGGGTTTTGTTTGTTGATACTTTGATCCTATTTCCTGCATGAATGCGCAGGCAAGAACCCTATCGGTAGAGACGCAAACAAATGTATCTCTACCGGGTCAGTGAATGTGCGATTAGTGCTTCACAACCCAACGGTGTACTTCGCTGCTGGATGTGTTGTCCGATTCAATGTTTAGGCGTACCAGATACTGACCAGTAGCGAGATATGGCATCTCAACTAAATGGATACCGGTCGACTGATTTAGGTTTATGCTGTGGATTTGGCGTCCGGACATGTCCATGATTCGGATGTGAACTTGCGCTGTTTGGGTTAATTCAAAACGTAGGTTGGCAACCCCATTCGAGGGATTTGGATATAAAACACTGTTTGATTCGACTCCAGCCAATACGCCAATTTTCAATACGGAACGTGTATATGGATTGGCCCATCCGTCTGCCAGTTCACTAATCGCATCGATTGTCCATTCCGATGCAGCGATTGAGCGTTGACCATTGTAACGGGTGCGCAGGCTAAACAATTCTTCGCCTGCAGATGACTGCACTTCATCGAGTGAATACCAACTAATTCTTACCTGCCCGTTAACTATGGTAGACACAAATGAGCCACTTATGAGCGCAGCCGGAACGATTTCAGTAACTTCAACGCCTTGTGGAATGTCCATAATTAGGGTGACAGCACCTAGTTTTATGTCTTCTGCTGCCGTTACCGGGATTGAGGTGTACAAACCGGTTGTCGTGGCGCCATTAATGAGTGAAACCGTGGGTAGTGTTCTCAGTGCAGGGTTGTAGCTGCCATTGACATCCCCAAAGCAAATGCCTTTGATGTTTTGAGTGGTAGTTGTTCCACCACTCACAGTCAGTTGGGGCGACTCAAAATACCAGTTGCCTACAGAGAATGTGGTAATCACTGCAGCAGTGCGCCTTGATATGTTCAGAGCATCTGTGGAGTTGATGGAGGACGAACCATTAACATCAGCTGCGGTGAGGCGAAGGCCAGAAAGCAACTGAGTGTTGGAAAAATGTCTGGCCACATTGAGAGCGTCAGTGGCATTTACACCTCCCCATGGCTTAGTTGTAGATGCCACCATACTATAGGCGCCGTCGGGTAAGTTTCCAAAATTGAATGAGCCAGTCGACGTGGTTGTAGCCGACTGTATGATGGTGGTGCCCGATAGCAACTGTACAGTCGAATTGGTTATAGGCGATTGAGCAGTGTTGTCGTAGCGCAAAGAGCCACCAATGGTATTGAATACGACTGCAGGCAACAAATCCGCGATGTATCGGGGCATCAACTGAAAGCCACCTACGCGTGGTGTGACCGTGCTGAACTGTCCGCCAATACCAACCATGTTGAATGGACCTGTGGGTGCAGGTGTGCCAAATAAATTAACATCATTGTCAATTCGGACATCGAATGAATCGACACCATTGGTCACCCGCACCGTACGTCCAGAGCCCGTGGTACCTGGTGTCGGCCATTGGGAAGGCGTAACCATAGTGAGGTTGTTCATTTGAATCAGTCGCGATTCCGTTTGTTCACCCATTGCGGTCACCAGCTGAGGAGTGGGTAGAGTACGGTTCGAGTCGAGTAGTGTCAACTGATCCACAGTAATCTGCGATAGGCCATTAAATTGGGACACAATTCCTTGCACCAATATTGAGTCGCCTTCCCGCACAGTATAACCAAGGTTGCCCGTATTCCGGAAAACGCCAATGCCCGTGTTGCTGTTCTTGTCGAAAATATGGAATTCCAGACCCGCCGGACGCTTGTTGAGGCCCAACACAATACCTCTCGTGCGTAGGTTTACATTGATTGAATCGGCCACACCACCATTATTGTTGCCGCGGATGATGCCGATGGAATATTCAGGTAATACTGGTGCAACCAGATTGCCCACACGAACAGCGGCGCTGGAAAGGGGACCAGCCACATAACCACCCGTTGCCGAGGAGATGGTAAACCGCATCGTGTCGGTGCGACCCACGGGAATGTTTCCGTACAGGATCAGGCTGAAACTGGCAGTGGTGGCATTGGCAGGAATCGGGAGTGTAAGGGCGTTGCCCACAACGGGTGGGTAGGTCTCCCAGTTTGTGCCATAGGCAGCACCCGAACTGGCGTTGACGGTGAAACTCACGCTTTGCGCTGTTGTTCTCGGATTTTGTACGGCTAGGGTCATCAGCAGACTCGTAGAGGCATTTTGAATGAAGGTGTCGACCCGGGTGAAGTTGAGGGTGGGGGTGGCCACCGTTACCGGCATGATGTCGTAAGAAAAATGGGGCTGCAACTGATAGCCGGAGGTCAACGGACTACTCACGTCATACTGCCCGCCATAACCAATTACATCGAACAGACCAGCTGGTGGGGTGGTACCCGGAATATTGGTCAGGTTCAAAATAAACAACTGCATAGTATCCGTACCATTAGTAACGATTAGATTGCTATTAGGCGAACCTGTCGCTGGCCAGCTGCCGGAGAGAATATACAAATTATTGATGCGGATTCGCTTGTTTTCGGTTAATTCCGATACAGTGTTCACCACTTGGGCCGGATGAAGGACGTTTCCGGTAGAGATTTGAATCATTGTATCGATGTTCAATTGGGCCAGACCATTGTACTGCTCCAAAATTCCCTCTGCTACAACGGAATCCCCCTGGGCGAGACCGCTTATGCCGAAACCAGTTCCGGCGCGACGAACTGTAATGCCACCACTCTGATCTAAAACTATATACTGCACACCAAGTGGGGTACTTGTGCTTCTGTATTGGTTAATGCCATGCACCACACCAGAGATTCGGTAGCGGCTGCCCAAATTCGTGAGCGCTCCGAGTGAATCCGTACCCACAAAGGATGAAATGTTCACTATGGGCAGTACGCCTGTTGTAAATGGAGTGGCCTGTACACTTATTCCTGAACTCCACGTGTTTCCGCCTTGTGTGAATACCTTAAAATGGTAAGTGGTGCCATTCGTGAGACCCGTTACCGTTATACTGTTGCCCGTAGCGGCAAATACCACATATCCATTGTTCAGGTTAGCACCCGATCCAAATATTGGGTTGGATAAGAAAATGTTACCCGACGGCACTCCGTTGATGGCGTTTGCATCGGCCGCCACAAGCGCTTGGTCGAAGCAATCCGATGGGTTGGTCCATGTGAGTGTAACCGTTCCGTTACCTGGGGTTGCAGTGAAGGCAGTTGCCTCGAGCGGCGTGCTGTAGATGCGCACAGAAGAAGAGGGTGAACTTACAGTGCTTCCTGAAACGAGGCGAAACATGTAGCCTGTTCCGTTGGGCAATCCCGAGGGTAGGGTGGCTGTGATCGTTCCAAAAGATGCCGGTGAATTGCCCAATACAGTAGGGCTTGTAAATGAACCTTGGGCATTCGACAATTGTAATTCAACAGGTCCGGTCAGCGTACCAGTGGAGGAATAATTGGCAAACACGGTCGACTGTCCACTCGCCATAGTGCAGAAGAGACCTGGTGTAACAGCGCCCAATGTCAGGGTCACAGTCGGATTTCCGCCACCACCAACACTGCCCATGAAACTGAAGTCTCTGCCCGCGGCAGTCAATTGGTTTAGGTACCATGTGCCTCCAGAGCCAGTAGCTCCCGTATTAACAATTCGAAATGTGACTGAAGTTCCACCACTCAAATTTTGCAGATCTGCAATGGTTGAAAGATCAAGAGCTATTTGAGGGTTTCCTGTACCAGTAGTTACTGTGCCCCAGGTAATTGGGTTGCCGATATTCACAAAAGTGCCATTCGGATTGACGCTGAATTGCCACTGACCCGTATTCGGGCCAGAACTTGAGCGGCGTATGTTGTAGGCAGGAATGCTCGAGAAGCTAACTGTTTGACCGGCAACAACATTGAAGGATATGCTCACAAAATCGCCCCTGAACAATGCAGAATCAATGTTATTTGCTCCTGCAGTGGTGTAAGCATCCCATCCGTTACCACCCCATGCATTACCAGCCGGGCTGCCCGTTGTTGAAAGTCCGGCAGCGGTGAACAAAACTCCCGCACCTCGCGTCCAACCATCCGTGGTTACAGCGGGGGAAACAATCTGCGCGGGAAGCGGAGAAAGGCCCCAAGGAGGGATTGTGGTGTTGATCCCCGTCAACTCCCAGGTTGCGAGGGTGTCGGTCTGGGCCTGAGCTGAGCTGGAGATGCCAAAAGCAATCAGGGTAAGAGCAATGAATGAACTGAAGAGTGGACGAACAACCGATTTTTGATATTGACCTCGTACCGAATTAGATAAGAAAAGTATATTGGTTTTCATGGGTAATGTTTAATTTGCGAATATACCTAAAGCCAACTACTCTACCTAAACTGAAAAGTCTAACATTTCAAGAAATTATTGCTTATCGCACTAGTTTTCGGGTGGATAAGCTTCGATTACCATGAAGTGTTAGACAATAGAGGCCCTGGGCGATAGGCAACGGTAATTGGAGTTCGTTGGATCCCTCGGGAAAGATGCTCTGGATCAATCTTCCGTTGAGATCCCGGAGTTCGATTCGTTTTAATGATCCCGCCTGCCGAATGTGCAGTTTTCCGTCGTGAAAGAAGACCTGGATTTTCGAAAGATCATCTTCTTGTATGTCGCTACTAACTGAATTCAGGTGTATGCGGAAGCGCAGGGAGTCGGCCGGGCCGGTTGACTGAAAGCTGTATACCATACCAGTAACAATGGTTTCTATATACTGAAGCAAGCGGTCTTCCAAAAAGATGGGGGTTGACGATGGCCATTGACTTAGCTGAATATTGAGTTGGCAGGCCCCGATCTGACCTAAATCAGTTCGAAGAGGTATGACCCTGGCCAAACCGGTAGGATCGGGAACGGATTGGATGCTGTAGGCGTAACCATTGTAGTCGAGGCTGCCGAGTGAGGGGGAAACACTCGATTCATCTCCAAGGTATCCCGCATCATGTTGGATATCAAACCCAGACGTTGCATCCGGATTCAATTGAATCATGGCTTCTTCCCGAAAGTTGGGTGTAGCTTGTTCCAAAGTAATGCTGATCTGGGGATGAAATTGATTTTGTCGCAGAAAACCAGCAGTCATATCGGGTTGCCGGGCAGTGGACGGAAAGAAAACGGAAGATAAGCCGTTGGTGCCCGCACGTACCATGAAACCTTGTAGTGGCGCCAGGATCCCATTTGCGCCATTTATTCCCACCCCGTTGATGTATGCAGCCCAGATCCCAGCAACCGGAATCAAACTATCTTTCCTCCAGACCCAGACCGCATTTTCGGTATTGGTTTTCTGTACTGAGTCCCATGCCATAGCGCTTGGGAACGGGTTGCCCATTAAATTCCAGCGGGCCGATTGATTCTGGAGGAAATAGGGCCCCGATTGGTTCAGCTGGGGCTCTCCACTCAAGCGAATGGTGCGAATGCTATCGGTCCAAATACCGTAGGCCTGGGCGGGATTCCACTGATTACCGGTGATGGGGACGGATAGATAAGCGTTCAGTGGTTCACTGAAGCGAATCACGCTATTTGGTGTGAAAGGAAGGCCACCAACCAGAGCGAATGGTAGCGAGGAGCGGAGCGGACTCCCCACAAATCGATATCCGCTGTGGCCGGCGCCTGCCCACCCAAGGTGTCGTTCCACATCCACCTTCCCCTGAATGGAGGTATTGGTTCCACCCCTGATTTGAGCAGTTAGGGTGTCGGAAGTGGACGAAAGGCATAGGTTATCCTGTGTCTGAAGCACACCACCTCTCAGGTCTACGACCCGATGGATGATCATCTTGTTTCCCAGACGCAGACGGCCTTGGGGACCCATGTTCATGATGAGGGTTTCAATTGTGTGTGCATTTCTACCGGAAAGACTATCCATGAGGACCGTTCCCGCGTCGTTTTGTCGCTGTAATTCCAGGGTCGACCGTTGACTGCCGCGGATGAGACCGGAACCGATATAGTTTTCCCTGAGGATGGCCTTACCATCTGTTAGTTGCAGGATGCCCCGATTGGTAAATGTGCCTCTTATGTTCAGTATGGCACCCGAATCCACGTTCAATACGGCACCGCTGTCCAGTTCCAGTCGGTTGGTGTTTAAATTTTGGGTGATGCGAAGCGGGGCCGATACGATAGCGTGGATTCCGGTGTCGGGTGAGCCCTGGCTCCAATTCACCCCGTTCCAAACCGTGGGTGTTGCCCGTTTTCCCGTAATCCGGATGTTGTCGAATCGCCAGGCACCTGAAGTTGCGGTTGTTGATGGGTTGATGACCTGACGAAAGGCGCCTGTATTTCGGAAATGGGAAGCAACGATCCGGAAGCCCAAAACAGTCTGTTCGTTGATCTGGGTGATTTGGGATAAATCAACCCGGATGCGTCGGAATTTATCGCCCGTGGAATCGGTTTCGAAACGGCCGTTGTCGAGACGGCCTAAACAATAGCTGGTGTTGCTATCGGTGAGCTGTACATTCACCCATTGGATACCGTCTGTACTGTACTGCAATCGTACGGTATTGGGCGATGAACCCGACCAGCGTTGATCCCATACAATTTTAATGTTTCTGTACAAGGCGCTGCCCAACATCAACTGTATTCCGCCTGACTCGTTTATGTTGCCCGGATTGGTGATACCAATTGACCAGGCTGTATCGCCTGCGCTCATTGTGCCAGCGTTTCCGCAGCCATTCTGGGTACTCATCCCACCCGACCACGACAGAGTGCTCATCGAGCCAATTAGAGAGAGAGAGCCTTGCCCCACATTGGCCTCGGGATGTTGCAGCGTGCCATGATTTGGCTGAAAATTCCAGGCTGCCAAAACCGATAATACAATATCACCCTGAAGGCCGGTGGGTTGACTCAAATGATAACTTCCGGCGGCTGACCCGTTCAGCTGAAAACCGCTCACCGTCACCGGAATGTTGCGGCCTGTATCGGGTGTGGCAAACAAAGCTAAGGGTTGTCCACCAAGAACTGCATCGGTTTCGTCGCCCGAAAGGATGCCCTGTAGCTGTGGAATACCCAATAGCGTTGCAGATCGGGTACCGTCATATTCCTTTTCTGCCACGGAAATTCCGGTAATCTGCACGGGCCGTGGTGTTATGTTCGCGGATAAACCCGTGGGTGCTGCTGCCGTGTAGTTGGCGCCATCGGGCCCGGAAAGCTGTATGTTCAACGATACCGGAATCTGGTTGCCAGCCCGAAATTGGTGGAAGGTGCCGTTCGCCAATACCTGAACGCTGTCGCCCGGCAAAATTCCGTTCAGACGCACAGAATCAACACTTGCCAATGCCGTTCGGTCGTATATTTTGTTGTGCACCACGGCCGATTGTACCGTAGTAAGAGCCGGTACAATGTCGGCCCTCAGTATAGTGGAGTCGATTGTATAATTGTTGGATGGCGGAGTAAATGGAGTGTTCGGACGAACCGATTTCTGCATCCCGGCCATTTTGTTTTCGAATTGCCAGGTCCTCGGGGCGGGTTGACTAAACACCTCTCCGGCCACCAGACCTACGAATACAGCGTTTCCGGTTACGTTCGCCAACAATCCCCTGTCATAGTTTTTGTTCTGTGCGGTGAGACCACCCACCGACAAGCGCTTGGGTAGAATGGATGCCTGAAGGCCGGGCGGTGTAACTGTGTAGTTTAAACTGGGTGGGGGGATGGATCCGACAGGTGCAACGGCAATACCCGAGTCAGCGTTGATTGAAGCAAATGCCCAGCTTATTCCACTGAGGTCGGGGGTAAACTGCTGCCCGAAAGCCAGGCCGAAAAACACAGCTTGGCCGACAACCGAAGCCTGTAAGTTTCCGTCATAATCCTTGTTTTGGGCTTGAAGACCCAAAACCTGTAGGTTACGGGTAGATACCACCGCGGGTTCGATGCCCAACGCTATACCCAATTGCCCACTACTCAGAGCCAGCAACTCGCCGTTGTAGGTTCCTACTGGCAAGCTGTCCTTGAGTCGGACGAAAATCCGGGTTGGAGAAAGTTGACCTGAGGCGGGCAGGCTGATTCGGTTCCTGAAGGGTCCTGCCAGGCTGTCGAGCCGAATCTCAAAAAACTCGGGAGCCCATAAGTGCACCGTATCCGAAAGATCTTGCCCGCTCACCTCAAAGCCGAGCAGGCGCGTCACAGGTTCGCCATAGGTGAGAAGCCCCCAGCCAGTGTCAACTGTGTGCAGTTGCAGTCGGGGAATGTGGGTCGATGGCGGCAGGGGAGGTCCCTGTGCATATACTTTAAAGTTGCCCGATGCCAGTCCGAACAAACTAAAACACAGGAAAAAAATCAGAGAATAGCGGGAAATACGGATGTAGTCCATAAAATGGGGTTTTGGGTGAGAAGAAGGCTGAACTCTCCCGCTGCGGCCGTCAGCAGAAAAAGGATTACAAATCTAAAAAATCAAATTTTTATGGATAAACTTCGACTCCCAAATCTAAAAAAACAGGCGAAAATGCGATGTTCGCTTCTGTGTTACGTAACAAAATTTACTTCTGCCGTTTGAACTTTGTAAGTTCAGTCCCACGCATATCCCGGCCCCAGGTTTACAAAGCCCGGGGTTAAATTTCCATCCCGTGCGATGGTGGCGCATCGAACAACTTCCGATTCCCTCCCATCCGACATCCAGAAAGGGAAAAACGACTCCAGCAGCTGCATGCCAAATAATTCGGATGCATCCACCGGAAGCTCGCAGGGTAGATTTTCCACCGCCATGATATCAATGGAATCCGTTGAATAAGGCTGCATTTCGACTTCATTCAAAGGGTCATAACCATAAACAGGATTGTCGATGTTGCTGAACCGCAAAGTTGCCGGAATCCCCCCATTGACGTCGCAACTGATATCAGCAATGGTGCGCACACGAAATTCCCCCGACCGCATGTCTGAACGTTCGAATAGCCGGGGGCCTCCTGCCGACCAGAATAAAGTGTTGACCAGCACATCCGCCATGCGCAGGTAAGGGGCGAGCTGGCTCACATACGCATTAGGATTTGTGTGGAAATGGTTGCGGTTCCACTCAACACCATGGTCCGCATTTGCCCGTCGAAAAACATCCCGCGATTTGAGTACACAGAAAACAGCACCCTCCTCATCAGAATGGCTGTGCAGAAAATCCTGCGCAGAGATTTCCGGGATGCCGGCCGCACGAAGCAACTCAACAACCCCTTTGCCTACACGCCCGTCGCCCGTCACCGCAATCCGCATAGCAGGCCATTCTATTTGTGCATATAATTGGAGTAAATCAGACAAACACGATACCTGCCAGGCTCCTGGCAGATCAAAAAGACCACTTCTTTTGCCAAATGCCGCGAGTCCATGGTGCGCCCCTACTATCCCCGCAAAGCGCCCGAAGGCTACGGTGCGCATCCCGTCCTGGTCGGTCAACAACTCATAATCCATTAAAGTGATGCCCCTGTGAAGTACTGCCTGTAACAATCCCCGATTGTAGGGTTGTCGTTTGGTGACGTGACTAAAAATGATATAGAATTTGGCGGGAATCAGATCCTCAACGCGCACTTCCTTCACGCCCATCAATAAATTACAGAGGCTGAGGTCTTCGTTGATGTCACACCCCGCTTCTGCATAGGCCGATTCCGGGAAACACCGGATCGTCGAGGGCTGCACGATGATGCGTGTGTCCGGCCATAGCTGCATCAGTTGTGCACAAGCCGAAGGGGAAAGGGGTGCGCGTTTGTCGGGAGGGGTTTTGCCTTCACGCAGTAGGCCGATAATTGGAGCGGATGTAGATTTCACGGCGCAAAACAAAGCCATTTTCGCCCAATTTCAAACCCCGAATGAAACGATTGTTCCCGATCGGGCTTCGCCCTACAATGGGCCAACGGGTTTGTTGCGTGGATAATGCAAGGTGTATGAATAACTGACGGTTTTTTCCGCACCGCTTCCTAGATCAAACGCCCAACGCACCAGCCCCTGTTCACCTTCATAGTTAGCGCCATCCAATTTCACATCCACCACTTTTATGTCTTCATGGGTGGAAAATGGAATCGCCTCCTCCACCAGTACCTGTATGGGGCGTGTGTGACGGTTTTGGACAGATAATTTATAACGGTATGCTCGCTCCATGCGGTTGGTTAGACCGTTTTCTGAAATTTTTGGGGCCTCGGCAGTGAATTGTACGGTCACCCTCGGGTCAACACCCAGGGACACATCTAGGGTATCGCTGTTGTTTTGTTGGAAGTAGAGGGTGGATTCGCCCACGAGGTCTTGCTCCAGATACAATAAAGTGTGACCAGGCAGATAGCTCAGGGCGGTGAGTCCCACCACCCGTACCATCAGGTAGGCCTGGGGATCCTGTCGCGGCACCAGAGCGTGGCGGTACTGGGCCGTCAGTTCCCGTTGCTCTAAATCGAGCAATCGCTCAGCCCCGCTCGGCATTCGAAGCAGCTCCTTGCCCTGAAAAAGCACATTCAGTGTTTGCTCCTCCCGAACTGCCGACACCTGCGTTTCGTAGTAGCCATCGACCGATAGTGCCTCACCCGTCATGGAGGGTTGTTCGCTTCGTGAGGAAGGAGCGGCATACATCTGCATTTTTCGGGCTACAGGCTGCAAAAACTTCAGAATCCAGGGTACAGCCACAGGTTTTTTGTTTCGTCCGTGGGCACGCGCCGTGGAAAGGGTCCAGTTCACATCATTCCAGTCGATTCCTGTTTGTTGAATAACCCGTGCCCGTACTTTTAATTGAACCGGCGAACCCACACCCATGCTGATCAGTTCATATTCGGGTTGCCAGTGGGCCGACCGACTCAGGTAAGTGATTTTTAGTCCAACGGATCCGGTCTCTGCTGCCTGGATCTCTAAAATGAGTTGCTGTACCTGTTCGGGCAGTTCCAATGCAAGGCTATCGAGCTGCTGTTGCAGATTCTGCATCCTTTCGTCCGATTTATTGAGGCGGCGTGATAACTGCAACAGTTTGTTGTCGATCATGGCGAGCCGGGTGCGGTACAGTTCAGCCAGCTTCTCCAGTTCGATCACGCTGAAACTGCCATTCCCCCCGAGGCTTTTATTGGCCAATATCATTTCCCGCTCATGTTTCAGCACACCACTTTCGATTTGCTCCTCTTCGGAGCGCCTTCTGATTTGCTCAATACTGTCGCCCAATGTGCGCATGAGTGGTGTTTTGTCGACCTGGCGCGGAAAGCGGGGCATAAGCTGATAGCCGGAAATACGCATCCCTTTTTGGGTGAACGCGAGGCGAAGGCTCGACAAATCGGCATCTGCTGCCAGTCCATCTACCGTAACCCGGCTATTGCCTGCTTTAAGGTTGAGGGTTGCGGTTTGGGTGATCAGGGCACCGTCGAGACTCACCTGAACGACGGTTACTTTGGACGCGATGCGATGCTCGGACGGGTTAGCTGTGGCGAAGGCCGACACAAACAGCAGCATGAGCGAAAGTATGAATTGATAAGAGGCGATATGATCGTTTCGATTGATTGACTTTTTCATAAAGGTGCGAATTAATGGGTGCAAAACGAAAATTGCTGCAATTTCATACAACGAACCAAACTTTATCAAACCAATCTTGTTTTATTTTCTGAAAACCAACTCATCAATTATGAAGAAATCATTTACACTTGTCCTGATCACCTTTTTTTATGCTTCTTTAGCCTCTGCACAGCAGACAGCCTTGGTACAGGTAATACACAATTGCGCCGATGCTGCCGCCGACACTGTTGATGTGTGGGTTAATGGAATCCGGGCGCTGCCCAATTTTAGATTCCGCACGGCCACTCCTTTTACAGCTTTACCCGCTGGCATACCGCTCAGCATTCACATTACCCCCAATGCAGCTGCCGACACCAGCAGCGCGGTGTTTGTGAAGCGCCTTACACTGACGGTTAACGAGAAATACACGGTGATTGCCTCCGGTATCGTTTCCCAAACCGGATACACACCTCGAATTCCATTTGATCTGATTGTTCGTGGCCAGGCTCGCCAAGCCGCGTCGGATACCACTAAAACTGATTTACTGGTATTCCACGGCAGTACCGATGCCCCGGCGATAGATGTCAATGAAGTGAGTGTGCCGGTAGCGGGGCTTATTACCAATCTGTCGTTCGGGAATTTTGTAGGTTATCTACCGTTGAATCCAGCCAACTATACTGTGGCCTTGGCACCTTCAGGTGGAGCCAACATAGCATGGTTCCAGGCACCTTTGCAAACCTTAAATCTCAGGGGTGCCGCCCTGACAGTGGTGGCTTCTGGCTTCCTGAATCCGGCAGCGAACAGCAACGGTGCATTATTTGGCTTGTGGGTGGCGGCTCCGGGCGGAGGAAGCCTCATTCCCCTGCCTTCTGTGCCCAATTCAATCAAAAACATTGATCCTTCCCTGGTCAATTTTTACCCGAATCCTGCCTCCGATTTGGTGTCAATCACATACCCCGAAGACTTTGACCGAGGGAGCCTTCAAGTGAGGGATGCACTGGGTCGAATTATCTATTCCGACGATCTGAATGCCGAAACCACTCAGTCACAATTAAATGTATCTGGATGGCAGCCGGGCGTTTACCAGGTTTCGCTAATGGATGTTTCTTCTTGGAGCATAATCAATCGTCGGCTTGTGGTTCGTTAAAAATCTCAAATCTATTGTCAATCCCCGCTTGTCGATTTGGGCAAACGGGGATTTTTTTGACCTGTTTTTCAGCTGATGTACAATGCATTTTTGGATTGGGTGGCAGAATTTCCATGTAGCAATCATTCATTTTGATGCAATGAGGATACACTATGGCGTATAAAATGGATCAGGTCTTTATCATTTACAGGGACGCTTAATAAAAACGACCCCGTCTGGACTTGCCATCGGGGTCGGAAGGGGTGGAGCTGCAGGGAGTCGAACCCTGGTCCAGACAAGCTGATCCACAGCTTTCTACATGCTTAGTCGACCGTTGGTTGTCGGGGCAGCCGAGGCCGGTGACGTGCCGGAACTACCCTTATCAGCGTTTGATTTTCGCTTTGGGATTGCTGAAAGCCCGCTGCTATTTTACTGGTGTTTGGCACGCTTCAAAAAACCACCGCCAGTAAACACCCGGAGGAAGAAGCGTCACAGAGATACCCCCTGGGGGCAAACTGTGCCTTTGTTACCTAACCACAAGGGTTAGGCAGCAAGTGCGTAAGAAGTGTTGCCGATTAAGGCGTGGGCATTCTGATTAACGAGATCCTACCCAAGGCTCGGCATGCTTACAGTGTCATCATGGCAAGCTGTCGATTCCAGTCAGCCCCTAATGATCGTAAGTGAGTTAAAACAATTACAATAAGAAGAAAAGTTCCGTTAAAAGAAAGAAAATTGACACAAAGGAAACTCATATTTTTGGACTGATGAAAACTCTGCTCTATTTTTTGATTATTTGGGTTGGTAACCTATACGTTTTAACTGCCGCAGTACCTCACGGATCGTTAAATAGCCATCTACATACCCCGCCCGATGAGGGCATGCTGCCGCTGAATCAACTCAAAAAGAGGCAGCTGCAGTCGCTGGGACTGCAGTTGAGCGACGAGCAGATCTTTTCCACGGGTGATGTGAGCCTGGTGCAGGCCCTGGTCAGGGTTGGAGGCTGCACCGGCTCTTTTGTTTCAGCGGAGGGACTCATCATCACCAATCACCACTGTGCCTTCGGGGCGGTGGCCGCCGCGAGTAGTGTTGGCAAGGATTACATCACAGATGGATTCCTGGCCCGTACACGAGGAGATGAGATACCGGCGAAGGGGTTAACCGTGCGCATCACCATCGATTTTGAGGATGTTTCCGAAAAAGTGCTTGCCGGTCTGAGCGACGACCTCGACCCTGCCCGTAAGACCGAAACCATCCGCCGAAATGTCAAGCACATCGAGGAGGAGGCCAAGGGGGCGCGACCTGAATATTTGCACGAAGTATCTGAAATGTTTGTGGGTCGTTCGTATGTATTGTTTCGCTACCAGACCATCAACGACATCCGAATGGTGTATGTGCCGCCCCGTAGTGTGGGCGAATTTGGCGGGGAGAGCGACAACTGGGTCTGGCCACGGCACACGGGTGACTTCGCCTTTTTAAGGGCGTACGTGGGATCCGATGGGAGTCCGGCGACCTATTCGCCCGACAATAAACCCTTTGTGCCCCAAAACCACCTTAGGGTGAATGCATCGGGCGTTCGCGAGGAAGATTTTGTATTTGTTATGGGGTATCCCGGCCGCACTTTTCGGCACTACCCCGCCTCATATTTAGAATACCAGCGTGATCAACTTCTGCCCATAACCTCCGAAACCTACGATTGGTTGATTGCAGCCATTGACCGTTTGGGCGAAGCGGATCCGGAAGCCAGGATTAGATTGGCGTCGCGACAAAAATCACTGGCCAATGTCACCAAGAACTACAAGGGTAAAATTCAAGGCCTGCGCCGTGTCGACATCATAGGCGAAAAGCGAAGGCAGGAGGATGAGTTACAGAGACTTACTCTTCCCGAGGCACCTTTTACCCACTGTGCGGGGGTGATCCGATCGCTCGATAGTCTATACGCCATGTTGGCTCAAGATGCTCCGTTGAAGTTATGGCTGAATAACCTGCAGCAAAATTCACCCACATTTTCGATGGCAATGACCCGTGCGGAGGCTCGCCGACAATGGGTGACGGGCAAAGACTCCAGCAGCGATAGCCTGAGGAAGCTTTTGGTTTCGACCGTCATCAAGCAGAACGAGCGGCTCAGGTCGGGCTACGAACCGCGATTGGACACCTCATTTCTACGTTTCATGATGCGTGCACCCTCGAAATGGGCAGCTCAGCATCGAAGCGCCACGGTTGAGTCGTTGTGGAAGCAATACCGTTTGGGCGATCAAAGCGACGCGGTGGTGGGAGCCTGGTTGGCCAAGGGCCTTCCCTATGATGCTGAGCAACTTATGGGAACGCTCAACTCTAATCCGGAAAAAAGCTTAAGATCCAAGGGCTCTCTCGATGAATTGGCGGATGTCATGGTTTTAGAGGTTCAGCGTTTAATGAACCGCGAGAAGGCCATCAATGCACAGTTGTCTGTTTTGCTGCCTCAGTATCTGGAGTTGAAACTTGCGCTTGTGGGCGATGAGTTCGTGCCGGATGCCAATTCTACCTTGCGTCTCACCTATGGTCATGTGAGGGGGTATCAGCCGGCAGACGCTGAAGTGCAAACACCCTTCACACATTTGGCTGGGATGCAGGCTAAGTCACGCGCCGCCACGGGTGATGCTGAAAAGGAGGCCGACTACCTCATATATGGCCCACTTCAGGAGAAAATGCAGTCGGACCGATCGGCGGAATCGATTCCTGTCGCTTTTTTATACAATCTGGACACTACGGGGGGCAATTCAGGATCTCCGGTGATGAATGCCAGAGGTGAATTAGTGGGTGTCAATTTCGACAGAGCCTTTACGGCCACCATTAATGACTTTGCATGGAATGAACAATACAGTCGTTCAATTGGGGTGGACGTTCGATTTGTGTTGTGGATGGTGGATGAAGTGGCAGGTGCCTCCCATCTGATTAAAGAAATGGGTGTGGTCCGATAGCGGACAGTTTTTTTTCTTACAGGCGATTATTGTCGTTCCTCTGCCTTTAGGCATTAAAGAATTGCCTGAAAAATAAGTATGAAAGAATGGGTTAAAACCCGCGGTTGATGCGCCATGGGGTAAATCCATTCGATGAAATATCTGTCCCATTGCCCGCCTGAGTGTGAAGCGCATTATTTGAAGGCTCCGATGTGGGTTGTTGCCCCACCAGCTGTCTTCCCGATGGATCGGTTTGCTGTTGTTCCTGATGCCAGGCAGCCGTCAAAGCGGCGACACGTAGTTGCTCCTTCGACGGTTGAGGATAAAGTGTTTTGCCATGAATATATTTTGTGATAAAACCGGTATCGAATTGTCCCGAACGGAATGCAGGGTGACGCATCACAAAAAGGCCGAAAGGAAGCGTTGTGCTAACACCCTTAATTTCATATTCCTGAACGGCTCTTATCATTCTTTCTATGGCTTCCTCGCGGTTGCTGGCATGGACCACGAGTTTGGACAGCATGGAGTCGTAGTGGACTGGTACTTCCATTCCTTCCCGAAAACCGTCATCGACCCGAACGCCCGGACCTTGTGGCCGACGGTATCGATCGAGAGTTCCTGTATCGGGTAGAAATTGTTGCAGGGGGTCCTCAGCGCATACCCTTAGTTCGATGGCATGCCCATTAATCTGCAAATCCTCTTGCTTTATCGGTAGGGGATGACCCTCTGCCACATGAATTTGGAGCCGAACCAGATCGAGGCCCGTTATCATTTCTGTAACCGGATGCTCTACCTGAAGACGGGTATTCATCTCCAGAAAGTAGAAATTGAGCTTTTCATCCACCAGGAACTCTACCGTTCCTGCGTTATAGTAGCCGCAGGCTTTGGCAACCCGAACCGCGGCCTCACCCATGGTGCGGCGAACCTCAGGTGTCAGGCAACTGGAGGGAGCCTCCTCCACCAATTTTTGGTGGCGCCGTTGTATGCTGCATTCCCGTTCAAACAGATACAGGATATTGCCGTGTTGATCACCAATAAGCTGTATTTCGATGTGACGGGGTGCTGCCAAGTATTTCTCTACAAATACAGCATCGTCACCGAAGGCCGACAAGGCCTCACTGTGTGCACGCTCCAGCTGCTCTGCGAATTCGTTGGCCGACTCCACCACGCGCATTCCTTTGCCACCACCACCAGCTGCGGCTTTGAGCAGAACGGGAAACCCGATTTCTTTTGCGATCTCTATGGCTTGAATAGGGTCGTTGATTGCCCTGGGGGAACCCGGTACCATTGGAATCTGAAAATCGGCAACCGTATGCCTGGCCGCTAATTTATTGCCCATGAGTTCCATACTGCGTGCAGATGGTCCAACCAAAATCAATCCGGCCTCTTCCACAGCACGGGCAAATTCGGGACGCTCACTCAGAAATCCATAACCGGGGTGAATGGCATCAACCTTGTGTCTGATCGCAAGCTCGATGAGGTAGTCACCCCGCAGATACGAATTGCGGCTCGGGGGTGGACCAACGCAATAAGCCTCATCGGCAAACAAAGCGTGGGGTGACAAGCGATCTGCCTCGGAGTAGACTGCCAGGGTCACTATCCCCATCTCCCGGCATGTACGCATGATGCGCAAGGCGATTTCGCCCCGGTTGGCAATGAGCAGCCTGCGGATTGGACGGATTGGGGGCGAGTTCATACGGGTTTAACCGTTGTTTTTTGCGTGATCGGCTAGGAATTGAGCCAGTCCCTTTTCTGTTAGTGGGTGATGTACCAGTCCGATGATGGCGGAAAGTGGACAAGTAGCGACATGAGCCCCGGCCTCAGCACATTGCACGATGTGGAGCGGACTGCGAATTGAAGCCGCCAGTACCTGTGTTTCGAATCCCTGAACCTCGAAGATGTCGACTAGCTGACGGATCAGGTCAATTCCTTCAATGGCCAAATCATCTAGTCGGCCTATAAAGGGAGATACGTACGTGGCTCCCGCCTTTGCGGCCAGTAGAGCTTGTCCCGCCCCGAAAATCAGTGTACAATTCGTGCGCACGCCCAATTTGTAGAGGGAATTGATCGCCCGGATGCCATCGGCGAGCATGGGAATCTTCACAACAATCTTGGGATCGATGGCTGCCAGCATCCCGGCCTCCCGCATCATTCCGTCATAGTCTGTGCTGATTACTTCTGCGCTGACACAATCTTCCACTAGATCACAAATCGCTTTGTAGTGTGCCATGATTCGGTCGGTTCCCCGAATGCCCTCGCGGGCCATCAGGCTGGGGTTCGTGGTTACGCCATCCAAAACCCCCAATGCTTGTGCCTGAGCAATCTGATTGAGGTTTGCGGTATCGATAAAAAATTTCATAAGATAAAACCAGAAAAAAGTGCAAAAAAAATGGGTAAGCTACTTGTATCGCGCCGCTACAACCACCCACCCTTGCTGTATTCCTACCCTGGGGGATTCGGCAGGAGCTGGCCGTACAAGACTTACCCATTGCAAAGATAGTTGAAAGCGAAAGACATAGGGCAAGCGTTCCTATAGTATTTTTGTCGGAATGAAAGCGAAAAACAAAGAATTGGAGTTTAAGCGCAACGAGGATGCCTTCCTTCAGCTGATGCAGCGTTATAGGCATATGCACGATCAGGTTCGCTTGGGTGGAGGAGCCAAGGCCATGGCCAAACACAAAGAGAAGGGTAAAATGACGGCATGGGAACGAATCACCAAATTGCTGGATGCGGATCGCCCCTACATGGAGGTCGGTGCACTGGCCGCCTGGGGATTATATGAGGAACATGGTGGCTGCCCATCCGCGGGCGTGGTTGTGGTTGTAGGATATGTTAGTGGCCGACAATGCGTGGTGGTTGCCAATGATGCTACAGTTAAGGCAGGGGCCTGGTTTCCCATGACTGGAAAGAAGAACCTGAGGGCTCAGGAAATTGCCATGGATAATCGTTTGCCCATCATTTACCTGGTCGACTCCGCCGGGGTATACCTTCCCATGCAGGATGAAATTTTTCCGGATAAAGAACATTTCGGCCGTATTTTCCGGAACAATGCGCGCATGAGCAGCATGGGAATTGTTCAATTGGCGGCCATTATGGGATCCTGTGTGGCTGGTGGCGCATATCTGCCCGTTATGAGTGATGAAGCCTTGATCGTTGACCAAACTGGAAGTATTTTTTTGGCCGGTCCATATTTGGTGAAGGCGGCTATAGGGGAGGAAGTCGATAATGAAACCCTTGGGGGTGCCTCAACCCACTGTGAGATTTCGGGGGTTACCGACCATAAAATGGCCGACGATGCCGCCTGTCTGGGCACCCTCAGGCGATTGATGGGACAACTGGGCGCCCCGAACCTTGCGGGTTTTGATCGGATAGCCGCCCAAGCGCCGGCGCGTGATCCGAACGGAGTTTATGGTGTTTTTCCGGAAGGTAACGCCCGGCCCTATGACATGGAGGAGCTCATCGCTCATTTGATCGATACCGATTCGTTTGTGCCCTACAAATCGGGCTTTGGCAAAACCTTGGTATGTGGCTATGCCCGGATCGATGGATGGTCGGTCGGTCTGGTGGCCAACCAGCGCAAGGTGGTGAAGAGTGCGAAGGGGGAGATGCAATTCGGGGGAGTGATCTACAGTGATTCGGCGGATAAGGCCACCCGATTCATTGCGAATTGTAACCAGCGGCACATTCCGTTGGTCTTTTTGCAGGATGTCACCGGATTTATGGTGGGTTCGCGTTCCGAACATGGGGGTATCATCAAGGACGGCGCTAAATTGGTGAACGCCGTGGCCAACTCGGTGGTTCCAAAATTTACCGTAGTAGTCGGTAATAGTTATGGTGCCGGAAATTATGCATTGTGTGGAAAGGCCTACGACCCGCGCTTTATTTATGCGTGGCCCACCGCGCGTATGGCGGTTATGGGCGGGGAACAAGCTGCAAAGGTTTTGTTGCAAATACAACTTTCATCGGCTCGGATCGCCGGAAAAGCAACCGATCCGGAGTTTGAAGCGGCACTATTGTCGCAAATCAGCGCTCGCTACCAATCGCAGACCTTGCCGGAATACGCGGCGGCTCGCTTGTGGATCGACGGGATCATCGACCCGGTCGAGACCCGCAGCATGATTTCAATGGGTATTGAAGCCGCCAACCACGCGCCGATTGAGCGCAAGTTCAATATGGGGGTGCTGCAGGTTTAGCATTAACCTTTCAGGAAAAGGGTGCGCTGATTTAGGAAATAATTTATGTTCTCTGTGGGGGCGTAACGGCCATTTGTTGAACATCTGGGATCAGAACCAACGAATTCTTTTAAAAAACCAATAAACCAGAGCCATAATGACCAGGCTCGACAGCAGAACCATTCCGAATGCGAGCGAGCTGTTTTGCAACGGCAGGCGAACATTCATTCCGTATAAACTAGCAAATAGGGTGGGTATGGCGAGTCCGATGGTCACTAATGTGAGGGTTTTCATCACATTGTTCATATTGTTGTTGATGATCGATGAATAGGCCTCCATCATTTGTCCCAATACCCGTACACTCACGCTGGTCATTTCAATGGCTTGTTGGTTTTCTATCAGCACATCTTCCAGCAGATTCTCGTCTTCCTCATAAGCACTAAAGATCCGCAGGCGACGCAACCGCTCCATCATCGCACCATTGGACTGAAGGGCGGTGGTGTAATAAACCAGGGCTTTTTCATACCGGAGCAATTCCATGATTTCCCGATTGCGCAAAGAGTTTTCGAGCTCATCCTCAAGTTGTTCCACGATTTTGTTGATGTTGCGCAGGTGCACCAGAAATTTACCGGCTGTCTTGAGCATCAGTTGCAGTAAAAACCGATTGCGCTTGGCGGTGCTGAAGCCTCGTACGCGTTCCCGTATGAATTCCTGTATAATCACGTTCTCTTCCTTGCAGAGCGTTATGAAGTGTTCACTGGTGATGAAAACGAGTAGGGGAAGGGTGTTGAAGGGGGTGTCGTGTTCCACGCCTCTGAAATGAGGGAGACGGATCACCACCAACAGATATTCGTCTTCTTTCTCAACGCGAGCCAACTCGTCGGAGTCGAGCGAGTCGGTCAGGTACTCTAATACGAAGGGACAATTTTGTTCGAGCCAGGACCGCTCTTCATAGGTGGGGTCCACCACATTTACCCAATTCCCCTCACTTAATAGGTCAACCTCCTGCAGCTTGGACTGTTGGGTATGGAATAGTTGAATCATGATCTGCAGTGGGTGAAGGTTGTAGGCAGGTTTACATAGGCAATGGGCAGTTCGCCCGCAAAGGTAAACTTTTCGGTTTACGAATTTCATGTTTGGGGTTGTGGAAATTGAACTTTTTAATACACCCTCCGTTCTGTAACTATATTTTTGTGCCTGATTACTTTTCGGGCAACTCCTTCAACCTCTTATTGTCAAGCTCTATATAAGCACAGAAAGTGCCCCTCAATCTTAAATATATACCATGTCAACCGATACCCAATTAAATCAATTAATCCAATTACCTGAAACCATAGATTTAACCCAATACCGAACCCCAACCGGGAACCAGATCAGCTGTAAGGGATGGGTGCAGGAAGCTGCCCTGCGTATGTTACTCAACAATTTAGATCCGGATGTGGCAGAGCGCCCTGAGGAGTTGATTGTTTATGGTGGTAGGGGGAAGGCGGCGCGCAATCCGGAGTCGCTCCGACTCATTTTGGATGCTTTGCGCGATTTGAATGACGATGAGACGCTTCTTATTCAAAGCGGCAAGCCGGTCGCCATACTACCCACACATCCCGATGCGCCCAGAGTTCTTCTGGCCAACTCCCTTCTAGTTCCGAATTGGGCCAATTGGACACACTTCGATGAATTGGAGCGCAAGGGTTTGATGATGTACGGGCAAATGACGGCGGGTAGTTGGATCTATATTGGATCGCAGGGGATTGTTCAGGGGACCTATGAAACGTTCAACGCGGTCGCCCAGAAGCACTTTGGAGGCAGTTTAAATGGAAAATTATGTGTTACTGCGGGTTTAGGGGGTATGGGTGGCGCCCAGCCTCTGGCAATCACTCTAGCCGAGGGAGTATGTCTGGCCGCGGAGGTAGAGGAGTGGCGTATACGTAAGCGGATCGAAACCCGCTATCTGGATGAAATGACAGTCGACCCGGATCGGGCGATTGATATGGTTTTGGAATGGAAGAAGCAAGGGATTGCCCGCAGTATGGGGGTGCTTTGTACGGCCGTGGATCTGTTGGAGCGACTGCGTGACCGTGGGGTCCTGCCGGATGTCCTCACCGACCAAACGTCGGCGCATGATCCGATGGTGGGTTATATCCCCCGTGGACTATCGACCGTAGCCGCAGATGAATTGAGGTCATCCGACCCAGATCGCTATTTGAAATTGGCTTATGGGGATATGCGCCTGCACACTGAGTTGATGGTTGACATGCAGGCGCGAGGTGCTATCACCTTTGATTATGGCAATAATCTGCGTGGCCGGGCTTTGGAGGCAGGATTTGACCGGGCGTTTGATTTTCCGGGATTCGTTCCGGCCTATATCCGGCCCCTGTTTTGTGAGGGAAAGGGGCCGTTCCGCTGGGTGGCTTTGTCGGGCGACCCCGAGGATATCCGGTTGACCGATGATCTGTTGATGGAGTTATTTCCCGATGACCTTGGACTCCACCGTTGGTTGTCGATGGCGTCTGAACGGATTGCGTTTCAGGGTCTTCCGGCTCGTATTTGTTGGCTGGGCCAGGGCGCACGACAAAAAGCCGGGTTGGAATTCAACCGACTGGTACGGGAAGGGAAGGTGAAGGCACCTATTGTGATTGGTCGCGATCATCTCGATACCGGATCGGTGGCCTCGCCCAACCGGGAAACGGAGGCCATGCCCGATGGGTCTGATGCCGTGGCCGACTGGCCTGTACTGAATGCCTTCGTTAATATTGCAGGCGGTGCAAGTTGGGTGAGCCTACACCATGGAGGAGGGGTGGGCATGGGGTATTCAATACATTCCGGAATGGTGGTTGTGGCCGATGGAACCGAAGAAGCCGACAAGCGCCTGAAGCGTGTGCTCCATAATGACCCGGGCATGGGTGTAATCCGCCATATGGATGCAGGGTATGACATCGCACGGGATACGGCCCGTAAAAATCGTCTGGATCTCCGTGTCCGGTTGGGGAAATGAGCATCTAAGGAAAATGTGGCCTGTATTTTAATTGAAAGGATACGAATTATTTCGGTCCCACCCAATTCGAGTCTAGTGCCCAGAGCGTTTGCTTTAGTTTTTCGGAAATTTCGACCAGAGGTAGGCGTAGGTATGGTTTGATCATGTCGCGCTGGGCCAAAATGGACTTAACGCCGGCGGGACTACCCTCTAGAAAGATGCCTTGAATGGCAGGGAGTAGTTGTTCATGCAGCTTGCGGGCTTTGTGAAAATTGCCGGAAAGGGCAGTTCGGACCATATCCGAAAAGGTCCTGGGATAGGCGTTGGCAATCACGGAGATGACGCCCTCAGCGCCTAGTGAAAGAAAGGGAAGGCTCAGCAGATCATCACCCGAGTATACTTTATATCCATCAGGTCGTTCACGCAAGATTTGCGCTATCTGAGCAAAATCGCCAGATGCCTCCTTGGTTCCCACAATATTTGGGATGTTGTGTGCCAGGCGCAGGGTAGTTTCGGCCGAAAGGTTACAACCCGTACGGGCTGGGACATTGTATAGGATAACGGGCAAATCGGTTGCTTCCGCTACTTGGGCATAGTGCCGGTAGAGCCCCTCCTGTGACGGGCGGTTGTAATAGGGGGTAACAGACAAAAGTGCAGCCACTCCGCTTAGGTCAAATGACCTGATATGATCCAGAAGCTCATGGGTATCATTTCCCCCCATTCCCAAAACCAATGGCAGGCGTCCATTCAACTGCTGGCGAATCGTATCGAGAGCTGCTTCACGATCTTGTTTGCTCAGGGCTGGCGTTTCGGCCGTTGTGCCTAGAGCCACGATAAAGTCCATTCCCCCATCCACCATAAAATCGACCATGTAGCCAAGAGTCGGAAGATCGACTTGCCCGTCGCCGTGAAAGGGTGTAATCAGGGCCACACCTGAGCCGGATAATTCGAATTTCATATTCGGATGTAGGTTTCGATTTGTTTGACAATTCTTTTAGAGGCCTCAGGGGCGTTGCAGGATTCTGTCCACCTGCAAGTGAGCTGGTGATGGGGGTGGTCTTTGACTGGATTCACGCTAATGCGATAGGTCACTGGAGCCAGCAGTTCGAGTGACTGCATACTGGGGTGCGGATTGGGGCAGAGCTGAATGAGATAGGCGTAGTGGTTGTCGCATATCACACCCTTAACATTGGACGGCGCCTGCCAGCGCAGATCGAGTTGTGACTCCCAAATTGGTATAAACCAATCCTCGACGCGTTCAGGTTCGAAAGCGACACAACGACAAACCCGGGGATATACCTGAGTTTTCAACAATTGGGCAGTCTGTAATTGGACAGGATCGCGCGCATCGAATAAAATGAGCCAGGCATTCGTTTTTTGTATGGCAACCGCTGGTCGGCGCAACTGCAACCTATGGGTTTGCAACCACAAAAAATTCCGGATCCAATCAGGGAATTTCATGTGATGAGTTGTTCAAATTCTTCCTCAGTCAAAAGCGCTACCTTCAATTGCCTGGCTTTCTCGAGTTTGCTCGGTCCTGCATCGCTTCCGGCGAGCAGATAGCTTGTTTTTCCACTTATGGATGCAGCAACCCTGCCTCCGTGTTGCTCAATCAGTGTTTTTAGATGCTCGCGCTCCTGACGCTTAAAAACGCCGCTTAACACAAAGGAAAGTCCTTTTAGTTTTTGGGAAAGGGATGTTGCGTGCTCTCCTTCCAGTTCGCAAGAAAACTGTAGTCCAAAACTTCTCAGGCGCTCTACAAGGCGCAAGTTTTCTGCAGCCGAAAACCAGGCCACCACCTGCTCGGCAATTTTCTCTCCGATGTCGTGCACAGACAACAATTCCGACTGAGTTGCTTGGGCCAGCAAATCAATGCTGGGGAAGTGCCGGGCCAGATTTTTGGCTACGGTCTCCCCTACATGCCGAATGCCCAGGGCAAACAGTACACGAGGGTAGGGAACCGAGCGTGATGCATCCAGACCGTCAAGGATGAGGCGGGCCGATTTGTCACCCATTCGTTCGAGCGATGAAAGGGCATTGTGCTGCAAATCATAGAGATCTGCAGGATTCCGCACCAATCCCTGCTGCCAGAGTAGTTCCAGTGTTTCCTTGCCCACACAATTCAGATCCATAACCTTGCGGGACACGAAATGCTCCAGGAGGCCTAATTGCTGGGGTGGACAACTGCGGGAATTCAAACAATAATGAAGCGCTTCTATGCGCTGAAGGGGGGTGTCGCAACTCGGACAATTTTTAGGAAAAACCACAGGCCGAACACCTCTTTTACCTGATGTTGTGTCAATGCCCGTGATTTTGGGTATGATTTCACCCCCTTTTTCCACCCAGACCGGATCGTTCAGACGGAGACTCAGTCGCTCAATTTCACCTTCGTTGTAGAGGGAAGCCCTCTTAACTGTGGTGCCGCCCAGCCAAACCGGTGTCAAATTCGCTACGGGCGTAACAGCACCCGTGCGCCCAATCTGGAAATCGACCGAAAGCAGATGGGTGGATGCCGCCTGCGTTTTGTATTTGTAGGCGATGGCCCAACGGGGTGCCTTAGCCGTATGACCCAATTCTTCCCTATCGGCATATCGATTCACCTTCACCACAATGCCGTCGATGTCGAAATCGAGCGATTCCCGTTTCGTTTCCCATTGATGGATGAACTGGAGTATGTGCTCCAAATCTCCTGCGCCACTATGGTGTGGACAAACCGGAAATCCCCATTCGATCGCTTTTTTTAACATCTCTTCCTGATTACCCTGTGTGGCTTGTTCCTGATTCCATGCATAGAAATAGGCGTCCAGTCCACGATGTTTTACCTCCGATGTATCCAGTAATTTCAGACTACCTGAAGCGAAATTTCTTGGATTGGCATAGGCTTCCTCCCCGTCTTCCTGTCTGCGGCGATTCAGTTCCCCAAATCGTGGTTTGCGGATGAACACTTCCCCCCGAACTTCCATTTTTCGAGGCCAGTCGTTGCCCTGCAATTTCAATGGGAGGCTGGGGATGGTACGTATGTTGGCAGTCACCACATCACCCCGTGTACCGTCGCCCCGGGTGATGGCCCGAACGAGTATGCCTCCTTCATAGGTGAGAGAAATGGCAACACCATCAATTTTCAGCTCTGCGAGGTAGCGGGTAGGCCGGCCCAATATTTTTTGCGCTCTTTGATCGAAGTCTTGTAAATCCGATTCTGCATAGGTGTTGCCTAAAGATAACATAGGGGAGGCATGCAGGGCACTTTCGAAGCCTTCGATAGGTTGACCACCGATCCGCTGGGTGGGCGAATCGGGCTGAGTGTGCTGGGGCCAGCCATGTTCCAGGCCGGTGAGTTCGGTGAGTAACTTGTCGAACTGTTGATCGCTGATGATCGGGCGATCGAGTACATAATATCGGTAGTTGTGATCGTTGAGCTCACGCGTGAGCGCAAGAATCCGATGCAGGGCTTGTTCCTCGTTCATAGGAAAATAACCCTCCAATATCGTAATTTGTTGCCATTAAATATATGGTTCGCCTCAAAAACATGATTCGCTCAGGGAAGATGCTGACGCATTTGGATGCACACAATTGCAAGATTAGGCCGATCATTTTGTGTGGCCTGCTCGGCTTGTTGCTGAACCCAATGGTAGCTTGTAAACCCGATGACTCAGACGGTGTTCCGCCCACAATTGAACTGGATTCAGGAGGGTTGAGATTCGATATACAGGTGCCCGACACCCTAAAGGTTCGGGTTCGGATCCGATCGCAGCAAACGCTCGATCGTGCCCTTTTGAGGGTTCAGCGGAGTGACGGGGTTGCCTTGCTGCCGCCGCAGGTGCGCACATTATGGGGCCGCGACACGCTCATTGAGTGGGAAGTAATGCTTACAGATTCTTTGTTGCCATCGGGTCAGTTTCAGCTAGTTTTTCAGGCCGTTTCGGGAGATCAGACTGGCTCCCTTTTTCTGCCACTTCGGTTATGGGCGGTGCCGCGTCGGTTTATGGGTGTGGTCTGGTTTATCCAAGAAGCATTGCAAAGCTCTGTTTATCGATCTGATTCGTTGGGTGGCCTCATTCCGCGTGAGTCGTCTGTCAGTTTGGATTTGATTCAGTGTGCTTCCTGGCCGGGATCGGGCAGGGTTTGGTTGAGGGGACAAACTTCTCCGGTTTTGTGGGGGTATCAGCTGGATTTTTTCTCATTCAATTCTATTTATTCTACTCCATCCGACCCGGGGCAGTCGCCATATACCTATATAAGTGGTTTTGATAACGGCGTTTATGTGTCTCGTGGTCTTGGAGATGTGCTCCGATTTTCGCAACTAGGTGCGCCTGGGGGACAATTCTCCATCCCCCCCGATTTTGTTCCGGTCTTCACATCCAGACAACAAGAACATTTACTGGTTGAGCTTCGTGCCCGACCGCCTTCCTCGCTTCGCCGGGTGAGGATTTATCACGCCGATTTTCAGGGTCTTCTAAGGGAGTTTATGGTATCAGGTAATGTTTTAGGTGCTGCTCGTGTTGCGTCCGATGCGTGGATTCTGTTGGTGGAGCAACAGAATACGGGTTTGGGACGTGTTTGGCGCTATAATTTATCAACCCAGCAGCTGCTGGAGGAATCACCAGGCACGGTCGATCATCAGTTTCGCACAATGGTGCCCGGGGTCGATGGCTACTGGTTGGGCGGAACAACCGGTGTCTGGTATTTCCGCCCCAGTTCGGGAGTACAAACGGGTTTATGGCAACGCCGCTTTTCCGATATGGTTACGGATTTATTCTTCGATCCCCGTATGAATCGGTTGATTGGATGGAGGGGCACGAATGGTTTAATCTGGAATCCGGATTCAGGCGGGAGAATCGAATGTCAACTGCCCGATTCCATACGTTTCGCCTGTCCCTATTAAAGAAAATCAGATCGTTTGAAAAATTCCCATCGAGGAGAATTTTTCAATTCTGCTGGTTACCAGTTGGGAGGGTGACCAGCCCTCAAATTTGGAGAGCGCAGAGATGAGGTGCCTGCGCAGGATGTCGGCCATGGCCTTCGGGTCGCTATGCGCGCCACCGGGTGGTTCAGGAATAATGCCGTCGATCAGTCCATGCCCCTTCATTTTATCTGCCGTTAGTTGCAGCGCCTCAGCAGCTTGCTCTTTATGATCCCAGTTGCGCCAAAGAATCGAACTGCACGATTCGGGTGAAATAACCGAATACCATGTGTTTTCAAGCATGTACACCATGTTGCCAACTCCAATGCCTATTGCTCCTCCAGAGGCACCTTCACCTACAATCAGGCAAATAACAGGTACTTTCAACCGCATCATTTCCTGAATATTCCTGGCAATTGCTTCTGCTTGACCGCGCTCCTCTGCCTCCAGCCCAGGGTAGGCGCCAGGTGTGTCGATGAATGTGATGATGGGCTTTCCGAATTTTTCGGCCATTTTCATCAACCGAAGTGCTTTGCGATAGCCCTCCGGGTTGGCCATTCCAAAATTTCGGTACTGGCGCATTTTGGTGTTGATTCCTTTCTGGTGTCCGATGATCATGACAGTCTTGCCGTCGAGGCGGGCAAACCCCCCGACGATGGCTTTGTCGTCGCGGAATACACGATCCCCGTGGATTTCCAGAAAGTCGGTACAGGTATTTTCCGCGTAAAACAGTGTGTAGGGCCTTTCGGGATGGCGAGAAACCTGGACTCTTTGCCAACCCGTGAGCCGGCTGTAAAGAATGTTTCGTTCGGCTGTAAATTTATCTTCCAGCTCATTTATCGCCGATGAGAGGTCGGTTTTGCCTTTGGCATGTATACCCTTAAGCCTCTGCAACTCCTCATGGAGTTCCTGTATGGGTTTTTCAAATTCAAGAAAATGCATGGCGTGCAAAAATAGGGAGCATCTCTCTTTTTCGGTTATTCAGTTTAGTTGGCCCGATCTTCTTTATCTCTATTTTTGTGTATGGACTGGTCGGAGTTTACCCATGTCATTCTGCGCATTGGCGGCCGTTATTTGTTGTTTGCCGGCATCCTTTTTTTAATATTCTATGTCTGGAAGCGACGCGACTGGGCCTACAAAAAAATTCAACCTCGTTTCCCCAGAAATTCAGAATACCTTCGAGAGGTGGTCTATTCAGTCATCACCATTTCCATATTTGCGGTGATGGGTTTTCTGATTCTACATCACCCCGACATTCGACCCCGAACTACTTTATATCCGCTCATTTCGGATAGGGGTTTGTTGTATTATTGGGGATTGTTTCCGGTCCTCTTTGTGTTGCACGATACCTACTTTTATTTCATCCACCGACTGATGCATTTGCCGTTTTTTTACAAGCATGTGCACAAAATTCATCACCGGTCAACCAACCCATCGCCTTGGGCGGCCTATTCCTTTCATCCTTTTGAAGCCCTGCTTGAATTCGGGATTTTTCCTTTGTTTTTGTTTACGATTCCAATCCACTTAACACATGTGATATTATTCTTTTTGGCGATGATTGCCTACAACGTCTATGGGCATCTAGGCTTTGAGTTGTATTCCCGTCGCTTTTCGGAAGGCAAGTTAGGTCGGTGGGTAAACACTTCGGTCAACCACAACCAACACCATCAGCATTTTACGGGCAATTACTCCTTATATTTTTTGTTTTGGGATCGGATGCTTGGCACGTTGCGCTCCGATTATTCGATAAAATACCTTGAGGTGTGTAACCGCCGAGATCAGGTGGATGCGAATCCATCGATCAGTCCTGTTGTTGATTCCAAAGGAATCGTATTGCCACAATCCAATACCTGATCATTATGCCTGTTCAATACATAATTCCGGTCGGATCTGCGGAATGGTGGTTTGGATTAATTTTCTCAGCCGCCTATGGCATAGGTATCTGGAGATGGAGCAGGGCCGGGGAATCAGATAGTCGTCGGTTTTGGGAGCGTATTTGGGCTCTTTCCATTTTATCGTCGTGGCTTGGAGTCCAGTTTTTCTTGATATCCGGGGGCTGGTGGCGGTTCAACAATGATCTCCCACTTCAGTTATGCGGTATTTCCAATCTGTTGTCGGTCAGTGTTTTGCTGTCACGGAACCGCCGTTTATTTGTACCCTTGTTTTTTTGGGGGATAGTTGGGGGGACACATTCCCTGCTTACCCCACAGGTGACTTCAGGTAGTCACCCCCTGCTGGTAGCCGAATATTATATTTTCCACACTTCGATTATTCTGGTGCCTTTATACATGATTCGTGCGCATGGCTGGCGCTTGATGCGCTACGATTGGCTAAAGGCTCTGCTCTACAACAATCTGTTGCTTCTTCCTGTATCCGGTATTAATCTTTGGCTGGACGCCAACTACATGTATTTAGTTGAGCCACCAAAAGCCGATAATCCATTCATCGTCGGGGAGTGGCCTCTATACATTTTCGGTTTTGAGGTTGCCGCCCTGCTACATTACCTTCTTCTTTCCACATTGTTTCGGTCGCATTGGAAATCTGTGCCCGCCTTTCAAGCCATCAATTCAAAAAGTTAAATTGTCAATATGGAATGGTTCGCAGCGCTTGCTACACTCACGGTTTTGGAGATTGTGCTGGGGATCGACAACATCATTTTCATTACGCTACTCACCCGGCATGTTTCTGGAAATGAGGGGAAAAAACTTCGGCGATCCGGATTGGCACTAGCGTTGGTGTTCCGTTTGATTATGTTGATGGGATTCAGTTTTTTGATGGGGCTCAATCAGGTTTTGGTAGAGGTAGATGGCCAATCCTACAGCATTCGTGATTCTATTCTTATGCTGGGAGGCGTCTTTCTGCTCGCCAAGAGCACCATGGAGTTGCACAAGAAGGTGAATAATCCGTATCATTTGAAAGATGAAACTGAAGAGACTGCCATCCCGAAAACTGACCGACACAGCTGGATTCTTGCTCAAATTGTATTAATCGACTTCATTTTTTCGGTTGATTCTATACTGACGGCCATTGGCCTGAGCAATGAATTGTGGCTTATGATTACGGCGGTTGTTTTGTCAATGGCTGTTATGGCATGGCTTGCAGAGCCCATACAAAAGTTTGTGACCACCCACCCTGGAATGCAGATTTTGGCCATGGCGTTTCTGATGCTGATTGGGTTTATGCTGATGCTGGAAGGTTTTCATCATGAGCTGCCCAAAGGCTATCTGTACTTTGCACTCAGTTTTTCGCTCACCGTTGAATTGTTGCGACAGCGATGGGAACGGAAATCGGATTCTTCCGTTTGATGCTCAGTCCCTTTCATCGTATCTTTGCACTTTCTCGCCTTCTTAGCTCAGCTGGTAGAGCAACTCATTCGTAATGAGTAGGTCGCAGGTTCGAATCCCGTAGAAGGCTCTCAATTCATTAACCCGAAACTGACCGGTTTGCCTTTAAAAAGGAAGCCGGTCTCTTTTTGCTAGAAAATAATTAGAACTAAAACATATGAACCCAACTTCTTCCGGAAAATGCCCTGTCATGCATGGGGCCAATACGCAATCGCAGCACCCGGTTACTGAATGGTGGCCCAAAACGCTGAACCTCGACATTCTCCACCAGCACGATGCCAAAACCAATCCCAACGATACCGATTTTAATTACCGCGAGGCGTTCGCTTCGCTGGATTATGAAGGACTCAAAACCGACTTGAAGGCATTAATGACTGACAGCCAGGATTGGTGGCCGGCCGACTGGGGACACTATGGTGGACTGATGATCCGAATGGCCTGGCATGCGGCGGGCACCTATCGCACATTCGACGGGCGTGGCGGTGGCAACACCGGAAACCTGCGTTTTGCGCCGCTCAACAGCTGGCCCGACAATACCAATCTCGATAAAGCCCGTCGCTTGTTGTGGCCTATCAAAAAGAAATACGGTAACAAAATATCGTGGGCCGACCTTATAATTTTGGCCGGAAACATGGCATATGAATCGATGGGTTTCAAGGTATTTGGATTTGGTGGCGGTCGAGAAGACATTTGGCACCCTGAGAAGGACGTATATTGGGGCGGAGAGAAGGAATGGCTGGGGAAATCACGATATGTTAATCCGGCCGACAGCAATTCGCTCGAAAATCCGCTGGCAGCTGTTCAGATGGGATTGATTTATGTAAATCCGGAGGGGGTAGATGGCAAACCGGATCCATTGCGTACTGCACATGATGTGCGCACCACATTTGCACGCATGGCCATGAATGATGAGGAAACAGTAGCCCTAACAGCGGGAGGGCACACGGTCGGTAAAGCGCACGGCAATGGTGACGCATCGGCTTTAGGGCCTAATCCGGAGGCAGGTGCCCTGCATGAACAAGCTATGGGATGGTATAATCCCGGCGGAACCGGACACGGTGCCCATGCCATTACGAGTGGTTTGGAGGGTGCATGGACCTCCACGCCCGACCGCTGGAACCGCACCTATTTTCACCTGTTGCTCAATCACGAATGGGAGCTAAAGAAGAGTCCGGCCGGTGCATGGCAATGGGAGCCGGTCAATATGAAGGACGAGGACAAACCGGTCGATGCCTATTACCCCAATGTTCGAAGAAACCCCATCATGACAGATGCAGATATGGCCATGAAAATGGACCCGGAATACAGAAAGATATCGGAGCGTTTCTATAAAGAACCGGCTTATTTCGAGGAGGTTTTTGCGCGTGCCTGGTTTAAGTTAACCCACCGTGATTTAGGGCCACGTGCTCGCTATCTCGGACCCGATGTTCCCAAGGAAGATTTGATTTGGCAGGATCCCATTCCTGCTGCGCCAGGCAAGACAACGTCGGATCAGGTTTTGAGCCTAAGGAAAATGATTTTATCCTCGGGGTTGACTTTATCCGAACTCATATGTACGGCTTGGGATAGCGCACGTACGTTCCGCTCTTCTGATTTCAGGGGTGGTGCCAATGGTTCCCGGATTCGTCTCGAGCCCCAAAGGAACTGGGCAGGCAATGAACCCGCACGTCTCAACAAGGTGTTGGCAGTTCTTGAAGAGATACAGTCGGGTTGCGGATTTGTGGTTTCTATGGCGGATCTTATTGTTTTGGGTGGTTCTGTGGCGGTAGAGGCCGCAGCCCTAAATGCAGGTATTGATGTGAATGTTCCGTTTACTTCGGGTCGCGGTGATGCCTCGGCAGAATGGACTGATGCCGGCTCGTTTTCTGTTTTGGAGCCGATTCATGATGGTTTCAGGAACTGGTTAAAAGCGCATTATGCATCAGCTCCGGAGGAGCTTTTGCTCGATAGAGCCCAGATTATGGGGCTCACGGCGCCTGAGATGACTATTCTTTTGGGGGGCATGCGTGTTTTGGGTGCCAATTATGGAGGTGTGGGGCATGGCGTATTCACAGATCGGGTAGGCGCGCTCACTAATGATTTTTTTGTGAACCTAACCGATATGCGTTATAAATGGGATTACGTGGCCGATAATCTCTACCATGTTGTGGATCGCAAATCGGGTCAGGTGCGCTGGTCGGCCACACGTGTGGATCTGGTGTTTGGTTCCAATTCGATATTGAGAGCATATGCGGAGTTGTATGCTCAGGATGACAACAAGTCGAAGTTTGTTCACGATTTCGTTCGTGCCTGGACGAAGGTGATGAACGCTGATTTGTTTGGTTGAATCGGGGAGCGATGACATCAAATTCGGCTTCTTTTCAAGAAATCGTTTCATTCAGACGCTCGAATCGTTCGTTCGACGCGAGTGTTTCTGTACCTGAAGAGGTAATCAGGCGTGCGCTTGAACGGTCAGTTTTGTCGCCCAACAGCAGCAATATGCAATTGTGGTCGTTTCATTGGATTCAGACGGATGATGCGTTGAAGAAAATTGTTCCACTATGCCTGAATCAGCAAGCGGCCAAAACAGCAAAGCAGATGGTGGTGTTTGCAGCACGCCGCGATAAGTGGAAAGAGCGGGCGGCATGGAATCTGGCCAAGGTTAAAGAGGGTATATTGGGAGAGCCAAATGGCCTGCAAAAAGCAGGCATGCGTTATTACGGAAAACTGATGCCCTTCCTTTATACCAACGATCCGTTTGGATTTTTGTCGCTGCTGAGAAGATTCATCTCCTTTTTCGCAGGCATGTTTAGGCCCTTTTACCGGACCGGCGGGGTGGCCTCTCAACGGATTGTGGCTCATAAATCCTGTGCATTGGCAGCCCAGACCTTCATGCTGTCCATTGCATCGGAAGGATTCCATACCTGCCCGATGGAAGGTATCGACGAGGTTAGAGTAAAAAGACTATTGAGATTGCCGCGGGCTGCGGAAATCACGATGATTGTTTCTGTGGGAATGGGAACCGAAAAGGGTATCTGGGGTCCGCGCCTTCGGGTGCCAAATAAGGAGGTTATTTTTATTCACTGATTTCGTTATCAGTGCCCCCCATTTTGAACAGCAAATTTACACGAAACCCTTGGGATTAAGTTCACCTAAATCATTGATTTTCAGCACTATTATGTTTATTTTGTTCGTACACCCGCCACCCTTCTTGGGGTTTTTGAGAATGGGTAAACAGTTGGTGACCAGAAAGTCGAACAAACACATACTAAAAACGGACTGAAAAAGAACAAAAAAAATGCGTAATGGGCTCAATTACGCACTTTCGGATAGTCTCGGACTGTATTTGATTTGGCGGAGAGAGAGGGATTCGAACCCCCGGAGGTTTAACCCTCAACGGTTTTCAAGACCGCCGCAATCGACCACTCTGCCATCTCTCCGCTGCAAAAGTAATGAAAACCCTCACCGCTTGAGAACTTTTGAACGATTCGATTTCTGCCTGGAAACAGCTCTTTTGATCAGACAGGTTTGTGTGTAATCCAGTGAAAACGGATCGTCAGCAGTAGGGCAGAGCAGGCAAGTCCAACGGCCAAAGCCGACCAAATGCCTTCAACGCCAAATGAAAACACATTGGAAAGAAGCCAGGCAAGGGGAAGGGCTACTAGCCAATAGGCAAGAAGAACGTAAACGGTCGGCATCTTAACATCTTCCATTCCCCTCAGAAGACCAACTCCTACCGCCTGAATGCCATCTGCCACCTGAAACGCTGCGGCGATCATCAGGAGTCGGGCGGCTATTTGAATCACTTCCGGGTCTTGAATGTATAATGAAGGAAAATACAATCGGAGCGCTAAAAAAACAATTCCGCAAATGCCCATAAATGCAGCCGACAGGGTAAGGGCAGAAAAACCGGTTCTGCGTGCTGCTTCTAGGTCACCACGACCTCTTGCTTGTCCGATACGGATGGCTCCGGCAGATGAAATGCCAATAGACACCATAAAACTAATGCTTGCCATATTTATGGCGATTTGATGTGCTGCGAGCGATACACTTCCGAGCCTTCCGATCATGATGGCTGCCAGGCTGAATGCAGAGGTTTCCGCAAGGTACTGCAAGGAACCGGGCAACCCCAACATTAGGATTCGTAAGAGGGTGGCCCGGCACAAATCTGAACGTTGCCATCTTAGCAACCCGAAGGAGCGAAGACGTGGACCGAAAGCCACAACACCCAACATAATAATCGCCGCCAAGGTTCTGCTTAGGGTTGTGGCCCACGCGGCTCCTTCCATACCCATTGCCGAAAAGCCCCAATTACCGTAGATCAAAAGCCAATTTCCAAAAATATTAAGCGGAATCATGATTAAACCAATAATCAGAGGAGGGAACATAATCTCAAGACCCTCACTGAATTGCCTTAGACCCTGAAACAACATTATGGGCAGCATTGAAAGGACCACAACCCTAAGGTAGGGTTGAGAAAGGGCAACTACCTCTTCGGGTTGCCCTAATAGGTGCATGAGATTTGTGGCCGGATACATGGTACCGACGAGCAGAAGTCCCACCGCCCAGGCGATGATAAGTCCATTTTTCAAGGTTTTTTCCAGTGTCTGTTCGTCGCCTGCACTGCTCGCCATCGATGTGAGGGGCGATAGGGCAAACATCAGACTCATGGCGCATACCAATGGCACAAAAAACAACCCTGAAGACAGGGCCACGGCGGCTAGATGATCAGCACCCAACGGGCCAATCATGATGGAGTCTATGACCGATAACGCCACCTGGCTCAATTGACCCAACACCACCGGCCATGCCAGTTGAACAATCCTCTTCCATTCCAGGCCGCGCATAGCTTGCAAAAATGCATGAAAATCGGTTATTAGTTGGCTACTTTTTGGTAACGAACCCTGCGTAAATCAAGCTGATCAAGGGGATGTGCGGGTAGACTCTTTACATAATTCTGTTCCAGGCGAAGAGTTTGGTCGTAATACAAGACAATGAAGGGCGACTCAGCTCTCAGCAGCGAATCCATGCGTGCATATATCTTATGTCTTGCGTCATCATTTGTAGTCATCAGGGCCTGCTCATACCACGCGTCGAATTGAGGATGCGAGAATCTCGTGTAGTTTGGGCCATTCGGAGCGGCATAGCCGGAGTAGCCCAATGCCAGATAATTTTCAGCGTCGGGATAATCAGCGATCCAACTTCCCCGAAACACGCCTCGTTCACCCTTATTGATCATTTGGCGCAAGGTTGGGCCCGGACTCGCTTCTAAATCTGCTACCACACCAATTTCTGATAGTTGTTGTTGGATAAAAACGGCCATATCCATGTAGGAAGGATTGGTGGCCAGGGTAAATCTGATGCTCCCAGGTGGGTAGCCCGCCTCTTGCATTACTCTCCGAGCCTGGTTCACGCTGTTCTGATGTGATGAAACAGGTTGATTAGTTAGCGCTCCCGATACGGTTGTTGATTTGACTCCTGCCTGTAGGGCAATTGATCCGGACAGACCAGGTGGAATGAGGCCACCATATGCTGGTATTCCTACACCTCCGCGCAGATAACGTACCAGTTTCTCACGGTTGATTGCCGTAGAAATAGCCCAGCGAATCCGGGGGTCGCGTAAAGCAGGGTGGCATGCGCCCAATCGGCTGTCGCTCAAAATACCGAGGTATTCCGTGTTCAGATATGGCGCATGCACTACCCGAAATCGGTCATTGTATTCTGGTCTCAGGCGGTTGTTATCCTGAAAAATCTCGTCGTGAAAGGCCGGTTCTATGCCATTCAGAAATTCCAGTTCACCCCTGAGGAACGCGAGAAACGCCGATTGTTTGTCGACCAAAAATCTGATCTGAACAGCTTCCAGCCATGGCAGACGGAGTCCGTTCTCCATTTCAAAATACCGGGGATTTTTGTGGAGAATTAAGCCATCTCCGGCCCGATAATAGGCTAGTTGAAATGGCCCGCTTCCCACAGGATGCACACCCAATGAATGGCCGTATCGGTTCACTGCCTCTTGCGCCACTACACTGCAATAAGCCATGCCCAGCATACCGAGAATGGGCGGGAATGGACGAATCAGCCGCAATTCAAACACGCTGTCGCTTGGAGCAAAAAATCCATTTTCTGCGAGTTTGCCCTGGAAGATCCATGCCCCGGGTGAGGCGAGGGCCGGGTCACATAAACGCTTCAGGCTGTACACAACATCGTGGGCGGTCAGTCTGCGGCCATTCGACCTATTATTGAAACAGGGGTCGTCATGAAAATGTACGTCACGGCGTAAATAAAATCGATATAGTTTCCCTTGTTCTGATACATCCCAACGTATAGCAAGTAGAGGCTGTACCTGAAGCTTTTCATCGACGCTTACGAGCGTGCTGAACAATTGAGCAACCGCGCGAAAATTGGCCTGATCACGGGCGAATGCAGGGTCTAGTGAACTAATGCCTCCCTCCTGGTTGTAGCGGAATACCCGTTGCTCTATAGGGCGTTCGGGTGGGCTGCACGACACCCAACCCGAAAATGTGCACAAAACCCCCAAAAATACTTTCGAGATTGTCGATATGCCCCTTAATTTTGTCGGTTGCTTCATACCCGCTAAATAAATAGATTTCACCCCATCCCAGATACTTTATGGCCCGAATCATTGCCATTGCTAACCAAAAAGGAGGAGTGGGTAAAACCACAACAGCTATAAACCTGGCTAGCAGTCTGGCTGTGCTGGAATATCGCACCTTGCTGTTGGATGCAGATCCACAGGCCAACGCAACCTCTGGCATTGGCATCGATCCGAGACTGGTGAAAACTGGTCTTTATGAATGCATGGTGAACGAGGTGCCCGTTCAAAATAACATCATCGAAACCGACGTGCCCTTCCTGCACATTCTTCCCGCTACCATCGACCTGGTAGGGGCTGAGATTGAACTCGTGAACCGACCGGCGCGTGAATACATCATGCAAAGAGTCCTGGCACCAGTGCGCGAACACTATGAATTTATCATCATCGACTGCAGCCCCTCACTGGGACTGATTACCATCAATTCGCTCACGGCAGCAGATTCGGTGGTCATCCCCGTACAGTGTGAGTATTTCGCGCTTGAGGGCTTGGGTAAGCTGCTCAATACGATTAAAATTGTGCAAAATCGCTTTCAGGAGCACCTGCAAATCGAGGGAATTCTACTCACCATGTACGATCCGCGATTAAGGCTGTCGAACCAAATTGTAGATGACGTGCGACAGAATTTGTCGGCCATAACCTTCGATACGCTCATCCATAGAAACATTCGACTCAGCGAGGCACCTGGTTTCGGGCGTTCCGCCATTATGCACGATGCGGCGAGCAAGGGTGCCATCAACTACCTCAACCTCGCCAGGGAAATCCTACAGAAAAACAACCTCACCCGAGTGGCCATTGAACGGGATCCGCAAGTGAACTGAAATGAATATGAATCAAAACCGAAGAAATGCCCTGGGTAGGGGCTTGGGGGCGCTTTTATCCGCCTCCGATGCTGAGAATCTGATGGTTCAGGCCACAAGTAATTCGCTGATACCCGTACAACAGATTGAAACCAATCCGCTACAACCCCGCACCGATTTTGATGAGAAGACTCTCAAGGAATTAGCGGCGTCCATTAAAATGCATGGAATCATTCAGCCGCTCACCGTTCGTCGGTTGGCGGCCGGGCAGTTTCAACTAATTTCCGGGGAACGCAGACTTCGGGCCTCGCGATTGGCCGGACTAAAAGAAGTGCCGGCTTATGTGGTGGATGCAACACACCAAAGCATGCTCGAGATGGCATTGGTGGAAAATATTCAGCGGGCAGATCTCAATCCGATGGAAATCGCGCTGAGCCTGAGTCGACTTCAGGAGGAGTGCCAGGTTATCCATGAAGAATTGGGCGATCGGGTTGGGATGGACAGAAGCTCGGTGACCAACTATATACGTTTGTTGAAGTTACCCCCTGAAATTCAGTCTGGGATTAGGGACAAGAAGCTCGACATGGGGCATGCGAAAGTGCTTATGGGCCTTGAACGTGTGGAGGTATTGCTGGATGTGTACCGGCGTGCCGTGACTCAAAAACTGAGCGTTCGCCAACTCGAAGCTCTGGTCAAATCCATGAAGGAGGGCCATGGCCACAAGAAATCGGCGGAAAAGGGACAAACTACTCCGTCGGAATACCGCATCAGTCAGGAACAGTTGAAGCGACATTACGAATCAGCCGTTCAAATCCGTGTCAATGGCAAGGGTGGTGGCGAAATCAGCATCCCATTCAGCGACCCCTCCGATTTGAATCGCTTGCTCGACCTGTTGCTTGACGCATGAAACTTCTCTTGACTCGATTGTTGTTGAGTTTTTTGCTGATTGGCCTGAATCTATTCATAGCCAGCGCCCAGGACACAACCGATGTTCCATCCGACTCGCTCTATCGCATAAGGGTTCGGCTGGCAACACGGAAGTCGCTAATCCTGCCAGGTTGGGGACAAGCCTATAACCGAAGCTATTGGAAAATTCCAGTCGCCTACGGCCTAATGGGATTTTCAGGCGCACAGGCATACACCTACCATAAACAGTACATCCGCTATCGCGATGCATACCGGACCCGTGTCGATGGCGATTCGCTAACGGTCGATGAGTATGCGCTCACCCAAACCAATGCCTTGCTGAAGAGCAACCGGGATGCGTTTCGACAGGGTCGTGATACCTTCATACTGCTGACGCTTGGCGCCTATCTGCTCCAGGTGGTCGATGCAGCCGTGGACGCCCATCTGAGTTCTTTTACAGTGGGTGATAACCTAAGCCTGAACTGGAACATCCTGTCACCCCAATGGCCTGGAGGTCAGGGCGGAGCCGTTGCGGGTATTCGTGGCGGGGCCGGTCTACAACTGGGGCTTGTTTACCATTTTTGAAGGTATCTTCACGATTTGAATGTGCATCTATGACCCATAATTTGGGAAGCAACGCGAATCGATCCGAACTGCCCAAATTGCGGATCGGTTTGCTGGGTTATGGCAAAATGGGAAAAGCCATCCATAAAATAGCCGCAGAACAGGGTTTTGAAGTGGTATGGCATAGCCAGGAGTCCACCTTTTTGCCAGCTGTTTATAAATTCCCGCCGGATTTACCTCCCATGGATGTCGCAATCGAATTTTCGGCCCCCTCAGCTGCAGCATGCCACATACGCGCTTGTATAGAGCGGGGCATCCCTGTTGTGGTGGGCACAACCGGCTGGTATTCGGAATACGATCGGATGGCTGAATTGTGCCAATCAAAGGGCGGCGCTATGCTCTGTGCCACCAATTTTTCGGTGGGTGTACATCTTTTTTGGGAACTGGCAGAGCGGATGGCACAATGTATGGGTCCATGGCCAAACTATAATATCGGTATCGAAGAAATACACCATACGGAAAAAAGAGATGCTCCCAGTGGTACAGCTATTACTTTGTCGCAGCGGGTATCGGCGCAACTCGAACCGGACGGGTTACGTGAACCATCTGCCGGAGGCATTCCGATTGTATCGCATCGGGTTGATGGGGTAGTGGGCACGCACAAGTTGATTTTTCGCAGTACACGTGACGAAATCATCTTGCAACATACCGCATTCGATCGAAATGCATTTGCTGAGGGTGCCCTCAGTGCTGCGCGTTGGATTGTGGGTCGAACGGGCGTGTTTGAATTCGGAGATGTACTAAAGGGAATTTAACCCGAATGTATCGATTGGCTCCTTTGGCTTAGGAAAATTATCGGTTTAAAAGGACGACTGGATGAGGGGATCGGTCGGCTTAGGAGAATTGTTGGCTCGATAGTATGGTCGGTCCCGTAAGTAGAAGAATGGCATAATTAGGAGAAAAGTTCCGGATTGTAACCGGGAGGTGCCGCTCCTAAATGCTTGTAAGCTGCTTCCGTAGCCTCGCGACCCCGGGGTGTACGTTTTAGGTATCCTTCCTGAATCAAAAATGGCTCATATACCTCTTCAATCGTCCCCGGATCTTCGCCAACTGCAGTGGCAATGGTGGTGAGGCCCACGGGTCCCCCTTTGAACTTCTCAACAACCGTTCGAAGAATTCGATTGTCCATCTCATCCAGACCGTGCTGGTCGACGTGCAGAGCCTCGAGCGCAATTTTCGCTATATCGGAGGTGATGATGCCCTTGCCCTTTACCTGGGCAAAGTCGCGCGTTCTCCGTAGCAAGGCGTTGGCAATTCTTGGGGTTCCGCGTGAGCGGCGGGCAATCTCGAAGGCACCAGGTTCTTCTATCGGCACTTTAAGTATGTCGGCTGATCGCAACACAATTGTAGTCAGGAGTTTAGCATCGTAATATTCTAGTCTTGCATTAATTCCAAAGCGGGCGCGGAGCGGTGAGGTCAATAATCCAGAACGGGTGGTGGCCCCGATGAGGGTAAATGGATTTAGGGTAATTTGTACGCTTCGCGCATTCGGTCCGCTGTCGATCATGATGTCGATGCGGTAGTCTTCCATGGCCGAATACAGGTACTCCTCTACAACCGGACTCAGCCGGTGGATTTCATCTATAAACAGCACATCACCTGTGTCGAGACTGGTGAGCAGTCCAGCTAAATCTCCTGGTTTTTCCAAGACGGGACCGCTGGAGATTTTGACGCCTGCCTCCATTTCATTGGCGATGATGTGGGCCAATGTCGTTTTGCCCAATCCGGGTGGGCCATGGAGTAAAACGTGGTCGAGTGATTCCGAACGCAATCGCGCTGCCTGAACGAATACTTGAAGATTGGCCAGAATTTCCTTTTGTCCGGTAAAATCATCGAAACTGCGGGGCCGCAGATATCGTTCCAGTTCGCGTTCCTGCGAATCCTGTGCACCGGCATCGCTGTTGGTTAGGGGATTCCTCGACATTAATCCAAAAATAGAAGGAAATTGTCGATCCACCTATTTATTATTGCAAAGCCAAACATAAATGCTGTGTCATCCGACTCCCTGGTGATAATTCCCACCTATAATGAAAAAGAAAACATCGAAGCGATGTTGGATAAGGTGTTCTCTCTTACACCCAACTTCGATGTGCTGGTAGTGGATGACGGTTCGCCCGACGGAACCGCCGGATTGGTGAAGGGAAAAATGGCGCAGTATGCGCATCGACTACACATTCTGGAGCGCTCGGACAAACAGGGACTGGGTACGGCTTACATCGCAGCTTTTCGATGGGCCCTGGAGCGTTCGTATGAGTATATTTTCGAAATGGATTGCGACTTTTCACACAATCCCGACGACCTGTCACGACTCCGAACGGCCTGTATTGCGGGTGCCGACATGGCCATCGGATCGCGCTATATATCGGGCATCAATGTAGTGAACTGGCCCCTTAGTCGTGTACTTCTTTCTGTATTTGCCTCGTGGTATGTACGATTCATCACTGGCATGCCAGTGAATGATGCCACAGCCGGTTTCAAGTGTTACAGGCGCAGGGTATTGCAGAGCATCGACCTGAATGAAATAAAATTTGTGGGATACGCCTTTCAGATTGAAATGAAGTTTAAGGCCTGGTTTTATGGTTTTCGTGTCGAGGAAGTCACCATTATCTTTACGGATCGTACGCTTGGTCAAAGTAAAATGACCCGGGGAATCGTGAAGGAGGCAGCCTTCGGGGTACTGAAATTAAAATGGTGGAGTTTAAGGGCAAAGGGGAGAGGATTGCGCAGGGAAATAAAATCAGGTAACGATACATTGTTATGATTCAGGCCGCGCTTGAGGGACTTTGGAATTCAGATCCCGAAAGGAATAGCCGAGGAAATTTCTTTTTGGTGGCCGGACCATGTGTAACGGAGTCAACGGAACTCTGCCTGGAAGTCGCCTCGAGGGTCAAAGATGTGTGCGAACGGCTCCATATACCCTATGTCTTCAAAGCCTCCTACCGGAAAGCGAACCGAAGCAGCTTGCGTTCCTACACTGGCCCGGGCGATGAGGCTGGACTACAATCTCTCTCTGAGGTGCGCAGACAGTTGTCGCTACCTGTTCTGACCGATATTCACGAGGCCGATGAGGCCGCTCTAGCGGCGGAAGTTGCAGATGTAATTCAGATACCTGCTTTTTTGTGTCGACAAACCGAATTGCTGCAGGCAGCAGGAGCCACGGGCAAGGGGGTCAACATTAAAAAGGGACAATTTTCATCGGCTGGTTCGATGCAGTTTGCGATTGAAAAAGTGTCAGCCACTGGAAATCAAAAGATCTGGCTGACCGAACGAGGCAATTCTTTTGGTTACCAAGATCTGGTGGTCGATTTCCGGAACATCCATGATATGCAACAATTGAAGGTCCCTGTTTTGATGGATGTGACACATTCCTTGCAAATTCCCAATCAGTCCGCGGGAGTTACCGGGGGAAGGCCTGAACTGATCCCTCTGATCGCCAAAGCCTCGGTCGCCGCGGGTGCCGATGGTCTGTTTATTGAAACCCACCCAAACCCATCGAAGGCATTGTCGGATGGAGCCAATATGCTGCCCCTGCATGATTTGTCACAATTATTGGAGGTATTGGTGAGAATCAGACGCGCGGCTTTAGGTGCATGATGGTCTGAAATGGAGAGCCAGCTTCAGCGCTGAAATTGAAACGGGTTTAACCCATTTTACACACCTTGTTAATCAACAAAATTTCCGGGACGCGCCCAAGCCCATGAATCTGGCAATACCACGACCCCTCAATTAGGCAATACCACGAATGAAGTTCGGCGGTTCTTACTTCTACCTAATTCCGACAGGTTGCTGGCAACCGGTCGCGTTTCACCATATCCTTTATATGTAAGGCGCTGATTACCAATGCCTTGAGCAATAAGGGCGTCATAAACACTTTTGGCGCGGCGGTCTGACAGCAGAAGGTTGGCATCATCTGGTCCCACATGGTCGGTATGACCTTGAATTTCCAGACGTAGTTCTAGGTTCAGGGTCAGAAATTCAGCCAGTTTTACGATTTCGGTGCGCGACATTGTGTCCAATATCGACTCATTGTGGGCAAAAAACACATTTTGCAGGACCACCTCACGGCCTGCCTGCACAGGCGAAAGGGGAATCATGAACCGCGCGTTAGCTGTGTCGACATTCAAGTCAAAATGTTGGCTATACAATAAATATCCATTTTTTTGTACCTGAAAAGCATAGCGCTCCTGACGAGGTAAGCTCGTCAGAAAACCACCGTCGACCGGAAGAGTTTGTGTTTTGTAGACCGACACACCGTCTGCGAGGCGTACGATCTCAACCTGCGCCTCAAGCGGCCGACCACTTGTTGAGTCAACGACCGATCCGGCGACAAACGATGCCAAAAGCGGCCTGGAGGGATGAGGTAGTTCAAGGCGATACAAATCACCACGTCCATATCCACCCGGTCTCTGCGAACTAATCAGGGCAAATTGACCATCCCTCGATACAAACAACCCGCTTTCTTCTCCGATGGTATTGATGGGATAGCCTAAATTTATGGCCTTTTCGAAGTATCCTTTGGCTCCACGTCGTGCAACAAACAAATCTGATTTTCCCATCCCGGGGTGACCTGTTGAAGTGAAATACAGGGTGTGGTCATCGGGGTGCATAAAGGGGAACTTTTCATCACCGGGCGTGTTGACACCCATATCGAGCGGAACCGGGACGCCCCATGTGCCAGATGGTTGCAAACGACTCATCCAAATGTCAGTGCCCCCACTGCCTCCTGGTCTTTTGGAGGTGAAATAAAGCGTTCTCCCATCAAATGAAAGACTGGGTTGCGACTCCCAACTGGGGGAATTGATCGGGGTGCCCAGATTAACCGGCGTACTCCAGCCGCTGGAGGTCAGCATACTGCTGTATAAATCGCAGCTCCCTTTGCCGTCGGCCCGGTTGCAGGCGGTGAAAATAATCAAGCGCCCGTCCTGACTCATTGTATGCCCCCCTTCGTTGGAAGGGCTGTTCAACGGAGGCGGAAGTGCCACAGCATTCTCAACTGGTTCCCCATTGGAGAAACGGACCGACAATAAATCCTCTTGCTTGTTGTCGATCAAGCGGGTAAAGATGAGCTGAGAATGGTCCGCATTAAATAGCGGGATGTATTCATCGTCGGATGAGTTGACCCATCCGCCTAGGTTAATAGGCGAGTAGGGCACGGGATTTCGGATGGCTTCTGAGGCAAATAGGGCGTCGTCTTTGCCCTTTTGCGCCTCTCTTCTGGTTTCCTCGGGGATATTGAGGTAATCCAGCAGCTCGATCCAGTAGGCAGCCGATGATTCGAACGCTTCTCTGCTGTGGGCTATTCTGGCCAAATGCCAAAGGGGACGAAAGGATAAATCAGGTTCCCTTTTATGCAACTCCTGAAAGGCTGCCATGGCTTGTTCGCTGCGGCCTGCCTGCAGATACAATTCGGCCAATGTCAATTGGGCCCTGCCATATTGTGGATATTTGCTTACGGTAGATTCCAATACACTGATAGCCCCTTCAAAATCCCGTTCCTGAAGCAGAATGAGTCCCTTTTGATACATCTTTTTGGCCTTTTCGGGAACAGGCCCGGGTTGCGCAAGAAGGAAATTAAAATAAGGAAAACAGAGAAATAAAATTAAGTAGATGATCCGGGACAAACCCCATGCCTTTAAGAGTTTGGACGCTGGCATGCTGAAAACTTGTGCTCTACCTATCAGTGAACACCCAGGTATTTGTGGGTCTGAAGCGACAATCGCCAGCGGGATTTTTGGAATGCGCATCAGCGAACACCTAGGTATTTGTGGGTCTGAAGCGACAATCGCCAGCGGGGGTTTTCCAGCAGAAAGGGAATAATCAAATCCAGCACTGCTCGTTCCCGACTCCATTCGGGTTGCAGATAAAGCGCGCATGAATCGTTTACCCGCAGAGCTTGTTCATGCGCCCACTCCAAATCCGATTTATGGTAAATCACCACCTTTAGTTCATGTGCCAATCGGTAATTTTCTTCCAGAACGGGTTTGAATTTCTTGGGTGACAAACAGATCCAGTCAAAAATGCCCCGAATAATCCCTGTTCCCGCCGTTTCCAGCCAGATGGCCACTCCCATATTACGAACAGAACGGCAGAGTTCATTCAAATCGTATAGGGTTGGTTCGCCACCCGTGATCACTACGTGAGGGGTGCCGGCATCTTGAATTTCCTGAATTAATTCTTCTATAGTTCGATGCGGATGCCCATCTGCAGGCCATGAATCTTTTACATCACACCAAACACACCCTACATCACATCCGCCCAGCCGAACAAAAAATGCAGGCCTGCCCTGATTTGCACCTTCTCCCTGAAGGGTATAAAAGGTCTCCATGACGGGGAGGGTGCCCACAAGAGAGCCGATGAGTTCGCTCTTGCTCTCTTTATCTGCCATAATGGCGATGGTTAGCTGCATCCAGGGTATTACGCAATAACATAGCGATGGTCATAGGACCAACGCCACCCGGTACAGGGGTTATGGCGCTGCAGCGTGGCGCAACCGAATCAAAATCTACATCACCCATCAATGTAAAGCCGGAAGGTCGCGACGCATCGGGCACACGGGTTGTGCCCACATCGATGACCACAGCGCCCTCTTTCACCCAATTGCCCTGCACAAAACCTGGCTTACCCAAAGCTGCGATGAGAATATCTGCATTTCGTATATATTCTGTGAGGTTTCGGGTTTTGCTGTGGCAAAGGGTGACGGTGCAATTGCCGGGCCAGGCAGCGCGCGCCAACAGTACGCTCAACGGTGAACCCACTATATGGCTGCGCCCCAAAACCACACAGTGCCGGCCCTCTGTCTCGATATTGTAGTGTCTGAGGAGTTCTATGATACCCGCCGGGGTGGCCGGAAGATACCCAGACAGATTCAGCAGCATGCGGCCAAGGTTTATGGCATGAAATCCATCTACATCTTTCGCCGGGCGAATGGCCTCGTTGATTTTCCCGGCATTGATGTGCTTCGGGAGAGGAAGTTGTACAATGAAACCATCGAGCTCCACGTCGGCGTTTAGTTCATCGACACAGGCCAGTAATTCATGTTCTGATATTGTATGATCTTTCCTAATCAGCGTTGAGCGAAACCCGACGCGTTCGCACGCCAGAATTTTATTGTTGACATAGGTTTGTGAGGCCCCATTGTCACCCACCAAAACTGCGGCCAGATGTGGGCGACGAAGGCCATTGATCGAACGATTTTGAACCTCCTGTGTGAGTTCCGCTTGAATTTGGGCGGCCACAGCCTTTCCGTCGATCAGGGTAAACATCAGTCGAGTTTCAAGACGGCCAAAAACGCATTTTGGGGGATTTCCACATTGCCTACCTGCCTCATTCGCTTCTTGCCTTTCTTTTGTTTCTCCAAAAGTTTGCGCTTGCGGGAGATATCCCCACCATAACACTTGGCCGTTACATCCTTGCGGAGCGCTTTGATGGTTTCACGTGCAATGATTTTTGCCCCGATGGAGGCCTGAATGGCGATTTCAAATTGCTGGCGGGGGAGAAGCTCTCTCAGTTTCTCACACATTTTTTTACCCAATTCATAGGCCTTTTCGGAGTGAATCAGAGATGACAAAGCATCCACGGGCTCGGAATTGAGGCGGATGTCCATTCGAACCAGCTTGGATTGCCGGTATTCAGTCAGCTGGTAGTCGAAACTGGCGTATCCCCGCGAAATGGTCTTTAGCCGATCATAGAAGTCGAAAACAATCTCTCCAAGAGGCATGTCAAAAGTGATTTCCACCCGGTTAGTGGTCAGGTAAATCTGGTTTTTGATGATTCCCCTTTTGTTCATACATAGAGCGATGATTGGCCCGATGAATTCGGATTTGGTAATGATCTGTGCCGATATATAGGGTTCCTCAATGAAGTTGATGGTACTGGGATCGGGCAGGTCGCTGGGGTTGTTGACTGTGAATTTTTTACCCTTTGTGGTCGTGCAGTAATAGGAAACGTTGGGTACGGTGGTGATGACGGTCATGTCGAACTCTCGTTCCAGACGCTCCTGAATAATTTCCATATGGAGCATGCCGAGGAAGCCGCAACGAAATCCGAAACCGAGGGCGGCGGATGACTCAGGCTCGAATACAAGCGAAGCGTCGTTCAGTTGCAGTTTTTCCATGCTTTCCCTCAGTTCCTCATAATCTTCAGTCTCAACAGGATAGATGCCTGCAAAAACCATGGGTTTAACCACCTCAAATCCCTTGATTGACTCCGTTGCGGGACGTTCCAGAGCGGTAATGGTGTCGCCTACCTGCACCTCCCTGGCAGATTTAATACCACTGATGATGTATCCCACATCGCCGGTGAGCACCTCTTCGCGGGGTTGAGGTTTGAGCTTTAGGATGCCCACCTCTTCGGCGATATACTCGCGCCCGGTATTAATGAATTTGACCCGCTCCCCTGAGCGTATCTTGCCGCTGAATACCCGGAAATAGGCCACAACACCCCGGTAGTTGTTGTAGACCGAGTCGAAAATCAATGCCTGAGCCGGTGCATGGGGGTCGCCTTTCGGACAAGGAATCCGCTCCACTATGGCTTCCAGAACCTGGTCAATCCCTAAGCCAGTTTTCCCACTGCAGGGTATGATGTCATCCTGACTGCATCCCAGCAGATCTACGATCTGATCGGATACCTCCTCCGGGCTGGCGCCAGGCAGATCCATTTTGTTGAGCAGCGGAATGATGGTGAGATCGTGTTCCATGGCCAGGTAAAGGTTGGAAATGGTTTGGGCCTCAATTCCCTGCGAAGCGTCCACAATCAGGAGCGCACCCTCGCATGAGGCAATAGCACGCGAAACTTCGTAGGAAAAATCGACATGGCCGGGTGTATCGATCAAGTTGAGCACATAATCAGAACCACCTTGCGAATAGTTCATCTGTATGGCGTGACTCTTTATGGTGATGCCCCGTTCCCGTTCCAGGTCCATATTGTCGAGTGTCTGTTCTTGTAGCTCACGGGGGTCGACCGTCCGGGTCATTTGAAGTAATCGATCAGCGAGGGTGCTCTTGCCGTGGTCGATGTGGGCAATAATGCAGAAGTTTCGGATGTGTTGCACGGGGTCAAAGTTACGCCGAATCGCTATTAAAGTTTGCTTAAATTCCCGTTTGATTTCACTATTTGCGGGTTGTTTGTTTATTTTTGGCTCGCTGATTTTATAGAGACCTTATGATGAGAAAAATTTTTGGACTGTTGTTGTGCTTACTTGGATCATCCTCTGCCTTTTCTCAAAACTACAACATCACTTCAATTCCCTATTCCCCTGCGCCATGGGGTGGACAAAGCCTGACAGGTACCTTCACCCCAGGTGCTGACGACGGGGTATCGGGTCCATATCCGATTGGATTCGATTTTTGTTTTTACGGTGTGACCTATTCCAGTGCATGGGTTGGGTCAAATGGATGGGTGTCGTTTACCAGTGGTCAACCTAATACGTATACCTCCGCTGCTATTCCTAGCGCAGTTGCTACCGTTCCCAAGAATTGTATTATGGGTCCGTGGCAGGATTGGTGGTCCAATCTAAATGGAAGTGGCAACATCAGCTACCAAACCGTTGGGGTAGCACCGTTTCGAAAATTTGTGGTCAGCTTCGAAAATCTACCCATGTTCTCCTGTACCCAACTTTTGGGAACCTTTCAGATCGTGATTAACGAATGTAACAACACTATTGAGGTTCATATTCTGAACAAACCCCCGTGTCTTACCTGGGCAGGTGGCACCGCTGTGTTGGGATTGCATAACCTGACCGGCACCGTAGCCCATGTAGTTCCCGGAAGAAACTCAACCCAGTGGGTGGTCACGCCTAGTGCACCCGAGGGGTGGTTGTTCACCCCGGTTGGGGCCTGTGAGGCCGATGTCTTCGGAGGCTTTCAGTCAACCCCACTGGCGGCGGGTTTCAGCAGCCTGGGGCAGGCTTTGGAGGCATATTATGCATTTAGTGGCGATGCGACCGACGAAAGCGGGAATGGAAGGGACGGAACTGTCAACGGTCCGTTGCTTGCTCCCGACCAAAACGGCTATGTAAGAAGTGCTTATCAATTCGATGGCGTGGATGACTATATGCAGCTTCCTTTCGGCCTCACTTCTCCCAGCATGAGCATTTCTGCCTGGTTTAGAACCACCGATAATCAGGGTGAACAGGCCATAGTAGACGCCGATAGTGCCAATTTGTTTGGAAACAGCATTCTTTTGGGATATCAGGCAGCCAACAATCGGCTCGATGTCCGCTACCACGATGGCATATACTCTACAACCACTATTTGCGATACGGCACGTTGGTATCATGTGGTAGCCGTTTGGGAACCCGGTCAGGTAACCACCTATCTCGATGGAAATTTAATCGGAACAAGCTCATTTGCCCAGGGAATCAACGAGGGCGCCCTGTATACGATTGGTCGACATACCGTGGCGGCCCCCAAGTGGTTTACGGGGCGCATCGATGAGGTCGGTTTCTGGAGTCGGGCGCTTAACATTTCTGAAATCGCGCAACTTTACAGTTCGGGTAAATTTACTGTGGTTGAAGCCCCCTGTTTTTCAGATAGCATTGTGCTCAAAGTGCGGGTGGGAACCGTGCTTTGTTCGTCTATCGATGTGGGTGGGTCAGAATTCCGCTTGTATACCCCTGCAGGTGCCCTGATTCCGATTGATAGCGTATTTTTTGTCTGCAGCAACGGCCGTACGGATAGTCTATTTATCAGGCTGCGACAAGAATTGATCTACAATGGCGACCACCATCTGGTGATTCGTAACGGGCGTGATGGCGATGCCATCCTGGCGGAATGCGGTACGGGTGCTGATCCGTTCGATACCATTGTGGTTCGGGTTCAGGGATGTTATGAGTACAACTCACCCATTCACATGCGCAACGCCAATGTCTCGCGCGATAATCAGTTCATTGACCTCACGTGGAACATGCCTTCCAACTTCGATTCGAGTTACTTCGATATGTACCGCATCTACATGAACGACCGGATGGGTGGAACTGTTTGGCGCGAAATAGTTCGGATAGATAGTTTATATGATACTACAGTTGTGGTACGCGAATTCGAGCCCAAAGATGAAACGCGCGATTTTCGGGTCGTTTTGCGCATGAAGATTTATGGTGATGTTGTTGCCCGTGGAGATTCTGCCAATAACATTTGGCTGAGGGGAGGCGATGCTACGTTGACTGATGGAAATCGAGGACGGGCACTCCTCACATGGTCGCCCTACAAGCCGTGGCCAGGTCCATACGATGTGTATTTGGCCACAGCTCAGGATACAGGGGTTGGAGAATTAATTGGTACAACGATCGACACAAGCTACACATTCGATAAGCCCATAAGGCCCGGTTTTTATGTGGTGCGTGTGACCACACGCCACCCATCGGATCCCTACCAGGCATGGAGTAATTATGTGCTCTTCGAAATCAAATTACGCGACGTGGTCGTAAAAAATGTCGTAACCCCAAATGGGGATGGAGTCAACGACTTCTTCCACATCGAAGAAATCGAATATTTTCCGGATTCATATCTAACGCTTTTTAATCGCTGGGGCCAGATTGTCTTTGAGCAAGCGGCTTATCAAAACGACTATAGCCCGACCAGCCTAGAAGCCGGAACCTATATTTATGTGCTAACCATCCCGGGTAAACCCGATTTAACAGGGGCCATGAGGGTGGTAAGATAATTCGCTCTCATTCACTTTAATACACCTTTAATTTTCTGCCAACTATTTTTCGATCAACGAAAATCACAACCCTATGAAGTACTTAACCGCTTTGATACGCCCACTATTAGTGCTGTTTTGTTTGGTCCCCCCCTTTTTTGATGCCCATGCTACCCACTTAGCGGGTGGAAGCATTCAATACAGGCGCACGACCGTTGCCAATCAGTACATCATTACCCTCACCTTGTATAACGATTGTTCGGGTATACAGAACCAAATTCCGTTTAACAATGCCAATTCCATCGTGTATTACCGCAACAATTGTGGAGGCGCTCCAGTACCCTTAACGGTGTCCTGGCTCCCAGGTACGGGTCAGGAAATTCCTACAGCTTGCGTAACCGATCCCAGTACCTGTCAGGGCGGGCAGCGTTATGGTCTCAGAAAATATGTTTGGGAAGGTACGGTTACCCTTCCGTTCAGTACAACCAACACTACCTGTAACCAATGGTACTTTACCTGGGGCAACCAAAACAATTCCAATACGGGTTATTGCTGCCGCAACAACAGCAATACGCTGCAAAACGCCCTCAACACGAATTTCTTCGTCGACTCCTACCTCAACAACAATGTGGCGAACGGAAACAATTCGGCCACTTTTGCAGGGGCATCTATTCCGGCGTATTGCATCAACGAACCTATCAATGTGATTTTCGACGTGAGTGAACCTGATGGGGACTCTGTCGCCTATAGTCTCGTTCCTGCCCTGCAAGCCTACAACACCAATGCCAACTATGCACCCAACTATACTGCAACCCTTCCAGCAATCGCGGTAGGCGGGGTAATCAACATCAACCCCAGCAACGGCAATCTTTCCTTTTTTTCAGCTAATCCGCAAACAGCTTTATTTGCTCTTAAAGTTGATGAATACCGGGCCGGCACACTGGTAGGATATGTAAAAATCGATATACAGGTGATTCTGGGTATTGGCCGGTTTTGTGACAATGTTACACCCTCATACTTATATGATACGGTTGCACGGGGATGCGGCTCGTGGGACAGCTTAAATTATCAACTCGAACTGCGTTCACGCATACAATGCACAACAGTGGCACGCGATGGTTCCGATTTTCGCTTGTACAGGCCCAACGGTCAGCTTATTCAAATCCAATCCGCCACTCCAGATTCATGTGACTCACAAGACCGCACGCGCTATATAGATTTCGTGTTCGCCGAGCCCCTCGACCAAAACGGGTATTATTGTATGGTTTCCCGAAACGGTACCGACGGCAATACGCTGGGCAATCAGTGCGATTTGTTTATGCCCCTTTACGATACCATGCTGTTTTACGTATCGGATTGCTTCTTTTATGATCGTCCGTTGACACTCACCAACGTAAGCGTGGATTCCCTAAACCCAGCCCATTTAAGGGTTAATTGGGCAGCCCCCGATAGTTTTGATTATGATTATTTTTTGGCCTACAACCTGTTTCGTGCGGCACCGGGTGAGAATATCCTTCCCGTTTCCGCGAGAGTGCATCAGGAAATGGACTCCGCAGTATTATCCTTCTTCGATTACACGAGTCCTGTCCACCCCAAAGATGGCCCCATTCGCTACAACGTCAATATGCGGATGACCGATGGAAATGAAACTCGCCGCTCCAATACCATTGCCTCTATACGTTTGGATGGCAGTTTTGCATCTGCATCACCTGATAACCGAGAAGTAGATCTGATTTGGACTGCATACAACGGATGGAATAGTCCTGATTATGTAGTGCAATGGTTCGACTACAAAAACCCAGATCAGGGGTGGATTCCGGTAGTTGGACCAACAACAGATACCACCATCCGTTATGATCGCCCAAGACCTAAAGGGAGATATGCGGTTCGGATCCGTACCATTTCGCCTGATGGCACTTTGCGTTCCTATTCAAATCCGATTGATTTCGAAATGCCTTCAATGCCTGTGGAAATACCGAATGTAATTACACCAAATGGGGATAACATTAACGATGTTTTGTTTATCGACAATCTGGATTTTTATCCCGGTGCAGTATTTCGGGTCTTTAATCGTTGGGGGCAAAAGGTGTTTGAAAGTGCCGACTACCAAAACAACTGGGGTGGGGATGACCTCGAATCGGGGAGTTATTTCTATGAGTTGATTATCACCGAGGAAGGTCAGCAACAGCAATTCAAAGGAACTATGCGCATTATGCGCGGATAGACGGGGCTCTCTTCTTTGCTACTCAATGGAAATTCCCCGCTTAGAATGGTAAATAGTGCTTTTAAGCGAGAATTTTCTTTAGGTGATTTTTAACAGGCCCTTTGTTTACCCACTTCCTGTCAATATTTGAATAAAGCACGAAACAACATAACTAGTAGTGCGAAGACAAACATGATGATGCTTATTCGGTTGATTCCATGCATCATCCTCAGGTTCAAATTGGATCGGGTTGAATTAGGGTCTTTCTTGAAGACACGAATGAAATAATGAAAAAATGAATTCATAGTAATCTAATTAACAGCGGGAAGTCCCGTTAGTTTAGGCCGGTTCTGCGGCCACTGTCGAGTCTCAACATGATGCCAAACATAAGTCCAAAGGCAATCTGAGAAGACCCGCCATAACTGAGCAAAGGAAGGGGAATTCCGATTACCGGTAGTAATCCGATAGTCATCCCGATATTCACGACAATATGTGCAAACAGGATGGCTACCACTCCATAGCCGTAAACTCGCCCAAAGCGGTTACCTTGCAATTCCGCAAGTTGCAGTATTCGAAACAATACGAATAAGTAAAGGAGCAGTAGCAGGATCGAACCTACAAATCCGAATTCCTCACCAATCGTACAAAAAATGAAGTCTGTACTCTGTTCGGGCACAAAGTCAAATTTCGTTTGGGTACCCTCGAGATATCCTTTTCCTACAAATCCACCAGAACCAATTGCTATGAGGGATTGGTGAACATTGTAACCCGCTCCTTTTACATCGTCGACCTTACCCAACAAAACATCAATTCTTTTTCTTTGATGCGGCTGTAGCACCTTTTCATAGGTAAACTCCACAGAGCCGATTATCAGGAGAGACGGGATTATGTATGATAGGGACCGAACAAATATTCTCCAGCGGTGGTTGGACAGTGCGATATATATTATGCCCAATCCCAATACAATACCGGCAGTAATTTTCTCGTTGAACAACAGGGTCAGGACGCCCAGAATCAGTGCCCAAATTCCGAGCTGCATCAAGAGAGGCGACATTCCCTCCCGATACAACACCAATAAAAATGAGGCATATACCAGAGCACTTCCGGTGTCCTTTTGCAGGATAAGGCTGAAGACCGGCAGTACAACTATAAAAAACAATGAATTTTTGATGGATTGAGACCGAAGTTGTACATTCTTTTCCCGCAACAAATAGGCGATCATGAGTATGGTGCCTAATTTTAGAAATTCCCCTGGCTGCAGTCCGAAAATGCCAATCGAAAACCAGGCACGGGCACCGTTGATCTCATTCCCCACAAAGGCAACAAGAATGCTCAAAAACAGGAATATCAAATAGAATATGGGCGCGAAACCCTCAAAAAAACGTGCATCTAAGGATAAAACAACAATAATGGAAAGCCAGGCTATACCTACAAAAGCCAGTTGCTTCATGGCGTTTTCCCTCTCCTGATTCATCCAATCCTGACCTGAATCATAAACGGACGAGTAGATGGTAAGCAGACCTAAAATGCACAAAGCGAGATAGGAAAACAAGAGCGGCTTGTCGACAAATTGAAATACGGAGTGCTGACTTCTCGCGGTGCCTCTCATAACAAATTGGTTTCCAACAATCGTTTCTCTAATTCAGCTCGTTTGATTTCTCCGTTTAGGTATTTCTCAATTAGGAGGCTAGCGATGGGTGCAGCCCAAACACCACCGAAGCCTGCGTTTTCCACTATTACTGCAACCGCTATCTTTGGATTTTCTCTCGGTGCATAACAAACGAATATTGCATGATCTTTTCCGTGCGGATTTTGGGCAGTACCGGTTTTGCCACAAACAGTAATGCCATTAATTTTTCCATAAGCGGTTGCGGTTCCTGCATCCACAACCCTCTGAAGCGCTTCATGTACAACTGAGAAAAAGGGCATATCAATGCCAGTTTCATACCTTTTGCCCCGGAATTTTCTTTTTGCAGCCCCGGACCCCACACCGCGAACCAGGTGGGGTGCATAATACCAGCCCCCGTTGGCAACGGCCGACATGGCTGTGGCCATTTGAAGCGGACTCAGTGCGATTTCACCCTGCCCGATCGACAAAGAAATAACAGTATTGGCCCGCCAACGACCTTTTCCATGATATCGGTCGAAATAGGAATTGCGGGGTAGGACACCCTTGGTTTCATTTGGGATGTCAATTCCAGTTTTTCGTCCGAAAGCGAACCGGTCCATATAATCACGCCAGGTTTCGTACATTTTTGAAGGTGGCGCCCCACTCGAATGGTGGTCGATCATATTCTTGAAGGTCCAGCAATAATAGGAATTGCAAGAGAACTGAATGGATTCCGTTAGATCCAACGCCCCGTGTACATGCATGCATTTTACAGTATGACTGCCCATACGGTATCCGCCACCACATGGATATCGGGTTGCTGGATTCACCACCCCCAATTGCTGGGCTACTAAGGCCTGAAAGGGCTTAAAAATAGATCCTGGTGGGTACTGTGCCTGAATCGGACGATTGAACAGCGGCTTGAGCGAATCCCGGGCCAGGACTTTATAGTGACGGGTACGCGCCTTACCAACCATCAGATTGGGATCATAACCGGGGGCGCTCACCATTACAAGAATTTCCCCGGTCTCAGGCTCAATAGCCACAACGCTTCCACGCTTGTTGCGCATCAGTTGCTCGGCATATTCCTGCAATTTGATGTCGATCGACAGTTCCAGTTCATGGCCTGGTGTGGCTCCACTGTCCAGAGTCCCATCCTTATAGGAGCCTACGACCCGGTTGTGTACATCGACATATCTATATCGAATTCCTCTTTTTCCCCTCAAATAAGGCTCATATGTTCTTTCAAGTCCCGCTATCCCGATGTAATCGCCCGGTAGGTAATATCCGGATGAGGTCTCTATGTCTTTGTCGTTCACCTCTCCCGTATAGCCTAGCAAATGTCCGGCAATAGGTCTGGGGTAATGGCGTACCGCTCTCGACTCCGCATAGAATCCGGGAAATTCAAATAGTCCCTCCTGTATGGCAGCGAATTCCTCTACACTGATCTGAGCAGCGAAAACCGATGGCTTGTAACGGGAGTGACGAACGATTTGTTGCATTCTCTCCTCAAAGGTTACCCTTTTTATACCTAACAACTGACAAAATTCGGTCGTATCCATGCCCTTATCGACCTGTCGGGGAATGACCATCAGGTTGTAGATGGGTCGATTCACCACGACACGCTCCCTATTTCGGTCGAACAATACTCCACGGGCCGGGTATACGATTTCACGTCGCACCGAATTTTGGCGCGACCAAATCTCATAGGAATCGTCGATGATCTGCAGATAAAACAAACGCAATGCAAAAATGCTGAACACCACGATGATGCTGATTTGCAATACGCGTTGTTCTTCCGAGAATTTCAATGCACTAAATTATTTTGAAGGACCTGAGGAACCGTAAAGGGTTGAATATAATCCCAGCGAACACAGCACCAGAATGAAGACGCCTGCCAATGAACGAAGCAGAACCCAGTGGATCTCACTGGGTGACATACTTTCCAAAAAGTATAGGCAAAACTGATGAACGGTGTACAAGGGGGTAACAAATGTGGTAAATCGCGCCCATCCCAGATTGTAGAGACGGATACTGCCCGGGTCGTCGTATCGACTCTTTAGCAAATACCAGCGGATCCAGGCTGGGCGGATGTAGGCTAGTGCTGTGCAGGCCAGTGCGTGGTAGCCCCAATTGGCCGTGTAGGCATCATACGCGAGTCCATAGCCAAAGGCAAGGGTCATAAACAACCAGGCGGGGAGTCCTACGGGCAGTATGGTCAGTGAGAATACGTAAATATATGGGGAAATGAGACCAAATAGCGCCAGCTGATCGAGCAGTAAAACCTGAATGAGCAGCAGGATAGACAACCACCCAGTGTAACGGAGGAGATTAATCATCGGTGGCGATTTTTTCTTCAAGACGCAGTCGCTCCTCTCTTTTGCGATAATCTATGAGATGAACATAATGAACCGAACGGAAATCCGTAAACAAATCGACTCCTATCCGATATACACTTTCGCCATCGGGGATGCGGTAGTTGTGCACACGCCCCACCGGCACACCGGGCGGAAAGGTCAGGGAATAAGCACTGGTATAAATAGTATCTCCTTTTCTGACGGGAACATGCATGGGTATATCGATTAGTGTGGCTCTTTTGATCATTCCGCCTTCCCAAAACAAGGTCCCCACAGCGTCTTTTTTGGCTAATCCGGCACTGAGACGAGCCTTGGCGTGAATTAGAGTGATGATCGAACAAAAATTGTCGGATACCTGATCCACAATTCCCACGGCTCCCTTTGGGCCGACAACACCCATTCTGGGTTTGATGCCATGCAATGAACCGCGGTTTAATATCATATAATTGTGTCGGTGGATGGTACTGTTGCCAACTACCCGAGCGGTAATGAACCGATACTCACAAGCCGAATCCGAGGCCTGGTGACTAAAAGAAACTTCAGAATTTTCCAGTCTCCCGGGTTGATTAAGGAGTGTATCGGTGGAGTCATTGCCATTAGGTCCACCAAATAGGGAATCGAATGACTTGATTAAGGGAACGGTGCGCACTACGGAGGAATCGACGGACTGTGCCTGATACAAACGCGTTCTCGCTATGGCTAATTGCTCCAGTAGTTCTTCATTAGCGGCTTTTAATCCCCAATAGCTTCGCCATATATTTAGTCGATTTAGCGCACTTCCCTGTATTTCAACCATAGATGATCTCCACCTTGAACGATGAAAGGGATCGGTACTGATGATCATTCCGAGCGCAAGGGCTGCATACAGCACAAACAAAATGTGCAGCCTGATGCGATACAAATAGTTGAATATCGACCACATGGCCGGATTAAGTCATCAGGAAGTTGAATCGTTCGATGTTTTTCAGCGCGATGCCAGTTCCCCGCACTACAGCCCTGAGCGGATCCTCAGCCACATGAACCCGCAAATGGGTTTTAGCACTGATTCGCTTGTCGAGGCCCCTGATCAAAGCGCCTCCTCCGGTCAGGTAAATCCCATTTTCGTGGATGTCCGATGCAAGCTCGGGTGGAGTAATTTCCAATGCTTTCAAAATGGCGCCTTCCACTTTAGTAATTGACTTATCTAGTGCCTCGGCGATTTCAGAATATTCAATGTTGAATTGGCGGGGAATACCAGACACCAGGTCTCGTCCGCTGACCATCATTGTAGGTGGTGGTTCATCGAGTTGTGAGAGTGCAGATCCGACTTGGATTTTTATCAGCTCGGCGGTGCGTTCACCGATCAGTACGTGGTGCTTGTTGCGCACATATTCTAGTACATCAGTAGTAAACTGGTCGCCGGCCACACGAATGGACTGGTCGCAAACGATTCCGGCAAGTGCAATCACGGCAATTTCCGAGGTTCCGCCTCCGATATCAATTATCATATTTCCTTTCGGTTCTTCTACATCAATTCCAATCCCGATGGCGGCGGCCATTGGTTCATGGATTAAATATACTTCCCTTCCGCCTGCGTGCTCGGCCGAGTCACGAACAGCCCTCTTCTCTACCTCCGTTATTCCTGAAGGAATGCAAATGACCATTCTTAGAGAGGGTGGGAGCAGGCGCTTACCAGGATTCATCATAGCAATCATTCCCCTGATCATGTTTTCTGCCGCATGAAAATCGGCAATCACCCCATCCTTCAGCGGGCGAATGGTTTTGATGTTTTCATGTGTTTTTCCATGCATTTGTTGCGCCTGGCGACCAATAGCAATAACCTTGTTGCTGCTACGGTCGACCGCCACAATCGACGGCTCATCCACTACAATTTTGTCCTTATGGATAATTAGTGTATTCGCGGTGCCAAGATCTATGGCTATTTCTTGGGTAAAAAAATCAAAAATGCCCATTTATTGTAGTATTTAATGTTTAAAATGACGCAGGCCGGTACAAACCATGGCCATGCCGTGTTGGTCACAAAAATCAATGCTCTCCTGATCACGAAGGCTTCCTCCGGGCTGCAGTATGGTCATAATGCCTTCGGCATATGCCGCTTCAACAGTGTCCGCAAAAGGGAAAAAGGCATCGCTCGCCATTACAGTACCTGTGAGATCAAATCCAAAACTCCTGGCTTTATGCACGGCCTGTCGTAGAGCCTCAATACGGGAGGATTGCCCCATTCCACTTCCGATTAATTGGCGGTTCTTGATGAGCACTATGGCATTACTTTTCGTGTGTTTCACCAATCTCTCCGCAAATTCGAGATCCGCTTCGCTCAATGGGTCTGGTTTCAATTGAGTAACCAACTTCCAACGCTCAGGCCCGCTTAATTGTTCGTCGCGCGTTTGCCAGAGAATGCCGTTCAAGGCCGACCTCAGTGCGTGCGATGGGAGCCATTTTGAGGTCTGCCTAAGCAGAATTCTATTTTTCTTTTTTTGAAGCAACTCCAAAGCCTCCGGCGTATAGTCGGGTGCAACAAGTATTTCATAGAAGATCTTGTCGATTTCACGAGCGGTATCCCCATCAATTTTGTGATTGGATGCGATGATTCCTCCAAATGCCGATACCGGGTCGCCCGCCAATGCGGCTTCCCATGCTTCCAGGGCAGACGCCCGGTGAGCAACTCCACAGGGGTTGTTGTGCTTGATTACGGCAAATGAAGGTGTTGGCAGATCAGCGAGCAGAGAAAGCGCTGAATCTAAGTCTAATAAGTTATTGTAGCTAAGCTGTTTTCCGCCTATTACTTCAACCACTTGATTAATGTCTCCATAAAACCGGCCCTCTTGTTGCGGATTCTCTCCATATCTAAGATTTAAGGGAGTCGATTCCAAAGCGCTATGAATCCTCATGCTTTTTTCACCTGATATGTATTGACTAATATTGTGGTCATAATCTGTGGTGCGTTGAAATGCTGCCGTCGCCAGATCCTTACGTAATTCGGCGGTGATGCCGATGCCCTTACCAAGAGCATTTAATAGGTCTGAATATTGGGTTGGCGATGACACGACGGCCACATCCTCGTAGTTTTTGGCAGCGGCTCTTAGCAAGGCCACGCCACCAATGTCAATTTTCTCGATGATTTCATCATGCGAACGGGCATCCGACACGGCCTGCTCGAAGGGGTAGAGGTCCACAACAACCAAGTCAATCAGTGGTATCTGAAAGGCTGCCAGATCGTTCAGATCGCTCATCTGGGAACGACGTGCGAGAATGCCTCCGAAGATGTGGGGATGAAGGGTCTTAACACGCCCACCCAACATCTCACCATAGGAGGTCAGTTCCTCGACTGCCGTTACCTCCAAGCCGTTCATCCGTAGAAATGCATACGTTCCACCAGATGCGATGAGTTGAATGTTGAGTATTTGGAGGCCTTTGGCGAACTCCAAAAGTCCTTCCTTGCTGTATACGGAAAGCAGGGCGCTTCGAACCGATTTTAGGCTGGTTTGCGGCATGATAAACCGCAAAAGTAGGCAATTTCAATCATCTGCACGCAGCCAAAAAACTGAAATATTTGATGAAATTTTTGAAGACTTTCAACCATCAACCAAAGATAGACTCCGCTCCATAAATCGGCTCAATTCTTCTCCCCTGAGCATGCCCTGCGCAAGTAGGGCAAGGTCGTAGCTGTGTCTGACAAGTGATTGTTTTTTTTCGGGATTTTTACATCTGGCAATGTGCAGCAAATGAGGGTGAGCCGTGTTCAGTACCACATCATAGGTCTCAGGCATTTGTCCCATGCCGAATGGATGTCCACCCGTGGCCGCCATGTCATTCATGCGGCGCATAAACTCGTTTCGGGTAATCATCACCGGCAAATCATCGGCCGATAATGCGGCCGTAGTTACTTTTCGCTTTTCGTCACCCACAGTTTGGGTAAACAATGTTTTAATTTCGGATTCCTGCACTTCTGAAAGCACAGAAGGGGTGTTTTGCTCTTTTGGAATCAGCTGCTCTATGGGTTCCGAATCAACCCGCTTAAAACGCACTTTTTCCAGTTTCGATTCCTGGTGGTTCAGGAAATGGCTGTCGATTACATTGCCCATTTTCAATACATCATAGCCCCGGCGGATGGCTGCCTGTACATAAGAGTGCTGCAATTCGGGGTCTGAAGTGTAGAGTACCACCAGATTCCCGTCTTTGTCGCGTTGGTTCACCTCCACATGCTTCTGGTAGGAATCCCAATCCCGCTGCTCGCCGCTGGTGCTGGTATACTGACAAAATCCTGCGGATCGCTCACCGAATTTCTCGTCGCTGATCATCCCATATTTAACGAATAGTTCCAGATGCTCCCATTTTCCACGGAAACCCTCCGCGTCTTCCCGATAAATTTCCGCTAGTTTGTCGGCCACTTTTTTGCTGATGTGACTGTTGATTTTGCGCACATTCGAATCTGTCTGCAAAAAGCTTCTGGAAACATTCAGCGGAATGTCGGGGGAATCCAGTACTCCGTGCAACAGGCGCAGGTAATCCGGCACGATGTCTTCTACCGAATCGGTGATGAAAACTTGCCGGCTATACAACTGGATTTTGTTGCGGCTCGGTTCAAAGTCTGCCTTGAGTTTGGGAAAATAGAGGATACCCGTCAAATTAAAGGGGTAATCCACATTGAGGTGAATGTGAAACAATGGTTTCTCGGCAAGGGGATACAGCTCTTCGTAGAACTTCTGGTACTCCTCATCGGTGAGTTCAGCAGGCTTTTTGGTCCACAGCGGAACTGTGGAGTTGATCACCTCTTCATCCAATTGAATGGGCACCGGCAAAAAGCGACAGTATTTCCGAAGGATCTCGCGCAATTTCCAGGTTTCCAAATAATCAGCAGCGTCTTCACCCACATGCAGGATTACGTCTGAACCCCTTTCGGTGCGACTGCCCGCACCTATTTCAAATTCAGTGCTGCCGTCGCAGGTCCAACGTACAGGTGTAGCGCCTTCCTTTAAGGAAAGACTTTCGATTTCCACAGAATCAGCTACCATAAAAGCGGAGTAAAAGCCGAGGCCAAAGGCCCCGATAATGTTGCCGTCTGTCTTATCACGGTACTGTTCCATGAATTCGGTGGCTCCCGAGAAGGCAATCTGGTTGATGTATTTGTCAATTTCCTCGCCTGTCATCCCGATTCCGCGGTCCGAAATGGTGATGGTTTTCTTGTCTTTATCGATTTTTACCCGTATAGTGGTGTCACCCGTTTCACCTTTGAATTCGCCAATAGAGGCTAAGGTGTTCAACTTCTGTGTAGCGTCGACGGCATTGCTGACAAGTTCTCTGAGAAATACTTCCTGATTGGAATAAAGCGATTTTTTGATGATGGGGAATATGTTTCCCGTGTTGACAGATATATGTCCTTTTTTTTTCATGAATGTTGGTTTTTTGTGAGTCCGCATAGCAACTATATTGCCACCTCTGACTGACTGACATTTTGTCGCATTCTACACCGCATATCAATGCTGGCACGACACAAGATTGGGGATTCGGATTTGAAAAACCGACCCGATGCCCACCTCGCTTTCCAGACGGACATCTCCCCCCAGTTGGCGAACAGTTTCACGCAAGATAAACAAGCCCATCCCGGATCCACTACCCGATGGACTGCTTTCAAACATACGAAACACCCGTTGCTGCTGAGGCAATGCGATGCCCCTGCCGTTATCGGCTACTTCCAACTTCACAAAGTCGGGTTGAATACTGGCTAAAAGTGCAATTTTAAGTGGTTCATCGGAACTGTCGGAACTACATGCAGCATTGTTTAGTAGTTGTACCAGGATCAATTTAATCTTCTCGCAGTCGCCCACCCAAACGCCATCACCTTTGATCTCAATTCGGATCTGCCCATGGTCCAACCCATAGACCTGGCAAACGGAGCTTTTTAATTCGTGCAGCATTTCTTCCGCATTTAGGTTTTCGACCAGTAATTCGACCCGGCTGCCCCGGTACAAATCTCGAAACCGTTCCCGCCCCGATCCAATCATAGACAATCGCCGCCCCAAAAAATCTGCGAGTTCATGGGCAGGCGCCGTATCAAGGCTGTGAACCACCGTTGAGCATATGGCTGCTAAATGTCCGATTGGCTCAAAAAATTCCGTTTCCAATTTGTAGGACAGCAGATCACGCTCTCTGCGATACACATCCAATTCATGCCTCATGGCACTCATTTGAAGGTTGTTCCACGAAATTTCATAGGCACGCTCCATACAAGCACGCAGTACCATTGGAGAATAGGGCGTACGAAGGGCCCGGTAAATTCCCGCTGATTGGGCACTTTTTTCAATTACACCAATATCCGCTTCAGTATGCAGCAGAATGCAGGGGCTGGACGGGAATTTCAATTGCACTTCCGAAATGAGTTCTATTCCCGAGGCTTTGCTCATGCGCTGCAGGGCAACCAGCACACATCCAGGACGATTTTGCAGCACTTGAAGAGCCAGTGAAGCATCTGAGCAGGTAAACAGCTCGAAATTGTCCTGAAAATGGCTTCGAAACGTATTTCGACCCACCTCTAGTTCGTCCACATATACAACCGGTATAGGGTGTGGGAACCAGCTCATAAAAAATAAAGTACAAAGCAAAGATAAGAAAATAAAAATCGCGATAACAACATGTAATTTATTTGTGAGCGATCATATGCGGCGTCCTCTCCGCTGAAAAACCTTATTGTTTTCTATTTTTGCGTTTATGTCCATCATTAAATCTGTTTATTTAGTCGACGCCTGTCGCACCCCCATCGGAAAATTGGGCGGGTCACTCGCTGGGGTTCGTCCAGACGACCTGGCATCTGAAAGCATCCGCGCATTATTAGTTAGAAATCCCACCCTCGATCCTGCCGTGATTGAAGATGTGGTGCTCGGAGCGGCCAATCAGGCTGGGGAGGACAACCGCAACGTAGCGCGAATGGCAGCACTCCTCGCCGGATTGCCGGTAAGGGTGGGGGGGGTGACAGTCAACCGGCTCTGCGCGAGTGGACTACAAGCATTGATCGATGCCTACAGAGCCATATCGCTGGGTGAAGGAAACGCATATTTGGCAGGAGGTGTGGAGAGTATGACCAGAGCTCCCTGGGTGATGGCCAAACCAGAGCAGGCCTTTTCCCGAAAAATCGAGACCTACGACACCACCTTGGGATGGCGATTCACCAATCCCGCGCTATCTGCACTTCATCATCCCTACAGTATGGGGGAAACCGCGGAGAATGTCGCCGATCGTTACAGAATAGGCCGCGAGCAACAAGATCAGTTTGCTCATTCGTCACAGTGTAACTACGCGCGCGCAGCCTCCGAAGGAGGATTTGCACGCGAATTAATCCCAGTAGAAATCAAATCCGAGAAAGAATCCCTTCGCATGTTTGAGGCAGACGAACACCCCCGTTTGAGCAGTCTGGAACAATTATCAGCCCTCAAACCAGCCTTCCGTAAGGAGGGCAGTGTTACGGCAGGTAATAGCTCTGGGATGAACGATGGGGCTGCTTGTGTTCTGCTGGTGAATGAGGCGACCCTAAAGACTTTTTCTCTAAACCCATTAGCCCGTGTAGTGGGGGCCTCCGCAGTCGGCGTAGATCCCGCCTACATGGGAATAGGCCCGGTTTCTGCTATCCAGCGCTTGTCGCAAAGGACCGGTATTTCCATCGAATCTATCGATGTATTTGAACTCAATGAGGCCTTTGCCGCCCAGGCCGTGGCCTGCATTCAAGAGCTCCGAATTGATCCTAAACGTGTGAACCGTAAGGGAGGCGCTATTGCGCTCGGACATCCTCTGGGTTGTTCGGGGGCGCGTATTGCGACTACGTTGGTGCATCAAATGAAGGACGACCCTGCCCTCAAATACGGCGTAGCTTCACTTTGCGTGGGGGTGGGACAAGGATTGGCGATGTTGCTCGAAAACTGCGCATGATTCATCACCGGCGGTATTTCATCCGGTTTGCCTACCACGGGGCAGGCTATCACGGATGGCAGGCGCAAAACAATGCTGTCAGCATACAACAGAAACTGCAAGAGGCGATGGGCAAGTTGTTGCGGATGTCTATAAGACTCACAGGGCAGGGGCGAACCGATGCGGGTGTTCACGCCCGCCAGATGGTTGCACATTTTGATTTTGAAGATGAGTTACCTTTCGATTTATCCGCTCGTCTAAACCAATTGCTCCCCCCCGACATACGAATCGATCGGATACATGAGGTGTCGCCCGATGCCCATGCGCGTTATTCCGCACAGTATCGGGTGTACCGCTACTATATCCATCGAAACCCGGATCCCTTTCTGGTGGATCGATCTTGGTTGATTCACGCGCTGCCTTATCCTGAACTGCTCAATCCAGCCGCCCAAATGCTCCTGAAACAAACCGATTTTGGTTGCTTCGCCAAGACCCATGGTGGCAACCAAACCAATGAGTGCAAAGTGGAGCGCGCCGAATGGGTTATTGATTCCGATCAACTCATTTTCACCATACAGGCCGATCGATTTCTCCGTCAAATGGTTCGGGCTATTGTAGGCAGCCTGATGGTCATCGCCCAGGGTAGGAAAAGCGTGGATTGGTGGGTGGAGCTTTTGTCCGACTCCCCTAAGCGCAAATGTGGACTGGCAGCGCCACCACAAGGGCTCTTTCTGGAGGAAGTTGCCTATCCCGTTTCCATCTGCCTGGACCGAATTCCTGACTCCGTAGTGCCGTCGACCCAAATATGAGTAAAAAAACAAGTGTTAACAGCACTTATTTGATGAAGAAAACACTTCAGCTGCTTCGGGAAAATCGGGCAGTTGTGTTGTTCATCATGATTACGGTGCTCGCCCTGGCCTTAATTTCTCCCCTTAGGCCTATGCTGATCCAAAATATGGTGGATGGCCCGATGCAGAAGGGTGATGTGAACGGACTGCTGAAATACACTCTGTGGATGATCGGCCTCCTGCTTTTGGAGGCTTTGTTTCGCTATTACTTTACCTACAAGAGCGCATGGCTCGGGCAGACAGTAGTGAGGCGACTCCGACAAAAGTTGTTTCACCACCTTTCCACTCTGCGGCTCAGCTACTACGACCGCACACCGGTTGGCACCCTCACCACACGCACCATAAGTGATATTGAATCGATCGCTGAGGTCTTTTCGCAGGGTCTGCTCACCATTTGGGGCGATCTGCTGCAGTTACTTGTGCTGCTGGGAATTATGCTGTATACAGACTGGCGGCTCACCCTCATCGGCCTGGTGGTTCTGCCGCCCCTCCTGTGGGCCACCTGGTTATTCAAAGAAAAAGTGCGGGGCTCCTATCAGGAAGTCCGCCGTGAAGTGGCACGTCTCAACACCATTGTGCAGGAACACTTAACCGGGATGGGCATCATTCAGGTATTCAACCGCGAAAAGGAAAGCCTGAATACTTTCAGGTCGGTCAACCATGAATTGCAGCAGGCACATTTAAGAGGGGTTCTCTACTATTCCGTTTTCTTTCCGGTGGTCGAAATCCTCACAGCGGTTTCTCTCGGACTGGTGGTTAGCTGGGGTGCTCTTCAGGCCGTAGGAGGAGGGGTGAGCCAGGGTGTCCTTATCGCTTTCATCCTGTACCTCAACCAGTTCTTCAGGCCCATTCGTCTGTTGGCCGATAAGTTCAACAGCCTTCAGATGGGTGTCGTTGCGGCCGAAAGGGTATTCAAATTGATGGAGGTAAACGAACAGGAAGACAATCAGGGTCAGTCGCTGCCCTCTGGATCTACCGGATCGGTTGTGTTCAAGAATGTCCATTTTAGTTACCGCCCGAATCTGCCGGTGTTGCGGGGAATCAGTTTTGATCTGAAGCCAGGCAAGCGACTGGCGCTTGTGGGGAGTACGGGTTCCGGGAAAACATCGGTTGTGAACGTATTGGGACGGTTTTATACACACAGTGAGGGGGAAGTATATTTGGATGGCATGAACATAGAGGAGATGTCATTGGCGGAGCTCCGGGGAAGAATTGGATTCATCCTTCAGGACGTTTTTCTCTTTTCAGGAAACGTTTATGAAAACATTACCCTCAAAGACCCGGCGATTGATCGCGAACGAATCAGAGCCATTGCACGGGGTGCAGGCATTTATCGTTTTCTCGAACGGCTACCCGGTGAATTGGATTATGAAGTTCGCGAGCGGGGAGCGGCTTTGTCGACCGGACAAAGGCAACTGATTGCATTCCTTCGCATGATGGTGCTTAACCCCCCACTTGTGGTGCTCGATGAGGCGACAGCCTCTGTTGACTCCGAAACGGAATTACTTCTTCAAAACGCTATGAACAGCCTTTTGGCAAATCGTTCGGCCTTGGTGGTGG